>JANNPZ010000065.1:0-16955 GCA_031400505.1 Paracoccaceae bacterium | reverse complement strand
CATCCAGCCCCGCGGCCAGCGCATCGTCTACATGGTGCACGAAGAGGTGGGTCACCTGGGCATTTTCGTGTCCTCCAAGATCGCGAGGAAAGAACATGCCGAGGTGGCATCGACGCTTGAAACAATCGAGGCACTGGCGCCGGGGCTGTATGAGATGATCATCGAGGATGTGATCGAAACCGGGGGCCGCAAGGAATTCACGGTCAGCTATGCCGAACGCAGCTTTGACGACATCCGTGCGCTTGACGACACCGTGTCCGACGAACGCCCCTTTGCCGCCGTCGCCCGCGCCGCCGAGATACAGGCGCAGATGTATGACACGATGCTGCGCCCGATGGTCAAGGCGATGGTCACCGAAAGCGGGGCCGAGATGGGCCGCGCGATGCATCCCAACCGGCTGACGCGCGCCCTGGTCGCATCGCGCAACCCCGCGATGCAGAACGTGAGTTCGGCGGCGCAGAAGGTGAAGGCAGACCGCAACAAGGCGGCCGCCACCAACCCCTTCCTTGCGATGGAAGCGTTCTGGGTGCAGACGACCGAAAACAGGATCTAATTCATGCGCGATGCCCGCGACATGAACAACGAACTGATGTTCCACGCCATGTGGGGCACGCCCATGGCGCGCGCTTTCGGCCGCACGCATGAGACGCACCGCACCCTGAAAAGCGAGGACGAGCTGCGCGGCCTGCCCGAAGTGGCCACCGCGCTGATGACGATCGAACAGGGCGGTTTCCCCGAGGCGGTGATCCGGATGCTGGTGCTGATGGCAGATGACCGCAAGGGCGTGCGCCGCGACCGGCTGGAACGGTCAAGCCGCGTCCTGACCGAGGATGAACCCTTTGCCAGCCTGGGCGGCGAGGCCCGGGCCGCGATGATCAGCCGTCAGACGCTGATTGCAAGTTACGAACACGAGCGGGCCATCGAGACGCTGCCGCTGCTGCTGCGTTCGCCCGAAGAGCGCGACCTTGCAATCCAGACGGTGTTCTATGTGCCGGGCGCAATCGACGAGATGGCTGCCGGAACGCTGGCCATCCTGCACCGGTTCTGCGATGTGTTGGGCGTGCCACGCCGCACCGAAACAGTGGTGGACGACCCCCTGCGCGCTGATAAGCCCGCCGATGCGGCTGACCCCGTCGCCAAGGCCGTACCCACCCGTTCGCGTCGCACCGCACCAGAGAAAAGCGAGGTCGCCGAATGAAAATCGAAAACCGCCCCTTTGACACGCTGCGGGTTGGCGATGCAGCGGAACAGACCCGCCTTGTGACCGAAGACGATCTTTTTGTCTTTGCCACCGCATCGGGCAACCACAACCCCATGCACCTGCCGAGCGAGGATGGTGACGGCGATCCCACAACCGATGCCGTCGCACCGGGAATGTTCGTAGCGTCGCTGCTTTCCGCCGTTCTGGGGATGCAGTTGCCGGGTCCGGGCACGCTTTACCGCACCCAAAGCCTGACGTTTCACGAACGCGCCCATGCGGGTGACGAGTTGTTGACCCGTGTGAGCGTGACTGCCCTGCATCCCGATGGCACGGTAACGCTGGACACAAGCGTAACCCGCCGTTCCGACAACGCTTTGATACTGGACGGAGTGGCCGTGGTCTCTGCACCGCGTGAAAAGCGGGTCTTCAGCGATGTGAGTTTGCCCGGTCTGGTGGTGCAACGTCACCGGCACTTCGAGGCACTGCTGGAACGCGCGCGCCCTTTGCCGCCACTGATCACCGCCGTTGTGGCTCCTGAAGAGGCAAACTCGCTGGGCGGCGCGGTCAGGGCCGCGCAGGAAAGCATCATCACCCCGATCCTGATCGGCGACCCGGCCAAGATCACGGCAACAGCGCATGAGATCGGCGTCGACATCAGCGGTTTTGAGGTGATCGCGGAACCGGACCATGAAAAGGCGGCACAACTGGCCTGCAAGCTGGTCCACAGCGGCAAGGCGCAGGCCGTGATGAAGGGGCACCTGCACACCGATGACCTGTTGCGCCCGATGCTCGACAAGGTCAGCGGCCTGCGGGCCGGACGGCGCTTTACCCATGTCTTCGTGATGGACGTGCCGGGGATGGATCACCCGATTCTCGTGACCGATGCTGCCATCAACATCGCCCCCGATCTGGCGACCAAGGTCGATATCGTGCAGAACGCCATCGACCTTGCGATATCGATCGGGATCGATCTGCCGCGCGTCGGTGTGCTTTCGGCGGTCGAAACGGTGAACCCGGCCATTCCCTCGTCTGTCGATGCGGCGCTATTGTCAAAGATGGCCGACCGCCACCAGATCAAGGGCGGGCTGGTTGACGGGCCGCTTGCGATGGACAACGCGATCGACATTGCCGCCGCGCGCACCAAGGGCATTGCCTCGGCGGTGGCTGGGCGTGCAAATGTGCTGGTGGTCCCGGGGATCGACGCGGGCAACATGCTGGCCAAGCAGCTGGCCTTCATGAGCCATGCCGAAGGCGCAGGGCTCGTGTTGGGTGCGCGCGTGCCGGTGATCCTGAACTCGCGGTCCGACAGCGCGATGTCGCGCCTTGCCTCCTGCGCCGTGGCAGCCCTGCATCACGCGCGGATGACCGGGCAAGCGCAGTCGGCGCCCTTGGCCGCCGCAGTCGAGTGACGGGGGCGGGCATGACCGGACAAACCGCTCTGCGCGTCATTCTGACACTGAACGCAGGGTCATCCTCGCTGAAGATCGGGGTCTATTCCGAGGCGCTGGACAGCATCGCAACGGGGTTAGTAGACCGGATCGGCGGCGATGGCACATTGCGGCTGAAGGACGCGGCAGGCACGGTGCTGCCGTTGCCCGCAGGTCTGGCGACCAGTTTCATCGATCACGCTGCCGCACTTGCCACCGTGCTGGCTGCGCTGGATGGCTTGTTTCCAGGACTGGCCGTGTCGGCCGTGGGGCACCGGGTTGTGCACGGCGGTGTCCATCATACATCCCCGGCTGTGATCTTACAGGATGTGCTGGCAGGCCTCGAGAAACTGGAGCCGTTTGCGCCGCTGCATCAGCCGCACAACCTTTCGGGCATCCGCGCGGCGGCGGCGGCATTTCCCGATGCCGTGCAAGTGGCCTGCTTTGACACCGCCTTTCACCGCAATCAGCCCTTTGTAAACGACACGTTCGCCCTGCCCCGCGCCTATTACGACAAGGGCGTGCGACGCTATGGCTTTCACGGCCTGTCCTACGACTACATCGCCGGTACGCTGCGCGAACAGGCCCCCGATCTGGCGGCGGGCCGGGTGATCGTGGCGCATCTGGGCAACGGGGCCTCGATGTGCGGGCTGAAGTCAGGTCGTTCGGTCGCCTCTACGATGGGCTTTTCGGCGCTGGACGGGCTGCCGATGGGCACGCGCAGCGGCCAGCTTGACCCCGGCGTCGTGCTGTACCTGATGGATCAGGAAGGCATGGACGCCACCGCGATTTCGGATTTGCTGTATCGCCAGTCGGGGCTGCTGGGCCTGTCTGGCCTGTCGAACGACATGCGCACGCTGGAAGCATCTGACGACCCCCGCGCGCGCGAGGCTATCGCGCATTTCGTATATCGCATCCAGCGCGAAGTAGGCAGCCTTGCAGCTGCGCTGCAAGGGCTTGACGGTCTGGTGTTCTGTGGCGGCATCGGAGAAAATTCCCGCAGGATCCGGATGCAGGTCGCCGAGGCCATGGGCTGGCTGGGCATTGAACTGGACCCCGCACGCAATGCCACGAACGCCCCGGTCATCTCGGTGGACGGCGCGCCGGTCACCGTGATGGTGATCCCCACCGACGAAGAACTGGTGATTGCCCGGGCAACGCGGGCGCTTGCAATGGAACGCGGAAGGATTGCGGCATGATGCGCGCGTTGAAGGCTGATGCAGCGGCGGAACTGGTGACAGACGGCGCGACCCTGCTGATTGGCGGTTTCATGGGCGTGGGCTCTCCGCACCGGATGATTGACGCGCTGGTCGCGCGCGGGGTGCGCGGGCTGACGATTGTGGCCAACGATACCGCAAAGCCCGGCGTGGGGATCGGCAAGCTGGTGACGGCAAGGGCGGTGGCGCGGCTGGTCACATCGCATATCGGGCTGAACCCTGAGACGCAGGCCAAGATGATCTCGGGCGAAATCGCCGTGGAACTGGTGCCGCAGGGCACGCTGGTCGAACGCATCCGGGCAGGCGGTGTGGGCCTTGGCGGCATTCTGACAGCCACGGGTCTTGGCACCGAGGTCGAGGACGGCAAGCAGGTCATCGAGGTAAACGGCAAACAGTTTTTGCTGGAACACCCGATCCGGGGCGATTTTGCCCTGATCGCAGCACGGCAGGCGGATTACAACGGCAATCTGGAATATTCGCTGACCGCCCATAACTTCAATCCGATCATGGCCTTGGCCGCCGACACCGTGATCGCCGAGGCCGAATTTATCGTGCCGGTGGGTATGATCCCGCCCGACGCGGTAAAAACGCCGGGGGTGCTGGTCGATCATTTGCTTGAACGCGCGGCGCGAGGAGGCAATTGATGGACGCCAAAGAACTCATTTCGCGCCGCGTCGCCCGCGAAATCCGCAGCGGCATGCTGGTGAACCTCGGCATCGGGCTGCCCTCGATGGTGGCCAATTATGTGTCCGCCGATCTGGCCGTGTTCTTTCAGGCAGAAAACGGGATCATCGGCCTTGGGGCGCGCCCACCCGAAGGCATGGAAGATCAGGACCTGACCGATGCCGGCGGTGGTTTCGTTACGGCTGTGCCGGGTGCGGCCTCGATTGACAGCGCCATGAGCTTTGGCCTGATCCGCGGCGGACACCTGGACATGACGGTGCTTGGCGGGCTGGAAGTGGATGAGCGCGGCTATCTGGCCAACTGGAAGGTGCCGGGCAAGATGATACCCGGCATGGGTGGCGCAATGGACCTGGTGGCAGGCGCGCGCCGCGTGGTGGTCGCGATGCAGCATGCCGCGCGCGGAGCGTCAAAGATCGTGCCGCACTGCACGCTGCCCCTGACCGCCGCGCGCCGGGTCGATCTGATCGTGACCGATCTGGCGGTGATCCGGCCCGAGGAAGACGGCCTGCACCTGATCGAGCGCGCGCCGGGCGTCAGTATCGCCGAGGTGCTGGCCGCCACGGCAGCCCATCTGCATGTGGGCGATGACGTGCCCGAGATGGTTCTGGCCTGATGCGGGCCGGGCGCAACCTTGCGGCCGGTCCGGCGCGAAAAAGCGTTGCGTCGGGTCTTGTCGTCGGGGTGCGATCCGACAACCGGCAAGCACCCCGCAACACCAACCGGATCAAGGTCGCAGGCTTTGTTCCGGCAGCCGAGTTTGCCTGCCACACCGTCTGAAAGGATTTTCCATGACCGAACGACGCATTGCCATCGTGACCGGATCGACCAGTGGCATCGGACTGGGCATCGCCCGCGCGCTCGCACAAGCCGGGCATGGCGTGATGATGAACGGCCTTGGCAATCCCGCCGAAATCGAGGCGTCGCGCGCAGAGCTTGGCGCGCAGACCGGGGCCGAGATCGCCTTCCACGGCGCCGACATGTCGAAACCCGACCAGATCGCCGATCTGGTGGCAGCGACCGAGGCGCAGTTTGGCCGGGTTGACATCGTGGTTCCGAATGCGGGCATCCAGACTGTGGCCCCGATCGAAGACTTCCCTGTCGACCGGTATGACCTGATCCTTGCCATCAACATGTCAGCGGCTTGGCATCTGGCGCGGCTGACCTTTGGCGGCATGAAGGCGCGCGGCTGGGGGCGCATGGTCGCCATTGCCTCGGCGCATGGCCTGGTCGCGTCGCCCTACAAATCGGCCTATGTGATGGCCAAGCACGGCGTCGTGGGGTTGACCAAAACGCTGGCGCTGGAAGGTGCCGAACATGGCATCACGGCCAATGCCGTCTGCCCCGGCTATGTGCTGACGCCACTTGTCGAACGCCAGATCCCCGAAACTGCCACGGCCCGCGGCATCACCGAAGCGGAAGTGATCCGTGATGTGCTGCTGGCGGCACAGCCCACCAAAGCCTTCGTCACTGTCGAGCAGGTGGCGGCGCTGACGGCGTTTTTGTGCACCGATGCGGCCGCCCAGATCACCGGTACCGCCATTCCCATCGACGGCGGCTGGACCGCCCACTGACACTTGGAGCAAGCCATGAAGATCGAAACCGTCGGCGTGATCGGCGCCGGAACCATGGGAAACGGCATCGCCCAGGTCTTTGCCCTGGCGGGCTATCCCGTCGTGATGCTGGATCTGGCGCAGGCTGCGCTGGACCGGGGCATGGCTACGATCCGCGCCAGCCTTGAGCGGCAGGTCAAGAAGGGCACGGTCACGCCAGAGGCCGCCGAGGCAGCCCTGGCCCGTGTAGCGCCCGCCACAGTGCTCGACGCCATGGCCGATCGCGATCTGGTGATCGAAGCGATCGTCGAACGGCTCGACGTCAAATCCGGCCTCATCCGCCAGCTTGACGCGGTGTGCAGACCGCAGGCGATCCTGGCGTCGAACACCTCGTCCATCTCGCTGACCGAGCTTGCCGCGGTTTCGCAAAATCCCGGTCGCGTGATCGGGATGCATTTCTTCAACCCGGTGCCAGTGATGCAACTGGTCGAAATCATCCGCGCGATGCAGACCGAGGATGCCGTGGCCGAGGCGGTTTTCGAGGCTACCCGCGCCATCGGCAAGACGCCGCGCATCTCGAAAGACAGCTATGGTTTCATCGTCAACCGCCTTTTGGCACCCTTGATCAACGAGGCGGTGAACTGCGTCTACGAAGGTCTGGCAACACCCGAAGACATTGACAGCATGATGAAACTCGGGGCCAATCACCCGATGGGCCCGCTGTCGCTGGGTGATCTGATCGGGTTGGACGTCGTGCTCAACATCATGGAAACGTTGTCAAACGGGTTCGAAGACCCGAAGTACCGCCCGTCGCCCTTGCTCAAACAGATGGTGGCGGCGGGATATCTGGGACGTAAGGCAAAGCGGGGTTTCTTCACCTACGGCTAGGCGTCCCGGACCGGCCAGAGGACGCAAAAAGGGATTGGGCAATGTTGAAATTCAAGGCCGGTGATGGCGCGCGCCTTGCATTTCAGGATCAGGGCAACGGGCTGCCCGTGCTGGCACTGGCGGGCCTTACCCGTGACAGTCGTGATTTCGACTATCTGGCACGCCATCTGACCGGGGTCCGTCTGATACGGCTGGACAGCCGCGGGCGCGGCGGTTCGGACTGGACCGGTGCTGCGACATATACCGTATCACAAGAGGCGCAGGACGCGCTGGCGCTGCTTGATCACCTGGGGCTGGCGCAGGCAGGGATCATCGGGTCGTCGCGCGGCGGCCTGCTGGGAATGGTGATCGCCGCAACGGCGCGGGCGCGCCTGCTGGGCTTATGTCTGAACGATGTCGGGCCGGTTCTGGAACGCACCGGGCTGGAGCGGATCGGGCGATATGTCGGCCAACGTCCCAGCGCGCCCACGTTGGAAGACATCGCTGACCGGACGGCGCAAGCCATGCCCGGATTTGCACAGGTTTCAATGCAACGCTGGGCCGAAGAGACGATCCGCCATTACGTCATGGCTGCGGATGGCCCCGATCTGACCTACGATCCGGCGCTGAGACAGTCGCTCGAGGCCGCGATGGCGGCACCCCCGGCGGATCTGTGGCCGCTGTTCGAGGCGTGCCATGATCTTCCTCTCGCCCTGATCCGGGGGGAAAACTCGGACGTGCTAAGCGCCGCCACTGCAAAGGCGATGTGTGATGCCCGCCCGGACATGATTTTTGCTAACATACCCGATCGCGGCCATATCCCGTTTCTGGACGAACCCGAGGCGCTGGCCGCAATTTCTGCCTGGATCGCCCGCATGGCTTTGCAACGCTAAACCCGGCCTTGGCTGGCCGCGCCAGGGCGTGGAACATGGGCTGTCATTACCGCCGCAAGAATCGTGATCGGCGATGCTGATCAGGCCTGAACGACGCCTGCCGATTTGTCCAAAGCAGGCTCGGCCGCTGCGGTGTCGGTCTTGTCAATCGCGGTTTCATTCACCTCGGTTTCATTCACACTGGCTTCGTGATCTTCTGCCGCTGCGGTTCCATCATCCGCCGCAGCGTCTGACCATGTCACCTGAAACTCCAGCTCGACATCACCGCCCTCGCGTTCGTGCGCGATGGAAAATTGTGCGCCTTCCGGGATCGTCACATCTTCTCCGTCCACATGGATCGTGAATTCGGCGGCCTGTTCAAGGGCGTCGGCCAAACGGCGCAGTTCGGCAACAAAGCCGGTGACATCAAGGCTGGTAGCGACGTCGCGGTCATCGGTCATGACAGTCTCCATTTGCGGGTTTTCGGGATGCAGCAGAACCCCGAACGAAGACAAAGGCATGACAGCAGGAAGTCACCGAGACTGCGATTTTATGAAGATCTTCGTTTGCACGACCCGATCGTCAAAGCGATGTCCGGACTCCCGCTTTCAGGCCCTTTTTGTCATGGCGATGTTAGACTCTGGCAGTAGCGAGAAAGTATTGCCAGTCTAAAGGCTTCATTTGTTCGGAGGGTCGCTGCATGCTTGATCAACAGAACACGGATGTTTTTGTCATCACCAAACCTTGGAGCCTAGGGCGTCGGATTGCTGTCGCATCCGTTGTATTCCTCGGGATCGGACTGGTCGTTTACGGCGCGGCCGGCAGCAACACCGAAGGCCGTTTGTCTGCGGCCGGATCGACACTGGTAAACCCGATCCTTCAGCGCGTCTCGACGGCCTATCAGGGTTATCTGGCGGCAGACCGTGTCGACGTAGCGCGGCAGGAAGGCACCAGCAACGACTGGACAGCGGGTGCCACGGCGCTGGATTATGATCCGGTCGGATCGGTCGGCGGTCTGGTGCGGCTGGCCGATCCCAACGTAACATTTGCCGCCACCGAAGTGCCCGTTCCGGCCGAACAGCTTACCGCCGACGGGCTGGTGCAGTTTCCGCTGATCAATGGCGCTGTGGTGGTGATGGCAAATATCGAGACCGGCACGCAACCTCTTGTGCTTGATGCCGAAGTTCTGACCGACATCTTCAACGGTCAGATCACCACATGGACCGACCCGGCAATCCTTGCGCTGAACCCGGCCGCCACGCTGCCTGACCTGCCGATTGCGGTGCGTCATCGCAGCGACGGATCGGGCACAACATGGACCTTCACCGGCTACCTGGCACGCAGTGCTGACTGGACCGCCGGGCAGGCGGCAAGTCTGACCTGGCCTGCAGGAGAAGGCGCGCAGGGCAACCGGGGCGTGATCGAGGCGGTTCAGGCGACGCCAGGGGCCATCGGCTATGCCGAACTCGGGCAGGCCACCCGGTCAGGTCTGGCAGTTCTGCAACTGGTGAACGCGGCAGGCGAAACGGTCGCGGCGAACCCGAACAGCATCCGCGCGGCGCTCGCGGGTGGCACCTGGACATCGGCAGACGGCATTGTAGCCCAACCGGCGGGTGCAACCGGCGACTGGCCGATGACTGCGACTGTCTTCATCGTCATGCGCAACACCGGTTCTGACCGGGCGCTGGGTTTCTTTCGCTACTTCTACGCCGAAGCCCCGCGCGTTGCCGATGCATTGGGCTACGTCGCCCTTTCTTCCGATGTTGTGACAGACATCGAGGCTTACTGGACGGCTGCCTTCAAACCGCAATCCTGAAACGGCGCACAGCGCCCATCGCCCAACCCTGAAACGGCGTGCAGCGCCAATCAAAGGTGACACCATGGAAGTTGATGTTTTCAAAGAGATCATCGTTCCCGTGATCGGGGGGCTTGGCATCTTTCTGCTGGGTCTCGAGTTCATGGCAAGCGGTATCCAGGCCCTTTCGGTCAACAAAATGCGCGAGTTTCTGGCCAAGATGGCCGGAACCCCGATCAAGGGCGTGATCGCCGGTACTCTGATCACCGGCATCATCCAGTCTTCGACTGCGATGACCGTTATGACGGTGGGTCTGGTGAACGCGGGCGTTCTGGGTCTGCGTTCGGCCATCTCGGTCATCATGGGGGCCAACGTCGGCACAACGCTTGGCAACGGCCTGATCGCCTTGCCGCTGGGTCCGCTGGGCCTGCTGTTTGGCGGGATTTTTGCGACGATCTACTGTTTTGCGAAGGCCGACCGGCTGCGGAATATCTCGCTCGCAGCGATGGGCTTTTCGCTGATCTTCTACGGTCTGAACCTGATGACCGGTGGTCTGAAGCCGCTGCGCAAGATGCCCGAAGTGCTGGACGTGATCCAGTCGCTGGATGCAAGCACCTTTGGCGGCGTGATCCTGTGCGTGCTGCTTGCGGCGCTGATCACCGCGCTGATCCACTCGTCTTCGGCCACCATCGGTATCGTGATGGGCCTGGGCGCATCCGGCATCCTGACCTGGGAAACCGCCGTCGCCTTTGCTGTCGGCGCCGATCTGGGCACCACGATCACCTCGTGGATGGCCTCGCTTAACCTGTCCAAGAACGCCAAGCGCACCGCCTATGCCCATATCAGCTTCAACTTCATCGGGGTTGCTGTGGTGCTGTCGCTGTTCTTCCCGGCGATCTGGCTGCTGAAAGCGGGCCTTGCCGCCTGGGGCATTGATCCCGGCGCAGCGGTGCTTGTCGAAGGGCAGGAAACGTTCCCGGGCGTTCCGATCGCCATCGGCGTGTTCTCGATCGTGTTCAACATCTTCAACGTCATGATCCTGTTCCCCTTCGTCAACGTGTTCGAACGGGTTCTGGCCCGCGTCGGCCACAGCTCGGACGAGGATGTCGAGGATTATTCGGTCCCGCGCTTCCTTGACAAGAAACTGGTGGCCGACTTCAACGGGGCGCTTCCTGCCGTCCAGCAAGAGGCGGCGCGGCACCTTCAGGCCGGTGCCGTGTTCCTTGACATCGCGCGGGGCAAGCCCGGCGCGCCCAAAGACCCGGGCGAACACCGCGCCGCCACAGATATCCTGAGCCGCGAGATCCGCGCATTCCAGGCGCAACTGTTCCAGGACGGTCTGTCACGCGATCAACTCGACCTCGTTGCATCGCTGATCGAAGAGGTGGACTTTACCTCGGCCCTGTCGGAAGCGCTCTATCAGATCGCCCGCCGGGTGCAACGCGAGCCGTTCTCGGCCACCGCGCGGACGGTTCTTGGTCAGGGGCTGGAACGTCTGGATCATTCGATGAACCTCGTGATCCTTGATCCGGCCTTGCAGCCACGTCTTCCGGCTGGCCACAGCGTTGTTCCGGGGTTCGAAGAGCTGCGTTGGCAAGCGTTGCAGAACCGCGATATCGCGGCAGGCGAAAAGGGTGCCCTTCTGGCACTGCTTGGCTCTGTCGAGCGGGCAGAGGGGCTGATCGAACGCATCGTGGCCGAGCGCGCCTCGGTTGATCGCAGCGCCATCCGCACGAACCCGACGGATACAGCCAAGGGCAAGCGTCCGGATGCGCCGTCCGCAGGCAACATGGTTCCCGCCGAGTAATCGGCGCTTCAGCAATAAATAGGGGCGCCTTGTCGGCGCCCCTTTCACTTTCCGGCCCGGCCCGGGTCGTGCAACTTCGAATTGCGCGACGCCTGATGCGCCCTTGCGCGACTTTGATCCCGGGCAGTGGTCTGGGGCTGCGCTGGTTCCCGTGGGGATGGTCACCTTGGCACAGTCCCCCCGAGCGTTGAGCGAGGCTACGCCGTTTGCGCCTGTCATGGCGGCGAATGCCGCACGCCCCCTGCCCGGCGTGGAAGACGGCTGGCACGGGCCGACCGCCCTTGCGGCACAGGCCAGAAAACCGCACCGAGGCAAGCGGCCCGAGAATACCGCCCCGTCACCCCACCTTGCGGCAGAAAAGTTCCAGCCGATGGGCGATGATCACATACCCATGCGCGGCTGCAATTTCCTTTTGCAACCGCTCGATCTCGGCCGAGACGAATTCGACGATCCGCCCGGTTTCGACGTCGATCAGGTGGTCATGATGCGGGCGGGCGGCCAGTTCGAACCGGGCGGCACTGCTGTCGAAAGTATGGGTGCGCACCAGCCCCTTTTCCGACAGCGCAGACAGCGTGCGATAGGTGGTGGCCTGGCTGATGCTGGCGTCAAGCGCGCGTGCGCGGGTCAGCACCTGATCGGCATCGGGATGGTCGTCCGCCTCGATCAGGATGCGCACGATGGTCTGGCGCTGGCGCGTGATGCGCAAGCCCGCCTCGCGGATCAGATCGTCGCAGATGGTGATGTCGGGCAGGTCGCTCATACCCTTTCAATCGCGCAAAGCGGTGAGAAAGGCAAGTGTTTTTGAGAATCTCTCGCATTTGTATTGACTCTGCGACTGATTTGCATTTACACCTTTGCCAAGCCCTCAACCAAAGGTGCCCCATGCCGTCCTTGCTGCTTCGTTCCACAAGTCTTGTCTTCGGCGTTGCAGGTCTGGCCTTTGCGGCCATGGCGGATGACCGCATGACCGTGGTTACCACTTTTACCGTCATCGCCGACATGGCCGCAAATGTGGCAGGCGGTGCGGCGGATGTGGTGTCGGTCACCAAGCCAGGGGCCGAGATTCACGGCTATGAACCCACCCCGCAAGACATCGTGCGCGCGTCGGGTGCCGATCTTATCCTGTGGAATGGCATGAACCTGGAACTGTGGTTCGAACAGTTCCTGACGAACCTCGGCGATATCCCCTCGGCCACACTGACGGACGGGATCACGCCTATTCCGATTGCTTCGGGGTCGTACGAGGGCAAGCCGAACCCGCATGCCTGGATGGGGCTGGAGAACGCGCTGATCTATGTGGACAACATCGAGGCCGCCTTTGCCGCCCAAGACCCGGCCAATGCCGCCGTCTATGCCGCCAATGCCGCCGCCTACAAGGACAAGGTGCGGGCCGCAGTCGAACCCCTGAAGGTGGCGATTGCGGCTGTGCCCGAAGACAAGCGCTGGCTTGTCACCTGTGAAGGCGCGTTCAGTTATCTGGCCCGCGATCTGGGCATGAAAGAGCTGTACCTGTGGCAAATGAACGCCGACCAGATGGGCACGCCGCAGCAGGTGCGTTCGGTGATCGACGGGGTCCGGGAAAACGCCATTCCGGTGGTGTTCTGCGAAAGCACCGTCAACACCGCACCCGCCGAACAGGTGGCGCGCGAAACCGGCGCGGCCTATGGGGGCGTCCTTTATGTAGACAGCCTGAGCGAACCAGGTGGCCCGGTCCCCACCTATCTGGACCTGTTGCGTGTCACCACTGAAACCGTCGCCGCCGGCCTGACTGCCGCCGTCAAGTGATGCGCCGCTTGTCGCACCAGTTGGTCTTGCAACCCCGGTCGCAGCAGCAGACTGGTTTTATTCGGCCTTGCCGCTTGCCACAGAAAGCCCGTTGAAGATGGATGGCCAAGACCCCGAACAGACGCACACCACTGCAGGCATCACTGCCCGCGATGTGACCGTAACCTACCGCAACGGCCACACCGCGCTGTGGAACGCCAGTTTTTCCATTCCGCGCGGTACGGTGACGGCCCTGGTGGGGGTGAACGGCGCGGGGAAATCCACCCTGTTCAAGGCGATCATGGGTTTTGTCGCGGCTGCCAAGGGCGAGATCCGCATCCTTGGCCTGCCCGTGCGAGAGGCGCTCAGGCGCAACCTTGTGGCCTATGTGCCACAAGCCGAAGAGGTGGACTGGGCCTTTCCCGTGCTGGTCGAAGATGTGGTAATGATGGGTCGCTATGGCCACATGGGCTTTCTGCGCCGCCCCTCGGCCACCGACAAAGCAGCGGTGGATCAGGCGCTGGCGCGGGTCAACATGGCCGACTTTCGCCATCGCCAGATTGGCGAGTTGTCGGGCGGCCAGCGCAAGCGGGTGTTTCTTGCGCGATCCCTGGCCCAGGACGGGCAGGTGATCCTGCTCGACGAACCCTTTACCGGCGTCGATGTGCGCACCGAAGAACAGATCGTGGCCCTGTTGCGCGAATTGCGCGCCGAAAGCCGGGTCATGCTGGTATCGACCCACAACCTTGGGTCCGTGCCAGAGTTCTGCGACCGCACCGTGCTGGTCAAGGGCACCGTGCTGGCCTACGGGCCGACCGAGACCACCTTTACCCGCGCCAACCTGGAGGCGGCCTTTGGCGGTGTGCTGCGCCATTTCACCCTTGGCGGCGACGCGCTGCACGATGATGCCGATGCCCGCAGCATTACCATCATGACCGATGACGAACGCCCCTTCGTGCAATACGGCAACAAGACGCAAAAGGTGGACGCCGCCCCATGATCGCCACCCTGCTGGAGCCCTTTGGCTATGGCTACATGACCAACGCGATGAGGGTGTCAGCGCTCGTGGGCGGGGTCTGTGCCTTCTTGTCGTCCTACCTTATGCTGAAAGGCTGGTCTCTGATCGGTGATGCGCTGTCTCACGCCGTGGTGCCGGGGGTGGCGGGGGCCTATATGCTGGGCCTGCCCTTTGCCCTTGGCGCATTTGTGTCCGGCGGCCTCGCGGCAGCGGCGATGCTTTTCCTGTCAGAGCGGTCGGGGCTTAAGGTCGATGTGATCATCGGGCTGATCTTTACCTCGTTCTTCGGGCTTGGCCTGTTCATGGTGTCCGTAAGCCCGGTGTCGATCGACATCATGACCATAACCATGGGCAACATCCTTGCCATCACGCCCGAGGATACGGCGCAATTGGCGGTCATCGGGCTGGTGTCGCTGGTGGTGCTGACCGCCAAGTGGAAGGACCTGATGGTGACGTTCTTTGATGAAAACCATGCCCGCACCATCGGCCTGCGGCCTGGCCTGTTGAAGGCGGTGTTCTTTGTGCTTTTGTCGGCGTCGGTCGTGGCAGCCATGCAGACAGTGGGGGCATTTCTGGTGATCGCCATGGTGGTGACGCCGGGGGCCACCGCCTATCTGCTGTGCGACCGCTTCCCACGGCTGATCCTGACATCCATCGCCATCGGCACCACCACCAGCTTTGTTGGCACTTATGCAAGCTATTTCCTTGATGGCGCGACCGGCGGCATCATCGTCACTTTGCAGACGCTGATCTTTCTTGTGGTGTTTCTGCTTGCCCCAAAACACGGGCTTCTGGCCGCCCGGCGC
Source organism: Paracoccaceae bacterium (assembly GCA_031400505.1). Taxonomy (GTDB): domain Bacteria; phylum Pseudomonadota; class Alphaproteobacteria; order Rhodobacterales; family Rhodobacteraceae; genus JAIYDJ01. The sequence continues at coordinate 1,947 of JANNPZ010000065.1, read as the reverse complement.
AAGTCGGCGCGGGCGTTGCGCGACGGACCGGAGGCGCGAACATGATCGATCCTGACACCCTGCTGATGCCGTTCCGGTTTCCGTTCATGCAGAACGCTTTCCTGATTTCGGTGATCGTAGCGGTGCCGACGGCGCTGTTGTCGTGCTTTCTGGTGCTGAAAGGCTGGGCACTGATGGGCGATGCGATCAGCCACGCCATCCTGCCAGGCATCGTGCTGGCTTATGTCGTGGGTGCCCCCTTGATCGTCGGCGCCTTCGCCGCAGGCATGTTCACAGCACTGGCCACCGGATTTCTGGCAGGCAACAGCCGCGTCAAGCAGGACACGGTGATGGGCGTGGTGTTTTCCGGCATGTTCGGGCTTGGCATCGTGATGTTCGTCGCGGTCAAGCCTGATGTGCATCTTGACCACATCCTGTTCGGCAACATGCTGGGTGTCGATGCAACCGAACTTTTGCAAGCGGGCGTGATCTCGGCCCTTGTAGCCCTGGTGTTGGGGCTGAAATGGAAAGACTGGCTTTTGCACAGCTTTGACCCCGCCCAGGCACGGGCCTCGGGGCTGTGGGTGGGGGCGCTGCACTATGGCTTGCTCGCGCTGATTTCGTTGACCATCGTGGCCACGCTGACGGCGGCAGGGCTGATCCTGGCTGTGGCCTTGCTGATCGCGCCGGGCGCCATCGCCTTTCTGCTGGTGCGCCGATTTGCGACCATGCTGTGGGTGTCGGTGCTGGTCTGCATGGGTGCGATGATCACCGGCACATATGCCAGCTTTTTCATCGACAGCGCGCCTGCGCCCACCATCGTTCTGATCCTGACGATCGCGTTTATCGCGGCCTTCGTCCGCCGGCAGATCCAAAGCCGCAAGGCATCAGCGCAACTGCGCGACGGTTCTGCCGTGCCGCAAGCGGCCCCCACGTCCCGCGGCTCGTGACCCTGCTGTTTCGTGGTGGTGTTGGCAGGACGCCGGGCAAAGCTGATGACCGGCAAGGACCCGGCAAAGAGGTCAGGGTTCATTGGCCGCACCTGACCCTGGACGTCTTCAAAGGGGCCAATTTGCATGGCGATTGACATTGCGCTTTGAGAGTGGCGCAGCGCGACCGGGCGTGACCCTGGGGGCATCTCGAGGTTCGGATCGCCGCGTTCGGGCTCCGTTGCAAGCGGCCTATTTGACGACAAATCCATGCGCAAAGGGATCACGGTCGTCGATGAAGATCGTGTTGTATCCGGTCATCCGCGCCCACCCCGCAACCGAAGGGATGATCGCGGGGCGGCCCGCGACCTGCGCCGCCGCCTCGATCCGGCCTTTGAACAGCGATCCGATAATGGATTCGTGCACAAATGTATCTCCGACGCGCAGCTTCCCCTTTTCCGCAAGTTGCGCCATTCGGGCCGAGGTGCCGGTACCGCACGGGCTGCGGTCGATGGCCTTGTCGCCGTAGAACACCGCATTGCGGGCATTGGCACCCGGCACGGTCGCGGCACCAGTCCACAGGATATGGCTTAGCCCGTTGATAGCGGGGTGTTCGGGGTGGATGAACGCATACTTCGCGTTCAGCGCTGTGCGCAACCGGGGGGACAGGCCGATCAACTCGCCTGCCGAGAAATCGGCCATGTCGCGGTAGGTCTTCTGCGGCTCGACGATGGCATAGAAGTTCCCGCCATAGGCCACATCGACCACAACCTCGCCAAAGCCGTCGACTGTCACGGTCAGCCCTTCGGCGTGCAGGTAGCCCGGCACATTGGTCAGGCGCACCTCTTCGACAAAGCGGCCGTCCTGAACATAGGTCACATCCACCTTGCCCGCCGGCGTGTCGATGGACAGCCGGCCCGGGACGCGCGGCACGATCAGCCCGTTCTCGATCGCCATGGTGATGGTGCCGATGGTGCCATGCCCGCACATCGGCAGGCAGCCCGAGGTCTCAATGAACAGCACCGCCACCTCACAATCG
>JANNPZ010000062.1:0-100356 GCA_031400505.1 Paracoccaceae bacterium | reverse complement strand
ACCGCCACTTTCGCCTTGAATGCCGGACTGTGGTTCCGGCGTGGTCGTCTTGCCATGGTCTTCTCCTAGCTTGCAGCATCATGCCGCCATTGCTTGGAAAATCCACTCATCCCGGCTGTTCAGATTTCCGCAGCCACCTCTCAGGTTTGTGTTGCGGGCAAACTGGGCCATCATCCGCCTCATGCGCCGCCCGAGGGATGGGTGGGCACGCAGCCAAGGGCCAGCGATGCAGCGAGGCCCCGGGCAGTTGCGATCCCCAAAACTGCACCGTCAGGGCCTTCCACAACCACGCCCGCTGCACCGGCCAGATCGGGCAGCAGATTTGCGACAGGGGCATCTTCGGCCACACGCCGTAGACCCTCCGCGGGCCCGGCTGCCGGCTCCATAATGTCGATGGCCCGCAGGATGCTTTCCCACGGCACATCCTGTGTGAAGGCACGGATGTAGTCGTCCGCGGGGTGGAGGATCAGGTCGATGGGCCGCCCGATCTGCACCACGGCACCGTCGCGCATGATCGCCATGCGGTCGGCGATCCGGAGCGCCTCCTGGAAATCATGGGTGATGAAGACGATGGACTTGCGCAACTGCGCCTGGATGCGCAGGAATTCGTCCTGCATCTGCTTGCGGATCAGGGGATCAAGCGCCGAGAAGGGCTCGTCCAGAAACCAGACATCAGGCTCAACCGCCAGCGACCGGGCGATGCCGAAACGCTGCTGTTGCCCACCTGACAACTCGTTCGGAAAGTTGCGCTCGCGCCCCTTCAGGCCCACAAGTTCGATGACCCGTGCCGCGCGGGCATGGCGTTCAGCCTCGCCCAGCCCCTGCAGCTTCAGCGGAAAGGCGATGTTGTCGATCACGTTCACATGCGGCATGAGGCCGAAGCTCTTGAACACCATGCCCATCTTGTGGCGACGGATTTCGATCAGTTCGGCGGTGGATTTCTTCAGCAGATCTTCGCCGTCCAGCAGGATCTCGCCCGCCGTCGGTTCCACCAGCCGCGAAAGACAGCGCACGATGGTCGACTTTCCCGAACCCGACAGCCCCATGATGACGAAGATCTCACCCTCGTGGACGTCAAAGCTGACAGCAGAATTGGCGACGATGTGGCCTTTGGCGCGGATCTCGGCGGCCTTTGCCGCAGGATCGCCCGTTTCTGCCGATGCGGGCGTGAAGAAACGATCCGGCGCTGGTCCATAGACCTTCCAGACATTCCGGCAGGACAGCCGGACCGGGCCAAGGTCAGCATTTGTTGACTTCATCGTGAACTCCCGGGGGACCTACGGCGCGAGGCTTGACAGGCATTGCCAGCCATGGAGAACCGCCTTCTGGAAAGGTCGGTCGAAGCCGTGCCAGACGCACGGCCCCGACCGGCAGGATCAGGCCAGTTCGACCTATTGCATGGCCTGCTCAACCCAGGGCTTCCAGGTGGCGTCGTTGTTTGCAATTCATTCCGCCACCACTTCATCCAGATCACGACCCTTCTGGTCGATCTCAAGGATCATGGCGTTCTGGTCCTTGTTGGTGATCGTCATGGCGGTCAGCAACTTGTAGGCGGCTGGCCATTTTCCTTCGAACCCGCCCCAGACAACCTTCAGGACCTTCGGCTGAACAAAGCCACATGCGGTGTCCTTGGTCTGGTTTGCGGCTTCGGCCGCATCGGCGCAGGATGTCCCTCAGCCCCCCATTCAATCCACTTGAGGTCGTGTTCGGCAAAGATCCAGTGCGGAGCCCACCACCGCATCACTATAGGTTGCTTGGCAGCATAGGTCGCCTGAAACTCGGCCATCAGTGCGCCTTCGCTGCCGCCCGGTATTGCTGTGATCGGTGCACCGATCGCCTTGATCAGGTCAGCGTCAAACGTGCCCCAGTCGGCCGGATAGGCAATCAGGCGCCCGTTCGGAAAGGTCTCGGGCGTTGCAAAAAGCTGGGCGCAATCCCAAAGGGCGGTGTAGCTGGGAAGGCTTGGGCAGCTCTCTTCCAGATAGGCCGGATACATGAAATCCTGCCAGCCATCGAGCCCGATTTCACCGACGATCTTGATGTCACCGGCAGCGACGGCCGTGGGATAGATGTCACCAATCAGATTGTCCCAGACCTCGGGCTGGAAGTGGAGGTTGCCATTGGCGAGGCCAACGAACTGGGCACCGCTCCCGCACTGACGTATTCGATATTGTAGCTCATGGACTTAAGCAGTTCTCCGGCAATTCTTGCCGAGGTGAACTGACCGGTCCAGTCGTTCAGAGTGATCTTGATCGGATCGGCGGATTCCGGAACCGATTGGGCGACGGCAAAAGATGTCGGCACAAGCAAGGTGGTGGCAACCAAGGCTGCCCTGAGCGTTGCAAACATGTCTTCCTCCCAGAAGGTAATGAAGCGATCTCCGACTTGAGCGCCGGACCTTTTCTTACTTTTTCGTGCTTTAAAACTCGCCATTGGTCAGTATTTTTTCAAAGAGTCTTTCTGGTTCTTCCGGGCAGGAATCTGGGCGCCAGGCCACTTTCGTCACAACCAAAGCGGACGCCGTGCTTGGCACACGCTCGATAGCCTCTGGGGTTGCTAGAGTATCGTTTGCTTCCGAGATCGGGTGACAACCGGGAGAGGTTATCGCCCCACCCTCAGCCGTTCGGACGCACGCGCTCGGCTGTGCCTTTGGCGAAGGCGTCCAGACGCTCCCGGGCGGCGGGCTGGGTATTCACGACCCCGGCGATGACCGCCTCGGCATAGGCCGCATCCAGGGCGGACATGTTGCCAAGATGGCTGATGGCCGAGCAGATGGCGAAGTTGGTCAGGGGCAGGTTCTGGGCCGCCTTGCGGGCAAGGGCCAGGGCTGCGTCAAGGCTCGATCCCTCGACCAGGTGCTGCGCGAGGCCGACATCGACAGCCTCTCGGCCCTGATAGACGCGGCCCGTCAGCATCATGTCGATCATCCGCGCCTTGCCGACGAGGCCCGCCACCCGGATGGTGGCCCCGCCGCCGGTGAACAGCCCGCGTTGGCCTTCGGGCAAGGCGAAGTAGGTCGAGGCATCGGCCACACGGATATGGGCGGCACTCGCCAGTTCCAGGCCGCCGCCGACCACAGCACCCTTCAGCGCCGCGATGATCGGCACGCCGCCATACTCCATCTTATTGAACGCCTCGTGCCAGCGCAGGCACAGATGCATGAACTCGGCAGGCCCGCGATCGGCGTCATGGTGTTCCACCAGATCAAGACCGGCGCAGAAATGTGCCCCCGCCGCAGCCAGCACCACCGCGCGCACCCCGGCACGCGGAAGGGCCGAGAATAGCGTCACCAGCGCCTCGACCGTTTCGGCATTCAGCGCGTTGCGCTTGGCCGGGCGGTTCAGCGTCACCACCAGCACCCCGTCGTCATGCAGGTCGAGGGCGAGATTGGGCAAGGTCAGTGTGCCAAGGTCGATGGTCATGCGGGGTCTCCGTTCGGGATGCAGGTCAGGCGTTCAGGTCGATGACGGTGCGACCCTTGACCTGACCGGCCAGAATCTCGCGCCCCAGACGTGGCAGATCGTCAAGCGTCGCCATGGTGATCATCGCCTCCAGCTTGTCCATCGGCATGTCGGTGGCGACACGCGCCCAAGCGGCTTGGCGGTTGGCAATGGGTTGCATCACGCTGTCGATGCCCAGAAGGTTAACGCCACGCAGCAGGAAGGGGATGACGGTCGCAGGCAGCCCCGCCCCACCCGCAAGGCCCACGGCGGCAACCGAAGTCCCGTATTTCATCTGCCCCAGCACCCGTGCCAGCATGGCCCCACCCACGGCATCAACGCAGCCGGCCCAAGTCTCGGCCTCCAGCGGACGCTTTACGGTTTCGTTGATCTCTTCGCGCGCAACGATCCGGGTGGCGCCAAGATCACGCAGGTAATCGGCGGTTTCGGGCCGCCCCGTGACCGCCGCCACCTCGTGCCTAAGGCGCGCAAGCATGGCCACCGCCGCCGAACCGACACCGCCCGCCGCCCCGGTCACCAGAACCGGACCCTGACCGGGCGTCAGGCCATGCTCCTCCAGCGCCAGGATCGCCAGCATCGCCGTCAGGCCCGCGGTGCCCACGGCCATCGCGGCCCGCGTGGTCAGTCCCGCGGGCAAGGGCACCAGCCAGTCGGCCTTGACCCGCGCCTTCTGCGCATAGCCGCCCCAATACGCCTCGCCCACGCGCCAGCCGGTCAGCACGACCTTGTCACCGGGCGCATAGCGCGCATCGTCGCTCGCCTCGACGGTCCCGGCAAAGTCGATGCCCGGCACATGCGGGTAGGTGCGCACCAGCCCGCCCCCCGACCCAAGGCACAGACCATCCTTGTAGTTGACGGTCGAGTATTCGACTGCAACCAGAACCTCGCCCGCAGGCAGGTCCGCCGTCGTCAGGGCCTTTACGGCGGCATGAGTGATGCCTTCGGCGTCTTTTTCAACGAGCAATGCCTTGAACGTCATGGGTCTCTCCTTGTCTTGGGGTCACGCGACAGGGCCGAGCGTCCGGGCGCGGTCCCGCAGGATGAATTTCTGGATCTTGCCGGTGGCGGTCTTTGGAAGCTCTTGAAACACCACAGATTTCGGGGTCTTGAAGCCAGCGAGATGACCGCGGCAGAACGCGATCACTTCAGCCTCGGTTGCATCAGAGCCTGCGCGAAGTTCGACAAAGGCGCAAGGTGCCTCGCCCCAGCGGTCATGCGGGCGGGCCACCACGGCGGCGGCCAAAATCGCGGGGTGGCGGTAAAGCACTGCCTCGACCTCGACCGAGGAGACATTCTCGCCACCCGAGATGATCACATCCTTCAACCGGTCGCGGATCTGGACATAGCCGTCGGGATGCACGACCGCCGCATCGCCGGACCAGAACCAACCGCCCTGAAACGCAGCTTCGGTTGCGGCGGGGTCCTTGTAATACCCCTTCATCACGGTATTGCCGCGAATGGCGATCTCTCCTTGCGTCAGCCCGTCGGCGGGCACGTCGCGGCCCGTTTCACGGTCCACCACGCGAAGGCTTTCAAGCATCGGAAAGGCCACGCCCTGCATCGCCTGTTTGGCGGCCTGTTCGGTCGGGCCAAGATCGGCCCAGTCATCCCGCCACAGGCACTGCGAGATATGGTCGTAGGTTTCGGTCAGCCCGTAGACCTGCATCACCTCAAGCCCCAGGGCTGCAGCCTTTTCCAACACAGCGGGCGGCGGCGGCGCGCCTGCGGTCAGCACCTTGACCGGGGGCGAGAACGGCTGTGCGCCGGGGGTTTCGCACATCATCTGCAAGATGACCGGTGCTGCACCCAGATGCGTGACGCCATGCGCTATCATTGTCCGCAGCAGGGTTTGCGGGGCCATGTCGGCGGCAAACACCATATGCCCCCCAACGATCGCCATCGCCCAGGGGTGGTTCCAGCCGTTGCAGTGGAACATCGGCACGACCGACAGATAGGTCGGCCGCGCGGGCACGGACCAGCCTGCAACCGTGCCCATCGCCATCAGATACGCTCCGCGATGGTGGTAGATCACGCCCTTTGGCCGCCCCGAGGTGCCCGAGGTGTAGTTCAGCGTGATCGCCTGCCATTCGTCTGCCGGCAGCGCCCAGTCCATCGGATCGGTCGCCAACAGATCCTCATAGCGCGCCTCGGCAAACCCCGCGTCCGCGCCGATGTCGATGACCGGCAGCGCCCGTCCCATCACCGCAAAGGCTGCGCGCAACAGCGGCGCCAGGGTCGTGTCGGCCAGAACCAGACCACTGTTCGAATGGGCCAGGATATAGGCGATGGTTTCAGGCTCCAACCGCGTGTTGATCGCGTTCAAAACGCCCCCTGCCATCGGGACAGCATAGTGCAGTTCGAACATCTCAGGCCGGTTTGGCGACAGGACCGAGACCGTGTCGCCCAGACCGATCCCATGGGCTGCCAGACCCGCTGCGACGGACCCGACCCGGCTTGCGACATCCGCCCAACTGCGGGTCTGCCCGGCGAAGCTGGTTGCGGGAAGGTCCGCATAGACGGTTGCCGCGCGCTGCAGGAACGACAGCGGTGACAGCGCCACATGGTTTGCAAGGCCCTTTGGCTCAGATTCAAAATGTGCGCGCATGGTCAGTTCGGCCCGTGCCAGTCGATCTGGCAGATCTCGGCGGAACGCCCGTCGAAATCCCAGACCCGGCCATGGGCGCGAACCTTGCCCTTGGTGGCGGTGGCGATGGTGATGTCGGGGCCCAACCAGTAGCCGGTATTGGTCACCATGACTTCCTTTTCCGCATCTGGGCCACCAATCGGCTCGACCTCACCCTGAATGAACTTGCCCACCATCAGGCGGCGCTTGCGGCCTTCGGTCTCAAAAACCACCGGCGCGCGCTGTGCACCCAGAAACTCGGACACCAGCATCGAGAACAGGCCCGTCGTCCCGCGCGCCTTGCCCGAGAAGATCGCATGCAGGCCGTCATAGGCCTTCTCGCTGGCGCGTTCGTCAAAGTAGGCAGCGGCTTTCCAGTTGTCACGCCCCATGTTGCCCGGAATGTCGAGGACCATGCCGATTTTCAGACCGCCGAGGTTCTCGCAGTCGAAATGCCCCTTATCGATCCGCACGCCCATCCACGCCTGACAGTAGCCTTCCGTCGGGGGGTGCTTGCCCAAGCTGACCACGCAGGGACAAAATACCGAGCAATTGCAGTTCAGGATCAACTCGCCTTTCAGGCGCCATTCCGGCACGACCTTCGACATTTTCATCCCCCCGATGAGAAAACAGAGACGACTTGGACGGCGGCGCCGATCAACAGCACGCCTCCAAGCGGTTGGGTAAGGTAGCGCCCGATTTCAGGCAGTTTTTCCAAGACCATGAACAGGGTGGCGGCCCCCATCCACAAAAGGTTCATCGCCCCGCCGATCAGGCCCAGCAGCATCAAAAGCCAGCAGCATCCGACGCACCAGACCCCCAGCCGCGCGCCCATCCCGAAGGCGGGCTTCATGCCGGGTGCCCAATGCTGCATGAAGAACATCAGGGGATGACGGCACTTGGCAAGGCAGGCTTCTTTTGCCGGGCTGAACTGATAGGCCCCGGCTGCCGCTAGAATCCCGACCGAGACCCAAGGCGACAAGGTCTGCCCCGCCCCGGTCATCGCACCCGCCTTGGCAAGGCCCGTTTGCAGGGCTGCCGCAAGTGCGGAAAACACCAGCCACACCGCGCCATATCCGACCACCAGCGCCGAAATGCCGGCCCCGTCAGTCGCCCGGACCGACCCAAGCTCGGCAAAGACCCGCACCGCGGGCACAAAGGTTGGCAGCATCATCGCAACCGACATCAGACCCCACATAGCGAAAAGCACGAAGGGATCGGCCGTTTCGGCAGAAATGCACAGCGCGGCCCAGTAGTCGGCGGCAGTCACACCGGGCAAGGGTGAGGCCGACATCTGCATCAGGCCTGCCCAGCCCACCAGGATCGCCACATAAAAACCCAGCCAGAACAGCCAGCGGCCCCATGCAGCGGGCGGATGCGCCGATATCAGGGGCAGCAGCACCTGCATCACAGGAATGGAATATCGACAAGCGTGCCCCGCGTGTCGCCGGTGCCGCGGGCCACTGTGACCTCGGCGCCAATGGGAACCGACGCGTCGATCAGGACAAAGCCGATGTTGGCCTTCATCCGGTAGGACCAGACACAATTCGTCAGCATGCCGATGCGGGCACCGTTGCGCATCACATCTTCGCGCCGCACACCCAAGGGCGCGGGGCGGTCACCCTCCAGAACGATGCCAAGCTGGTGGCGCTTGATCCCTTCGGCCTTGATCCGCTGCAGGGCCTGCACGCCGATGGTGTCGTCCGGCACGTGCAGATCGATGTACTTCTCCAGCCGCACCTCGAAGGGGTTGGTGTCGTCATCCGTATCGCCGCCCACCGACACGAGGCCACTTTCCACCCGTTCGGGCGTCGCAGGCGCGCCCGGGCCGATGCCCCAGGGCTGGCCCGCCTCCTTGAAGATGTTCCAAAGCTGCGTGCCTTTGGTCCCGTCCTTGAGGTAAATCTCGAACCCGCCCTGTTTCGACCAGCCTGACCGTAGAACGGCCACTGGAATGCCGTCGACCTCGGTTTCCTTGAACCAGAAGTACTTCAGCCCCCGCACCCAGTCGCCCAGCACATGGGCCACCACATCCTCTGCCTTGGGGCCTTGCAGGGCCATGGGCGAGACGTCGGGTTCGCAAATCTCGACGTTCAACCCACGCTCGGCAGCGATCGCCCGCGCCCACAACTCCACGTCGCTGTCGGCGATGGACAGCCAGAACAGATCGTCAGCCAGTTTGAGCAGGATCGGGTCGTTGAAGATCGTCCCCCGGTGATCGCAGATCGCCACATACTTGCCCTGACCGACCTTGCAGTTCGACAGGTCCCGCACGGCCAGTATCTGCGCCAGTCGGGCCGCATCCGGCCCCTTCAACTGCACCTGCCGTTCAACGCCCACATCCCATTGCGACACGCCGTTCATCAGCCGCCAGTATTCGCCTTCGGGATCGCCAAAGGTGGTGGGCATGATCATGCGGTTGTAGACGTTCGCAGTTTTCATCCCTTCCGCAACGGCAGACTCGAAAAACGGGGAAGGTCTGATGCGCGTGTTGGGTTGGAAGGAAAACATGCTGTGCTCCGCTGGGTTGATGCACATCAGGCTGTTGGGGGGCTTGCGTCAAACGACGAATTGCGGGGTAATGCCCCTACAAACAGTTATGCATGCGTTGGGAGTAGCCGTGACGTCCGACCTGCCCCCCCTGACCTGGCTGCGCGCCTTCGAGGCCGCCGCCCGTACGCTCAGCTTCACCCACGCAGGGGCAGAGCTGAACCTGACCCAGGCGGCGGTGTCAAAGCATGTGAAGGCGCTTGAACTCCACCTGCATCAGCCCCTGTTTATCCGCCGCCCGCGCAGTTTGGAGCTGACGAAATCCGGCGAGGCCTATCTGCCCAAGGTTCAGGACGCGCTTGAACGACTGGCGCAGGGCACGCGTGAGGTGTTCGGGCGGCGGCGCAGTCAGGTTCTGACCCTGCGCTGCGCCGTGTCCTTCGCGGTCAACTGGCTGTCCTCGCGGCTGCCCGGCTTTCTGGATGCGCATCCGCAGGTTCAGGTTCGGGTGATTTCCAGCGTCTGGAACGACCCGTTCGACAAGGATGCCTTCGATCTGGACATCCAGTATGGCACCGGCGATTGGCCGGGCTTTTCCCGCACCCGCCTGACGCGGGACACGATCACCCCGCTGTGCGCCCCCGATTTTGTCGGACGCAAGGATTTGCTGGGCCCGGACGATCTGCGTGGCCACCGTCTATTGCATGTGATGGGCTATCAAGAAGGCTGGGGCGTCTGGCTGAGTGCGGCCGGGGCGCGTGGCGTCGATCCGGGGCAGGGCCTGCATCTTGACACCTCGCTGACCGCGTTCCGCATCGCGGCGATGGGTGGTGGCATCGCCTTGGGGCGCAGTTCTCTGGCGGCGGACGATCTGGCGTCAGGTCGCCTGATTGCACCTTTCGCCCTGAAAGTGCCCATCGACGAGGCTTTCTATCTGCTGGAACCCCAGACCCGACCGGCGCATCCGTTCCGGCAAGTGTTCGCCGACTGGATCAAGGCGCAAGCCGCGGCTCAGTTTTCAGGTAATTCTTGACCACCGGTCAGGATTCATTCCAAGGGCAAGCTTATTCCTTTCGCCCGGATGGCAAATTCTGATCAGGATGCCAATCATGCCGCCTTTCTTTGGTCCAAGCGATGAGATCCAGAGTTTTCTCGGTCAAAAGGTCTAGCCCCGGGACTGATCGGATTGCGCGCCCCCCGCACCTGCGCGGCGCAACTGGCATTCTGCGGCAGGCCATCATGCCTGGGCGAACAAGGTCGATTTTCTGGTGATTTCGCTAATCAACAGCGCCTGCGACCCCAGCTTTGCGTCCGTCCTGATCACCACAGGAACCCGCAATCTGCTGCCAGGCAAATCGGTGCGGCTATCGCAAAGGCTGCGCGATTGCAGGGCGACGGTTGACCTGCAAGCGCGGCAGGGGCTTTGGAATGTCTTTGAGGGCTACGAAAGAGCACCACAGCCTCGGACGCCGCCTTTGACAGTTCGGCACGTCGGATCGTGCGGATCGACCTTGATCGCAATTGGCGGCACCGTTCTTGGGTCCCTGTCCACAGACCGAAAATCCCGTACACCACAACGACGTCCGACCTAAGCCATTCATCACTTGATGAACGACAAGAACCCGCATGTTTGGTCACCCGCACAACATCACTGCCACGCAGGATGGCCAGATGCGCAGAAGACTGCGCGCGTCAGCTCTGTTGCGCCTTGCCCCCCCGCGCGGCCAGCAGCTGGTTCAGCCAGTCCGGGTCCATTTCGGGGACGGAGGAGAGGAGGAGGTTTGTGTATTCCTCTTTTGGCTCGGAAAAAAGCCCGGCCTTTGGTCCGCGTTCGACCACGACGCCGCGCTGCATGACCACCACCTCGTCGGCGATGGACTTCACCGTGGCGAGGTCGTGGGTGATGAACATGTAGGCTAGGTTCAATTCGCCCTGCAGGCGGTCCAGCAGCTTCAGGATGCCTTCCTGCACGATCTGGTCAAGCGCGCTCGTCACCTCGTCGCAGATGATCAGCTGCGGCTCGGCGGCAAGGGCGCGGGCGATGCCGATGCGCTGCTTCTGCCCGCCCGAAAGCTCGCTCGGCAGGCGGTCGATGTATTTGTCCGGCTCCAATTCGATCAACGCCAGAAGGTCGCGGATGCGGGTTTCCAGCGCGCGGCCCTTTAGGCCCAGATACATCTCGGCCGGGCGTCCGATCAGTTCGCGCAGGCGCAGCTTGGGGTTCAGCGCGGTGTCGGCCATCTGGTAGATCATCTGGCATTGCCGCAACTCTTCGCGCGAGCGGGACTTGAAGCTGGGCGGCAAGGGTTTGCCGTTGAACAGGACCTGGCCCTTGCGCGGCGGCAAAAGCCCCGTGATCACCCGCGCCGTCGTGGATTTGCCCGACCCGCTTTCGCCCACGACAGCCACGGTGCGGCGGGCGTGGATGTCGAAGCTGACATCCCTCAGCACATCAACCGCGCCATAGGCCGCCGTCACATTGCGCACCGACACGACCGGCGTGCCGGTGGCAGGCGGCTGTTCGGCCCGGGAAAAGCTGCGCACGGCCCAGAGGCTCTTGGTGTATTCCTCGCGCGGGGCGGTCAGCATCGATCGGGTATCGGCTTCCTCTACCTCGTCGCCACGCAACAGCACCTTGATGCGGTCGGCCATCTGAGCCACCACGGCAAGGTCATGCGTGATGTAGATCGCCGCCGTTCCGAACTGCCGGACGATATCGCGGATCGCGGCCAGCACCTCGATCTGAGTGGTCACATCCAAGGCCGTCGTCGGCTCGTCAAAGATGATCAGGTCAGGCCTGCAGGCCATGGCCATGGCGGTCATGGCCCGCTGCAATTGCCCGCCCGACACCTGATGCGGATAGCGAAAGCCGATGTCTTCGGGGTTGGGCAGGCGCATGCGGTGATAAAGCTCGACCGCGTCGCCTTCGGCCTTTTCGCGCGGCATCACGCCATGGACCACGGGGCCTTCGCAATACTGGTCGATCAGCTTGTGCGCCGGGTTGAAGCTCGCAGCGGCCGAATGCGCGACATAGGCGATCCGCTTGCCGCGCAACCCGCGACGCTGCGCCTCGGGGGCGGTGCGCAGGTCGATGCCGTCAAAGTCGATGGCCCCGCCCGAGATGCGGCAGCCGTCGCGGGCAAAGCCCATCGCCGCCAAACCCAGCGTTGATTTCCCCGCACCGGATTCCCCGATCAGGCCCAGAACCTCGCCCTTGTGAAGGGTCAGGTCAACGCCCTTGACGATCGGGTGCCAGGCATCGCCGGAACGCCCTTCGATCTGCAGGCCCTTGATGGTCAGAAGCACCGGTTTTTCCATGGACCTATCCTTTCAACCCGCTGGCGCGGTGCAACTGCCAGTCCACGACAAAGTTCACCGCCACCGTCAGCAAGGCAATGGCCCCGGCGGGCAGCAGGGGGGTGATGTCGCCAAAGGTGATCAGCGTCGCGTTCTCGCGCACCATTGACCCCCAGTCGGCGGTGGGTGGCTTGATCCCAAGACCAAGGAACGACAGCGCCGAGATTGCGAGGAACACAAAGCAGAACCTCAGGCCGAATTCGGCCACCAGGGGTGCCATGGCATTGGGCAGGATTTCCCGACGGATCAGGCGCCACATGCCTTCACCCCGCAGACGTGCGGCCTCGATATAATCCATCACCACGATGCCTTGGGCGACGGACCGGGCCAGCCGGTAGACGCGGGTGGCATCGACGGCGGCGATCACCAGGATCAGCGTCAGCACCGAAGTGCCGAAGATCGTCAGCAGCAAAAGCGAGAAGATCAGCGCCGGAATGGCCATCAGCGCATCGACGAAGCGCGACAGCCACTGGTCCAGCCGACCACCCACCAATGCCGCCCAGATGCCAAGGACCGACCCCAGCACAAAGGCCAGCGCCGTTGTGGCAAAGGCGATGCCGACGGTGTTGCGCGCGCCATAAAGCAGCCGGGTCAGCATGTCGCGGCCCAACCTGTCGGTGCCAAGGTAGTAGGGCGAGCCCCATGGCAGGTACTGATCGCCCAGAACGTCGCCCTCGCCGAAGGGGGCGATGACCGGGGCAAGGAAGGCCACGACAGTGTAGAACAGGATAACCGCCAGCCCGAAAGACGCGGTCAAGGGCATGTCGCGGAAGGTGGGTTTGTGTTGAACCGGGGCGGCTGCCTGCAATCCGGCGCGGGCGGCATAGCCTACGATGAAGAACAGTCCCAGCCCGACGATGATGGAAAGAAGAATTGTCATGATCCTACTTCCTGTGCATCAGGCGCGGGTTGGTGATCGTCGAGAGCACATCCGCGAGAAGGTTGAGCAGGACGTAGGCTGCGGCAAAGATCAGCGCGATGGCCTGCACCACCGGGATGTCGCGGTTGGTCACAGCGTCGATCATCAACTGGCCAAGGCCGGGATAGACAAAGACCACCTCGACCACCACAACGCCCGTAATGAGATAGGCAAGGTTGAGCGCCACCACGTTGATGATAGGGGCCAGCGCATTCGGCACCGCATGGCGCAGCACGACGCGCATCGGTGACATGCCCTTCAGCCGCGACATCTCGATATAGGGCGAGGCAAGCAGGTTGATGATCGCGGCCCGCGTCATCCGCATCATGTGGGCGGTGACGACAAGGGTAAGCGTCAGTGCAGGAAGGAAGGCCGAATACAACAGATCGCCTGTCGTCGTTGACGGGGTGATGCGCACCATCGAAGGAAAAAGACCGGTTTGGGCCAGCCAAAGCACGGAGATATAGGCCACGAAGAATTCGGGGAAGGAGATCGTCGTCAGTGCCAGCGCGTTCGACGCCCTGTCGAAGATCGAATTGCGCCACAGCGCCGCCAGCACGCCCAGCGTCAATGAGATCGGCACAGCAAGGGCTGCGGCATAAAGGGCCAGGAACAGCGCGTTGCCCAGCCGCGTGCCAACCAGTTCCGAGATCGGCTTGTTGGTAGCAATCGACATGCCGAAATCACCTTGCAGCACGCCCGTCAGCCAGTTCCAGTAGCGCACCGAAGCGGGCTCGTTCAGGCCAAGCTGCTCGCGCAGTGCGGCGAGGGTTTCTTCGGTGGCGGACTGACCCAGCAGCTCGCGCGCGAGGTCGCCCGGCAAGAGCTCGGTCGCCCCAAAGATCACCACGGAAATGATGAACAGGGTCAGCACGCCCAGCAGCAGCCGCTGCCCGATCATCTTCCAAATGCCGTTCATCCCATCCCCCCTGTTCATCTTAATCCCCTGCGGTCTTGATGCCGCAATGGCCGAAAGGCTCCGGCGAGGTATCCCCGCCGGAGCCCGTTCAGATGACCCGCAGGATCAGGCGAACCACCAGCGTTCGACCGCCCGGAACCCGTCGAGGTTCCAGTTGCCGCCGATCTGGTCCGGCGTCGCCACGTTGTTGGCCAGCGCCATCACATAGTTGTTGTACATCGGGATGATGGTCGAGCCTTCAAAGGACACGATCCGCTGCATCTCCTGATACATTTCCCGGCGCTTGGCGTCGTCCAGTTCAGACCGGGCGGCGACAAGCAGCTGGTCGAACGCCTCGTTCGACCAGAAGCCTTCGTTCCAGTCGGCACCCGACTGATAGGCGATGGTGAACATCTGATCCTCGACCGGACGACCGCCCCAATAGCTGGCAGCGAAAGGCTTTTTCATCCAGACGTTGTCCCAGTAGCCATCATCCGGCACGCGGTCGACACTGATCGTGATCCCGGCAGCCGAGGCCTTTTCGTTCATCAGGACAGCCGCATCGACGGCCCCCGAGAAGGCAGCGTTGGCGGCCGCCAGGCTCACCTCGAGTTTGTCGAGACCGGCTTCCTTCAGGTAGAACTTCGCCTTGTCCGGGTCATAGGTTTTGGCTTCCATCTCGGCGAAGTAATACCGGTTCGCAGGGCCGATCGGATTGTCGTTCGACACAGCCCCGTGGCCGCCGAGGATCTTGTCCACGAGTTCCTGACGGTCGAACGAGTATTTCAACGTAAGGCGCACGTTGTTGTCGTTGAACGGAGCCGAGCGCGAATCCATCGGGAAGCAGTAATGCGCATTGCCCGCGATCGACAGGATCCGGGCCACGCCGCGGCTTTCCAGAAGGCCGATCGAGGCCGGATCGACCTGATCGATCACGTCAACCTCGCCCGTCATCAGCGCAATCAGACGTGCCGCAGGGTCAAGGATGGTCAAGATCACGATCTGGTCGAAACGCGCGCGGTCCGCTTTCCAGTAGTTCGGGTTGCGGTTCAGCGTTGCCTGCACGCCCGGCTCGTAGCTTTCCACGATATAGCCTGCGGTGCCATCGCTGGAGGTCACGTCGATCTTGCCATCGGCGCTGGCCATGATCGGCAGGTGATAGTCCGACATGAAGTAAGGCCAGTCGGCGTTTGGGGCGCTCAGCGTAATCACCACGTTCTGGCCATCAACCTTGATGTCGGTCACAGGCTCGAACGAGGGCTTCACCGCCGAGGTCGAGGCATCGCCCCGGTGATGGTTCAGCGAAGCCACGACATCATCGGGGGTCAGCGGCTTGCCGGAGTGGAAGCTGACGCCTTCGCGGATCTTGAAGACCCAGGTCATGCCGTCGGTCGACCCCCAGCTTTCGGCCAGTTCCGGCACGAGCTGGCCATCGGCCCCGATTTCGACCAGATAATTGACCCGCGCCGCCGCAAAGGTTTCCACGCAAAGCTGGTCCCAGAGGCCGGGATCATCGCTGTCGGTCGTCGATCCATGCCCCATGCCGATGCGGAACACGCCGCCTTTCTTGGGGGTTGCTTGCGCACGCGCCATGCTTGCGGGCAGCATAAGGCCTGCCTCCCTCCTCGAAGGACACCTTGGTCTTTCCGGTGTCAGGCCGCGCTGAACCCTTCGGATTTCGTTGGTCTGGTGACGCGGTCAGACCGCATGGAACGCATCCTTGAACTGTTCCCGAAGGATGTTCTTCTGCACCTTGGCCATCGTGTTGCGCGGCAATTCCGGCACGATCACCAGCTTACGGGGATGCTTGAACCGGGCAAGCGATTCCCTCACCGCCGTCATGATCGCCTCAAGGTCCGGCGACTGGCCCGGCGCGGCCACGATCACCCCGATGACGGTTTCGCCCAGATCGCGGTGCGGCACGCCGATGACCGCACTTTCCAGCACGCCGGGTTGTGCATCCAGCACCAGTTCGATTTCCTTGGGGTAGATGTTGTAGCCCCCGGAAATGATCAGGTCCTTGGTGCGGCCAAGGATGTGAAGATAGCCGTCCCCGTCGAACTTCCCAAGATCGCCGGTGATGAAAAACCCATCGGCCCGCAGTTCTGCGGCCGTCTTTTTGGGCATCTGCCAGTAACCCAGAAAGACGTTCGGCCCGCGCACCTCGATCTGGCCCACCGTGCCACCGGGCAGGGTGGCGCCGCTATCGGGGTCGGTCACCTTCACCACCACCCCCGGCAGCGGCAGGCCGACCGTGCCCGCGCGGCGGTCCCCCTCATAGGGGTTCGAGGTGTTCATGTTTGTCTCAGTCATGCCGTAGCGCTCAAGGATGCGGTGGCCGGTGCGGTCTTCGAACTGGACATGCGTCTCGGCCAGAAGCGGAGCCGAGCCCGACACGAACAGGCGCATGCCTGACGCCAGTTTGCGGTCGAAATGCGCATGGTCCAGAAGCCGGGTATAGAAGGTCGGCACTCCCATCAGGACCGTGGCCAGCGGCATCAGATCGACAAGCTGATCGACGTCGAATTCGGGCAGGCAGATCATCGCGGCGCCCGCCACAAGCGTCACATTGGTCGCCACGAACAGCCCGTGGGTGTGAAAGATCGGCAGGGCGTGCAGCAGGATATCCTGGGCCGTGAACCGCCATTCCTGCGCCAGCGTCACAGCATTCGACAGAAGGTTCCCCTGGCTTAGCATCGCCCCCTTCGACCGCCCGGTCGTGCCTGATGTGTAAAGCAGGGCCGCAAGGTCACCTTCCTTGCGCGCCACGATCGGGAACGCCGCAGGCATCAAGCGCGCGCCGTCCGTCAGGTTGCCCGACCCATCCGCGTTCAGCGTCTTCAGGCTGGCGCCCAGCCGCATGGCGATGGGGGACAAGGCCATCTCGGCCCTTGCATCGCAGACAATCATCCGCGCGCCGCTGTCTTCGATGAAGTAGCTGATCTCGTCGGTGGTGTAGGCGGTGTTCAGCGGCAGAAACACGACGCCCGCCTGTACGCAGGCTGCATAAAGGGCTAGGGCCTCCGGCGATTTCTGCACCTGGGCGGCAAGCCGGTCGCCGGGCCGCACACCGCCTTGAGTCAATACATGCGCCATCTGTGCAGCAAGACCCAGAAAGGCCGAGTAGGTCACGACCGAGCCATCAGCCAACCGCAGGAGCGGCTTGCCCTCGCCGAGATGCCTTCCGAAAAGCTGATCGTAAAGCGGGTTGGTCATGCTTTCTTCCCCGGCTGAACGGCTTTTTCCGCCACGGCACACAGCGCGCGGATCTGCGGCGAATGGGCGATCTCTCCCTTTGTGGCGAAAAGCTCGTGGTTCTGCGCCACGCGGCCAAGATCGTACAGATAATTGACCATCAGCCCCGCCGACTGCCCCTGACCCTTGGCCGAAGTATCGGCATCGGCGTGGACCTGCTGCACGATGGCTCCGTTGCCGAGGTGAAACCGCGCCACGGGGTCGATCAGCCACACCCTGCGGCGGTCGGACACGCTTGCCAGAAGATCGGCCAGCAGGGTCATAAAGTGCTGCGGCTGACTGCGTGTGGCCTGCGGCGGGATCGTTCCGCCGCTGCCCTAGACCGGCAGCCTTGCGTCGGCGGGCCTGGCCGCATGCTGAAGGCTCGCCTTGCCTTTGGATCCATCTTCGGCACGTCTCCTGATTGACCCGTCGCAGCGAATCCTGTGATCTGTGACAATATGGTCGGCTGGTTGCAGACCTCGTGACGCGCGTCGAGCAACGTACTAACAGCAAGTAATTAATGTCAACGGGCCATGCTTGGTCCATTGGGTGGACTGCCGATCACGCCATCGCCGCAACGAAGCCATCGCTGTTCAGCGCGCGATTACCGCCCCCTGGCCGAGGCCGCCGCTGGCCCTGTTGACCGCGATCGTTCTGGCGCGGCCCGTCATTGTGCCATTGCTTGCCTGAAGCTCTTGTTCCTTGGTGGGCCAAATGTTGAGGCATCTCTTCAACAATCAAATACCTGCAATCGAATGCCGGACCTCGATCCGAAGCTGCTCCGCAGGCTGCCTCGCAGGTTGAACAATGACGATGTCCTGAACGTCGCCGTGGCTGCCAATTGGCAAGGCGATCCGACGGATGTGCCGGTCAACGCGATCACGATGCTGCGGCGGTGGAGCCTGGCGTTTTCATTTTCGGCGTCGCGCCCGTACCAAGGCCGCACACCGGATCCATCCGGCGCCTTCAGCCAAGCGCATATCCCGCACCGCGCACGGTGCGCAGCGGGTCATCGCCACCAAACGTGCACAGTGCCTTGCGCAGCCGCCCGATATGAACATCGACCGTGCGGGTATCGACATAGATGTCGCGGCCCCAGACCCTGTCCAGCAACTGTTCGCGGCTCCACACCCGGCCGGGTTTTTCCATGAACGTCGTCAGCAGACGAAACTCGGTCGGCCCCAGTTTCAGGACGTTGTCCGAGCGGAACACCCGGTGTGTCTCTGGGTCCAGACGGATATCGCCCCACTCCAGAACCAGACCCACACTTGACGGACGCACCCGGCGCAATTGCGCGCGTACACGTGCCATCAGTTCGACGATCGAATAAGGCTTTATCACATAGTCGTCTGCACCGGTTTCCAACCCGCGGACCCGGTCCACTTCTTCGGAACGCGCCGACAACATGATGATCGGGATCAACCGGGTGTCCGCCCGCGACTTCAGCCGCCGACAGACCTCGATCCCGGACACGTTCGGCATCATCCAATCAAGGACGATGATATCCGGACGCATTTCATCCACCAGCAACAGCGCCTCTTCGCCGTTGCCGGCAGAAGTCACCCTGAAGCCTTCTGCCTCCAGATTGTAGCCCAGAACCTCGCGTTGCGCCGGTTCATCTTCGACCACAAGGACAGTCGGATGCTCTTGCGATGCCATCTATCAGTCTTCGTTCGCTGTCGAAAGCAACAGGTTGTCCGCCTTGGGGCGCACATCGCCGGGAAACTCTCCGGTTACCAGATAGATCACCTGCTCGGCGATCCCGGTTGCATGATCCCCGACCCGCTCGATGTTCTTGGCGATGAAGTGCAGATGCATGCAGGCGGTGATGTTGCGCGGGTCTTCCATCATATGGGTCAGGAATTCGCGGAACAAGGCGTTGTACATCTGATCGACCTCGCGGTCGCGGATGCGGACATCGGCCGCGAGGGCCGCGTCGCGCGCGATGTAGGCGTCAAGGGAATCTTTCAAGAGCAGTTGCACCTGCTTGGCCATCCGTCGGATGGACCCGGCAGCCCCGGCGATCGGGTTCAACTGAGCAAGCACGTTGGACCGCTTGGCGAGGTTCTTTGCATAATCGCCGCAACGCTCGAGCGTCGCCGCGATTTTCATGACCGCAAGGACGATCCGCAAATCGGTGGCGGCCGGCGCGCGCAGTGCGATCAGGCGCGCACATTCGGAGTTTACCTGCTCTTCCAGGGCGTCGATGGCTATGTCACACCGCCGCACCCGCTCGGCCAATTCCTCGTCGCGGGTCTCTAGGGCTTGCGCGGCATCGGACAATGCGGTTTCCACCAAACCGCCCATCTTCATGATCATGGCCTGAACGGCTTCCAGGTCCCGGTCGAACACCGAGGTGATATGCGGATTCTCGATCATCATCTTCTCCTCAGCCGATCCGGCCGGAAATGTAGGACTCGGTACGCGGGTCCTTGGGGTTGGTAAAGATCGTGCCGGTCTCGTCGTATTCCACCAGATAGCCAAGGTGAAAGAACGCGGTCTTTTGGCTTACCCGTGCGGCCTGCTGCATCGAGTGGGTCACGATGACCACCGAAAACTGGCTGCGCAATTCGCTGATCAATTCCTCGACCTGTGCGGTGGCGATCGGGTCAAGGGCCGAGCATGGCTCGTCCATCAGCAACACTTCAGGGCTGGTGGCGATGGCGCGGGCGATGCACAGACGCTGCTGCTGGCCGCCAGAAAGGCCGGTTCCGGGGGAATGCAGGCGGTCTTTCACCTCGTTCCAGATCGCGGCCTTCTTCAGGCTGGTCTCGACGATTTCGTCAAGCTCGGCCTTGTTCTTGGTCAATCCGTGAATTCTTGGCCCGTAGGTAACGTTGTCGTATATCGACTTCGGGAAGGGGTTCGGTTTCTGGAACACCATGCCGACCTTGGCGCGCAACTGCACCGGGTCCACACGCTTGTCATAGATGTCTTCGCCTTCCAGCTTGATCTCGCCCGAAACCCGGCAGACTGGGATCGTGTCGTTCATCCGGTTCAGGCAGCGCAGGAAGGTCGATTTCCCACAACCCGACGGCCCGATGAAGGCCGTGACCGTCTTGTCAAGGATGTCGACGTTCAGATCTTTGATCGCGTGGCTGGTGCCGTAATGCACCTGCACGTTTCGCGCCGAAATCTTGGTGTTCTGGGTATCCACGGTCCGCTCCACAATGCGCATGTCGTTCATGTCTTGGTCCCTTTCCGTCGTTTACCAGCGCCGCTCGAACCGGCGGCGAAGCATGATCGCCATCACGTTCATCACGACAAGGAAGATCAGCAGAATGATGATGGCCCCGGAGGACCGCTCGATAAAGGCGGGGTCGGCCCGCTGTGCCCAACCGAACACCTGCACCGGCAGCGCAGTTGCAGGGTCAAGGAACCCTTCGACCGGGGCACCCGGATAGTTGTCAACGAACGCCACCATCCCGATCAGCAGCAGAGGTGCTGTTTCCCCCAGCGCCGAGGCCAGACCAAGGATCGTCCCGGTCAGGATACCCGGCATCGCCAAGGGCAGCACGTGATGGAACACCGTCTGCATCTTTGACGCGCCGATCCCGAGTGCCGCATCGCGGATCGAGGGTGGCACGGCCTTGATGCTGGCGCGGGTCGCGATGATGATCGTTGGCAGGGTCATCAGGCTCAGCGCCAGCGCCCCCACGATGGTGGACGAGTTGGGCAGCCCGGCAAAGTTGATGAACAATGCCAACGCAAGGATCCCGAACACGATGGACGGCACGGCGGCGAGGTTCGAGATGTTGACCTCGACAATGTCGGTCCAGGTGTTTTTCGGGGCAAACTCTTCAAGGTAGATCGACGCCGCGACGCCCACCGGCACCGTGAACAACAAGACCAGCAGCATCATGTAGGCCGATCCGATGATCGCAACCCCCAGGCCTGCCGCCTCGGGTCGTTGATCGGATGCATCGGGCGCCGTGATGAAGGCCCAGTTGAACGGCGATGTCAGGATGCCCGCCTCGCGCAGTTTGTCGGCCAGCTTCAGTTGTTCAGGGGTCACGTTGGAATCGCGCTCGGCAGTTTCCAAGGTCACCCGGCCTTTGACATAGCCGTCGATCCGCCCGGTTGCCAGTACGCTGGCGTCGATGGTGGTGCCTACCAGCGCGGGGTTGCCCAGCACCATCGCGCGCAGCGATCCTGCAGCTTCTTTTGAGATGATCGTGTCGATTTCCGCCTGTGCCTGGCCATCGACTACGATGCCCTTGGCAATCAGTTCCTTGTTGAACGCCGCGACCAGCACCTTGGAATAGCCGATCGTGGTCACGCTGGTCATTTCTTCGCGCAGCCGGTTGCCCTTAGGGTCCAGCGTCTCGGCGGTCAGTTCCAGCGGGAAGTTCAGCTTGGCCTGAAAGAACGACGACACACCGTCGCTGAAGATGGTGAACAGCATGAAGGCCAGCGTCAGCAGGCTGAACCCGATGGCTGCGATGCCATACCCTTTGAACCGGGCCTCCGCTGCGTTGCGCCGCTTGACCAGCGCGGTCTGCTCCATCAGGGAATGCTTGGGCTTGCCAAAGGTCGGGCTTCCCATGTCGTTTGCGGTAAGGCCGCTCATTCGTACTGCTCCCGATATTTGCGCACAATCATAAGGGCAACGATGTTCAGCCCCAGCGTGATGAAGAACAAGGTCATGCCAAGGGCAAAGGCCACCAGCGTTTCAGGCGAGTTGAAGTCGGTGTCGCCGGTCAACTGGCCGACGATCTTGACAGTCATCGTGGTCATCGCCTCGAAGGGATTCAGGCTCAACTGGGCCGCAGCCCCGGCACCCATCACCACGATCATCGTCTCGCCGATGGCGCGGCTGGCGGCCATCAGGCAGGCCCCCACGATGCCGGGCAGGGCGGCAGGCAGAATCACCTGACGGATGGTTTCCGATTTGGTCGCCCCAAGGCCAAGGCTGCCATCGCGCATCGACTGCGGCACGGCGTTGATGATGTCGTCAGACAGCGATGAGATGAACGGGATGTTCATGATCCCGATCACGATCCCCGCCGTCATCACCGACGACCCGCTATCGCCAAGGCCCAGCGGTGCCGCGAAGTAGTCTCGCAACATCGGCCCAACGGTGACCAGCGCAAAGAGACCGAACACCACAGACGGGATGCCTGCAATCACCTCGATCAGCGGCTTGACGATCGAGCGTACCCGTTTGGTCGCGTATTCAGCCAGATAGATGGCCGCGAACAGGCCCACCGGAACCGCCACGATCATCGACACCAGACTGATGTACAGCGTGCCCCAGATCAGCGGCCAGACACCAAGTTCCGAGTCGCCCCGGAAGTTCGGCGACCAGGTCAGGCTGAAGAAGAATCCGCCGGCCGGATACTGGGTGAAGAAGTTGATGGTTTCCGACAGCATCGAATAGACTAGACCCACGGTAGTCAGGATCGCAATCGTCGATGCCGTGATCAGCAGCCCAAGAATGACCTGTTCCACCCGGTTGCGGGCGCGAAAGTCCTTGTTGGTCACTTTCAGGGCATAGATCAGACCCGCCACACCCAGCAGAACCGTCAACACCATCCGGAACAAAGAACCGGTCGCCGTCATCTGACGGTAATCCTGTGCAGCACCCAGGACTTCTTTTGACACATCCGACCCCAACGCCACGCCGACGCGGCTAAGCTTGTCTCGGACGTTGGTGAACTCGGTGCGGATCATGCCCGCTTCCTTTTCCGTCATCACCCCTTCGGCGACGGCCACATCAAGGCCCCCCGCAACCCGGCGCACGTCGGCCATCGTCAATTCCTGCTTGGTCGCATCCGCCACCAACTCGGTCGGCAAGCTCGAGGCAACCCGGTTCTCAATGACCATCGGTTGCACGATCAGCCAGACCAGCAGCAAACCGAGCGACGGCAGCAGCACCATGATCGCGCCATGCCAGCCGTAATAGATCGGCAACGAATGCAATGTCCGGGGGTTTCCCTGAACCGAGGCCATGGCGCGTTGGCGGCACAACACATAGGCCGCGACGGCCAGAACCAAAATCACGACAAGCAGCAGAAAAACCGACATCGCCTATCCCGTTCGCTATTCAATGTTTCAAGGAAATGGGGCGGCGCCTCGCAGCGCCGCCCCGGTGATGTCGCTTATTCCAGCGGACCCATCGGGGTCTCGGCTTCGAACGCAGCCTGAGTTGCAGCCAGTTCCGGGTCGGACACCAAGCCGTAAGCAGCCAGCGGGCCAGCCGGGCCAGCGATGTCATCCGACAGGAAGAACGTGACGAACTCTTTCAGGCCCGGGATCACGCCGATGTGTGCCTTCTTGACGTAGAAGTACAGCGGACGCGAAACCGGGTATTCTGCCGAAGCGATAGACTCGGCCGAAGGAACGACGCCGCCCATGGTGGCGACGCGCAGCTTGTCGGTGTTGTTCTGGTAGAACGACAGACCGAACACGCCGATGGCGGTCTTGTCGGCGTCGATACGGGCCAGAGTCTCGGTGTAGTCGCCGTCGATGTCGACCGACTTGCCGTCGGTGCGCAGCTCGTTGCAGGCCTTGTCAGCGTTGGCTTTCTTTTCTTTCTCGTCCGCGCCTTCGGCAACGGCCAGGAACAGATCGTGCGCGCCGCTGTCTTTGCAGCCGGCGATGATCACCTTGGTGTCGAACACTTCACGGGTGCCGTGCTTGGTGCCCGGGATGAACGCGAGGATCGCCTGAGCCGGCAAAGCTGCGTCGACTTCGTTCCAGGCAGCGGCGGTGTTGGCAACCAGAGCGCTATCCTTGGCAACCTGAGCGGCCAGACCGCCATAGATCTGTGCCGGGGTGAACGCAAATTCAGCGCCGTTGATGTCCGACGCGAACACGATGCCATCATAGCCGAAACGGACTTCGATGATGTCGCTGATGCCGTTGGTCGCGCAGAGTTCGATGTCCGACTTGGAGATGCGCGACGACGAGTTTGCGATATCGACGAAGTTTTCGCCAACGCCTTCGCAAAACTTCTTGCGGCCGGCACCCGAACCACCGCCTTCAACCACCGGCGACGGGAAGTCGAAGTTTTCGCCGAACGCTTCGGCAACGATGGTCGAATAGGGCAGAACGGTCGAGGAACCGGTAACCTGAACCTGATCCCGGGCAGCGCCGGCGGTCGCCGACAGTGCGAAGATCGCAAGCGCCGAGGCGCTGGATTTCATGAAGGACATATCATTCTCCAGTAGAGTGGCAGGGCAGCCAAATGGTTAAACCCAGCATGAGCCGTAGCGATCTGGCAAGAAAGTTATCTAACAATTTCATGACGTTTTTGTAACAGTTTCCAGCCCGCGACGCTGCAAGACAAAAATTCCCGGCCGCCGCTTTTTTGCCTTTTGTCGTCGTTCAAGGCATTGCGTCGGCCAGTCTGGCGGTCCTGCCAGTCCTTTCGGGCGTGTGATTTTCCACCGCGGTCCGGGCGGCGGACTTCTGGCCTCAGAACAGCTTCGCAGGTGGATCGAACGGCAAGGCCGCCGGGCCTTCGATCCGTTGCATGTCGCGCAAACGAAGGGGAAAATCCCGAAGATCAGCCCCGCCAAGCCATCGGTTCGGCGCGACCGTTGACGGCCTTTGCGGACAACCGCACCGGTTCCATCAGTGTGCTTTTGTCTGCCTTGCCGGCGGCGGAACCAGCGCGCGCAGAGCCTCGCCCGAGATGACCTGCCCTGTCATTGCAGATATTTGCGCAGCCTTGCCGATCGCCACTGCCCACCAGCCGTCATCAAGCGCGACTTGCGGGGTTGCGCCCCTCGCTACCACATCTCCAAAGTGGCGGTGTTGATAGTATGTCGATCCGTTATGATCGCCCGCCTGCAGCAGCATCGGGTCGACCGGCACGTCAAGTATCTTCGGCCCGGCCGGGTTGCGTGGGCTGACCACGACTTGCGGCATCGGTGCCGGCCCCAGATGCTTGGGCCAGAACCGGCCCGGACCGGGCACAAGGCATTCGATCTTGCCCTTTGGCCCAACTGCCGAGATCTCTTCCTGATAGCGCGCGCCTTCGGCGAACATGCACAACTCCAGCATGGCGCGCAGCCCGTTTTCGAAATCGACGATCACATAGGCATTGTCCCAGATGTCCGACGCCATGCCGTCATAAACCTCGTGCAGATGGTTTACCGCCTGCCCGCCAGACGCCATCACGCGCACCGGATTGCAGCCGGCGATCAGGCGCATCAGGTCAAAGAAATGGCAGCACTTTTCAACCAGAGTACCGCCGGTGTTGTGGTTGAAGCGGTTCCAGTCACCGACCTTTTCCAGAAAGGGAAAGCGGTGTTCCCGGATCGTCAGCATCTTGATGCCGCCGGTGGCTGCCTGCGCCTCGCGGATCAGATGCGCCACGGGGGGCATGTAGCGGTATTCCATCGCCACCCAGATCGGCGCGCCATACCCCGCGCGCAGGGCCGCAAGCCGGGCCACATCCGCCTCATCTGTGAAAAGCGGCTTTTCCACCAGCACCGGCAGGGGGCGGATCGCTGCGATTTCCTCCAGCTGGTCAAGGTGTTTGTGGTTGGGCGACGCGATCAGAAAACAGTTCACTGTCGGGTGCGCCAACACATCGGCCAGCGATCCGACCATGTCGGCCCCCGGCGCCAACTCCGCCGCCCGGCCTCGCATGGCGGCATCGGGTTCAAAGATCGCCACGGTTTCTGACTCGGGCAAAAGCGCGATGTTGCGCAAATGCTCCTGTCCCATCATTCCGCAGCCGATAATGCCATAGCGCACTGATTTCATGTTGTTGCCTATTTCAAGCGTGCGACATAGCGCACGGTTTCGGGGTCATACCAGGTCCACGATGCCTCTGCCGCGCGGCCTTCCTGGTCGTGGCTGATGCGGGTGATATGCGGCAGGCCTGTGCCGGGTCGATGCGGAAACTCTGCCGGGGACCAGTCAGGCAAAGGCCCCAGACCTATGCTGTCTTCAGCCCGCGCGATCCACAGGTTCAGCCGTTGGCGATAGTATAGATACAAGGATTCCGACAGGTCGGTGATGGCGATCTGCTGGGCATAGCCGGCATCCAGCCAAATCTCTTCAACAGCAGCGACTACCCCGGACAAGAACCGCAGGCGACGAATGCGGTGACCCTGCGCGCTATTGCCAAACCCGGGAAGGCGCGGGTCCTTGGGCAACTTTTCCACCGACAGCACGCGCGCGGTGGGCAAACCGCCGCCGCTGGCCAGCTCGATCCTGAGGAGCGCGTAGACCGATGCGGGGTCCGCCTTGGCCCGGATGTAATTGCCCGACCCTTGCACGCGGGCCAGCATCCCCTTTGCCGTAAGATCCTTCAGCGCCTGGCGCAAGGTGCCGACCGCAATCCCCAACTGGGCTGCCATGTCCCGCTCCGAAGGCAGCTTTTCACCATCGATCAACCGACCCGCCGCGATGTCGCGGATCAAAAGTTCGCTGATCTGCATGTAAAGTGGCAAAGAACCCGGCGCGGGCATCGGCGTGGCATCCTTAAAATTGATACAGTATTGATCTATATCATTGCAGGTGTTACGCAAGCACAATGGTGAACCGCCCTGGAGGGAATCGATGACCGTGGTGCCGATTACTTCTGTCGGGCTGAATGCAGCCGAAGTCAGTTGGTTTGCGGCGCTGTGTTCGGATGACTATCAGTTTCTGGGGCAGCCTGACGGCGCGTTGCGGTCCAGTTGGGAGCATTGTTCGGGCATCGTCAAAAAGGCGGAAAGCCACGGCTTTCGCAACATCCTGTGCCCGTCTTCTTACCAGGTCGGGCAAGACACGCTGTCGTTTGTCGCTGGTTGCGCGCCCATCACCGAAAAGATCAATTTCCTTGCCGCCATCCGCTGCGGCGAGATGCAGCCGGTGATGCTGGCACGCACCTTGGCCACGCTGGACCACATGCTGAAAGGCCGCCTGACGCTGAATGTCATTTCCTCGGACTTTCCGGGCGAAGTTGCCGACAGTGCCTACCGCTATAAACGCAGTCACGAGGTGGTCGAGATCCTGCGGCAAGCCTGGACGCAGGACCACATCGAATATGAAGGCGATATCTACAAGATCACAAAACTCACCGCCGACCCGGCGCGCCCCTATCAGCAAAACGGCGGGCCGCTGCTGTATTTCGGGGGCTATTCGCCGGATGCGCTGGAACTGTGCGGGGCGCAGTGCGACGTCTACCTGATGTGGCCGGAAACCCGCGAGATTTTGGCGGAACGGATGCGCGCGGTTCACGCCCGCGCTGCGGCCCACGGGCGAACACTGGATTACGGTCTGCGCGTCCACATGATCGTGCGCGACACCGAAGCCGAGGCCAAGGAATATGCCGAGTACATCTCCAGCAAGCTTGACGATGACTATGGCAAGCTGATCCGCGACCGGGCGCATGACAGCATCAGCCTTGGTGTGGCGCATCAGGCGCGGGCCCGCGAACTGGCCGATCAGTACGGCTATATCGAACCGCACATGTGGACGGGGGTAGGTCGGGCTCGTTCGGGCTGCGGGGCGGCTTTGGTAGGTTCGGCCGATCAGATCCTGTCCGAGATCGAGGCCTATCAGAAAATGGGCATCCGCGCCTTCATCTTCTCTGGCTATCCGCACATGAACGAGGCCGACCATTTCGGCACAAAAGTGATGCCGCATCTGAAAACCTGCTCTCTGCCGCACGTTCATGGCCGAGTGCCGGCCGATACGCCTGCAACCCCTCTCGGGATTGGAGAACGTCGTTGATGGAGCGCGTGTCCCTGGGGCAGATCAATCTGTCGCGTCTGGTCTATGGCATGTGGCGCCTGGGGGATGATGACGACACCAGCCCCGCCCATGTTCAGGCCAAGATCGAGGCGTGCCTGGCCATCGGCATCACCTCGTTCGATCAGGCCGATATCTATGGGGGCTACACGGCCGAGTCGCTTCTTGGTGGCGCGCTGCGTGCTGCCCCGGGTCTGCGCGACCGCATGGAAATCGTGACAAAATGCGACATCGTCGCGCCGGTGGGTCGCCATCACGGCGCGCGCGTCAAGCATTACGACACCTCTGCGGCCCACATCACCGCGTCGGCAGAAACGTCATTGCGCGAGATGGCGATTGAAACCATCGATCTTCTGCTGATCCATCGCCCCGATCCCTTGATGGATCATCATGAAACGGGGGCGGCGCTGGATGCGTTGGTTGCATCGGGCAAGGTGCATGCTGTCGGGGTTTCAAATTTCCGCCCCTGGGACGTGCGGCTGCTGCAATCTGCCATGACAACCCGGTTGGTCACCAATCAGATCGAGCTTAGCCTGTTGGCGCATGACGGCCTGACCAACGGCGATGTGGCCTTTCATCAGGAACAGGGCATCCCGATCATGGCATGGTCGCCGCTGGCCGGGGGCCGTCTGCTGGCCGAGTCAGATACCGCCTTGCGCGACCGGCTGCGTGACATCGCAAACGCCCACGGAACCGATTGGTCCGCCGTTGCGGTCGCCTGGCTGCTGCGGCACCCGGCGCGGATTATGCCGGTGCTTGGCACAAACTCTTTGGCCCGGATTGCAGGGATCGGCGATGCGTTGAAGGTGCAGATCGATCGTCAGACATGGTTCGAGCTTTATGCTCTGGCGCTCGGGCACGAGGTGGCATGATGGCAGATGGCGGGTCTGTTGCAGACGTGGGGTTTGCTCCGAATTCTGACACAGCCCGCGCCTTTCGCGATGCCTTGGGAATGTTTGCCACTGGTGTAACCCTGGTTACGATCAATGGGCCGACGGGGCCGATGGGGTTTGTTGCCAACAGCTTTTCCAGTCTGTCGATCGACCCGCCGCTGGTCATGTGGGCGGTTGCCAGATCTGCACGCCGCGCGCCACATTTTGTCGAGGCCCGTCACTTTGCCGTCCATGTGCTGGCTTTGGGTCAGGCCGCGCTGATCCGCCGGTTCAGCAGTGCCGGGCCCGGGTTTGACCATTCGGGGTTTGACGGGCCGGAGGCTGACAGCTTGGCGCATGACGTCAATGAGCAGGGCGTCCCGCTGGTCGCCGGGGCTTTGGCGCGGTTTGAATGTGAACAACACGCACTCCACGAGGGAGGCGATCATCTGATCGTCGTGGGGCGCGTCAGTCGTGTCGTCTGCAAGGACGGTGCGCCTTTGGTCTTTGCAAAAGGCCAGATGGGACAGTTTGCCAGCGCCTGACGGCAACGGCAGCAAGACGCCCCGGTATTTCGGCGTGGCGAAAGGGAGGACGACGAGTGGGATTGCTTTTGGGCTTGTCCAACGGCTTGGGCGCAGTGAATGCAGCCCTGCTGACAATTGGACGCTGGTTGGGCGCAATATGTCTGGGCCTGATGGTCGTGGTCATCCTGGCCCAGGTGTTTTTCCGCTATGTCCTGAGCAATGCCTTGCCCTGGCCGGAAGAGGCCTCGCGTTTCCTGATGCTGTGGTCGACTGGCTTGATGGCCCCGACCGCCTTTCGGCGTGGCGGATTTGTCGTGATTGACATGGTCGTTCGCCTGCTGCCGCGAAGCCTTGCAACGGGGCTGTTCGTTCTGCTGATGGTACTGGCCATTCTGGTGTTGTGGACGGCACTCGGCATCGGTTGGTCCGAGGTGACGGGCCTTGGCGGCCGCTTCCAGATGGACGCGCTTTGGGCGCCTGCGGCGCTGGATTTTTCAAGCTGGGTCAAGATGCCCAAGTCGGCGATGCTTGCATCCTTGCTCGTCGGTGTCGCTTTGCTGCTGCTGGTTGCAGTCGAACTGGCGCTGCGCAATCTCTGCATCCTGTTTTTTGGCCCCGACGGCCTGCATGAAATCCCGGAAACCATCATACTTGGATCGGGGGCCGAGTGATGCTGAGCTTTTTCTTGCCGCTATTCATTCTGTTTTTGATGCTGGGCCTGCCGGTCGTGTTTGCGCTTTTGGCCTCGCCCGCGATCCTTTTGTGGATGAACGGCCAAGAACGAGACATCGTGTTGCTGTACCGCAATGTCTACGAGGGGATGAACAGCTTTCCCTTGATGGCGATTCCGTTTTTCATGCTCGCCGGAGAGTTGATGAACCGTGGCGGCATCTCGGCGCGGATCGTGGGGTTTGCCCAAGCCATGGTCGGCCACTTCCGCGGCGGCCTGGCGCAGGTCAATGTGGTGGACTCGATGCTGTTTGCCGGCATTTCCGGCTCTGCAGTGGCCGATGTTGCCGCACTGGGTTCGATCATCATCCCCCAGATGGAAAAGAAGGGGTATCCCAAACCCTTTGCCGCCGCCATCACCGCGGCAAGCGCGATCATCGGGCCGATCATCCCGCCATCGGGGATCATGATCATCTATGCCTATGTGATGGGCGAAAGCGTTGCAGCCCTGTTTCTGGCCGGTATCGTGCCGGGCATTCTGATCGGCATTGCCTTGATGATCACGATCAGGCTGATGGCGGATCGCTATAATCTGCCCGCCGCCATGCAGCGTGCGACTTGGCGCGAGACAGGGCAAGCCGGTGGGGCCGCCTTCTGGCCCTTGATGACACCCATCTTGTTGATGGGAGGCATCCTGAGCGGGGTCTTTACCCCGACCGAGGCTGCGGCGGTGACGGTTGGCTACAGCTTCTTGATTTCGATACTCCTACTGAAAACGCTGACGTTGCGCGATGTGCCGGGCGTGCTGACGCGGGCAGGCATCACGTCTTCCGTGGTGATGTTGCTGGTTGGGGCGGCGATGGCGTTCAAGACGGTTGCGGCGCTTGCCCATACGCCGGAACTTCTGGCGGCGGGGCTTCTGGGTATTACCGAAGACCCGCTTTTGCTGCTGTTGCTGGTCAATATCCTGCTGTTCATCGTCGGCATGTTTCTGGATGCAGGCCCCGCGATCATCATCCTTGGCCCGATCCTTGCCCCGATTTTTGTGCAATTGGGCGTGGACCCTGTGCATTTTGCGGTAGTGATGGTGATCAACCTGACCGTCGGGTTGCTGACGCCGCCGATGGGGCTGGTTTTGTTCGCCACGTCAGCCGTATCGGGGTTGCGGGTTGAAACCATCGCCCGCGCCGTCCTGCCGTTTCTGGCGGTAGAGTTTCTGGTGATCCTGCTTGTCACCTATATTCCGGCAATCTCGCTGACCCTGCCACGTCTGGCGGGGTTTGTTGACTGAAACGTTCAACCACCAAGACCAACCAAGGGAGAAGAGCATGTTGATGAACACACTGAAATCGGCGGTGATGGCCGCATTGCTGGGGGGGTCTGCCGGCTTTGCCCTGGCGCAGGACATCACGTTGCGTGCCACCGCCAATTCCAACGAAACCGATGAGGACTACGACGGTCTTGTCGTCTTCAAGAACTATATCGAGAACGCGTCGAACGGGTCCATGGCGGTGGAACTGTTCGTCGGCACCCAGCTTTGCGCCAAGGGCGATGAATGCCTTGCCGGCGTTGCTGATGGTACGATCGACGTCTACATCTCGACCTCAGGCGGCGCTGCGGGGCTGTTCCCATATATCCAGGTGCTGGACCTGCCGTATCTGATGTCGGATGACCGCGTCGCAGAGGCCGTGCTGACCCAAACCGACTTCACCAAGACGCTGCGCGCCATGGCGCTTGCGGATTCGGGCAACAAGATCCGCCTTATGACGATCGGCAACACCGGTGGCTGGCGCAACTATGCCAATACCAAGAAACGTGTCGCGGCCCCTGCAGACCTTGCGGGCCTGAAGATGCGCACCGTTCCTGCTGACCTGCCCCAGTTCCTCGCCACGACCCTTGGGGCCGCGCCGACGCCGATTCCGTGGCCGGAACTGTTCACGTCGCTGCAAACCGGCGTCGTGGAGGGCACTGCAAACGGCATAACCGACATCATGTCGATGAAGTTCCCCGACGCGGGCGTGAAATACATGACGCTGGATGGCCATTCCTACATGGGTGCATTCTGGTGGATGGGACAAGACCGCTTTGCTGCGTTGACCGACACCCAAAAGCAGATCGTCCTCGATGGGTTTGCCGCTCTGCAACAAGCCACGTTTGCCAGCCCGAAGCGCAAGGAAATCCAGGCCTATTCCGACTTCAAGGCTGCCGGAGGCGAGGTCTACGTGCCAACTGCCGACGAAAGGGCTGCCTTCAAGACCGCGGTTGCCCCGGTGATGGACTGGTTCAAGGCCAATGTGAAAGGCGGCCCGGAAGTTCTGGCGTCATTCGACGCTTCGGTCGCAGCGGCCCAGGCAATTGTGGACGCTGAACGCGCAAGAGATCTGCAATAACCGATCTGTGCCAGAAAGGCGGCCCCTGACTGTCAGGGGCCGTTTTAGGCAAGGACCACCACCGGCAGATGGCGGCTGTACCCGAGCGCATCCATCGCGAAAGGGAAGTGAGCCGGCAGTTTTTCGGCGGGTAGCTTACGTTGTGTTTCGACGTGGGCAACCTGCTCGTCGATCCCGGCTTTGTCTTTCAGGTCGCCGCGCATGGCAAAGCGGCAGGGTAGGGCAGTAGGGCCTTGGGTCGGCATCCGTTTCAGTGTCTTGCAGGCTGCGACGGGAAGGGGAATGCGCCGGATCAGACCGCAAAGCGTTGGCGGTACAGTGTCACGGCGTCCGGGTTGATCAGGTTGTCGGGCAGATCGCCCGCCAAGACCCGCTGCGCGGCGGCCAGCACGCCCTGACCCATCCGCAGCATGCTGTCTTCGGTGATCCCGGCCATGTGAGGCGTCACGATGACATTCGGAAAGGACAGCAGCGGATGGTCCGACGGCAATGGCTGCGCGTCAAACACATCCAGCGCGGCCCCCCCCAGATGCCCCGAGGTCAGCGCCGCAACCAGTGCGCTTTCAGCCACCAGCGGCCCGCGTGCCACGTTGATCAGGATTGCC
Organism: Paracoccaceae bacterium; assembly: GCA_031400505.1. Lineage (GTDB taxonomy): Bacteria > Pseudomonadota > Alphaproteobacteria > Rhodobacterales > Rhodobacteraceae > JAIYDJ01. The sequence goes on along the minus strand of JANNPZ010000062.1, from coordinate 67,613 downwards.
CCCGGCTTCATCCGCGCCAGGGCCGCCGCATCGATGATGCCGCGCGTCTGATCCGAAAGGGGCGCACACAGCACAAGGATGTCGCACCCTGCCAGCAGATCGGCAAGGTTGACAGCCCGCACCCCATGCGGGACGCGCGATGGCGTGCGGGTGTGGCACAGCGCGGTCATGCCAAAACCTTGCGTCGCAATTCGCGACAACGCCTGCCCGATTGCGCCCATGCCAAGGATGCCCAGCACCCGTCCTGACAGGTCGCGCCCGTGATCGGCATGGGCGCGGGCTGCGGTCCAGCCGTTGCCGCGCAGATCCCGGCTCACCTGCGGATAGCGGCGCAGCAAGGCCAGCGTCGTCCAGATCACATGTTCGGCCACTGTCTGGGCATTGGCCCCCGGAACATTGGCCACCAGAACCCCGCCTGCAGTCGCCTCGGGGATCGGGATCATGTCCAACCCTGCGCCGTGCCGAAGCAGTGCCCGCAGACCCGCTTCGCGCGCGATCACCGACGCAGGGATCGGCGCGCGGACCACGATTATCTCTGCGCCGGTGCTTTCATCCGCAATGGCTTGCGGTGTGGGGGTGCTGGCGACGCGGTAGGGACCAAGCGATTGCAACCCAGTCGTCACCTCGGGGTGCAAGAGATGGGTCGAAAAGATCACGACGATGGCCCTGGCGGTTCAAGGAGTTCGGCCCAATAACTCATCGCGCCGCGCAAATGCGACACCATCAACGCCTCTGCAAGGGCTGCATCCCGGCGCTGCAGGGCGTCGAATATCTGCAGATGTTCGTCATGTGATTTGCGATTGCGTTCCTGGCTGCTGAAATAGACCTTCAACCGGTTTTGGCTTAGCGCATAAAACGAGGTGCACAGGTTCAGAAACACCGTGTTCTGCGTGGCCCGCACGATTTCCAGGTGAAACTCCTGATCCAGCTGGTCCAGCCCCTCGCCCTGCGCCAGCCGTTGTTCAGAACGCGCCAGAATGTCGCGCAACCGGGCGAAATTTTCTTCGGTCGCGCGCGAGGCCGCAAGTTCGGCCGCCTTTATCTCGTGGATCTTTCGCACCTCGACCGCCTCGAAAATCTGGCGATTCTCCAGCGGAAGACCAAAGCGGGCGAAGAAGGCCATTGCCTCTGGCCCGCCAATGCCGCCGTTGACATAGATGCCGGATTTCGCGCGACGCTCGATAACCTGCATCGCCCCGAGGATCGCCAGCGCCTCGCGCACCTGCCCCCGGCTGACGGCGAAATGTTCAGCCAGATCGCGTTCGGACGGGGCCTTGCCGTCGTTGCCGCGCGCCTGTTCGATCAGATAGGCGGCGAGAGAAGGAAGGAAGTCATCCTGCTGCATGGCCCCCCCCGTGATCATGTCTTGGCGTAGCGCGCGAACATGTCGGTGTCCATGCCGAATCCCAGAGAGAGGCCATCAGCTGCCGCGATCCGGGTCGATTGCGCGAAAGGCCGTGGTTTTCAGCGGTTCCGCCTGCGGCCAGGCAAGTGTCGAAAGATGCATCTGTCCTCCTGTGAGGTCGTTTGCGAAAAGCAACCTCGCAGTCGCCGCCTGATGTCTGGTTGGACCAGATTGCGTTGAAATGGCGGGGCGGTCAAGGGAATGCCTAAGATTTATCGCCTACACTGCCACACGCGCAAACCTCTGGCGCGGCATGCAATGCTTTGGTAAGACCAGATACAGGATCGCGCAGGGGGCGGCGGGCATCATGGCGGGCATGGCACGGGGCCCGTCACAATGGTGTCGCAAGGGGCGCGCAATCGTTTGGCAGTTGCACTGCGCCGGTTTGCTCGGTCAGTCTGGCAACAGGAAAAATGGAGGAAATCATGCGGACGTTGCAGGGGCCAGGCTTGTTTCTGGCGCAGTTTGCCGGGGATGCGGCACCGTTCAATTCGTGGGGGTCGATCACGCAATGGGCGGCTGACTGCGGTTATGCGGGCGTGCAGGTGCCAAGCTGGGACGCGCGCCTGTTCGATCTGGAGTTTGCGGCGTCGTCCAAGGACTATTGCGACACGTTCAAGGGCGTGGCGGCGGATGCGGGCGTCGCGGTGACCGAACTTTCCACCCACCTGCAAGGCCAGCTGGTTGCAGTGCATCCGGCCTATGACGCAGGGTTTGATGGCTTTGCCGCCCCATCGGTGCGCGGCAATCCGGCCGCACGGCAGGAATGGGCGGTCGATCAGGTCAAGAAGTGCCTGACCGCGTCGAAGCACCTTGGCCTGAACGCGATGGCAACGTTTTCGGGGGCTTTGGCCTGGCCTTATATCTATCCGTGGCCACAGCGGCCTGCGGGTCTGGTGGAACTGGCGTTTGACGAACTTGCACGCCGCTGGCAGCCGATCCTGGACCACGCCGAAGAGTGCGGCGTCGATGTCTGCTATGAGATTCACCCCGGCGAAGACCTGCATGACGGCATCAGCTATGAGATGTTTCTGGAACGGGTGGGCAACCACGCCCGGGCCTGCATGCTTTATGACCCCAGCCACTACGTCCTGCAGTGCCTCGATTATCTCGACAACATCGACATCTACAAGGACCGCATCCGCATGTTCCACGTCAAGGACGCCGAGTTCAACCCGACGGGCCGTCAGGGCGTCTACGGCGGGTTCCAATCCTGGGTCAACCGCGCCGGGCGGTTCCGCAGCCTCGGCGACGGGCAGGTCGATTTCGGCGCGGTCTTTTCGAAAATGGCGGCCAATGACTTTGCCGGCTGGGCGGTCGTGGAATGGGAATGCTGCCTGAAACACCCCGAAGATGGCGCGCGCGAAGGGGCAGAGTTCGTGAAACACCACATCATCCGGGTGACCGAAAAGGCGTTCGACGATTTCGCGGATGCAGGCACCGATGACGCGGCAAACCGGCGCATGCTGGGTCTGGCATAGGGGGAAGTTATGGCAATCACTGGGGCACATGTGGCGCGGTCGCCGCGCATTCGGCTGGGGATGGTGGGCGGCGGGCGCGGCGCGTTCATCGGCGCGGTGCACCGCATCGCGTCCCGCATCGACGATCAGTATGACCTTGTGGCGGGGGCGTTTTCCGCCGATCCCGAACGGGCGGCGGCGTCTGCTGCCGATCTGGGCGTGGCACGCAGCTATGACAGCTACGCCGAGATGGCGGCTGCCGAGGCCGCCCGCGCGGACGGGATCGAGGCTGTGGCAATCGTGACGCCCAACCACATGCACGCGCCCGTGGCGCTGGCGTTTCTGCGCCACGGCATCCATGTGATCTGCGACAAACCGCTGACCGCGACGTTGGCCGATGCCAAGGGGCTGGTGCAGGCGGCGACCGCGTCCGGCGTGATCTTTGCGCTGACGCATAACTACACCGGCTATCCGATGATCCGGCAGGCGCGCGCGATGGCGCAGGCGGGCGATCTGGGGGAAATCCGTCTTGTGCAGGTCGAATATGCGCAGGACTGGTTGTCTGAACCCGTCAGCAACAAGCAGGCCGACTGGCGCACCGACCCCGCGCAATCGGGCGCGGGCGGGGCCACGGGCGATATCGGCACCCATGCCTTCAACCTCGCCGGTTTCGTCACTGGCCTGACCCTCGCCGAGCTTTCCGCCGATCTGCAATCCTTCGTCCCCGGCAGGCGGGTCGATGACAATGGCCATGTCCTGTTGCGCTATCAGGGTGGGGCGCGCGGGATGCTGTGGTGCAGTCAGGTTGCCTCGGGCAACGAAAACGCCCTGCGTCTGCGCGTCTATGGCACCAAGGCCGGGATCGAGTGGGAGCAGGAGAACCCGAACTACCTGTGGGTCACCCCGTTCGGCGCGCCGCGCTATCGCATCACACGCGGCGGGGCGGGTTCGGGGGCCGAGGCTGCCCGCGTCACCCGCGTGCCGCCGGGCCACCCCGAAGGCTATCTCGAAGGGTTCGCGAATATCTATGCCGAGGCTGCCCGCGCGATCACCGCCCGGCGCGACGGCACACCGCTTGATCCCCACACCACCTTTCCGGGGCTGAAGGAAGGGCTGGAAGGCGTGGCCTTCGTCGATGCCTGCGTGCGGTCATCGGCGCGCAATGCGGCTTGGGTGATGCTCGATCTGTGATCTGATCAGGCCAGGCGGTACACCCGTCTGGCCGTTCCTTGCGCCACCTGCGCAAGTTCATCCGCCGAAAGCCCCGCCAGCAATTCCCGTGTCAGGGCAATCCAGTCCGGTAGACCCGTGCCCAGATTGACCACCGGCCAGTCGCTGCCCCACAACACCCGGTCTGGGCCAAAGGCCGTCAGCACATGATCGACCCAATGCGCCAGCGTCGCCTGCGACGCTGTCCCCGGCGCGCAGTAGGCTACGATGCCCGACAGCTTCACATTGACATGCGGCAGGGCGGCCACGGCGCTGATGCCCGCCGCCCAATCGTCAAACGCCCCGCCCGCGATGTCCGGCACCCCGCAATGGTCCAGCACCAGAACCTGATCCGGGCAGGCCCGCGCGAGGTCAACTGCCAGCGGCAACTGCCGGGCCAGCATGCAGATGTCAAACACCAGACCGCGCGCCCCGATCTTGGCCAGATTGCGCCGGAAGGTCGGGGTCTGCGACACCTCGTCGGGCATCACATGCAGGATGCGCCGCAATCCCAGAACGTGCAGATCGGCACATTCGTCCAGCCAGTCGTCAAACCCCGCGTCATCCTCGGGGCGGCACGATGCAATCTGACCCAGCAGCGCACCTTCGGCCACCAGACCGGCGACCAGACGCGCCTCGGCCTGATAATCGGCGTCATCGACCCCCGCCTCCATAAAAATCGCCCCGCCGATCCCCTGCCCGGCCGTCAGTGCGCGGTAATCGGCCAGCGAGAAATCCCCGCTGGCAAGCGCCGGTATCCCGGCGGTCCAGCCATAGCCAAGCCTGTCCCGCAGGATCAGGTGCAAATGGGTGTCGATCAGGTCCATCGCTGCCTCCGGTTTGCTGCCCCTCAACCTTGGTCGTTGATCACGTCCTGCCGCTGCTGGCCCAGCCCCGCGATGCCCAATTCGACCACATCGCCCGGTTTCAGGTAATGCGGCGGTTTCTGACCATGCCCCACTCCGGGTGGCGTCCCGGTCGAGATCACGTCACCGGGATGCAGCGTCATGAACTGCGACAGATAGCTGACCAGATGCGCCACGCCATAGACCATCGTCCGGGTCGAACCGTTCTGATAGGTCTTTCCATTCACCGTCAGCCACATCGACAGGTCCTGCGGATCGGCGACCTCGTCGCGGGTCACAAGCCAGGGGCCGATCTGACCAAAATTGTCGCAGGACTTGCCCTTGGTCCACTGGCCCGACCGCTCCATCTGGAAAGCGCGCTCCGATACATCGTTGGCCACGGCATAGCCCGCAACATGGTTCAACGCTTCAGCCTCGCTCACATACTTGGCGCGCGTGCCGATGATGACGGCCAACTCCACTTCCCAGTCGGTCTTTTCCGACCCGCGCGGGATGAGGATCGGATCATGCGGCCCGCAGATCGCAGAGGTCGCCTTCATGAAGATGATCGGCTCTGGCGGGACGGTCGCCCCGGTTTCGGCGGCATGGTCGGAATAGTTCAGCCCGATGCAGATGAACTTGCCGGTGCCGGCAACACAGGGGCCAAGCCGGGTTCCCGCAGGCACAACCGGCAGGCCGGCGGGATCAACGCCGCGCAGCATCGCAATTCCCGCATCCGACAGAACCGCCCCCCCGATATCGGGCACCAACCCCGACAGATCGCGGACTGTGCCGTCGCCGTGCAGGAGGCCCGGCTTTTCGGCCCCGACCGGCCCGTGACGCAGAAGTTTCATCGATCTCTCCTCAGGTGTTGGTCCAGCCGCCATCAATCAGATGCGCAACCCCGGTTGTATAGGAACTTTCATCGCTGGCGAGGTAAACCACCAGCGCCGCGATCTCTTCTGCCTTGCCGATCCGCCCGATCGGCTGACGCGCGATGAACGCCTTGCGCGCCGCCTCGTAGTCGCCGGTATCGCGCAGGCGCTGCTCCAGTGACGGGCTTTCCACCGTGCCGGGGCAAACCGCGTTGCAGCGGATGCCGCGCGTGATGAAATCCGCGGCGATGGCCTTGGTCAGCCCGATCACCCCGGCCTTGGTGGTGCCATAGACAAACCTGTTGGGGGCCGCGATGTGTGACGAAACCGCCGAGGCCATGTTGATGATCGACCCCGACCCGGCCGCGAGCATCCCCGGCAGAAACGCCCGGCACATCCGGTACATCGCCGTCATGTTCAGATCGAGGCTGAACGCCCATTGATCCTCGTCACAGTCCAGAATGCTGCCCGCCGCGACAAATCCCGCGCAGTTGAACAGCACGTCCAGCGTGCCAACCTCTGCCACCGCTGCGGCAATCGAGGCCGGGTCGCGCACATCCAGCAGCCGTGTCTGCAACCCCTGCGCCACCAGATCCGCCAGTGCACCTGCGTTCACATCGGTGGCAATAACGCTCGCCCCCTCGCGCGCCATCATCAGCGCGGATGCCCGCCCGATCCCCTGCCCTGCCGCCGTGATCAGCGCGCGTTTTCCGCTCAGTCGTCCCATTCCCACTCCTTCACACCGGCAGACAGGCCGGGCCGATCGGTTCAAAACTCTTGTAGGTCAGGATGAACTCCTGATGCCCGAGGTCTTCGGATTTGCTGCGCGCGCCCGAGGCGAGGCTGATCACCAGATCATAGATCTCTTGGCCCACGTCTTGCAACGTCGCCTCGCCGGTCAGAACCCGGCCCGCGTTCACGTCCATATCCTCGGACAGACGCGCGTACATGTGCGGGTTGGCAGCGATCTTGATTACGGGGGCCAAGGCCGAGCCAACAACCGATCCCCGCCCGGTCACAAACAGCGTGCAATGTGCGCCCGACGCCATCATTTCGACGATCTCGGCATTGTCCGAGATGTTGGGAAAGCCGAAACGCACCTCGCCATCGGGGACCACATCCATCAGGTAAAGCCCGCCTTTTGGCGGGATATCGCCCGGTTTGATCAGGCCGGAAATCCGCGACTGACCCGATTTCATGTAGGCACCCAGCGACTTTTCCTCGATCGTGGTCAGCCCGCCGTCCGCATTGCCGCTGGCAAAGCTGCCATAGCCCAGCGTCGCATAATACCGCGCCGCCTTTTCAACCGAGGCGCGCAGTTCCAGCCCCAACTCGGGTGTGGCCGCGCGCGCCTCCATGATCGCCTCGCAACCGATCAACTCGCCGGTTTCTTCAAAGATGCAGGCGGCCCCGGCGGCTACCAGCTTGTCGAACGCGATGCCTGCGGCCGGGTTGCCAGTGATGCCCGAGGTGCCGTCCGACCCGCCACAGACCGTGCCGACGATCAACTCGTTGACTGCCATCGGCACGGTTGGGGCGGCGGCGAGGGCCGCGATCTGCTCGGCCACCCAAGCCCGGCCGGCCGCGGTGGTGGACCGCGTGCCGCCGGAGTTCTGGATCACCAGCGTCTTGACCGGGCGGCCCGACGCTGCCACCACCGCCTCGACCTGTCGGCGGTTGAAACTTTCGCAACCAAGGCTGACCAGCAGCACCGCGCCCACATTGGGATGGGTGCAAAGCCGCTCCATCATCTGTTGCGCATAGGGGTTGGGAAAGCAGCCGGGAAAGCCGATGACATGCGCGCGGTCGCGGTCCACGCCCGCCACCTCGCGCGCGACGTGATGCGCGCATTCGACAAGGTAGGCCACAGCCACCACGTTGCGGATGCCCTTGCGCCCGTCAGACCGCAACCATCCGCGCATCATGTGCCTCCGTTCAGGGCATAGGTCGGGGTGTAATCCGATACCAGATTGTGCAGATGCACATGATCACCGGGCGCTATGGCGCGGCTGGCGCGGCCGATCGGCGCGCCGTATTTGATGACCTGATCCCCCGGCGCCACCGCCAGGCGGGCAATCTTGTGGCCAAGACCCAGCGGCTGCGGATAGGTCACGGCGACGCCCGCGACCAGCACCACCTCGCCCGCCGCGATCTGGTCGCGCAGGACGTAAACGCTGTCATTGGGCGACAGCAGCAACAGGCGCGCATCGGTCTGCATCAGAACTTCCCGTGTTTCAGATAGGCATCCTGCGGGTCCATGCCGTCCAGAATGGCGCGGCGGACCAGACTTTCGGTCGCTATCGCGGCCACGGATTTCTCGGCCACCTCGGCAGCGATTTCAACCGGGATGCAGACCATCCCATCCCGGTCGCCATGTAGCCAATCGCCGGGGCGGATGCGCACATCGTCGATCTGGATCGGCACATCCGTCGCCGTGGGCAGCCAGCATCCCACGACATCGCGCGGGGTATGAAACGCGCCCCAGCAGGGGAAACCCAACCGCAGGATGAAGTTGGTATCGCGCAAGCCCCCATCGGTCACGCAGCCCAGCACGCCCTTGCGGTGCAGCGTTTCCGCCGACAACTCGCCCATCTGCGCCACGATGTGGTTGTGGGGCTGCGCGGTCCAGATGTGCCCCGCCGGGGCTTTGGACAAAAGCCCGGTCCAGGCCAGCAGGGTCTGATGCGCATCCGCCGCCTCGTCCATCCGACCCTCGATGGTGAAGGCGGGTCCGGTCAGCACGCCTTCGGGGTTCAGGGGGCGCAACCGCTGCGGCAGGGTGAAGTTGCGCCTGCCCATGCCGCGCAGCACGTCATGCACAACCGAGGTGTAGCAGGACTGAAAGCTGGCCAGCAGATCAGTCATGGTGAAACACCTCTTCCATCATCGACCACCATTCGCCGTCTTTCCGCGTGGTTAGCGGCTCCTGACACGGCATGCAGACCGCCCACCACTCTTGCGTCTTGGGATCGGCGGCCATCCGGGCGGCGTCGGCGGCAAAATCCGATCCGTAGTATTCCCAATAGCCGAACAGCAGGTTTTCCGGCTCGCGCAGAAAGATCGAGTAATTGCGGATGTGGCATTCGCTGATCTTGGCCAGAATCTCGGGCCAGACGGCGGCGTGCAGGCGCTTGTAGGCCTCGACCTTGTCGGCCTTCAGCCCGATCACCATTCCCATCCGTTGCATCTGCTACCCCCTGTGGTCCGAATGGCTGCCCGCAATCGTCTGCGCCGCGATGGCGCCATGGTCCCAATCGATGCCCAGACCGGCTGCGTCAGGCGGATGCGCCAGCCCACCCCGGATATCCAGCCGTGACCGCGTGATCGGGTCAAGCTGTGGGATATATTCCAGCATCCACGAATTGGGGATCGCGCAGACAAGGCTGACATGCAGCTCCATCAGGAAATGCGGGCACACGGCGATGTTCATCGCCTCGGCCATGTGGGCCACCTTCAGCCACGGAGTAATTCCCCCCACCCGCGCCACATCGACCTGCACGATTGAACAGGCGCCTGCCCGCAGGTAGTCGGCGAACTGGCCGGGGGAATACAGGCTTTCCCCTACCGCAATCGGCACGCGGGATGCCGCGGACAGGCGGGCATGGCCAGTCAGATCGTCGGCGGGCATCGGTTCTTCGAACCATGTGATCCCGATATCGGCGAGCATATGGGCGCGGAGCAATGCCTCGTGGTAGTGGAAGGCCTGATTGGCATCGACCATCAGGCGGAAATCGTCCCCCACCGCCGCCCGCACCGCCGAAAGCCGGGCGCGGTCCTGCGCCAGATGCGGCTTGCCCACCTTGACCTTGGACCCCGCGAACCCCTGTTCCTTGACCCGGATCGCATCCTCTACCAGCGCGCCGGTTTCGATGTGCAACCAGCCGCCTTCAGTCGAATAAAGCGGGATCGCCGGTTTCGCCCCGCCCGCCAGCCGCCAAAGCGGCAGCCCCGCCCGCTTGCACCGCAAATCCCACAGCGCGGTATCAATCGCCGCCAAGGCCAACGAGGTGATCGCCCCCACCGCCGTCGCATGCGTCGCAAACAGCAGATCGCGCCAGATCGCCTCGATCTCTTCCGCCTCGCGGCCCAACAGTCGCGGCACCAGCGTTTCGCGCAACAGGCTGATCACCGCAGGCCCACCCGTGCCGATGGTATAGCTATAGCCGACGCCCACCGCGCCATCCGCATCGGTGATCGTCACCAGCGGGGTTTCCTGACTGACAAAGGACTGGATCGCATCGGTGCGCCGGGTCATCGGCACCAGATCGACCATCCTGATTTCAACGCGGGTGATCTTTGCCATTCAGACCGCCCTCACCGATTTGCCGGTCGCGGCATCGAACAGATGCGCGCGGTCCAGTGCCAACCGGAACGTCAACACCTCGCCAGGTGCCACGATGCGCGGGCCGTAGAGTTTCGCCTGCACCTCTTGCCCCGCCAGCCGGGTGTAGATCAGGCTTTCCATCCCCAAAGGTTCGGCCAGATCGACCGTCAGCGCCAGTTCCGCCCCCGGACCGTCCTGCGACAACCCGTGACCCACCGGAGAGATGTCGTCTGGCCGGATGCCCAGCAGCACCGCCATCCCTTCGCGCACGAACCCGGCCAACCGGTCTGGCACCGGCACGCCCGTGCCATCCGCCAGCCGCACCGCGCCGCCCGCGATGGTGCCGGGCAGCAGGTTCATCGGCGGGCTGCCGATAAAGGTGGCGACAAAGGTGCTGACGGGGTGGTTGAACACCTCCATCGGGGTGCCGGTCTGTTCGATGTGGCCGTCCTTCATCACCACGATCCGGTCGGCCAGCGTCATCGCCTCGACCTGATCATGGGTCACATAGACCACGGTGGTCTTGACCTTCTGGTGCAGCTTCTTGATCTCGGCGCGCATCTGGCCGCGCAGCTTGGCGTCAAGGTTCGACAAAGGCTCGTCGAACAGGAACGCATCGGGGTTGCGCACGATGGCGCGCCCCATCGCCACCCGCTGCCGCTGCCCGCCCGACAACTCGGCCGGGGTGCGGTCCAACAGCGGTGCCAGACCCAGAATATCGGCGGCCTCGTTGACGCGCTTGGTAATCTCGGGCGCGGACTGCCCGGCGATTTTCAACCCGAAACCCAGATTGTCGCGCACGTTCATGTGCGGATAAAGCGCGTAGTTCTGGAAGACCATGCTGATGTTGCGCTGCCGTGGCGCGAGGTCGTTGACCACCCGCCCCCCGATGCGGATCAGCCCGCCGGTGATATCCTCAAGCCCCGCGATCATCCGCAGCGTCGTGGATTTCCCACAGCCCGAAGGCCCCACCAGCACGACGAACTCCTGATGCGCGATGGACAGGTCGATGCCATGCACCACCCCCAGCGCGCCGTATTTCTTGACCACTTTTTCCAGCGTGATGTCTGCCACGGACTATCCTTTCACGCCGCCAAACGTCAGACCGGCAATCAGATGTTTCTGCACGATGAAGGTCAGGATTAGCGCGGGGATGATGATGATCACCGCCATCGCGCACATGCCTGCCCAGTCGATAGTGAACTGCGCGGTGAAATCCAACAGGCCCACCGGCAGGGTCTTGCTGTCGGTCGAACGGGTCAACTGGCTGGCCAGTGCGAACTCGTTCCACGACGTCAGGAACGCAAACACCCCCGCCGCCGCGATGCCGGATTTCGCCAGCGGAAACTCGATCTTCCAGAACGCCTGCCAGCGGGTGCAGCCATCGACCTGTGCTGCCTCGGACAAAGACACCGGAACCTGCCGGAAAAACCCGTCGATCAGCCAGATGGTGAACGGAACGTTCAGCGAGACATAGACGATGATCAGCCCCATCTTGGTGTCCACCAGCCCCAGCCTGCTCCACATCATGAAAACCGGCAGCGACAGCGCGATCCCCGGCACTGCACGAAACAGCATCAGCCCCAGGAAAATCCCCCCCTTGAACCGGAACCGATAGCGGGCAAAGGCATAGCCCCCCGCCACCCCGATGATCAGCGCGATGACGGTCGAGGTCAGCGCGATGACAAGCGAGTTGGTGAAGTAACTCCCGACCGGAATGCCGACCTGTTCTGCGCCAAAGCCGAATATCTTGCCGAAATTGATCAGCGACAGTTCCTCGGGCACCCAGACGGGCGGCTTGGCCAGAATCTCTCGGTTGGGGCGAAACGCCGACAACACCACCCACAGACCCGGCACGCACATCACCAACATCAGGGCAAACGTGGCAATCCACAGCGCCACCTTCTTGGCCTGCTTGGACGCGCGGCTTTCTACCGAAACGCTCATTCCGCACCCCCCATATAGCGGCGCGCGGCGACCAGCTTGCGGTAGAAATACCAGGTGAACAGCACCGACAGGATCGTTGACACATAGGCCATCGCATTGGCCTGCCCCATCTTGGCCTCGTCATAGCCGGTGCGCGCGATCAGCGTCCACAACAGCTCGGTCCGCCCCGCAGGCCCGCCATCGGTCATCACCGCCACCAGATCATAGGCGCGCGCGACGTCCAGACTGCGGATCGCCATGGCGATATAGGCGAACGGCATCAGGAACGGCAGGGTAATATGGCGAAACACCTGCCACGCGTTGCAGCCATCGACCTTTGCCGCCTCCAACGGATCGCGCGGCATCGCGAAGAGGCCCGCAAGCAGCAGGATGGCAAAGACAGACGTGCTCATCCACACCTCGGCCAGCGTGATGGAAAACATCGCCAGATTGGCATCGACCAGCCACGGGATCGCCTGATCGGTAATCCCCAGCGATTGCAACGCGTTGTTGACCACGCCGATATGATCGTTGAACAGGAACTTGAACTGGAACCCGACCAGAATGGGCGAAAACATCATCGGAAACATCATGATGGTGCGCAGCGTCCGCTGACCCCAGGTGATCTGGTTGATCAAGAGGGCAATGCCCAGACCCAGCACGAATTCCAGATTGATGGCCACGGTCAGGAACAGAACCGTGCGGATGAACGCCTCCCAGAAGTCCCAGTCACCAAAGATGCGGATGTAGTTGGTCAGCCCGATGAAATCGTAAAGCGTGGCAGGCTTGGTCAGCTTGTAAGGGGTCAGCGATGTCCACAGCGAAAACACCAGCGGCAGCGCCACGACGAACAGCATGATCGCCACTGCGGGCAGCAGCAGCAGAAACGGCGCCATTTCGGTGCGGCGGGTGGTCAGGGCGCGGATCATCGGGGGCTTTCGCAAAGGATGGCGCGGAGGGATGCCCCCCGCGCCAAAGGGGTCAGTTGTAGCCTGCATCCTTCATGATCTGGGCGGCCTCGACCGCGCCCGCATCCAGCGCCTCTTGCGCTGTCATGTCGCCCACCATTGCGGCCTGCAGTTTCGGCCACAGCACGTTCGACACCTCGATCCATTCCGCAATCAGCGGTGGGGTGAAGGCATCTTCGGCCATCGACACCTGGAAGGTCTTCATCACCTCTGCCGAAAACGCGTTGCCAGCACCTTCGAATTCGGCAATCGCATCGGTCCAGACCTGCGAACGGGTCGGAAGCAGGCCCTTGCGCGCCTCGACCATCTGGTTGTCATAGCTGGTCAGGAACGTCAGGAACGACGCTGCCGCCGGCTTGTTGTCGCAGCCTTCGGTGATGGAAAAGCTGTGGCTGCCCGACCATCCCGTACGCTTGCCGCCCGACCCTTTGGGAGCGCGGATCAAACCCACATTGCCCGCGACCTTGGAGTTGGCGGGATCGTTGAAGAACGAAGACCAACCGCCCCAGTCAAGGTTGAGCGCGATGGACCCCGAGGCAAACCCAAGCCCGGTGTCATCCCAGGTGTAGTTCGGCACACCAGCCGGAACCGCCTTGGCGGCGTAAAGATCGACGAAGAACTGCAACGCCTCCACCCCGGCGGGCGAGTTGAACGTCGGGTTCCACTTGTCATCGAACATGGCACCGCCATTGGCCACCAGCAGCTCATAGAACCGCCCGTTTACCGCCTCGTCCTTGCCGACGAACTGGAAGCCATAGAAATCCGGCGGGTTCGAAAAGAAGATCGCCTGATCCTTGACCTGAACCCAGGTTTCCGGCGGGGCAAGGTCGTAACCATAGGTCTCTTTGAATTTGGTCTTGTTCGCCTCGTCCGCAAAAAGCGACTTCTGGTAGAACATGTTCGAGACGTCCGAGTGGCGCGGCAACTGCACCAGACGCTCGTTGACGGTGGACTGCGAAATCGCCAGCGGCACGAAATCGGCGATCACCTCGGGCGCGATCACGCCGTTCAGATCGATGTAGATATCGCCATATTGCGGCGCGAACGAGGTGTGGTTCGACCCGACGCACCAATCCAGCGTACCCGCGGCGATGTCCTGCTTGATCTCTTTGTCCAACTCGAAGTGGTTCTTCGACGACACGATCTCGACCTTCGCGCCCGTCGCCGCCTCCCATTTCGGGATCTCGGCATAAAGCGGCTCGTATTGCGCGCCCCCGATCAGTTTGACGCGCAGGGTATAGCCGTCAAACTTGCCATAGTCCTGTGCCAGTGCCGGCAGGGCCAGGGCTGCAAACGCGGTGCCAAGCACCAGTTTGGCCTTCAGTCTCATTGGTCTCTCCTCCCCAAGAGGGCGATATCCGCCCGTTGCCGTTTCAAGTGGCGGTTGCCCGCCGCTTGCCTGCTTGTCCGGTCTGAAGCAGGTCCAGACCGAATTCCTGAATGATTGCCGCGCGGTGCTGCCCAAGGTCGGGCGCCGCGCGCGGATGGGTCAGCGCGGCACCGTCCAGCCGGATCGGGCCACGCAGGGTGTCAAGGCTGGCCGAAGGGCTGTCGATCCGCTGGATCATTCCCAGTCGCTGAAATGCGTCGGATGCCATCAGGCCGGGCCAGTCCAGCACCTCGGCGCACCAGATATCGGCGGGCTGCAACACGGCCAGCCAATGCGCCGTGGTCTGCCGGGCCAGCCCCGCCGCGAGGATGGTCTTGATGGCATCGCGGTCGCGCATTGCCTGACGTGGATCGTCGTACCACGCCTCCAGCCCCCCAAGATCCAGAAGCCCGGCAAGCTGCGCCAGCGACGGCGTCATCGCCAGCGCGAGCCAGCCATCCGCCGTCCGGTAAACCCCATAGGGTGCGCCCAGATAGGCATGCGCGCCATTGACGGCAGATCGTTGCGGCAGCCGCCCGCCGTCGTTCAGATGTGTCGTCAGCACCTCGAACTGAAAGTCCAACAGCGCCTCCAGCAACGAGGTTTGCACCAGTCCGCCCACGCCGGTGCGGGCCTTGCGCACTAGTGCCGCCAGCACCCCCTGCGCGAGCGCATTGCCCGCCAGCATGTCAGCCGCCGCCAACCCCATCGGCATCGGCGGATCGCCTGCCGACCCCGTCAGCCACATAAGCCCCGAGCGCGCCTGCGCCAGCAGATCCTGCCCCGGCAAGCCCGCCCAAGGCCCATCCTCGCCATACCCCGAGACCGATCCGTAAACCACGCCGGGGTTCAGATGTCGCACATTGTCATAGCCAAACCCCTGCCGCTCGATCACGCCGGGGCGAAAGTTCTGCAAGACCACATCGGCGCGGCTCACCAGATCGCGCAGCATGGCGCGGTCGCCTTCGTCGCGCAGATCGGCAGTCATGCTTTCCTTGTTGCGGTTGATCGCGTGAAACAGGCTGTTGGTGCCGCCGATCTCGGTATCCGACAGATAAAGGGTGCGGCACAGATCGCCCTGTCCGGGCCGTTCGATCTTGATCACCCGCGCCCCCAGATCGGCGAGCTTCAGGCTGCACAAGGGCCCCGACAGGAACTGGCTGAAGTCCACCACAAGGATGCCGTCCAGTGGCAACGTCATGCCCGGCTCTCCTGATAAGCGCAGTCAAGCGCGCAGAGGGTCGCGTCCTCGGTCGCCGCACCGCGCAGGCAGGCATGCAGGATATCGCCCGCCCGGTCTTGCAGCGCCATGTAGCCGTCGTAACGCGGGCGGAGCCATGCAGTGTTCAGCGTTGCCCGCGTGTTGCGAAAGAAATTGCCGGTCAGCGCGTTGCAGGCGTCATCCTCCCAAGCTGCCGCATGGGCAGGCTGGCCGCCGGATGTGGTGAACAGGGTTTTCTGACATGCCGCCCCGGCGATCCAGAACGCATAGTCCAGCGCCACCTTGGGGTGTTTCGAATAGGCCGACACGGCAATCCCGGTACCACCCAGAACCGTGCCGCGCGGGGTGGGCTCGGCAATGCCGGGGGCATCGTGGAACGCCAGCGGATACGGGCAAAACCCGGTGCGGGAATAGTTGGTATAGCCGTAGCCATAGGGCGAATAGGCCGGGGCGTCGGCGTTGCGGCCCATCCATTCGTAAATCCCGATCGGGTCCAGTGTCAGGCAGCGCGGGTCGATCAGCGCCACTATTTCCCGCAGCAGCCCCAACACCTGCGCGGCCTCGGCAGGCGCAATCAGATGCTCGGGGTCTTCGGCCACCGCAAACCCAAGGTTCCGCGCCATGCCGAAAAACGTCATCAGCGCGTTGATCGGGATCAACGCGAACCCGACCCGCCCTTCGCGGGCCAGCGCCAGCACCTCGGACCAAACCTGTGGCACCCTGTCCAGCAAATCGGGCCGCAGGCAAGCCACCGGCGTTGCCGTATCAATCGCAAGCGACCACTGCCGTCCGGCGAAGTAATAGGACGCATGCGACTGCCCGACCGACCCCGCCGCCAGTGCCGCCATTTCGGCATCGCGCAACCCGTCCAGCGGCAGCAGATTGCCTTGCCGCGCCACTTCGCCGACATGGGGGTGATCAATCACCGTCAGGTCGTAAGTCTCGGCCATCTCGGCGATCGGGCGATCGGCAAAGGCCTGCAGCGACCGTTTCTCCCATGTGATTTCCACCCCCGGATGCGTCGCAGCATAGGCCTGCGCCGTGGCCATCATCGGGTCGAACCCGCGCGGGTGATCCCATGTCATGCCGCGCAGGCTAACCACGGGCGGCCGCCTTTGCGGCCATCGCCGCGCGCGCCTCGGCGGCAAATGGGGCCGGGTCGCGGTACAGCGCGGTCATCAGATGTTCTGCATAAAGAACCTGCTGGCCTTCGTCCTTGTAGACCGAATAGCTAACCCGCAGCTTGCCCATGGTCCCACTGTGCACGACCTTCGACAGATTCTCGCGGATGGTATAGATCGTGTCGCCGATGAACACGGGCTTGATGAACCGCAGCCGGTCGTAGCCGTAGGAAAACGAGTTCAGGCAGTTCGTCGCAGCCAGCCCAAGGCCCAGCGAGAACACGAAAGCCCCCGCCACCAGACGCCGCCCGAAAACACCCTCTTCCACCGCGAACCGCTCATCCGAGACGTAAGGGTGATGGTCCATCACAAGGCTGTTGAACGCCATCGACTCGCCCTCGGCAATCGTGCGCCGGATCGAGCGGATCTTCTCGCCGATCTCGAAATCTTCATAAAACCAGTTCTCGGCGTTCCACACGGGAATCGCGGCATGTTCGGCGGGCAGGCCGGGTAACCCCCTTGGATGAATGCCGATTTCCGCCATGTCGCCCCGCACCCTTGCCCGCAGGTCTCAGCATGACTCCGTATGTTTTACTTGTCAAAGATTATTTCATATGCGAAACTTCATTAACAGGAGATCGCCATGGAACATCCGCAGTTCTTCGAGGACTATGCCGCGGGCGACACCCGCCAGACCCTTGGCCGCACCATCACAGAAACCGATATCGTGGTGCATGCAGGGCATTCTGGCGACTTCTTCCCGCACCACATGGACGCCGAGTTTTGCCGGACGCAACCCTTCGGGCAACGCATCGCGCATGGCACGATGACCTTTGCCATCGGCATCGGCCTGACGGCCACGCGGATCAACCCGCATGCGATGACCTACGGGTATGAACGCCTGCGCTTTCCCAACCCGGTCTATGCGGGCGACACGATCCGCACAACGGTCACTATCGGGCGAATGGCCGATGACGCAAAACGCCCGGGTCACGGGCAGGTGGTGGAACTTTGCGAAACCCGCAACCAGCACGGCAAGACGGTGATGTATTGCGAACACATCCTGCTGGTCGCCAAAAGGCCCGCACCATGATCGAGGATTTTGCCCAGGACTGGCCCGCCCCCGGTCACCCCAAACCCATCGTGATCATCGGGGCGGGGGGGATTATCCGCGATGCGCATCTGCCCGCCTATGCCAAGGCCGGGCTGACGGTGTGCGGCGTGACCGACCTTGACGCCAGCCGCAGCAACGCGTTGGCGCGGGATTTTGCCATCCCGACCGTGTTCGAAAGCGTGGCACAGGCTGCCAGCATGGGCACGGACGCGATCTACGATGTGGCCGTGCCGCCCCATGCGATCACCGCGATCCTGCCCGAACTGCCCGATGGGGCTGCGGTGCTGATCCAGAAACCGATGGGGGCAGATCTGGCTCAGGCGCGCGCCATCCGCGAGCTTTGCCGCGACAAGGGGCTGAAGGCCGCCGTCAACTTCCAGCTGCGGTTTTCGCCCATGATGATGGCGGCGCGCCAAGCCGTGCAATCGGGTCTGATCGGCGACCCGCTGGACATCGAGGTGCATCTGAACATCTTCACCCCGTGGCACCTCTTTCCGTTCCTGCTGCCGATGCCACGGGTCGAGTTGCTGGTCCATTCGATCCATTACCTTGACAGCATCCGCGCCGTGTTCGGCACCCCAAAGGCGGTCTTCGCGCGGTCCCTACCTGACCCCCGCGCGCCGGGGCTGGCACAGACCCGCACCTCGGTCCTGCTGGACTACGGCGACCTGCGGCGCGGCGTGATGACCATCAACCACAACCATCAGGCAGGGCGGCAGTTCCAGTCTGCGTGGTTCCGCATTGAAGGTTCGGCGGGGGCGATGATGGTCAAGCTTGGGGTCTGTTTCGACTACCCCAACGGCGAGGCGGACGAGTTGTGGTTCGCCCCCAACGGCGGCGCATGGCGCAAGGTGCCCCTGACCGGAAGCTGGTTCATCGACGCCTTCATGGGCCCGATGCGCAACCTGCAACGGTTCGATGCGGGCGAGGATACCGCCTTGTTTTCCGGGGTCGAGGACGCCTTTCACACGATGGCGCTGGTCGAGGCATGCTTTGACGCGATGGCGCTGCCCGGTGTGCCGTTGCAGGCGGACTAGCTGCGGCGATACGCGGTCTGCACTGTCGGCACCATCACGGTTCCGCCCAGGCTTTGCGTCAGCCGTGCAGCGGCCCGGATTGAGGCCATGCAGCAATCCGAAAAGCTGACCGTATCGCCGTACCGCTCGATATGCGGCACGGTCAGGGCTGCGACCGCAGGCCCGGTGTGCCCGATGATCGGGGCCGAGATGTTGACAACCCCCTTGACCACGAAACTGTCGACAATCTCGTGCCCTCGGTTGCGGATATCGGCCAGATCGGCGCGCAGGCGCTGCGCGTCCATGTCCTTTGGCAACGGCGCGCGCGCCAGCATCATCTCCAGCGCCTCTTCGGTCTGGAACGCCATCATCACCCGCCCGGACGACGCGCGCCACACATCCACCCGCGTGCCCAGCCGCACCGACATCACATGCCGCGCGGGCGGGTCCACCTGCCCGACGATCAGCACCGAATCCTCGGCCAGAACCGCAAGATGCACCGACTGATTGATCTGCTGCGCCAGATCGCGCATCAGGGGGGCGGCGGCTGTGGTCAACCGCCGGATCAGCGGCGTGCGATGCGCAATCTCGAACATCAGGGTGGTCAGCACATAGCGGTCGGTCCCGGTGTCAAAGGCGATGTAGCCGCGATCCTGCAACACCACCAGCATCCGGAAAATCTCTGACACCGACCGCCCCAACACCCGCGCAATCTCTGCCTGCGTCAGCCCGATGTCGGACCGCGACAGGTGTTCCAGAATATCCAGACCCTTTTCCAGCGCTGGCGCGGTGTACTTAGGTGTTTTGGCGTCCATACTTGCCCCGCTGACTTTCACCAATGAAACTAACCCGAGAATCCCGTCCGGGCAACCAATGCCTTATCGAGGCGTGCGCGACATCTGCACGGCCAGAATCCCGGCCGCTGCAATGGTGACGCCCACGATGTCAAGAATGCCGATCCGCTCGCCCAGCAGCAGGGCCGCGATGGCGACACCGAAGAACGGGTTGAGGAAGTGATACGTTGAGGCGCGAATGGCCCCGATGCGCTTTACCAGCCAGAACCAGGTCAGCGTCGCAGCAAGACCGGGCACGGCGATCTGATAGGCAAAGGCGGCGATGAAGGAGGGCGACAGGGTCACGCTGTGCCTCTCGAACACGATGGCCGGCAGCGCGAGCAGCACACAGCCGACCAGCATCTGCAAACCGACGATCATCAACAGATTGCCTCCACCGGATGCGCCGCGCACGGTCAGCGTGGCCACAGCGGCGGCGATGGCCGCGGCCACGCACAGCGCAATTCCCAACGGGTCCGCCCCGCCGGTCAGCCGCGCCCCCATGATCAGCGCAACTCCGGCAAACCCCGCCAGAAGGCCAGCAAGGCCAAGGACCCCCGTCCGCTCGCCCGAAAAGCCAAATCCCAGGCCCGCGACCAGCAACGGCATCGACGATGCGATGATCGCCGCCAGCGATGCCTCGGTTGACTGCATCGCGGTAAAGTTCAGGCCCAGATACAGCGCGTTCTGGCAAAGACCAAAGATCATCACCGCCCGCGCCTGCGGCCCTCGCCAGCCGCCTGGCAGGTTCCAAGTCTGCCCCAAGGCGCGCGCAACGGCGACGGCAATCAGGCCCGATATCAAGAACCTCACCGTCAGCGAAGTCAGCGGCGGCGCTGCGGCCACGATGATATGCCCGGTGGCAAAGGCCGATGACCACATCAGGGCAAAAGCGACGCCCATGGCAATTGCGCGAAAGTCCATCCGGGATCAGATCATTCCTTGGGTGGCTGCCAAAGTTCCACCGGGTTGCCTTCGGGGTCATGAATGCGTGCGAAATGGCCATAGCTGCCATCGCCATCCCATTTATCGCGGGTTTCCACGGCGATCCCGTCAGCCGTCAGGAGCGCGACGATGCCGGGCAGATCATCGACGCGCAAGTTGATCATGAAACTGCGGTCCGCCGGAAAATAGGCGCTGTCTTGCGGAAATGGCGTAAAAACGGTCATCCCCGCGTCTTGCACCCAAGGCGCGTGCGCCGCGGTGATCCCGAAATAGCGATCATACCACGCCCCCAGTGCCTGTGGGTCCCGGGCGCGGAAAAAGAAACCACCAATGCCAGTTGCGTGTGCCATGGAATTCCCATGCAAAAGGGCCACCCGATGGTGACCCTTTCATCCCGGCGAACCTCTTGCAAGGTGTTCAGGCGTTCACGCTGTCTTTCAGTGCCTTGGCGATGGCGAATTTGACCTGCTTGTCGGCCGCCTTGGTCACGCTTTCGCCGGTGGCGGGGTTGCGGACGATACGTTCGGGGCGGGCGCGGCAGGCGACTTTGCCCAGACCCGGCAAGTTGACAGCACCGCCACCCGCGACTTCGCGCGCCACGACAGCCGCGATGGCGTCAATCGCAGCGGCGGCGGTTTTCTTGTCGGACCCCATGGCGTCGGCGATGGCGGCCACCAGTTGCATCTTTGTCATCAGTTTGGTCATCTCAGTGTCCCCGGTTGTTGTTAATTCTTGTGGGCGGCCGGACGGTCACCCAAACGAATGAAGTTGATCGCTACACAAGGTTCGACGCGCAAATCAAGCGATTTTAGCGAAAAACCTGGGCATCTGACCCCGGTGCGGTGCGATTTCAAAGGAAGGCGGTCTCTTCGAAGCTGCGCAGTTTTCGGCTGTGGATGCGTTCTATGGGCATGTCGCGCAACTGCTCCATCGCGCGAATGCCGATTTGCAGATGGCGGGCCACTTGGGTCTTGTAGAACTCTGATGCCATGCCGGGCAATTTCAGTTCGCCGTGCAGCGGCTTGTCGCTTACGCACAACAGCGTCCCGTAAGGAACTCGAAAGCGAAAACCATTGGCGGCGATGGTGGCCGATTCCATGTCCAGCGCGATGGCGCGCGACTGTGACAGGCGTTGTACCGGGCCGGACTGGTCCCGCAACTCCCAGTTGCGGTTGTCGATGGTGGCGACCGTGCCGGTGCGCATGATACGTTTCAGCTCGTAACCTTCCAGCTGCGTAACCGCTTCGACTGCATCTT
Source organism: Paracoccaceae bacterium (assembly GCA_031400505.1). Taxonomy (GTDB): domain Bacteria; phylum Pseudomonadota; class Alphaproteobacteria; order Rhodobacterales; family Rhodobacteraceae; genus JAIYDJ01. The sequence continues at coordinate 45,724 of JANNPZ010000062.1, read as the reverse complement.
CCAGTGCTATCTGAATCTCGGCCAGCGCGGGGATCGGCACCCAGATCGGCAGATCGGCGTCCAGCACATGATCCTCGCGCAGATAGGCATGGGCCAGCACGAAATCGCCCAAGGATTGCGAGTTGCGCAACCCCGCACAGTGCCCGACCATCAGCCAGGCATGGGGGCGCAGCACCGCGATATGGTCAGTGGCGGTTTTGGCATTCGAGGGGCCGACGCCGATGTTGACCAGCGTGATGCCCTGTCCATCGTCGCGGGTCATGTGATAGGTCGGCATCTGCGGCGTGCGGCCGGGGGGACCCAGCGGTTGATCGCCGCGCGTGATGATCTGGTTTCCGGTCGAGACAAAGCTGGTGTAGCCGGACTTCGGATCATCGAGTTGCGCCCGGGCATAAGCCTCGAATTCATCGACATAAAACTGGTAGTTGGTGAACAGCACGTGGTTCTGGAAATGCTTGGGGTCGGTCGCGGTGTAATGCGACAGGCGGGCTAGCGAATAGTCCACCCGCTGCGCGGTAAAGGGAGCCAAAGGGCTGGACCCGTCGGCATTCAACAGCCGGTCGCCGTTCACGATATCGTCGTTGGTGGTTGCAAGGTCGGGCACGTCGAACACATCGCGCAACGAGAATTCCAGCACACCTTCCTGCGGCACCGACACGTCCGGATTGCCCGCCACCGCGAAATGCACAGGGATCGGGGTTGCCGACGGACCGATCATCACTGCCACACCGTGGTTTTGCATCAGAAGGGTAATCTGCTGGATCAGATATTTGCGAAACAGGTCGGGCCGGGTCACCGTTGTTGCATAGGTGCCAGGGCCGGCCACGTGGCCAAACGACAGACGGCTGTCGGTCTTGGCATGGCTGGTCACCGTCAGGCGGATCTCGGGGTAAAATGCTCGAACGCGTGCGGTCGGTTTTTGACCCTGCAACGTGGCATTGAAATGCCGCGCCAGAAACGCAGTCGCTTCGGAATAGAGGTGTTCCAGTCGGTCCACAGCGGCGGTGGCATCGGAAAACGCCTGCAGCGGCGTGGAATTTGGCGGAGTAAGAGCGGCGTCATGCATGGCTTTGGTCCATTTTTGATCTGGCATGTAGATCGAACTGCGGGTGCGGGCGCAAGTGAAGCCTTGATGACGGCGCATCCTGCGTCGATACTGCGCGGATGGTGGTGCTGCTTTCTCTGGGTCATGGCTATAGCGCGCAGGCAATCGGGGCTGCGGTTCTGGCGCGTGGCGGGCGGGCCATCGGCACCACGCGCAGTCCGGACAAGATACCCGGACTGGCGGCTATGGGGGTCGAGCCGCTGAATTGGCCCTGCGATCTGACGGCGGCGCTGGCGCAGGCGACACATCTGTTGTGTTCGGCCGCGCCCGATAGCGCGGGCGATCCGTTCTTGTCGTTGGCGCGTGACGCGATTGCCGCAAGCCGCGTGCAGTGGGTGGGCTATCTGTCGACAACTGCAGTTTACGGCGATCACCAAGGGGCCTGGGTGGACGAGGTTACTACCCTGAACCCCGGATCGGCGCGGGCCGTGCAGCGGGTGCTGGCAGAAAAGCAGTGGCAATCGACGGGTTTGCCGGTGCACATCTTTCGGTTGGCCGGGATATACGGACCCGGTCGTGGGCCGTTCGAAAAGGTGCGCGACGGGACGGCGCGGCGCATCCTGAAGCCGGGGCAGGTGTTCAGTCGCATCCATGTGGACGACATCGCGCAAGTCCTGGCCGCCTCGATGGACCGACCCGACCCGGGGGCGGTCTACAACGTCTGCGACGACGACCCGGCCCCACCCGAGGATGTGCTGTCGTATGCTGCGGCCCTGCTCGGCCTGCCCGAGCCGCCGGGGGTGCCGTACGACCAAGCCGAAATGACGCCAATGGCGCGAAGCTTTTATGCCGAGTCAAAGCGGGTAAGCAACGCGCGGATGAAACGTAAGCTGGGGGTGGTGTTGCGGTATCCGTCGTATCGCGAAGGGCTGGCGGCGATTCTGGCGGCTGGGTGAGGAGCGGGGGGTTTCACACCCCCCGCGCCCCCCGCGGGATATTCGTGCCAAGGAGAAAGCGGGAAGGATCTTGCGGACTTGCTCTGCATCGGCGCAAGAGCGATGGGTGTGGTGTGCGCGGATGCAGGATGGTTCGCTCTGGCGTTGTTCGGGCGGACGAGTAGTCTGCGGCGAACGCAACCAATGACGCGAGACCCCTCAGATGACCGAACCAGCCTATACCCCGCCCGCCGTCTGGACCTGGGACAAAGAAAACGGCGGGCAGTTTGCCAGCACCAACCGACCCATTGCAGGGGCAACCCATGATGCGACCTTGCAGGTCGGCAAGCATCCATTGCAGCTTTACTCGCTTGCCACGCCCAACGGGGTGAAAGTGACGGTGATGCTTGAGGAATTGCTCAGCTTGGGCCATGCCAGGGCGGAATATGACGCCTGGCTGATCAACATCGGCAAGGGCGATCAGTTCGGTTCGGGCTTTGTCGGCGTGAACCCGAATTCAAAAATCCCCGCGCTGATGGATCATTCGGTGACCCCGCCGCAGCGGGTCTTCGAATCGGGCGCGATCCTTGTGTACTTGGCCGAGAAGTTCGGGGCGCTGATGCCCACGGATCTGGTGGCGCGCACCGAATGCCTGTCGTGGCTGTTCTGGCAGATGGGATCGGCTCCCTATCTGGGAGGCGGGTTCGGGCATTTCTACGCTTATGCGCCTTACAAAATGGAATATCCGATCAACCGCTTTGCGATGGAAACGAAGCGCCAGCTTGACGTGCTGGACCAGTTGCTTGCCACCCGGCCCTGGATTGCGGGGGACGATTATTCGATCGCCGATATCGCGATCTGGGCCTGGTATGGGCAGTTGGTGCTGGGGCGGCAGTACAACGCCGCCGAGTTTCTGAGTGTCACCTCGTACAAGCACGTGCTGGCCTGGGCCGAAAAGATCGACGCGCGCCCGGCCGTTCTACGCGGCCGCATGGTGAACCGGTCGTTCGGCGAGCCTGCGATGCAGCTGCTTGAACGCCATGATGCAGGCGATTTTGACACGCAGACGCAGGACAAATTGGCAAAGGCCGACTAGGCCAGCACCGCCACATCCACCGGGCGGGGCAATCCGGCCAGGGTTTGCTGCGGGCGCACCGGCAATGACACGTCATAGCCCTGCGCCTGGGCAAGCCCATATGTTTCGCCGTCGGTCAGCGCGCGGGTACCTTGCGGTTTGTTGGCAGCCTCCAGCTTGGCCGCGAGGTTCACGGCGTTGCCGATCACGGTAAACTCCAGCCGACCGCGCGCACCAACGACGCCGACCGTCACCGTGCCGCAAGACGCTGACGCGCCGATGTCGAAACGGCGCGGCCATCCCAGCGCGGCAAAGTCGGGTTCGGCGGCGGCCATTGCCGAAATCACTGCCTGCGCTGCCCGCAGGGCGTCGGCGGCATAGGTCGCGCAGTCTTGCACCGCGCCGAAAGTCGCCAGAATGCCGTCGCCCATAAACTTGTCCACCTGCCCGCCGTGCCGTTCTATCTCGTGCAGCGCCACCTCGTGATAGCGCGTTAGAATGGCGATCACCGCATCCGGTGGCAGCGTTTCGGCGGTACGGGTAAAGCCGCGCACATCGACGAACAGGATGGCCACGTCGCGAACCTCGCCTTTGCTCGCGTGGGGCTGGCTTTCTGCCCCGGTGATCGACTGCGCGACATCCGCCGCAAAGAACTGCCGCAGGTCCTGTTCGGCCGCGTTGCTTTTGACCGCATCGAACAGAACCTGCCGTCCGCGATAAAGCGCAATCGTCAGGATGCCTGTGACACCAAGGATGGTCAGCATTTTGTCAATCTCTGCCCCGATAAGGATGCTGTTCGAGGTAAGGTAGGCCACGAAGTCGCGTGTGATCCGCATTTCGCCCATGTCGGTAATCAGCGCATAGCTGACCAGACCAAGCCAGCCCGCAGCAAAGGCGATCCCGGTGGTCAGAACGAACCGCGGATCGACCCGCAGGGTGCGCACACCGACAAAGATGAAGATGTAAAGCAGCGTCGGCGCCTTTAGATAAAACGCCGCCGGCTGGTCGTATTGCAGATGAAACGAAAAGATCAGCCCGCAGATCAGCGCCACATCGACCCCGATCGAGATCAGCAAGAACCATTCCGGCAGCGTCACCCGGTACGACAGCCCCAATCGCAACACGGTAAAGGCAAAGTACCCCGCCAACGCAAGAGGCACGAAATTCGCGCCCGTCGCCCCGGTCGCGCGTGGCGCGATGGAGTAGAGCGAGGCAAAGAACACCACGACGAACAACTGTGCCCAGCCGATCAGCCGCTCTGCCGCAGCCTCTCGTGCATCAAGCTCGGCCAGCACGCGCGCAGGCATGCCATCTTTCGACGGCCCGCCCGCGATGACGTAGCGCAAGGTGGACCTTAGGGTTACTGTCGTTGAGGTCACGGGCGCGCTCCGATGCTTGGGTGTCGGCCACGCTACCGCAGGATTGGCGTCGCGCAACAGTGTGTCACGCGGTACACGCAAGAATGAGCATGGTTTTGACGCCAGCTGCGAACCGGCAGGGCAGGGCAGGGGTCACCCCACTGCGCAAAGCCGCTAGTCGGTGATGAAGTAATCCTCGTCGACGGAGCGCAGAACATAGGTCTTGCGCGCCCGCACCCCCACCTCATGCGCAATCATCAACCGCGCCAGCCGGTCGCCATTGATCAGCACGATGCGGTGCTGGACCCGCGTCAGATAGTCCCGCGCCTCTTTCGAGAAATCCGAGGTGGTGACAAAGACGCCCTTGTTCGCCCCCTCGCCGGTCAATGACCCGACAAAGGCCTGCAACGCGGGCCGTCCCACCTTGTTGTCGGGGGCATAGCGTTTGGCCTGAATGTAGACGGCATCGAGCCCCAGTGCGTCTTCGTTGATGATCCCGTCAATCCCGCCGTCACCGGATTTGCCGATCCGCTCTCCCATCGATTGATCCCCGCCGCCGTAGCCCATGGCGAGGAGGAGATCGACAATCAGTTGCTCAAATCGAGTCGGTGATAGGGCTTGAACGGCTTCCAGCAGGTCAGTGACGAGCGCGTTTTCGATTTGTGAATGAGCATTTGCAATCAAATCGTCGGGTGTGTCGAATTTCGGGGCAGTTGGCTGGAGAGCAATCGCATTGGGGTCCAACGATTTTGGCTGAGAGCGGGAGACAAATTCCATGAACTTCGGAAACTGTCGAAGAGTTTCGTTATTGATTGCTGCCGGGTTGGTGGCAAGTAGTTGCTTTCCGAGTGTGCTGATACGGTAGCTGCCCCGTTTGACAGCCTCGACCAGCCCGGCCTGCGACAGATAGCTGCGCGCCCAATGCGCGCGATTGGAAAGATAGGTCTGTTTGCCACTTGGCAGCAGTGCGGCCGCCTCGTCGTCAGAAATGCTGAACTGACGGCGCAGATGCGATTCGCAGTCGGCAATGGTCGCGTGTCCCTCGGCTACCAACCGCAGCATCGGCAGCATCAGTTCCTGATAGGGCGGAATTGTCACGCCCGCATCCCCACCACAGCCACGCCCAGAACCCCCAGCACCCGCGCCTCGATCTGGCCCGCTTCCATGCCGGCCACCCGGTACATCGCCTCGGGACTGGCCTGATCGATGAAGACGTCGGGCAGCACCATGCTGCGGTATTTCAGCCCCCGGTCGAACACGCCTTCTTCGGCCAGCAGCTGCGCCACATGGCTGCCAAAACCGCCCACAGCACCCTCTTCGATGGTGATCAGTGCCTCGTGGTGGCGCGCGAGGTTTAGGATCAGATCCCGGTCAAGGGGCTTTGCGAACCGTGCATCGGCCACCGTGCAGGACACACCCCGCGCCGCCAGCGCCTCGGCGGCCTTCGCAACCTCGGCCAGCCGCGTGCCGAACGACAAGAGCGCCACGCGGCTTCCTTCGCGCAACACCCGCCCCCGACCGATGGCCAGCGGCACACCGCGCGCGGGCATCTCGACGCCCACGCCCTCGCCGCGCGGATAACGAAAGGCAATCGGCCCTGCGTCATGCGCGGCTGCCGTTGCGACCATATGCACAAGGTCGGCCTCGTCCGCCGCCGCCATCACGACAAACCCCGGCAGGTTGGCCAGAAACGCCACGTCGAACGCCCCCGCATGGGTCGCGCCATCCGCCCCCACCAACCCCGCCCGGTCGATGGCAAAGCGCACCGGCAGACGTTGAATGGCCACGTCATGCACGACCTGATCATAGCCACGCTGCAGAAAGGTCGAATAGAGCGCGCAAAACGGCCGCATCCCCCCCGCCGCCAAGGCCGCACTGAAGGTGACAGCGTGTTGCTCGGCAATCCCCACATCAAAGCACCGTTTGGGAAACCGGCTGGCGAACATATCGAGCCCGGTGCCCTCCGGCATCGCCGCCGTCACCGCCACGATGCGGGGATCGTCTTCGGCGCAAGCCAGCAGGGATTGTGCGAACACGCGGGTATAGGCCGGCGCATTGGGGGTGGATTTCACTTGCGCCCCGGTCAGCACGTCGAACTTGCCCGTCGCATGGCCCCTGTCGCGGGCGGTTTCGGCGGGGGCATAGCCCTTGCCCTTCTTGGTCAGCACATGGATCAGCATCGGCCCCGTCGCGCGGGCATGGACCGTGCGCAGGACGGGCAAGAGCTGATCCAGATCATGCCCGTCAATCGGACCGATATAGGAAAACCCCAACTCCTCGAACAGAGTGCCGCCGACAGCCGCCGCCTTCAGCATCTCTTTCGCCCGCCGCGCGCCCTCCTGAAACGGCTCGGGCAGCAGGCTGACCATGCCCTTGGCCGCCGATTTCAATTCCTGAAACGGAGCCTCGGCATACAAACGGCTGAGATAGGCCGACATCGCCCCCACCGGCGGGGCAATCGACATCTCGTTATCGTTCAGGATCACGAACAGGCGCTTTTTCAGATGGCCAGCATTGTTCATCGCCTCATAGGCCATGCCCGCCGACATCGACCCGTCCCCGATCACCGCCACCGCATCGCCCGGGCTGCCGCCAAGATCGGCGGCACAAGCAAACCCCAACGCCGCACTGATCGAGGTGCTGCTATGCGCCGCGCCGAACGGATCGAACGGCGATTCCGACCGCTTGGTGAACCCCGACAACCCGCCTTCGGTGCGCAGCGTGCGGATGCGGTCGCGCCGCCCCGTCAGGATCTTGTGCGGATAGCATTGATGGCCCACGTCCCAGATGATCTTGTCACGCGGCGCGTCAAACACCGCATGCAGCGCCACCGTCAACTCGACCACGCCCAGCCCCGCGCCCAGATGCCCGCCGGTGACCGACACCACCGAAATCGTCTCGGCGCGCAACTCGTCGGCCAACTGGCGCAACTGCGGGTCGGTCAGGCGTTTCACGTCCGACGGCAGATGGACCAGATCCAACAGCGGCGTGTTCGGGCGGTGGGTCATGCTCGGCTCCTAGCTGTCGCGCGTGATGACAAATCGCGCGGCGGCAATCAAGTTGTCTGCTGCCGCACCATAGAGTCGCAGATGGCTTTCCGCCTCGGCCACGAGACCCCAGGCCTTGGCCTGCGCCGCCTCCAGCCCCAGCAGCGACACGAACGTGGCCTTGCCCGCCGCCGCATCCTTGCCCAGCCGCTTGCCCATCGCAGCCGCATTCCCGGTCACATCCAGAATGTCATCGGCAATCTGAAACGCCAGCCCCAAGGCCTGCGCATAGGCCCCCAATGGGCCTGCGTCCGCCCCCGCAATCACCGCGCCCGCCTGCGCCGACCAGCGGATCAAGGCCCCCGTCTTGCCCGCCTGCAACCGCGTTATCTCTGGCAGTGTCAAGGGCACCACAGCCGTCTCTGCCGCAATATCAAGCGCTTGCCCCAGCACCATGCCCTGCGCGCCAGACGCCTGCGCCAGCCCCGCCACCAGCGCGACCCGCACCTCGCCCGACCCCAGCGCCGGATCGCACAGCAACTGAAACGCCAGCGTCTGCAAGGCATCCCCGGCCAGAACCGCCACCGCCTCGTCCCATTTCACATGCACCGTGGGCAACCCGCGCCGCAGATCGTCGTCGTCCATACACGGCAGATCATCATGGATCAGAGAATAGGCATGCAACGCCTCGACCGCCGCTGCCGCCGCCACCGCGCGCTCGGGCGAAACTCCCAGCATTGCGGCGGATTCAAGTACCAGAAACCCGCGCAACCGCTTGCCGCCCTGTGCGCCGTAGCGCATCGCCTGCACCACCGGCACGTCGGAGAACCCTGCCATGGCCGCGTCCAGCCGCCCCTGCACCAGACCCGCCGCCCGCGCCAGTGCCGCCTGAAAGCTCACATCCCCTCCACCGGGGTCACCCCCACCGCGCGCCCTTCGGCGGCACGGATCATCTCGACCTTCATTTCAGCATCGGCCAGCTTGCCCGCGCAATGCGCCTTCAACGCCGCCCCCCGGTCATAAAGCGCAATCGACTGCTCCAGCGGCACTTCGCCCTTCTCCAGCGCAGACACCACCGACTCCAGCGCCGCCATCGCCTCTTCGAAACTCATCTCTGCCACGGGTTTATCGGTCATCGGAAAGCCTTCCCAATTCGGTCACATGCGCCGTCACACATTCCGTCAGCGCCACCAGATCATAACCCCCCTCCAGACAGGATACCACCCGCCCGCCGCACACCTGATCGGCCAGATCGCAGATCGCCCGCGTCAGCCAGACGAAGTCCGCCACCTCCCAGCCGAGCCCGCCCAAGGGGTCATCCGCATGCGCATCAAATCCCGCACTGATCAGGATCATTTCGGGCCGGAATGCCGCCACACGCAACAACGCAGGCCCCCAGACCGCCCGCATCGCGGCACCGCCAGTCCCTTCCCGCAGCGGCAAATTGGTGATCTGCCCATGCGCGCCCCGTTCGCCCGAGGCCCCACTGCCGGGATAAAGCGGCATCTGATGGCTGGAGACAAACATCGCCCGCGCCTCGTCCCACAGCAGATCCTGCGTCCCGTTGCCATGATGCACGTCGAAATCGAGCACAGCGACCCGCGGCAACCCATGCACCTGCAGCGCGCGCATCGCCGCAATCGCCACGGTGCCGAAGACGCAAAACCCCATCGCCGTCGCCGTTTCCGCGTGATGCCCGGGTGGGCGGCAGGCGACAAACGCGCGACCGCCCTCTGTCACCACCGCATCCACTGCCGCGCAAGCCCCGCCAACCGCACGCATGGCGGCATCCCACGACCCCGGCGACAGAACCGTATCGCCATCCAGCGCCGCAAACCCGGACTGCGGCACCGCCGCCCTGATCCGCGCAACATGCTGCGCCGGATGGCAGCGCAACACATCCACCTCGCTGCCCAATGCAGCCTCGCGCCGAACGCCTGCGACATCCGCCAAGCCCGCCTCGACAGCGGCATGCCGTGCCACCTGCTCGGGGTGACCTTGCGGTGTGACATGACCCGCAAAGTCGGGATGGCTGTAGATCAGAACCACGCTATCCTCACCATCTGTTCATAAACATCCTCGGGGGCTTTGGGGGGCCGACAGCCCCCCACCTGTCCGCAGTCCCGGCCTTTCCAGTCCTGCCGCGCACCTAGTCCGGCTGCAACAGATACCCTTCACCGCGCACGGTCTGCAGATAGCGTGGCTGACGCGGATCGTCCTCGATCTTGCGACGCAGGCGTGTGATCTGCACATCGACCGCGCGCATCTGTGCCCCAGTATCCTCCGGCCCGCCTGCCGAACTGCCCGCAGAACCGCCTTCAGTCTTGTCACCGACCAAGCGGTCGCGCGAAATCGCCATGCCTGGGCTGGCCGCGAACAGCCGCATCAGTTGCGCTTCGGTCGTGGTCATCCGCACCTGCTCGGCCCCGCGCCACAACTCGCCCCGGTCGACGTCATAGCGAACCCGACCCAGATGCAGCGCGCGCGGCGGGGCAGGGGCAGACATGACCGACGGCACCCGCCGCAGGATCGCATTGATCCGCAGCAGCAGCTCTTTGGGCTCGAACGGCTTGACCAGATAGTCGTCCGCCCCCGCCTCCAGCCCTTCGATCCGGTTTGACGTTTCGCCCCGCGCCGTCAGCAGCAGGATCGGCACCGACAGCAGTTTGCGCAATGCCCGCGTCAGGCTGATGCCGTCTTCACCCGGCATCATCACGTCAATGACCAGCATGTCAAAATCGAGCCCTGTCAGAATGCGCCGGGCCTGAGCCGCGTCCCGCGCGGTCGAGACCAGAAAGCCATTCCTGATCAGGAATTTCTGCAACAGTCCACGAATGCGTTCATCGTCGTCCACCACCAGCAGATGTGCCAAGGGCTCTGTCATCGCGCATTTCCTGTCAAAGGCCGTTTTCCTTCAGTCCCTGATACTGCCGCCGAAGGTCGGGGTCCATCATCGCTTCCAGAACAGTGCGAAATCCCTGCACGGCCGCTGGCCCCGCCGTGCGGTAGGCGCTGCGCATGCGCGCGCGTTGGGCATCCGACAGACTGCGTTCCAGTGCAGCACCCTTTTCGGTCAGGAACAGATGCCGTTCGCGCTTGTCGGTCTGGCCGACCCGTGCCTCGACCATGCCATCTTCGAACAGGGTCCGCAGCACCCGGTTCAGCGACTGTTTGGTGACCCCCAGAATGGCCAGCAGATTGCCGACCGTGGTGCCCGGACTTCGATTGATGAAATGCACCGCCCGATGATGGGCGCGGCCATAGTCCAGACCTTCAAGGATCCGGTCCGGGTCGCTGGTAAACCCGCGATAGGCAAAGAACATCGCCTCGATGCCTTTGCGCAACTGCTCGTCCGTCAGAAACAGCAAGCTGTCGCTCGTGATGGAACTATCGGCCATGGCATCCTCCCAGGCGCAGGTTATGTCAGCACTGCTGCCAATCCAAGCACGAACCGCACGGCATCCGACCGTTATTGACCAATCGTTCCAAAACGACCAACCTGGCCGCATGGCACGACCATTGGCTTTCAATCCCGATGATGTAGTCGACCGCGCCCTGCTTGCCTTTTGGCAGCGTGGCTATGACGGCTGTTCAATTTCCGACCTGACCAAGGCCTGCGGCATCAGCCGTCAAAGCCTGTACAACACTTTCACCGACAAACACGGCCTGTTTCAGGCCGTGCTTTCGCGCTATGTTAAGCGTCTGGATATCGCGCTTGCACCGCTTTTGCATCCAAGGGCCGGACTGGCCGAATTGCGTGCGTTCATGGCGCAGACACTTGCCCTGCAGCACCAGATGAACAGCGCGGCCTGCCTTCTGGTCATCACCGCCTTTTCTCCGCATGTCAGCGATCCCGCGATAGGTGCCGCGGTCAGGCTGGGCGCGACCCGTACACGCGCCGCCTTTCGCGCAGTCTTTGCCCGCCACACTGGCGACCCCGATGGCAATGCCGCCTATCTTTATGCGGTGTTTGGCGGGTTAAGCGCCCTGACCCGCACCGGTGGTTCGGTTGCCGAAATTGAGGCTGCCGTGACGCTTGCCTTTGCCACCCTTGCGGCGAAAGATATCCGGTGAAGTGCGGCCTTAAGCCGACCCTTGCCGCGCCCATCCCAACAGGCTGCCGCCTGGCAGGCTGCTGATCAGGTTCCTGCTCTGCCTGCAACACGAGCCTTGGAAGACCTGACACCACAGAACAACTTCGTTTATGTCAGCCTTGTTGACATTCAAGGACTCAACTGTTAGCCAGTAACCCGATTTCGCGCAATAATATGTCCGATGCGGACGATTTTTACGCAACATGTGCAAAGCAGGAGGTTGCAAATGGCTGGCTATGACGATCGCGACGGGTTCATCTGGATCGATGGCAAACTGGTGGACTGGCGCAGCGCAAAGGTTCATATCCTGACCCATGCCCTGCACTATGCCTCGTCAGTCTTCGAAGGCGAGCGGTGCTATAACGGCAAGATCTTCAAGATGACCGAACATTCCGAACGTCTGCGCACCTCGGGCGACCTTCTGGACATGCCGCTGCCCTTTACGGCCGCCGAAATTGACGCAGCCAAGGTGGCGACGCTGGCCGCAAACAATCTGACCGATGCCTATGTGCGCGCCATCGCCTGGCGCGGCGCGGGCGAGATGATGGGGGTCGCATCGAACGCCAACCCGATCCACCTCGCCGTGGCCTGCTGGACCTGGGGCAACTACTACGGCGACGCCAAGTTCAAGGGCGCGAAACTCGACATCGCCAAGTGGAAGCGTCCCAGCCCCGAAACCATTCCGCACGCTGCTAAGGCAGCGGGCCTCTACATGATCTGCACCATGTCGAAACACGCAGCCGAGGCAAAGGGCTGCTCGGATGCCATGATGCTCGATTATCGCGGCTATGTGGCCGAGGCGACCGGGGCGAACATCTTCTTCGTGCGTGACGGCGAGGTGCATACACCGCTGGCGGATGCCTTCCTGAACGGCATCACGCGGCAAACCGTGATCGGCATGCTGCGCGACAAGCAGATCAAGGTCCACGAACGCCACATCATGCCTGATGAGCTGGAAGGGTTCGAGCAATGCTGGCTGACCGGCACCGCCGCCGAAGTGACCCCGGTGGGGTCCATCGGCGGCTACACGTTCGAAGTGGGTGCCCTGACCCGCGAAGTGGCGCTGGACTACGAAAAGCTGGTCCGGGCCTGATCAGGCCAGACCGGATCAATCGCGGAGCGTGACGCGGCACGGGCCCTGGCCCGTCAGACGTTCCGCCCGCGTGCGATGCGCAGAAACTCGACCAGCCGCCGGTTGCCCGCCGCCATCACCGGCCGCCGTGCCGAACCGCGCCACATCCCGTCGCCCTGCGCGCGGTCAATCGCCAGAAACTGCCTAACCCGTCCGCCCTTGGACGAAACACGATGATCTGTCAGATGCTTTGCCATGGAAACTCTCCCCAAGGTTGAAAGCCCAGTCTGCGCCGATTCGCCGGTTTCGCCAATCGCCACGATGATCAGCCCGCCTAAACTGCCGAAAACCCCCCATCCACAAACAACTGCGCGCCCGTCACAAACGCAGCATCGTCGCTGGCCAGAAACAGCGCCGCCCGCGCCACATCTTCCGGCCGCCCCATCCTCCCCTGCGCAGCCGTGATCGCGGCCTCTGTCACATCCACCCCCAACGCCGTCAACGCGGCCACTTCGCGCTGCCCGTGGGCCGTGTCGATGAACCCCGGACAGACCGCGTTGCACCGGATGCCGCGATCCCGGAACTCGACCGCAATTGCGCGCGCAAACATGTGGCACGCCCCCTTGGTTGCGTCATAAAGCACCTCCATCGGCGTCGCATAAACCGCAGAGATCGACGATGTGCAGACGATGCTGCCACCCCCCGCCGCGATCATGCCGGGCAGAACGGCGCGGGTCATCAGATACATCGACTTCACATTGACATCAAAAAGGAAGTCCCAGTCGGCCTCTTCGGTCTCAAGGAACGGCTTGATCACAATCGTCCCGGCATGGTTGAACAGCACGGTGACCGGGCCAAAGGCCGACACCACCACCGCCACCGCTGCTTCGACCTGCGCGCGCACCGCCACATCAGCCCCGGCAAACACCACCCGATGCCCCGCCGCCGCCAGTTCTGCCGCAAGTGCTGCGCCCTGAACCGCATCCCGGTCGATGATCCCCACAGCCGCCCCTTCGGCGGCGAACATCCGCACCGCCGCCGCCCCGCAGCCCCCCGCCCCACCCGAGACGATCGCCACCTTGCCCTTCAGCCTGTCCATCCGTTCCCCCCTGCAATGTGGCCAGTCAACCGCGCCACCGCCCAGTCCGCCGCATCCGCCACAGCGCCATCCGCGTCGTTTTGTAGCCCTTGGGCCACCACGCCCAACGCCGGTATCCCCGAATTGCCAATGGCATAAAGTACATTGCGCACAAACCGGTCGCGCCCGATCCGCTTGATCGGACTTCCCGCAAACCGCGCCCGAAACGCCGCGTCGTCAAGCTGCGCGAGTTCGTCAAGCTCGGGCGCACCCACCCGTGGCTGATAGCCGATTTCGGTCGCGGCCTGTGCAAACTTGTTCCACGGACAAACCGCAAGGCAATCATCGCAGCCGTAAATCCGGTTCCCCATCAATGCGCGCAACTCCCCGTCCACAGGTCCGCGATGCTCGATGGTCAGATAGGAAATACAACGACGCGCATCCAGTTGATACGGCGCCGGAAACGCCGCCGTCGGGCAGATATCAAGGCACGCCCGGCATGACCCGCAATGATCAACCTCTGCCGCGTCCGGCTCCAATACCGCCGTGGTGAACATTGCCCCCAAAAAGAACCACGACCCCAACCCACGCCCAACCAGATTGGTATGCTTGCCCTGCCACCCCAAACCCGCTGCCTGCGCCAGGGGTTTTTCCATGACCGGTGCTGTATCGACAAAAACCTTGATCTCGGCCCGCGATGCATCGGCAAACCACCCGCCAACCCGCTTCAGCCGCCGCTTGACCAGGTCGTGATAATCGCGCCCTTGGGCATAAACCGAAACCGCCCCCCGCCCCCGCTCGCCCAACACCGCCAGAGGATCGTCCTGCGGCGTATAGACTTCCGCAAACATCACCACAGACCGCGCCTCGGTCCACAGCGCGGCTGCAGACCCGCGCCACCCCTCGCGCTCGGCCATCCAGCCCATCTGCCCATGATGCCCCGCCGCCAGAAACGCGCGCAGCCGCCCCGCGGCCTCGGGCACCGCATCGGGCCGACAAACGCCCATCGCGGCAAAGCCCTCGGCCAGCGCCCTTTCCTGCAACCGCTTTTTCATGTCCCCATTCATCTTGGCACAAATATCCCGGGGGCCCGGGGGCTGGCCCCCGGACAACTGCCGTCAGAAATCCAGATCGGCATAATGCGCGGGCGGCGGAAACCCCGGCACCTGATCGGCCAGCAGGGTGCGGAAACTCGGGCGCGACTTGATCTTGGCGTACCAGTCTTTCACCGTCGCGTTGCGGTTCCAGTCTACATCGCTGATGTAGTCCAGACACGACAGATGCGCCGCTGCGGTAATATCGGCCAAAGTCATCACATCCCCCGCCAACCAGCGCCGCTGATCCAACAGCCAGCCCAGATAATCGATGTGATACTTTATGCGCCCCGCCCCGGTCTTGACGGCTCTGCTATCTGGATAGCCTAGCCCCATGACTTTCTTGTTCAGCCGTTCAAACAGCAGCTTCGACGTCACTTCGGCATGAAACTTGTCATCGAACCACGCGCAGAGCCGGCGCACCTCATAGCGTGCCTCGGCATCGCGGGGCATCATGGCGGGCTGCGGGATCGTCTCTTCCAGATACTCACAGATCGCCTGCGACTCCGACAGCACCTTGGTGTCAATCCGCATCACCGGCACTTTTCCAGCCGGATTACGTCGCAGGAAATCGGGCGAGCCTTCCCAATACCGCTCCTCGATCAACTCGACCTCTTGCTTCTTCTCGGCCAGGGTCAGGCGGACCTTGCGACAGAAGGGCGACAGCGCAAAGTGATAAAGGCGGATCATCGTGCCTCATCCCCGATCATGGCGCAGACTTTGGCTGCATTCTCGATTTCATCAAAGCGGTGGACTGCGATCCAGCAGGTGTCGGGTTGCATCGATGGCACGGGATCATCTTCCCAGGTCTTGAAGACTGCGCAAAAGGACAAACCATCACCGTTCCAGAAATTTTCAGGGTCGCAGACCCCGATCGCCTTTTGCCGCAGTGCATCGCGCATCAAAGTCTTCTCAACTCGTTCACAAACGTCGTTCCATTCCAAAACGTTCTTCTTAGTGCCGTGAACAGGTCGGAGTTTCAATCCTCGAAACACGCAGCCCGCCCGTCAGCGGCGATGGTTTCGGCGCCCGACAGGATGGCGCGGGCCCGTTTGCGGACATAGTCTGACGGGTTCGACGCCGACCGCCCCTTTGGGTCGGGCAGCACGGCGGCCAGCCTTGCCGCCTGAGTGGCTGACAGGTCGGTGGCATCGACGCCAAAATGATGTTGCGCCGCCGCCTGCACGCCAAACACCCCTTCATCGAATTCGGCGATGTTCAGATAGACATGCAGAACGCGCCGCTTGGACCAGACCAGCTCTACCAACGGGGTCAAAACCGCTTCTGCGGCTTTGCGGATGTACGACCGGCCATGCCACAGAAATACGTTCTTGGTTGTCTGCTGGCTTAGTGTGGATGCCCCGCGGTTTCCCCCCGCTTCGACCGCATCGCGGATCGCCGCCATGTCAAATCCCCAATGCAGGCAGAAATTCGCATCCTCGGCCGCCACCACTGACCGCGCCATCACCGGGGCGATGTCGTCCCACGCCACCCAGTCGCGCTTGATCCCGCCCAAGCGCCAGCTTTCCGACCATTGGTACAGATTGCCCGGTGGGGGAACGAAGGCGAATGCGACGATCACAATGGCATAGAACCCGGCCACACCCAGCATGCCCCGCACCAGCCACCGTCGAATCCTCGCGGCCGGACGCGGGCCCGGGGTCGTGACCTTGGCGGGTTTGGGTTTTGCTGCCATGCGGCACCTTAGCCACGAAGCCGGCTGCGGGGTCAAGCGGCCGCCAGGTTTGATCTGCGTCATGGTTCTTTCGACACGGATGCGTCCCCATATCGGTGTGGCCGGCCAAGCGGCCAGAAAGGAGAGCCCAGATGGACGACAAGACCGAAAAGCCGCGCCGGACCGTGTTCGAAGAGATCGAGGTGACAGGCGGGCAGTTGATCGACAAGGTCAAGGAACTGATCCACAATGGCAATATCCGCACCTTGAAAGTGCGGGCCGGGGATGACTTCACGCTGGAGATGCCCATGACCGTCGGCGCATTGGCGGGCGGGGTGGTGGTGCTGACGGCACCATGGCTCGCCGTAGTCGGGGTCATCGCGGCGATGGTCGCCAAGGTCAAGATCGAGGTCGAACGCGATGTCGAACGCGATGTCGACGCGGCAGCCAGCCCGACAAGCACGGTCGATCCTACCGAAACCGACCGCGCCACGGATGCCTGAACCGCCAAGGGCATCCCGCAACTGCCCGGAAAGGCCCCCATAGGGGCCTTTCGCTATTCCGCAGGCACCCGAAGTCCTTCATTCGACAACGGATATGCAAGATGCGGCAGCATCTCTTTCGGGCAGACTTGCAGGAAATTCCCGCGTTCGTTCGCCCAGTCGGCAAGGATGCGCGCCGCCTTGAGCGAACCGGTTTCCATAGCATGCCGCTCTATCAGGCCGCGCAACTGCGCTTCCCAATGGGGATGGTCAAGACCGCAGGTCACCAGGCTTTCGGGATTGATGAAATCCTCGGCCACGCCGTTGGGATCGTAAAGATAGGCCATCCCTCCAGTCATCCCGGCACCAAAGTTGGCCCCGATCCGCCCCAGAATCACCGCCACCCCGCCGGTCATGTATTCGCAGCCGTTCGACCCACAGCCTTCGACCACCACCGATGCACCCGAATTGCGCACCGCGAACCTCTCTCCGGCACGGCCACTGGCGAACAAGAACCCATCCGTCGCCCCGTAAAGCACAGTGTTGCCGATGATCGTGTTGTCGGCGGCCACCAGGGGCGAGGTCATCGGCGGGCGCACCACAATGGAGCCCCCCGACAACCCCTTGCCGACATAGTCGTTGGCATCGCCCATCACATCGAACTTCAAACCGCGCACGGCAAAGGCCCCCAGCGACTGCCCGCAAGACCCGGTCAGCTTGACCGTCAGATGGTCAGGCTGCAAACTGTTGCGCATCCCGAACTTGCGCACGATATGGCTGCTGGCCCGCGTGCCGATGGTCCGGTGCGTGTTGCGCACGGCATAGCTCAGCTGCATCTTCTCGCCGTCCTCAAAGAACCGCGCGCCGTCCTTGACGATCTCGGCGTCCAAAGTGTCCGGCACATGGTTGCGGGGTTTCGAGCGGTCAAAGGTGATCTTCCCGGGCCCGTCCACCGTGATCAACAAGGGGTTCAGGTCAAGATCATCAAGATGCGCCGCCCCGCGCGACACTTGGGTCAAAAGATCGGCCCGCCCGATGATTTCGTCCAGCGACCGCGCGCCAATCGACGCCAGAATCTCCCGCACCTCCTGCGCGTAGAAGGTGATCAGGTTCACGACCTTGTCCGCCGTTCCGGTAAACTTGGCGCGCAGCGCCTCGTTCTGCGTGCAGACGCCCACCGGGCAGGTGTTCGACTGGCACTGCCGCACCATGATGCAGCCCATGGCGATCAGGGCGGCGGTGCCAATGCCGTATTCCTCGGCCCCCAGCATCGCCGCCATCACGATATCCCGCCCCGTCCGCAACCCGCCATCGGTGCGCAGCGTCACCCGTTCGCGCAGGTTGTTCATCGACAACACCTGATGCGCCTCGGTGAGGCCCATTTCCCATGGCAGACCGGCGTATTTGATCGAACTGCCGGGGCTGGCCCCGGTGCCGCCATTGTGCCCCGAAATCAGGATGATATCCGCCTTGGCCTTGGCCACGCCGGCCGCAATCGTGCCCACGCCAGACTGCGACACCAGCTTGACCGTCACCTTGGCGCGCGGGTTGATCTGCTTGAGGTCATAGATCAACTGCGCGAGGTCTTCGATGGAATAGATGTCGTGGTGCGGCGGCGGGCTGATCAGCGTCACCCCCGGCGTCGAGTGCCGCAGCCGCGCGATCAGCGCCGTCACCTTCATGCCCGGCAACTGGCCGCCCTCGCCGGGTTTTGCCCCCTGGGCCACCTTGATTTCCAACTCCTCGCAGGCGTTCAGATATTCCGCCGTGACACCGAAGCGCCCCGAGGCGACCTGCTTGATCTTGGCCGACGGGTTATCCCCATTCGCCTCCGGCGTGAAATGCGCGGGGTCCTCGCCGCCTTCGCCCGAGTCCGACTTCGCCCCGATCCGGTTCATCGCCACGTTCAGAGTCTTGTGCGCCTCTGGCCCCAAAGCGCCCAGCGACATGCCCGGCGTCACGAACCGCTTGCGGATCGAGGTGATCGATTCGACCTCTTCAATCGGCACCGGCTTGCCCAGCGTCTTGATGTCCAGCAGATCGCGGATATGGATCGGCGGGTTGGCCCGCATCGCCGCCGAATACTGCTTCCACAGGTCATAGCTGGCCCGGTCGCAGGCCGATTGCAGCAGGTGCATGGTCTGCGCCTCCCACGCGTGCTTTTCGCCCGACCGGCGCGCCTTGTAGAACCCGCCGATCGGCAGAACATCGGCCCCGCCCAGCCAGCCCTTCGCGTGGACCTCTTCCAGCTTCTGCTCGATCCCAGACACGCCGATGCCGGAAATACGGGAATGCATGCCGGGGAAATACTCGGCCACCATGGCGCGGCTCAGCCCCACGGCCTCGAAGTTCAGCCCGCCGCGATAGGACGAGATCACCGAAATCCCCATCTTGGACATGATCTTCAACAGGCCAGCGTCGATGGCATCGCGGTAACGGCGCATCGCATCGGTCAACGTGCCCTCGATCAACCCGCGCCCGATCCGGTCGGCAATGCTGTCCTGCGCGAGGTAAGCGTTGACCGTCGTGGCCCCCGAACTGATCAGCACGGCAAAGTAATGCGGGTCGATACATTCCGCCGACCGTACGTTGATCGAACAGAAGGTCCGCAACCCCTTGCGGGTCAGCCAGGAATGAACCGCCGATGTCGCAAGGATCATCGGCATCCCGACACTGGCCGTGCCCTGATGCTGATCCGTCAGCACCAACTGCCCCGCGCCGGACCGTACGGCATCCTCGGCCTCGGCCCGGATGCGCTCCAGCCCCAGTCGCAGATCGTCGTGACCTGCGCCGACAGCGAATGTGCAGTCGATGAACGCCACATGCGCGCCGAACTTTTCGACCATGACCTCGAATTCGGCATTGGCCACGAACGGGCTTTCCAGAACCAGGATTTCGGTCTGGGCCGACGTTTCATCCAAGACGTTCTTGAGGTTGCCGAACCGGGTTTTCAGGCTCATGACCCTGCCTTCGCGCAGCGGGTCGATCGGCGGGTTGGTCACTTGACTGAAGTTCTGCCGGAAGAAATGCGACAGGGGACGGTAGACCGACGACAACACCGCAGCAGGCGTGTCATCCCCCATCGAGGCGATCATTTCCTTGCCGTCTTCGGCCATCGGCGCCAGAACCTGCTCCAGCTCCTCCATCGTGTAGCCCGCTGCAATCTGCCGCCGCCGCAAGTCGGCGCCGCCATAGAGCGCGGTTTCAGGCACGTCGCACAGCATATCGCTCAGGTTCACGACCTTCGCTATCCAATCCGAATAGGGCTGGCTGGCGGCAAGGCGGTCTTTCATCTCGGTGTCGTGGTAGAGCTTGCCCTCGATCATATCGACGGCGATCATCTGCCCCGGACCAAGCGCGCCCTTTTCGCGCACTGTGGCCTCGTCCACCGGCACCATGCCTGCCTCTGACCCGGCAATCAGCATGCCATCGCCGGTGACGACATAGCGCATCGGGCGCAAACCGTTGCGATCAAGGCCGCCGCACACCCAGCGTCCGTCGGTCATCGCAAGGGCTGCCGGGCCGTCCCAAGGCTCCATCACCGCGTTGCAGTAGGCGTACATGTCAGCCCACGCCTGCGGCATGTCGGTGGTGGCCTTCGACCATGCTTCGGGCACCATCATCGTCTTGGCCATCGGGGCGGAACGCCCCGAGCGTACCAGCACCTCGAACACCGCATCCAGCGCCCCCGAATCGCTGGTGCCGCCCGGAATGATCGGCTTTATATCCTCGGCCGCGTCGCCAAAATTGTTCGAGGCCATGCGAATCTCATGGCTGCGCATCCAGTTGACGTTGCCCTTCAGCGTGTTGATTTCGCCGTTATGGGCCAGCATCCGGAACGGCTGCGCCAGCCACCACTGCGGGAAGGTATTGGTGCTGTAGCGCTGGTGATAGATCGCAAAGGACGATTCAAACCGGTCGTCCATCAGGTCGGGGTAGAACACCGCCACCTGTTCGGCCAGCATCATGCCCTTGTAGATGATGCTGCGGCACGACAGGCTGCACAGATACAGCCCCTGAATATGCGCAGCCAAGGCCGCCTTCTCGATCCGCCGACGAATGATGTACAATTCGCGTTCAAACGCCTCGGCGTCGATGTTCTTTTCGTTCCGGATCAGGATCTGCTCGATCTCTGGCCGCGTGGCATTGGCCTTTTCGCCCAGCACCGACACATCCACCGGCACATGCCGCCAGCCGTAAATGTAATGCCCCATCCGCAGCACTTCGGTTTCAACGATGCTTCGGCAGCGTTCCTGTGCGCCGAAATCGGTGCGCGGCAGAAAGACCTGGCCGACGGCCACCAGCTTGGTCAGGTCCGGCTCGTGACCGGTGCGGCGGATCACATCATAAAAGAACCGCGCCGGGATTTGCACGTGGATACCCGCCCCGTCGCCCGTCTTGCCATCGGCATCGACCGCGCCACGGTGCCAGACCGCCTTCAGCGCCGCAATCCCGCTTTCGACAACCCGCCGCGACGGCTTGCCGGAAATCGCCACCACCAGCCCCACGCCGCAGGACGCGTGTTCATCCTCAAGCCGGTAAAGACTGTTGGCGTCCATCCAGGCACGTTTCGTTTCTTCGGCAGCAACCCAGTCGGAGAGGTCAGGCAGGTCGGTCATGGTTCACTCCTTGGAACTGGCGGTCAGCGTCGCTTCGAATTCTGCTGCTGTCAGCCGGGGATGGTCCCCGGCAAAGGCGTAACCCGCAGGCTTGGTATCCACATAGATTTCCTGTGCCATCACAAGCCCGGTCAGATCGTCCAGCGTGCCCGCCGAAATGATGTAGGCAGCCGCTTCAACCCCGGTCAGGCGATACCAAAGTCCCGACCCGCACCGCCCGCAAAACGACCGCGCAGCCCAGTCCGACGAGACATACGTTACGATATGCTCCTGTCCTGTCACCTCGATCGCCGCGAAGGGCACCGAGACGCTAATTGTCGCGGCCCCCGAAATGCGCCGGCAAATCGTGCAGTGGCAGGCGTGCATGTGATGCGGCAAGTCGATCACCACATAGCGCACCGCGCCGCACAGGCAGCCTCCGGTGCGGCGGTCATTTGCTGACATGGATCAATCCCCCCGACCCGTCCATCGATAGTACCGGATCGCAGTCGAACAGCGGCTCGGTGGCGGCAAATCCCGGCTCGCCAGGAAAGACAAAAGCAACCGGGCTGCCGTCGATCGCAAGCCATTCGGTGCCGTCCCACCACTCCGACGGGCCGGAAAAGAACAGCCGCCATTCGGGGTGGACGTATTCATTGCCGCGTGACTGGCGCAGAACGCTGCCGCCAGTGTCGGTTTCCTCAAACGAGAACTCTGTCTGCGACAAGGTGATTCCGTCGATCACAAAGGTTTTGCCGGTCAACCGGTCAAACCCGCGTACGTCGGTTTCCTCGCCCGTGTCCTTGCTCAGGCTGAAAATGAAGTCGTCGCGCCCGTTGGTCAACAGATCGCTGAACGACGCGGGGTCCAGCGCCCCGGGCAGCAATTCTTGCTTGACCGTCGGGAACAACTCATAGCTTTCGACCCATTCCGCCTCGGAGTTGATCCGGCTTTGGAAAAAAATCCCGTCCTGATCAAAATCTGCCCGCCATTGATCGCCCGGAGCATCGCCGGTGCAGCGATAATAGTTCGACACCCGGCATTCGTTCGACTGCACGGTCATGAAAACCTCGCAGCCCTCCGGTGCGCCCCAGGCGTTTGCCGCCTGCAAAGGCAGCGGGGCAAGCAGTGCGAGGCAAAGCAAAAGGGCAGGTTTCATCGTTTCTGTCGTCCCTTCTTTTGTGGCAGCTTTGCTGTCCAATAAGCGCGTGCCGGCCGGCCGAACGGACATGGGCATTCCGTGCAGAAAACCTGCGTTTTCCATATTTTATTCCGCCGCAATTGTTGCGGGTTGCGCAAGATAGGCCAACATCGCATCGGCTGCATCACGTCCGTCGCGGATTGCCCAGACCACCAGACTGGCCCCCCGCACGATATCGCCCGCCGCATAGACGCCCGGCAAGCTGGTTGCATGGCTGCGGAAATCGGCCTTAACGGTGCCCCAGCGGGTGACGGCCAGTTCAGGCACACCCCACAGGGTCGGCAAAGCCTCGGGTTCGAACCCCAGCGCCTGCACCACCAGATCGGCGGCCTCGACATAGTCCGCACCTTCGATGATCTCGGGTGTCTGGCGCCCCGTCGCATCGGGGGTCGCCCAGCCGCATCTTCTGCACCATCACCCCGCCCACCGGATTGCCGACAAACCCTTTGGGCGCCGACAGCCAGACAAACTCCACGCCTTCCTCTTCGGCGTTCTGAACTTCACGCAGGGACCCCGGCATGTTGGCCTTGTCGCGCCGGTAAAGACACTTGACCGACGTTGCCCCCTGCCGGATCGCGGTGCGCACGCAGTCCATCGCGGTGTCCCCGCCGCCGATCACCACCACCCGCTTGCCTGCCGCGTTCAAGCTGCCGTTGTCGAATGCCTCGACCTCGTCGCCAAAGCTTTTGCGGTTGCTGGCGATCAGGAAATCCAGCGCGGGCACGATGCCATCGGCCCCAACACCGGGGGCTGCGATGTCACGCGCCTTGTACACGCCCGTCGCAATCAGCACCGCGTCGTGCTGGCCCCGGATTGCGTCAAAGGACAGATCGATCCCGACCCGGCAATTCAGCACGAACTGCACGCCGCCCTGTTCCAGTTGATCGATCCGCTGCATCACGACAGGTTTTTCCAGCTTGAACCCCGGAATCCCATAGGTCAGCAGCCCACCCGCCCGGTCATGGCGGTCATAGACAGTGACTTGCACGCCCTGGCGGCGCAACACGTCGGCCGCGGCCAGCCCGCCAGGACCGGCCCCGATGATCCCAACCGATTCCGTGCGTTCGGCATGCGGGCGGATCGGTTTCACCCAGCCGTTTTCCCAAGCCGTATCGGTGATGTATTTCTCGACCGCGCCAATCGTCACTGTGCCGTGGCCCGAGTTTTCGATGACGCAGTTGCCTTCGCACAGCCGGTCCTGCGGACAGATGCGACCGCAGATTTCAGGGAAGGTGTTGGTGGCCTGACTGACCTCGTAGGCCTCTTGCAGGCGCCCGGCGGCGGTCAGGGCCAGCCAGTCGGGAATGTTGTTGTGCAAGGGGCAATGGCTTTGGCAATAGGGCACGCCGCACTGGCTGCACCGGCTGGCCTGTTCTTCGGCCTTCTGGGTCGCATATTCGCGGTAGATCTCGTGGAAATCTTCGGACCGCAGATCTGGCGGGCGCTTCTCGGGCGTTTCGCGGCCCAAGGTCACAAATTTCAGCATGCGTTGCACAGCCATGGAACAGCCTCCCGTCCGGGTAATCCACGTTGAGTTCTACTGGACTGAACAGCAGAATAAAAGTCAGCAATGCTGACATAAGTGGTAGATTTTTTGGCAGCCAAAGGCTCAGGGCGGTAATTCTGATCGCTAATAGGTCAGCACACGATACATATTACTTCAAAGACCGGCCCAAATTGCAGCCAACGCCACGCTTCCCACAATGATTCGCCACCAGCCAAACAGCGCGTATCCCTGCCGACCAACATATCCCAACACCCATCGCACCACCAAGACGGCTGTTACAAAGGCCACGCCAAAGCCGATCGCAATTTCGGACAGTGCCGAGAAATCAAGCACATCACGGTTCTTGTACAAATCATAAGCGACCGCGGCCCCCATAGTCGGCATCGACAGAAAGAACGAAAACTCGGCCGCCGCCCGCTTGCTGACCCCCAGCAACAGCGCGCCGACAATCGTGGACCCCGACCGCGACACGCCAGGCACCAGCGCCAGACATTGAAACAGCCCGACGCCAAGCGCCTTGCGCAGAGGCATGTCGGCGGCCTCTTCGACCTGCACAGGGATCGCCAGCCGATCCACGAACAACAGCACGACGCCGCCCAGGATCAGCATCACCGAAATCAGAACCGGGCTTTCAAACAGCACCGTCTTGATCAGATCATGCAGCAACAGCCCGGCAAAGGCAGCAGGCAGAAACGCCAGCAGCACCGCAATGACAAACCGCCGCGCCGCCGGGTCGCGGTGCGCCGTGGAAAACACCGCCCACAGCCGCGCGAAATACAAGACCACCAGCGCCAGAACCGCGCCAAGCTGGATCACCACCTCGAACGTGTTACCGGGGCTTTGAAACCCCATGAAATGTCCGACGAGCAGCAGATGCCCGGTCGAGGACACCGGAATGAACTCGGTCAGCCCCTCTAGCAGCCCAAGGGCTGCGGCAACCAGTGTCTGATCGGCCACCGCTCAGACCTTGCGCAGGTTCTTGGCGGAATCCTTGATCGCGGCATACTGGCCCGACGGGCGATAGCGCCACAGGTATTCGGGCAGAACGGCGTCCATCGCGGTGGCTTCGATGCCCAGATCGGCAAACCCGCGCATCCCGGGTTGCACGACGTTGTCAACCGCCAGCGATTTCACCTGATCCAGCGTGATCATACTGTTGGTGAACAGCCCGCCCGTCAGGGTCGAGGCCAGATCAAGGCCCCCTCCCATGATCCGCGCCACCCAGAACGGCAGGTTCAGCACCAGTTTGCGGCGCTGGACGACCCGCAGCATCCGCTCCATCAGGCCCTTGAACGTATCGACATCCGGCCCGCCGAGTTCATAGAGGCCCTGCGCCTGCCCCAGCACACCCATCACCGCCGCTTGTGCCACATCATCGACGAACACCGGCTGAAACCGTGTCCCAGCCCCCACCACCGGCAGGATCGGCCCCATCCGGGACATGGCGGCGAAACGATTGAAGAACTGATCCTCGGACCCGAACACCACCGACGGCCGCAAGATTACGGCACCCGGCATCGCTGCAAGAACCGCAGCCTCGCCTTCGGCCTTGCTGATGGCATAGGCGCTTGGTCCCGCCGAACTCGCCCCGATGGCCGAGATATGCACCATCCGGCCCACGCCACATTCCGCTGCAATCCTTGCGATCCGCGCGGCCCCTGTCACCTGCACGGCGGTAAAGCTGTTCTTTCCGCCCTTGTCGAACGTGCCGACGCAGTTGACCACCGCATCCGCCCCAACCGTGGCAGCCCGCACCGAGGCATCATCGCGGATGTTGCACAGCACGGGTTCGACCTGCCCAGGGCCGCCATAGGGGCGCACGAACAGCGCCTCGTTCGGGCGGCGCACGGCGACGCGGACGCGCCAACCTTCTTTCGCCATCCGCCGCGCGATGTATCGCCCGACAAAGCCCGAACCCCCAAAGATCGTGACCAGTTTGCTCATGCTTTAGCCCCTATCGAACCGGATCGGGTTCGGCACTTGCATAGCTTTTGGCAACGCAGCGAACAAGCCGCTTTTGACCGAGTGCAGAGCGGAGTGGTCAGTCGGAATAGAACTCTGACGCGGCCCCCACATAGCCGTTCCACGCGAACCAATAGGAAATCTGGCCCGCAAGGCGTGGCAGGCTGCGACCATCTGCGGTGGTCAACGCATCCTCGCCGATCTGCCAGACCGCGCCATCGGTACTTTTCAGGCGATCCCCGCGCAGGGCGAACTGTTCTTCACCCCGGCTGTAAGCCCGCACGCTGCGCTGTGTAGCGTCACCGATCAGCACAACAGAGTGACCCGCGAACGCATCGTTGATCACCGGCTTGCGCACAAAGGCCTGCAACGGCCAGGCCTTGGCCCCGCCAAACAGCCGCAGGCCGAACACATAGTCCTTCTGCCGCAGCGCCTTTTCGTCCACCACCGCCGGAAACATCAGGTCCTTGGAGGCGAAATAGTCGCGGTAAACGATGCCCGAGCCGTAGTTGCGGCTGTGCCCGGTTTCCAGCGACAGCACGGTCGTCGCAGGGTTGGCCTTGCGCCAGTCCTGCCATTTGGCAATCACCACCGGGCGCTGGGCCAGTTCCAGGCCGCTGTCCACAAGGGGCCCCGATACCGGCTTGCCGGTGAACTGGTTCCACAGCGAATGCGTCTTGCGGTCGAACATCAGCTTGTTGGACCGGTAAAGAAACCCCGACGATCCGAACACCAGCGGCGCCTTCTGCCCCTTGACCTTCGTGTCGAACAAAATCCCCGACCCACACAGCGTGCAATAGGCCAACGCCACCGGCACCCCGCCGATCACATCGTTGAACATCTCGTGCCAGCCCATGATCCGCAACGGGTAGGCCCGCAGATCGCCATTGATCGCCACACCGAACACCAGATCGTCGCCGCGCAGATAATCTGCCGCATCCGCCGCGATCATCTGCGGGTTGTCCAATGACGGAATGCCGTCTTTCAGCACGCCACCCCAGGTGATCTCTTCGAGCCGGATCTTCATCCGCTCGCGGCGCAGGTGTTCCGGGCGCAGGAAAACGTCGAAGTTAGGGTCGATGCGCAGGTATACATCGCGTTTCCAGCGGGGATAACTAGGGTGCGGGACAATCTCGGGGTGGGCTTCCTGCCACAGCATCCAGGAGAACCAGTCATCGCCGCCGTCCTGCCCGGTAATCGTGCGCAACACCTCGACAAAAGGCGCATCGGGGGCCGAGGTAAAGCGCATCGCGTCGATCACACCCGCCGCCATGTCAGGATTGCTACGCAGGGCAATCGCATCGATCGCCGCGGAAAAGCTGCGCGCGCTGCCTTCGACCAATGCAAGATTGGCGTCATACATCGCATCGTCCTGCGCCCAACCGGGGCTTTGCAACAGCCCGGCAAGTGGTGCAGACAGCAGCAGACTGCGACGGGAAAGCGGCATCATGACCTCCGAACTGCGACAAGTGGCTGTTCAAAAGCATAGAGGGCGCGACGATAACGCGCACCTCAAGCCGTGGTGAAGAGCATGTGATCAATCTGTGTGGTCGGTGTTGACACTGGCAGCCCGCGTCTCTAAACGACGCCGCAGTGCCCAGATGGCGGAATTGGTAGACGCACTGGTTTCAGGTACCAGCGCTGCAAGGCGTGGAGGTTCGAGTCCTCTTCTGGGCACCAAGACAAACCGGCCTGCAACCTGAACGGGTTGTGGGCCGATTTGTTTTGGTCCTGCGGCGCGCACAAGCGCTTGCATCGCATCGTCAGGGCGGCCATGCAGACATTCATGGCGCAAGATACGGATCAGCAAGCGGCAGACCTCGCGGCCCTGGGGTGGTCGGCGGCTTTTGCCGATCAGGTGCAGGGCTGCGAAAGCCATCTGACACCAGCGCGCATCGCCACCGTTCATCGCGCCCGCCTGACCGCCGAATCCACAGCGGGTCCCGTGCGCCTGGTTCTGCCGTTTCGCGCGACGACTGCCGCCTATGCCGTCGGCGACTGGGTGCTGTTGGACCCCGGCACACGGATGCTGGTGCGACGCCTGGATCGCAATTCGTTGCTGCAGCGCCGGGTCGAGGGCACGCCTGTGCCGCAACTGATCGCGGCAAATGTCGACACGCTTTTCATTGTGTCGTCGTGCAACAGTGATCTGAATGCGGCGCGGCTGGAACGCTATCTGGCCGTGGCGAACGAGGCCGGGATGCGGCCGATCATCGTGCTGACCAAAGCGGATCAGGTGGCGGATGTCGGCCCCTTTCGTGATCTTGCGGCCAAGCTGCAACGTGGCCTCGATGTCGTGACGCTGAACGCCAAAGCGCCCGAGGCGGCGCAGGTGCTGGCGCCGTGGTGCGGGCCGGGGCAGACGGTGGCCTAGATCGGGTCGTCCGGGGTGGGCAAGTCGTCCTTGCTGAACACGCTGGCCGACAAGGCCCCGGAGCAGGCGCAACTGACCGGCGACATCCGCCTGTCCGATGCCAAGGGGCGGCATACGACCACATCCCGGTCCTTGCACCGCATCGCGGGCGGCGGTTGGGCGATCGACACGCCCGGCATCCGCACGCTGCATGTCAGCGACATCGCGGCGGGGCTGGATGTGCTGTTCGCCGAGATTTCCGAACTTGCGCCGGATTGCCGGTTCCGCAATTGCACCCATGCGCATGAACCCGGCTGCGCAGTGCGTGCTGCGGTGGCGGCCGGCACGCTGGATGCGGACAGGCTGGAAAGGTGGCGCAAGCTGACGGATGAAAACCGCGCGAACACGCCGGTCTTAACCGGGCCCAGCGGCAACCGGACGGTAAAGCCCGTTGGCAAGCGGCGGTGACGGCGGGCGCGGTTGACCCTTGCCGCGACGGGCCTGTATGCAGGGGCATTTCTTATTGGCGGGACGCGCAGCTTGACCATTCATCTTTACAAGGGCGATCTGCCCGACGGGCTTGACCTTGGCCCGATCGTGGCCATCGACACCGAAACCATGGGCCTTGACCCGCGCCGCGACCGGCTGTGTCTGGTGCAACTGTCATCCGGTGACGGCCATGCGCATCTGGTGCAGATCGCGCGGGGGCAGACGCAGGCCCCGAACCTGCAACGCCTGTTGACCGATCCTGCCGTGATCAAGCTGTTCCACTTTGCCCGGTTCGACATTGCGGCGCTGCAACAGGGTCTGGGCGTCGTGACGCAGCCGGTCTGGTGCACCAAAGTTGCGGCCAAGCTGATCCGCACGTTTACCGACCGGCACGGGTTGAAGTATCTGCTGATGGAACTGGTGGGTGTCGATGTGTCAAAGGCGCAGCAAACCTCGGATTGGGGGCAGGCGGTGCTGACCGATGCGCAAAAGGAATATGCCGCCTCGGATGTTCTGTATCTGCACCGCCTGAAGGAGGCGCTGGAGGCGCTGTTGATCCGCGAGGATCGTCTGGACCTCGCGCAGCGGTGTTTCGATTTCCTGCCGACCCGGTCGGAGTTGGACCTGCTGGGGTGGGAAGAACCCAATGACCTCTTCCACCACTAGCTCGGGCACCACTGATTTCCTGGCCACCGGCCGCCGGGTCATCACCCGCGAAGCCGAAGCGCTGAGAACACTCGCCGCCGCCCTGAACGGCACCTTCACGGCGGCGGTTGACCTGATCATGGCGTCCAAGGGCCGGGTCATCGTCACCGGCATGGGCAAATCGGGCCACATAGCGCGCAAGATCGCGGCAACGTTTGCCTCGACCGGCACACCGGCGCAATTCGTGCATCCGGCCGAGGCGAGCCATGGCGACCTTGGCATGGTTACCCGCGGCGATGTGGTGTTGATGCTGTCGAACTCGGGTGAGACGACGGAACTGGCCGACATCATCGCGCATACGCGGCGGTTCGGCATCCCGCTGATCGGAGTTGCTGCGCGGGATGGATCGACCCTGTTGCGGCAGGCGGATGTGGCGATCCTGCTGCCCGATGTGCCAGAGGCCTGCGAGACGGGCATCGTGCCCACCTCTTCGACGACGATGACCCTGGCCTTGGGAGACGCCCTTGCAATTGCGTTGATGGAACACCGCGACTTTACCCCTGACCATTTCCGCATCTTTCATCCTGGTGGCAAACTGGGGGCAAGGCTGATGCGGGTGCGTGATCTGATGCACACCGACCTGCCTTTGGTCGACCCAAACCGACCGATGAGTGAAACCCTGCTGGTGATGACGCAAAAGGGGTTCGGGGTGGTTGGCGTGACAGGAACGGATGGCCAATTGCAAGGGATCATCACCGATGGCGACCTGCGGCGGCATATGGACGGGCTGCTGGCGTTGACTGCGGCACAGGTGATGACACGCAATCCGCGCACCATCGGCCCCGAGGCGCTTGCGCAACAGGCCGTCGCGCTGATGAGCGATCGCAACATCACCTGCCTGTTCGTGACGCCTCATGGCACTGCGCAAGCCATCGGCATCATCAAAATCCAGGACTGTTTGCGCGCGGGCATCGTGTGATGGCGGCGGACAACCTGCATTCCTGGCTGGTCGGGTTGCTGAAGGTCGTTCTGCCGCTGTTGGCATTGGCGATTCTTTCCACCCTGTTTCTGGTGTCGCAGGGTGTCGATCCCGAAGACGCGATCCCTTATGCAGACGTGGACGTGGCCGACCGCATCCGCGAGCCGCGGATCACGGATGCGGCCTATGCCGGCGTGACGGCAGATGGTGCGGCGCTGTCGGTGCAGGCCGCAGATGCGCGGCCAGGTTTGCCGGACGCACCGAACGCAGGGAACGCCAAGGGGCTCGCCGGACGGCTGGAAACCCCCGACGGGGGCGTGACTGATCTTGTGGCAGGGGAGGGCCACATCGACGCCGTTGCCGACCGGATCGTGCTGTCTGGCGGCGTCACGCTGACGTCGTCCACCGGCTATGTCATCCAGATGGCAGGGGCGAGCGTCGCGACCAACCGGACAGCGCTAGACAGTCACGGCAAGATCGCGGCAACGGGCCCGCTCGGTGATCTGACCGCCGGGGCCTTGCACATCGGAACATCAGGTGCGGGCTATGTTGTGGTATTCAAGGACGGGGTCCGGCTGATATACACCCCCCGACAATGATGGGATGTTCCGGATGACAAGGCTGGCGTTTTTCGTTCTCGCAATCGTTCTCGGTCTGTCGCAGGCGATGGCGCAGGGTACAGAGATCACCTTTGGGGGGATCAAGGCAGACACCTCGGCGCCGGTCGAGGTGGTGTCGGATGCGCTGACGGTGGATCAAGTCACCCAGCGCGGCGTGTTCAGCGGAAATGTGGTGGTGACCCAAGGCGACATGCGGCTGACAGCCGGCGAAGTCGAGGTGGAATACACCGAGGCCGGCGACGGCATCGAACGCCTGCTGGCGCGGGGCGGGGTGACACTGACCAGCGGGCTGGATGCGGCCCAGGCGGCAGAGGCTGCATATGCCATCGACAGCGGCGATCTGGTGATGACCGGCGACGTTGTTTTGACCCAAGGCAAAGCCGCGATATCCGGTCAGAAACTGTTGATGAACCTGACCACCGGCAAAGGCCGTATGGAAGGCCGGGTCACGACGACCTTTGTGCCGGGTAGCGACTGATGCCGGAGCTGACCGTCACCACCGGCGACGCGGGCCTGCACGTGCGGCATTTGCGCAAAAGCTATAAAAAGCGGCTGGTTATTCGCGATGTGTCGATGGTGTTGACCCGTGGCGAGGTCGTCGCGCTGCTAGGCCCGAACGGGTCGGGCAAGACCACCTGCTTTTACGCGATCGCTGGATTGATCACACCCGAAGGCGGTCAGGTTCTGATCGACGGGCGGGATGTTACCTTGCTGCCGATGTATCGCCGCGCCCGGCTGGGGATCGGCTATCTGCCGCAGGAGGTGTCGATTTTTCGCGGCATGTCGGTCGAGGACAATATTCTGGCCGTGCTCGAAATTGTCGTCTCCGACCGCCACAAGAGGCGCGAGCGCCTTGAGGAATTGCTGAGCGAGTTCTCGATCACGCATCTGCGGCTTGCCCCTGCGCTTGCCCTGTCGGGCGGCGAAAGGCGGCGCGTGGAAATCGCGCGGTGTCTGGCGGCAGACCCGAAGTTTCTGCTGCTTGACGAACCCTTTGCCGGGGTGGACCCGATTGCGGTGGGCGAAATCAGGCATTTGGTCGCCGATCTGACCCGGCGCGGGATCGGCGTTCTGATCACCGATCATAACGTGCGCGAAACGCTGGACATTGTCGATCGTGCCTACATCCTGCATGACGGCAAAGTGCTGATGAGCGGGACGGCCGACGAGGTGGTGCGCGACGAAATGGTGCGTCGCGTCTATCTGGGTGAGAATTTCCGCATCATTTGACCGTTCTCCCGCCGGTTGTGACGGCCTGATGACAGATTTGTTGACAACCAGCGAGACCAGTTGCCAAATGTAGGGGATGCGCCCGGTTTGCACCTTCTCTGTTCTTGCCCCAGTGGCCCTGTTTTGGCCCGGTATCGGTGCGCGCATTGTCCCCGAAACTCTTGTACGTTCTACCCCGTCATCGCCGATGACGGGTCGCTTGCATTTTCAGGAGGCCTCATGCGCTATCAGATCAGCGGACGTTCCATCGACATTGGCGAAGCGTTGCAGACCCATGTGAAGGCTGAACTGGGCGAAGTTGTCGAGAAATACGCGCAACGTCCGACCGAAACGATCGTGACGTTTTCCAAGGTCGCGCATGAACATGTCTGCGAGACGATCATCCATCTTTCAACCGGCCTGACCGCGCAGGCAAAGGGTCATGCCACTGAAATTTATGCGGCATTCGAGTCGTGCCGCGAGAAGATGGACAAACAGCTGCGCCGGTACAAGCGCCGCTTGCGCAGTCATCACCGTGACCGTGCGGAACCCGTTGAATATGGCGGCGGGTCAGCCTATATCCTCGCCCGAACCGATGATATCGAAGAGAGCGAACCCGACAGTCTTACGCCCGTGGTCATCGCCGAAATGGAGACGAAGATACCGTCGATCACCGTGGGCGAAGCCGTAATGCAGTTGGAACTTGCAGGCGACCGGATGCTGGTATTTCGCAACGAAGGACATGGGGGCGTGAATGTGGTGTACCGTCGGGAAGACGGTCACATCGGCTGGATCGATCCTCGCAACAGCAAATGACGCAGGGTTGCGCCCTGCACAGGAATGACGTCGTGCCATGGAACTATCTAAACTGCTGATTCCCGCCGCTGTACGCGTCGTAAACCATCTGACCAGCAAGAAGCGCCTGTTTCAGGAATTGGGTGAAATCGCGGCGCAAGCCTATGGGCTGTCCGCCGCGACAGCAATCGACGGGTTGCAAGAGCGCGAGAGCCTTGGGCCGACCGGGGTTGGGCACGGTATCGCCCTGCCGCACGCACGCCTTGATGACCTTGGCAAGATCATCGGAATCTTTGTCCGGATGGAACGCCCGCTGGACTATGATTCGGTGGACCGCCAGCCGGTCGATCTGGTGTTCGGGCTGTTTGCACCCAAGGAATCGGGTGTCGAGCATCTGAAGGCTTTGGCGCTGGTGTCGCGAACGATGCGTGACCAGGCGATCTGCGCAAAGCTGCGGGCCAATACCGACCCGACAAAGCTGTACGCAATCCTGACCGAAGCGCGGGCGCCGCAAGCCGCCGCCTGATCTGAAACCCCGCCTGACCTGAAACGCAGGCGGGCGTTTCGCGTTTCTTGCGCCGGTTCAAACGGGAAAAGGGCCGTTTTCTAGGCCTGTTTCCAGCGACCAAACCCGAAGGCGGCATAGTCGCGGGCGTAAGCCTGCTCGGCTGCGGTTTCCAGATCAGCATCCCAGACATCTGAGAGCGACCAGGGATAGACGTCGGCTTCCTCGGGCAGCGCCGGGCAGGGCAGGCCAAGGCCGGCCGTCAGGAATGCAAGACCTTCGCCGAGCTGGTTTTCGCGCAACAGCAGATCGGGGGACTGGACAGCAGCAAAGCCTTGCGTCACGGCCAGTTGGCTTGCGATATGCGGGGCCACCTTGATCTCTGTACGGCCGGTAAGGTTGAACTTGGCAAAGTCGAGGAACACCTTGAACCCGTCGCGAAAGCTCTGCGCATCTTCGAACCCGGTTTTGCGCGGTGGCAATTCGAACCTGTGCACGCGTTTCAGATAGGGGCGCAATTCGGGCAGCCAGTCATGGGTCAGATAGTCGCAAAACGCGGCATGGGCGCGGGCCAAAGGGTGACGCAGAACCGTGAAGCTGCGAAAGCCGGGGTGGCGGTCTTTCCACTCGCGCAGCGTTCGGCGTTCAAAATTGGTCTGAAGTCTGCCAAAGCTGGACAGCCATTTTTGCAAAGATGCCTCGGGCCCGCCCTTGATCGGCTGAAACAACAGACTTGCTCCCATTGCCGCGATGTAGTTTGGCACCGCAGCATTGCGGCGGGGTTCGAAATTTGGGGTATGTGTGGCCTCGAACCAATCCATCCGCGCAAGGTCCGTTTCCATCTCTGAGGGGTTTGAGACTTTGTCACGGATCGCTTCTGGGTTCTGTTTCTTGAACCGTGTGTCCAGCGCGCGCAGACGTGCCGGCACGCCAAGAAAGGCCGCGAGGCCATTCAGCACGTCAAGGTCCAGAACATCGGCATAATCGACGTAGAATGCCGTTTGCCCCGTCACCTGAAGGCGGCGCAGAAGGCGGACCTGAAACTCTTGCACGGCCTGGCTGCGGGACTGAAACTCGGCAAGATCAAACCGGGGGCGCGGGGTGCGCAGATGGCGCGTGTTGGCAAGCCACCACTGATCGGACTCCAGCGCAATCTTCCAGCTGATGTAGCTTTCCAAAGGGTTGCGGGTCAGAATGATCTTGGCGCAGGTCGTATCTTGCAGCACCAGATCGGGCACACGCGGGTCATGGTCGTGAAAGAAACGAAAACCTGCCAGCCCGTCCGTCTGCGACCGCATGGCGCGCATGAACCCCTGCGGATCGGCGTCGCGGGCGGCCAGGGTGATGCCGAAGGCCTCTTGTCTGGCCTCGGCACCGATGAAGTAGGGGTTGAACGCCTCGCCATGACAGGTGACGCCTGGCAGCTGGTTCAGGTTCGCCTCCAGGAAGTTTGACCCGGTGCGCATGTCCGCAAAGACGACAAAGCTGTTGAAAGGCGTCAAATCACTTCACCAGATAGGGGCGGCCGCGGCGCGAGGTTGCGGGCTTTGGGTCTTCCCCGGCCGGGAAATCACCCATCAACACCGGCTGCATCCCCTGATTGCGCAGGTTTTGCAGGAACTGGCCAAAGCCCTTCAGGTCCTGCAGACGAGGAGCCTCGGTCAGGCGGCGCATTGACCGCGGGTTGACTTCGTCGATCACGGTTTGCAGCGGTTCCATCGGGTTTTCAACGAATTCGGCCAAGGTCCAGATCCGTACTCTTGCCTTGGTCCAGGAGTTGCGCAGAACGCCAAGATGTTCCGCCTCGATCTTTTGCAGTCGGGCCGCCTCTTTGCGGATATCGCCGAAATTCCTGTTCGACAGAAACAAGGGAACCGCCCATGCGCCTGAAATCACCGACACCTGGGCGTTCGGATCGCCTGCGATGAACCAGCTGATCGCCTGATTGTCATGCGGGCCGAACTGAAAACACTGCCTCTCGCCCCGGGTGTTCCAGATTAGGTTCGACAGAAAGCTTTTGGGGTTATAGTCGCGCGTCGCGGCGCTGTCGGACATGGCGCCATTGTAAATCTTCTCGCCGCCGGCAAATTCGACACGGTCCTGCGCAAACAAATGGCCATGGGCGCGGGTTCCGGTTGCCCTGCCCAGCCAGGTCTCAAAGCCGTCGAACACCTCGGAAAAGCCCTCGAATACCGAATAGGGCGCGGCAGTGCGGCCATTTTCCCAGTTTTCGTTGGGCTGGCGGCTTTGCATGTATAGTCCTGCCCGGCCCTTGGTGCGCCGTTCGACGGCTTTGGCAAACAGCCGGTCGATCTTGCCGGGATTGGGTTCACCGACGGCCTGTTTGCCAGCATCATCAGACAGGAAGGTCTGGTACAACTTTTCTGCGTGGGGCCACATCTTGCGTGCGACAAAGCAATCAGACCGGCGCAGCAGTTGCAGGTGATCATCATAGAAAATATGCGGCTTGCCCTGAAAGTCGAACTTCGACAGCGTCAATGAACGGCTTTCGACATGGGTGGAAACCTGTCGAACCAGCGTCTGAAAATAGCTTTCGTCGGGAATCCAGACACGTTTGAAATAACTGTCGATCTCTGGGCGTTCCGGGTTTTCAAGAATTGCCGACAGGGTTTGCCGCGTCAGGCACCACCATTGGCTGCCCAGATGCGGAACAAGACCCGCCGGGATCTTGCGGCGAAAGCGCAGGCGGCGCTGAAGGCGGACATATCCATCAAACAGCCGACGCTGTTTGCGCCAACTGAACGGGAACCGCAGGGTAAATCGTTCGACATCCAGACCGCCAATCGTCCAACCCACATCTTCGGTTGTGACCGACTCGATGAAATCTGTTCGCGGGCGCTTGTCGAGATAGGCAACCATTTCTTCAACCGGGCGCAACGGCAGGCAAGAGCCAGACGCCAGATAGACATGTCGCACCGCCGGAAAGTCGCGCAGCATGATCGTCGCGGCTTCTTGCGTTGCCCCCACGATACCCCAGGTGCCCCATTCGCATGCGTGCCGACCCGCGAAGCGGATGTTCTTCAGGTCGGCCAGATCGGCCTTCAGCTTGACATAGCGTTTGCGGGCAACGCGGGCGTCGACATGTATCACCACCGGGCAATCACGGGTCGCCCAGTGCCGCGCGACCTGTTCTGCGCGGTCCAGCGCCGTGTGGCACAGCATGATGAAACCGACCGTCAATCGCCCCCCCTACGCCCAGTTGCCCTTTGACATCAGCCCCAGAATTTCCAACTGCCGCCAATTGATATACTTCTCGCTCCACTTGCACCACAAGTCAGGCTCGGTGCCGAGGCTTGCCTGATAGGCGCGGTATTCGTGGCTGTTGGCATAGTGTTGTTTGCGGTCCATCTCTTCCTGGGCTTTCTGGGGAAATGTGTCCAGAAACTTGGCGTGAAGCAGACACCCCGAAGCCTTCTCCCCACCCCATTCGTCGTAGACCTGATTGAGACCTCGGGGCAGCAGCATATGCGTCGAGGACACATAGGCAAAATCGCGGCTCCACTTCACCAGCGGGATCTTGTTCAGCGCGGGCGCGCGTTCGGGCGTGTCGGCAAAGAACATTCGCGCGCGCGGGCCGCCCTGTATCCAGAGATTGCCGAAACGCTGATTTCGAGAAATGGAATAGTTGCCGCTGTCGAAATACTGCGCGATCTCGAACGGGTCCTGACCTTCGCGGTAGGGTTTGGCGTCGAACGGGCCCTTGGGATACATGTCCAGCAGCATGGCCGAGAAGGATTTGATCGACGACGCATCCAGCCAGTCAGTCAATGCGCGCAAGGGCCGGGTATCGCAGAACGGATAGACAAAGAACTCGTCCGGATCGACGACCAGCGACCAATGGCCATGGGCATAGCGCATTTGCAGCCAATTGAGCCAATCGACGCCAAAGCGTGATCGCTTGTAGCTGTGTTTCGTGATCCATACCGACACGTCAGTCTGTTCGGCAAGATACTCTCGGCTGCCATCGTCACTGTCATTGTCCACGATCAGGAAATGGTTGACCCCAAGATCACGATAGTAGCGCAGGAAGAACGGCAAGCGGACACGTTCGTTGCGCAGCGTGCTGAACACCAACAAGTCGTCCGGACGCATGATCTGTGTGCGATTTGTGATGGATCGCAGTTCCCCCCGTTTGCGCATCGCACGGATGCGCCACCGTTTTCTGGCCAACCGCAGCATGTAACGCGAAAAAATGCTCAACCGTCAGGCTTTCAGGTTCGGGGCAGGTCCATGTAGCGGTATCAGACGATATTTAAGACAAGGTTGAAATGGTTTTCCCATTGTGGCGGTATTCTGGCAACGGGACGTGGCCGAAGCGCATCGGGCGCGCTTAGGGACCTTATTGTTTCCACCCAAGAACCACAATCTGTCGGCCCGAGGTAAATCGGGTAGGCTTCCGACACTTCACGGGTCACGGGCAGGTCCGAGGCGACGACGGGGGTGCCAAGTGCTGCAGCCTCCAACGGGGGAAGGCCGAAACCCTCGGCTAGGCTGGGAAACAACAGTGCGGCAGCGCCCTGCACCAAGCCTGCGACGACATGATCGGGCAGACCTGACAGCACCCGGATGCCTGGCGTTGCTGCTAGGTCCGCGAAAACCTGCGGCGTCGCCCAACCACGCCCGCCAAGGACAACCAACGGCGGTGGCGGCCCGGTGCGGGCAAGTTCCGCCCAGACCTGCACCAGCAGCGCGTGATTCTTGCGCGGCTCGATCGTCCCAAGGGTCACGAAATAGGGATCCGCCGGTGGCAGGCCGGCTGGCATGTCATCGGGCGTTGCGACCTTCGGCACTGACGGCACGCCAAGGCTCGCCACAACTCCGGGCGGCACGCGTCCGGCTTGCCACAACCGTGCATCCGTCGTGTTGCGGGTGGTTTGCGTCGTGTGGATCACCAGATCCGCATGGGCTGCAACGGCGTCAAGTTTGCTG
The DNA here is from genome assembly GCA_031400505.1 of Paracoccaceae bacterium. Lineage (GTDB taxonomy): Bacteria > Pseudomonadota > Alphaproteobacteria > Rhodobacterales > Rhodobacteraceae > JAIYDJ01. The sequence goes on along the minus strand of JANNPZ010000062.1, from coordinate 7,016 downwards.
CGAAAGCTGTTCACAGTATCGGGGCGGCAGAAAGCAGGATGGTCGAGCGGGATCGTGTCGTGCAGCAGAACGGCGATCCGAAACCGGCGATGCAGTGTTGCCAGCGTCCGGTCAGACAGGTTTGCATGGCCGACGTTCAGATAGCTGCTGCCATCGGGCAGCCGTCGCAACAGCCAGGACAACAGCGGTCTTGCGGCCCGCGCCACCGCAAGACGGCGCACGGCGGTCTCTGCCCGACCACGCTGCGGATTGCGCCGGTTGGTAAGCCGCGACAGCAGATCTGCACGTACCAGCGGCGCACCGGCAATCAGCGATGCAACCCCCTGCGCCCCTGCGCGGTCCAGCAGAAGAAATCCGGCCGCTGTGCTGACCAGACAGTACAAAGGCGCATCGCTGCGCAACAGCGCCTGCAGATACGCCAATTCGACACGGTCCACGCCGGTCAGTGGCCCGGCGCCCAGCCGGGATACCAGTCGCGTCAGATCCAGCAGCCGTGCCGGAACCATCGGTGCCGTCACAGCACTATTGCGCGGCCCGCCGCTGGTCCAGCATGTCTTGCAGATACGCCGCGAATTCAACGTTCAGATCGGGGCGGGCAAGGGCAAACGCCACGGTGGCCTGCAAGAACCCGGCCTTTGATCCGCAGTCATAGCGTTGACCACGAAACCGGAAACCGAACACTTTGCCAGGCTCGACGGCTTCTTCGGCGATGGCGTCGGTCAACTGGATCTCTCCACCGGTGCCTTGTTTCATCCGGTTCAGGTTCTGCATGATCTTGGGCGTCAGGATGTAGCGCCCGATCACGGCGAGGTTCGACGGAGCAGTCCCGGCAGGGGGCTTTTCAACCATGCCCTTGACCGAAACGACCGACCCCATATCCTCGGCAATCTCGAGCACGCCATAGCTTTTTGTCCGCTCGGGTGCCACTTCCATTGCGGCGACCATATTGCCGCCGGTTTCCTCATAGGCTTCGATCATCTGCTGCAAGCAGGGCCGTTCAGCAGCAATGACGTCGTCCGGCAGCAAGACCGCGAAAGGTTCGTCCCCGATCAGTCGCCGGGCGCACCACACGGCATGGCCCAGGCCCATCGGACGGTTCTGCCGCACATACGCGATCGCCCCGGAATCCATGTTGGTGTCCTTGAGTATCTCCAACAGGTCATCCTTGCCGGCCCGACGCAGCGTGTTTTCTAGTTCGGGGGCATGGTCGAAATAATCCTCCAACGCAGATTTACCGCGAGAGGTCACGAAAATGAATTCCTTGATGCCCGCCGCGCGAGCCTCGTCGATGCAGTATTGGATCAGGGGACGGTCAACCAGTGTCATGATCTCTTTCGGGATCGACTTGGTTGCCGGCAAAAAGCGTGTTCCCATACCTGCCACAGGAAACACCGCCTTGGTTACGCGGGGCTGCTTGGACTTGCTGGACTTGCTCATGAATTAACCTTTTGGTGCATCGGGCTTGTGATTTTGTGCAATGCTTAAGAATACTCTGCGACTCATTAACAGTCCTTCATCGCTACTCTTATTGGTGTACGTACGGATACGATTAATTTGTGTCCTTAATGCAACCCTGTCGTGGCATCTCGGGGCAAAGGGCGAAAAGCCGCCCATCGAGCAGCCTCTTCGGTCAGCCGTCGCTTGAAAAAACACAGTCGAAATCTGGGCCCGCTGCGATCGGACCGTCCAAACAGCCCGCCCTCGTGCAGCCAAAAACCATCGTCGTGAAACCTTGCGCGATGGGCCAATGGCGTTGGCGACAGGCAGATGACGGTGGCAATGCCGCCCTTTAGAACTGCCGCCCGGGCGGCCGACAGCAGCCAGCGCCGCCGCCAGCGCCGGCCTGTGATCAAAAATCCCGGCCGCGGCCCGGTTTCGGGCAACGGCTTGAATTCGGCACGTCCGGGATAGGCGAGGGGCGGGCGAGGTGCCAGCGGGCGGATCAGGCCGTCTGCCCAGCCGCTCTCCAGCGTGGCCAGCACCCGGTCTGCCTCGACCTGGGTGATCCGCCGCGCCGCCGCATGCTTGGCCATCCGCGCAGTTTCGCGTTGGCGCAACGCCACAAGGCCCGCGTCCAGCGAAGCCGGCATGTGCCGTCGCAGGAACACGGCGGTGCTTGCGGCAATGTCGGTCAAATCCGTCGGCACCCGGTCGGCACTGCGCCGAGCGCTGGCCAGATAGCCGTGGTGTACTTGGGCAAGCGGCACCACTGCCGTCAGGCCCGCCATGCGCAGGTTCACATCCGCCTCGTCCAGATAGAACCGGAACGCGGGGTCAAAACCGCCAGCAGCACACAGTGCCATCCGGCGAAAGGCACAGTTGGTTCCCGTGGTCTTGACCGCACGCCGCTGCGTTGCCGCGCGCAGCGTCACCCCGGCCATCGGCACAACGATCGGGTGATCCTGACCCCTCGCATCAACTTCGCCAGCCTGCCATTGATAGGAAATCCCGTTGCGCCCGCGTACAAAACCCGTCGCCGCAACGACCCCGGGTTCAATGAACCCCGAACACAGACGCGACAGCCATGTGGGTTCGGCGACCGCATCGTCGTCGATGAAGGCGACAATCGCGCCTGCCGCCTGCGCCAGTCCGGCATTGCGGGCGGCCGCGATATTGGGCTCGTCGAATGGCACCAGTTTCACCGCCAATCCCTGCGCCTGAACGGCGGCAATCCCGGCCGGGTCCGCAACCACGATCACTTCGAAACCGGGATGGTCCTGTTGCGAAAGCCCGGTCAGGCACAGGGTCAGCGCTTTGGCCCGATGACGGCTGACCACAATCACACTGGCGGTCTGGGCTATGGGTTGCGGGCTCATCTAAATGTCAGGTCCGCAGCGTCACACCTGGCGCATAGGCGATGAAGAACGGGTTGTCCCAGCCGCGCTTGCCATAAGCCAGCGGCGTGTGGTCATCAAACCGCACCACATGCCCGCCCGCCCCGCGCAGCACGGCATCGCCCGCCGCCGTGTCCCATTCCATCGTGCGCCCCAGTCGCGGATAAAGGTCCGCCTCGCCACAGGCCACTAGACAGAACTTCAGACTGCTGCCGGCACTCGTCATGTCGCGCACCGCATATTTCGCGATGTAATCGTCGGTTGCCGCATCGCGGTGGCTTTTCGAGGCCACCACCATCAGGGCGGCATTGTCGGGGCGTGAGACGCGGATCGGGCTGCGCGGGCCTGGGCTGTGGGGGTCGAGCGCGCCGGTTTCTTCGACCGAAGACCCATCGGCCAGGGTGTAGAACAGCCGCCGCTGGGCAGGCGCGTAAACCACACCGCGGACCGGAATTCCGTCCTGCACAAAGGCGATGTTCACCGTGAAATCGCCGCGCCGCTGCACGAACTCTTTGGTGCCATCCAGCGGATCGACAATCAGAAAGGTCTGCGCCGTCAGGGCATGGCTGGCCGCTTGTTCTTCGGTGATCAGTGTCAGATCCGGGAACGCATCGCGCAGGCCCGCCGAAATCAACGCATCCGCAGCTTCGTCCGCGACAGTCACCGGCGATGCATCCGACTTGAGGCTGACTTCGAAATCCGGTCCGTCGTAAACCTGCATGATTCGCGCGCCGGCCTCCAGTGCCAGACGTCGGAAAATGGTGATCAACTGGTCGTAATCCATCGCTGCCCTGTCGATCCTGCGGATCGATCCCCTGATTGATAACTTTTGACTTTTCCCTTATCGTCCGCCCGTAAGGGAACAGCAAGATTTCCCGGTTCATAATGGCCGCATCCGGCCAGAGGTGCGTGCCATGTTCCAGCCTACACTGCGTAAAACCCGGATCAGTTCGGCGTTTTCGATGCTTGAGCTGATCTTTCACGCATCGGTGCGCAACATTCGCAAATCGCATGGAAATGCGGTCGTCGGTCTGATCATCAGCATTGTCCAGTCGCTGATGATGGTGTTGATTTTCTATCTGATGCTGACATTGCTCGGGGGGCGGCAGTCGGCCATTCGCGGCGACTTCCTGCTCTATGTGATGTCGGGTGTGTTCATGTTCATGACGCATACCAAGACCATGCAGGCGGTCCAAAGCTCTGACGGGCCGACATCGACGATGATGAAGCATGCGCCCATGAACACGATCGTTTCGATCGGCTCTGCGGCGCTTAGCAGCCTTTACCAGCAGGTCTTGTCGGCAGGAGTCATCCTGTTCTTTTACAATACGATGTTCGCGCGCATCACGATCGACGATCCGATCGGGACAATCGCGATGTTCATGCTGTCCTGGGCGTCGGGAATTGCTGTCGGGATGGTGTTCAAGTCGGTGACGCCCTGGCAGCCAGAGTTCTTTGGCATTCTGACCACTGTTTACGCGCGCATCAACATGATCGCTTCGGGCAAGATGTTTGTGGCCAACACGATGCCGACCTCGAAACTGGTATTTTTTGACTGGAACCCGCTGTTTCACACCATCGACCAGGGCCGGGGCTATGTTTTCCTGAATTATTTCCCGCACTACAGCTCGATCAGCTATCCGATGACCGTAACCGCAGTGCTGATGGTTATTGGCTTGATGGGAGAGCATTACACCCGCAAGCATCAATCGGCCAGTTGGGGCGCGGGGCGCTAGGGTCTAGACCTGAACCACGCGCAGCGTCAGGTTGATCCGACCGCCCTGTGCCAGCAACGCGGATGATCCATGCCGGATCCGGTCAATCCCGTGCCACGCGAGGCGCGCATCGCCCCCCATGACCACAACATCGCCGGATCGCAGCCAGACGGACTGCGTGCCCGTCGACCGATCCACCCCACCCATCCGGAACAGCGCCTCGTCTCCCAGACTGATTGACACGACTGGCGCGCTGAAATCGCCCTCGTCGCGGTCCTGGTGCAGGCCCATTTTTGCCCCCGGCCCGTACCAGTTGACCAGACAGCAGTCCGGAACACGGGTCTGCCCTGACACGGCCCGCCACACCGCCAGAATGCTTTCCGGAATGGCGGGCCAGGCAATGCCCTCGGGATGCAGCGGCTGATAGCGATACCCGCCCCGGTCGGTTACCCAGCCCAGCCGCCCCGCGCAGGTCATCCGGACCGACATCTTGCGCCCTCCCGGCGTTACGGGCACATAAAACGGTGCCGCCGCCACCACGCCGCGCAAATCTGCCACCATCGCCGTCTGCGCCGCGCCACTCAGCAGTCCATCGTACAAGGCAAAACCGCGGATGCTTTGCGGCAGCGACGGGTGCATCATGTTTGCAACGATTTTCATCACCTATCCCCGTTCTGCCCTGTCCAGACCGCTTGCAGGGCTGACAGCCCCCTCCTATATACGCCCAGACGCCAAAGGGGTACCTTCCCGATGGTTCTACTTGGGATCGGGGCGGGATGCCTTCCTCACAGGGTCCAGCCCCAATTAATCGCCGAAGAAAAGGATGAACGAAATGGCCAAAATTATCGGTATCGACCTCGGGACCACCAACTCCTGCGTCGCCATCATGGATGGCTCGCAGCCGCGCATCATCGAAAACGCCGAAGGCGCGCGCACCACGCCGTCGATTGTTGCGTTTACCGAAAGCGAGCGTCTGGTCGGGCAAGCCGCAAAACGGCAGGCCGTCACCAACGCCACCAACACCGTCTTTGCCGTCAAGCGCCTGATCGGGCGCCGTCACGATGACCCGGTCATCGTCAAAGACCAAAAGAACATGCCCTACAAGATCGTCAACGGTGGCAATGGCGATGCCTGGGTCGAAGTGCGTGGCGACAAGTATTCGCCCGCGCAGGTTTCGGCCGTCATCCTGCAAAAGATGAAGGAAACCGCCGAGTCGTATCTGGGTGAAACCGTCACTCAGGCCGTGATCACCGTGCCTGCCTATTTCAACGACGCACAGCGTCAGGCAACCAAAGACGCAGGCCGCATCGCCGGTCTGGAAGTGCTGCGGATCATCAACGAGCCGACGGCAGCCGCGCTGGCTTACGGTCTGGACAAGAAAGAAGCCCGCACGATTGCGGTCTATGACCTTGGCGGCGGCACCTTCGACATCACCATTCTGGAGATTGACGACGGGTTGTTCGAAGTCAAATCGACCAACGGCGATACGTTCCTTGGCGGTGAAGACTTTGACATGCGAATCGTCAACTATCTGGCGGACGAGTTCAAAAAGGAACACGGCGTTGACCTGACGCTGGACAAGATGGCGCTGCAGCGTCTGAAAGAGGCTGCGGAAAAGGCCAAGATCGAGCTGTCATCGGCCAGCCAGACCGAGATCAACCAGCCGTTCATCAGCATGGACCGCAACACCGGCCAGCCGCTGCACTTGGTGGTCAAGCTGACCCGTGCCAAGCTGGAAAGCCTGGTCGATGATCTGGTGAAGAAATCGATGAAGCCCTGCGTCGCCGCATTGAAGGATGCGGGCCTGTCGGTGAATGACATTGACGAAGTGGTTCTGGTCGGCGGCATGACCCGCATGCCGCGCGTGATCGAGGAAGTGACCAAGTTCTTCGGCAAGGAACCCCACAAGGGCGTGAACCCGGACGAGGTTGTGGCTGCCGGTGCCGCCATTCAGGCGGGCGTGTTGCAGGGCGACGTCAAGGACGTGGTCCTGTTGGACGTGACCCCACTGTCGCTCGGCATCGAAACACTGGGTGGCGTATTCACCCGGCTGATCGACCGCAACACCACAATCCCGACCAAGAAAAGCCAGATCTTCTCGACCGCCGAAGACAACCAGAACGCGGTGACGCTGCGGGTGTTCCAGGGCGAGCGTGAAATGGCCGCCGACAACAAGATGCTGGGCCAGTTCAACCTTGAATCGATCCCGCCCGCCCCGCGTGGCATGCCGCAGATCGAGGTGACCTTCGACATCGACGCCAACGGCATCGTGACGGTCAAGGCCAAGGACAAGGGCACCAACAAGGAACAGGCGATCACCATTCAGGCCTCGGGCGGTCTGTCGGATGAAGACATCGAACAGATGGTGAAGGACGCCGAAGCCAATGCCGAGGCCTGAATGGTGATCGCCTGTTCCTTGTTGGTGCCCTTGTCCTTGGCCTTGACCGTCACGATGCCGTTGGCGTCG
>JANNPZ010000053.1:0-31116 GCA_031400505.1 Paracoccaceae bacterium | reverse complement strand
TGCGAAATGACCCATTGTCATTCGACAAACTTTGACGTTACTGTGAAACATGTGATTTTTTCACAACGGAATTCTCTGCCCCCTACTTGATGCGATGAAACGCGCCGACCGGGGACAGCCGGATCGGCCTTTTGGCCGTTTTATTGCCCGCCAAGTCGATGACGACCGCAGGCTTTTGTAGTGGCCTCCGCAAGGGGGCAGATCGAGAAACGCGATGGCGCGAGCGACTACATTGGCGAAGTGCGAGGGGTGCCCACCGGGCGCGGCCCGCCTGACGTCTCGTCCGTGTCTTGCCCGAACAAGCAGCCGTACCTTCCGGGATCACCCATTTGCACCGCAAAGGGGTGTCCTGAATGGCAGGCGCAATGGATCCAAATGTCAAAGAAAATGCTTATTGACGCGACACATGCCGAGGAAACCCGGGTTGTCGTGGTTGACGGAAACAAGGTCGAGGAGTTCGATTTTGAAACCCTGAACAAGCGCCAGCTTGCCGGGAACATCTATCTGGCCAAGGTGACGCGGGTAGAACCCTCGTTGCAGGCGGCCTTTGTCGACTACGGCGGCAACCGCCATGGCTTCCTCGCCTTTGCCGAGATTCATCCGGATTACTACCAGATCCCGGTTGCCGATCGCAAAGCCCTGCTCGAGGAAGAGCGCGCCTTCAACCGCGCAGAAGACGAAGAAGAAAACCGCCCCCGCCGGTCGTCGCAGCGTCCCCGGCCTGCACCGCAATCCGCGGCGACGTCCGGTCGGGCGGCCGACCTGGTGCAGACCGCCGAAGTCAACAGCATGGACGTGGTCGATCTTGGCGAAGAAACCGGTGCGGATGCTCTGGTGGAAAACCACGCCGACGTACCGCACTTGGCGCACGACCATGGCGTGCATTTCCATGGTGGGCATTCGCATGCTGATCCGGCGCCGGCCCAAGAGGCCAACGGCGAGGCTGATGAGGTTGAAGCGCCGTTTCGGTCAATCGATCATGCGTCTGACACCGATGACGAGATCGAGTCGATTGCCGAAGAGGACGTGGCCGAAGAAATCAGCGCACCGCGCCGGCCGCGCGCCCGCCGCTACAAGATCCAGGAAGTCGTAAAGGTCCGCCAGATCCTGTTGGTGCAGGTGGTCAAGGAAGAACGCGGCAACAAGGGGGCGGCGCTGACCACCTATCTGTCGCTGGCCGGTCGTTACTGCGTTCTGATGCCGAACACGGCGCGCGGCGGCGGCATCAGCCGCAAGATCACCGTGGCTGCGGATCGCAAGAAGCTGAAGGAAATCGCGGGCGAGATCGAGGTGCCGGAAGGTGCCGGCCTGATCATCCGCACGGCAGGGGCCAAGCGGACCAAGCCCGAGATCAAGCGCGACTATGAATACCTGATGCGGCTGTGGGAGCAGATCCGCGAGCTGACGCTGCGGTCAATCGCCCCGGCGGCGATCTATGAGGAAGGCGATCTGATCAAGCGCACGATCCGCGACCTTTACAGCCGCGAGATCGACGAGATTCTGGTGGAAGGCGAGGCGGGGTACCGCACCGCCAAGGATTTCATGCGGATGATCATGCCCAGCCACGCCCGCGTGGTGGTGCCCTATGCCGAACAGATGCCGCTGTTCGCCAAGTATCAGGTCGAAAGCTATCTCGGCGGCATGTTCAACCCGACGGTGCAGTTGAAATCCGGCGGCTACATCGTGATCGGGATCACCGAGGCACTGGTGGCGATCGACGTGAACTCTGGCCGGTCCACCCGCGAAGGGTCGATCGAGGATACCGCGCTGAAGACCAACCTTGAGGCCTGCGACGAGGTCGCCCGCCAGTTGCGCCTGCGCGACCTTGCCGGTCTGATCGTGATCGACTTCATCGACATGGAAGAGCGCAAGAACAACGCCGCCGTTGAAAAGCGTCTGAAGGACAAGCTGAAAACCGACCGCGCCCGCATTCAGGTCGGCCGGATCAGCGGCTTTGGCCTGATGGAGATGAGCCGGCAGCGGCTGCGCCCGGGCATGCTCGAATCGACGACACAGCCCTGCGCGCATTGCCATGGAACCGGTCTGATCCGCTCGGACGACAGCCTGGGCCTGCAGGTGCTGCGCGCGCTGGAGGAAGAGGGCACGCGCAAGCGCAGCAAAGAGGTTCTGCTGCGTGCGCCCATCGGCATCGTGAACTTCCTGATCAACGGCAAGCGCGAGCATATCGCCCTGATCGAGGCCCGCTATGGGATGAGCGTGCGGATCGAATGCGATCCGGCGATGATCTCGCCCGATTTCACGATCGAGAAGTTCAAGACTGCAACGCGGGTCGTGCCAGACAGCGCACCGGTGATTTCGGGCAATGCCAGCCTGATGGGGGCAGCCGTTGACGAAGACGAGGATCTGCTGTTCGACGACGTCGAAGACGAGGGCGACGGAGACGACGTTGAAACGGCGGTTGCAGCCCCGACTGACGGGGCCGCACCCGGTGCGCCCGGCAAGAAAAAGCGGCGTCGGCGTCGTCGCAAGAAAGGCGGACCGGGCCAGGGCGCGGAAACTGCCGACATGGCGGATGGCGATGATGCAGACGACGGTGACGATGACGGCGACGATGTCGAAGACATCGCGGCTGCCGATGCAGAACCGACCTTGCAGTCGGAACTGGCCATGTCGGTCGCAGAAGCGCCCACAGAAATGCCCGCAGATGTTCCGGCAGAAGTGCCGCCGGAGCCTGCGGCAGTGCCTGACGCACCGCTGAAAAAGCCTACAACCAGATCACGCACCAGCAAGGCCAAGGCCGCAACCCTGGTCGCAACGGACGACGCCGCCCCAGTCAAAGCTGAACCCAAAGCCCCCTCATCCCGGGCAAGAAGCACTAAGCCAAAGGCAGCGACGCCCCGGTCATCCGCTGCAAAGGCAACTGATGGTACGGCAAAAGCGGGCCCGCCTGCAGACTCGTCCGACTTTGCGCAAGCGCCGGATCCGGTTCTGGCAGCCTTGCCCGTGCAGGTCATTGACGCAGAAGCTGCCCAAACTGCAGCGCCGGAACCAGAACCGGTAGCGCTGCAACCTGTTGTCACGACCAAAGCGGAACGCGTTGTCGATGCAGCAGTGCTGTCTGATCCTGTCGTGTCTGCACCAGTGCCAGAGGCAGTTCTGCAAGCCGATGCGCTGAGCGATTCGATGTCAACCGCACAGGATACCGGTTCTGCGGAGGATGCGGCAAAACCCAAACGCCGTGGTTGGTGGTCACTCGGGCGCTGATTTCGACACTGGGGCGGCGGGCATTCCGCCGACCTCAGGTCTTGCAGCGGATAAGATAGCGCGTCGCCATTCCTTCTGGCTCTGCCGACAAAAATCTGTGCCCGGTCGTCTGGCAGAAATGCGGCACGTCTACCGCCGCCATCGCATCCGTCGCGACCAAGGCAAGGACCTGGCCCGCAGCCATGCCGCGCAGACGCTTTTGCGCTTTCAAAACCGGCAGCGGGCACAAAAGCCCGGTGCAATCGAGTTCAACATCCCACACCATCGATCCCTCGTTCTTCACTGATCAAATCCCCGTCGAAGGCTCTTTCCGATTTGCGAAATGCTTGCCGCACGTCAATGTGACCTCTTGCCCGCGTGACGTCTGGCACAAATCCCGCTAGGCCAGCGCGAAAAGGAGCCGCCGATGTTAGGTATCGACATCTTTGATGCAAGTCTGTTGCCTGCCATGGCCGTGGCACTGCTGGCGGGAATTTTGTCATTTCTCAGCCCCTGCGTCCTGCCGATCGTACCGCCCTATCTTGCCTACATGAGCGGGATATCGGTGGGCGAGATGCGGGCGGGCAGATCGGCGCTGTTGCCGGCGGTGTTCTTTGTGCTGGGGCTGTCCACGGTCTTCATGCTGCTTGGCTTTACCGCTTCGGCGTTTGGCGCATTCTTTCTGGGCAATGCCGATACATTTGCAATGCTGGCGGGCATCGTTGTCATGGTGTTTGGCGCGCATTTTCTGGGGGTGATCCGCATCGGGTTTCTGAATCGCGAATTGCGTGTGGATGCGGGTCAACAAGGTGGCTCTGCGTTTGGCGCCTACGTGCTGGGGCTGGCATTTGCCTTTGGCTGGACGCCCTGCATCGGGCCGCAACTGGGTGCGATCCTGTCACTGGCAGCTCAAGAGGGGTCAGTGGCGCGGGGAACCACGCTGCTGGGTGTCTATGCGCTGGGTTTGGGCATTCCCTTTCTGCTGGTGGCCGCGTTTTTCCCGCGGATGAGCGGGCTGATGGCGTTCTTCAAGCGGCATACCGAACAGATCGAGCGGATCATGGGGCTGCTGCTGTGGACGGTGGGTTTGTTGATGCTGACCGGGGGATTCTCGCAGTTTTCTTACTGGCTGCTCGAGAACCTGCCGTTCCTTGCCACCCTGGGCTGATTTCCCCTTAGAATTTCCGCAATCGCTTGGCATACTCGTGGCATGATCGACGGCGCGACACAGCGAGAGTTTCGGCGGAGGGTGTTCTACATCCCCGGCTATGACCCAATTCCGCCGCGTCGGTACCGCGAGTTGTATCGCCGCGAAGGCAAAGCGCAGGCGGCGATCTCTGGCTACATGCTCGAATTGACGCCAAAGATGACGAAAGGTCTTTATGGCTGGCAAGTCACGGGGCAGGGAGCGGTTGCAGACTTCGAGGTTCTGGTGTGGTCGGACATCGTCAAGGGATCGATGAACCCGTCGATTGCAGCGACCTATTGGCAGCTGGTGCGAACTGCGTGGGTCTACATCGCGACCGGTGCCTTGTTTCGGTTGGTCAGGCTGCGCAAGGGCCCGATGATTGCAGCACTTTATCCGATCGGAATGCTGTTGGGGCAATTGATGCTGGCGGTGCTGGCTGGCTGGGCCACGGGAACGCTGGCAGGTTGGTTGCATCCTTTGGTTGGCTGGGGAGTTGGCCTTGGTGTTTTTGTGGCCGTGCTGCGGGCATTTCGCCGCTATGACAACAAACTGTTCGCCTACTACCTGATGCATGATTATGCATATTCGGCAGGTTCGTTTGGGGCCAATTCGCCTGAATTGGAGGCGCGGATTGTTGCATTTGGACAATCGGTTGGGGATGCGTTGCAACAGGATTTCGACGAGGTTCTGCTGATCGGCCACTCTTCGGGTGCGCATGTCGCGGTGTCGGTGCTGTCCGATTTGATCCGCGCAGGTCTGTCGGACGCGCGCCCTGCGCTGGGGTTGCTGACCTTGGGTCAGGTGGTTCCGATGGTGTCGTTCTTGCCGCGTGCCACGCGGTTGCGGGCAGATCTGCACTTTCTTTCAGCGCGCGACGAGCTAACCTGGATCGACGTGACGGCACCCGGAGATGGCTGCGCCTTTGCGCTGTGCGATCCGGTCGCGGTGACGGGGGTGGCGCCGGTAGACAAGAAATGGCCGCTGGTCGTGTCGGCTGCTTTCACGCGCACGTTGAGCCCGGCACGCTGGAAGGAATTGCGCTGGAAGTTCTTCCGCCTGCATTTCCAGTATCTTTGCGCCTTCGACCGCCCCGGCGACTATGACTATTTCCAAATCACCGCGGGACCGGTGACACTTGCCGACCGGTACCGGGGGCGCAATCCTTCGGTCAGCCGGATCGAGCGACCGACCTCGGGCTACAGGTCCCTGGCGTGATCCCCCCGAAACCGATTTCGCGTGCCGACAAGGTATCGCTGTTGCAGTACCTGCGGTTGTTTCGTGCCGATCTTTTGTCGGCACAACCGGCGCGGCTATATCGTGCCTGGATGGCAGAGTTCCGCACGCCGTTCTTTCGCAGCTATCTGTGCAACGACCCCGCACTGGTCGCGCGCGTGCTGAACGAACGACCGGACGATTTCCCGAAATCTGCGCGGATCGCAGAGGGTTTGCGGCCCCTGCTTGGCAATTCGGTGTTCGTGACCAATGGCGCGGTTTGGAAACGGCAGCGGCGGATCATCGATCCGGCATTCGACGGCGGGCGGCTTCGCGACGCATATCCCGGGATCTGGGCGGCAGGACAGGCAATGGTGGCGCGCATGGCGCCAGGCGTTGTCGAAGTCGAAGAAGAGATGAGCCATGCGGCAGCGGATGTGATCTTTCGCACCTTGTTTTCGATCCCGATCGAGCATGAAATTGCCAGCGCTGCGTTCACTGAGTTTCGGACCTATCAGCGCACCCAACCGATCCTTAACCTCGCTGCCTTTGTTCCGTTGCCTGCATGGGTGCCGCGGTTTCATCGGCGCGCCACGAAGGTTTCTGCGGCCGTGATCCGCGGCCTGATAACCCGCCTGACGGAAGGCCGCGTAGCCGAGATCGCGGCGGGCACCGCACCGGACGATCTGGCGACCAAGATCATGATGACCCCAGACCCCGAAACCGGCGCGCGGTTTGCGACCGAAGAAATGGTCGATCAAGTTGCGATCTTCTTTCTTGCTGGGCATGAGACCAGCGCCTCTGCGCTGGCGTGGTCGCTGTATTTGCTGGCCACGCATCCAGACGTTCAGGACCGTGTTGCGGCAGAGGCCGCGACCTTGGGTGACGAGGCCGATTTCAGCCAACTGTCGCGCCTGAAGTTCACGCGCGACGTATTTCGGGAGGCGCTGCGACTTTATCCCCCGGTGCCGATGATGGTGCGCCAAAACCTGCATCCGGAAGACATGCGCGGGCGCAAGGTTCGGCGCGGCGCGCAGATCGTATTGTCGCCCTGGCATCTGCATCGGCATGAACGGATTTGGGCCGCACCCGACGCATTTGATCCTGACCGCTGGTCACGGGACGAGAACCGGGCCTGCGCCCGGGATGCCTACATGCCGTTCTCGTCCGGGCCGCGTGTCTGCACCGGGGCGGGCTTTGCCATGATCGAAGGCACAGTGCTGCTGGCGCTGCTGATCCGCGCGTTCCGCGTTGTTCCTGTTCCGGGGCGGGTCCCGGTCCCGGTGGCGCATCTGACAGTGCGGGCCAAAGACGGCATTCACCTGCAGGTCGGCGCGCGCGCCAAGCCTCGCGATTGTGCTTGATATCTTTGATTTCGGGGCGCATATGCCCTCCGAAGCCCGCGACACCGTTCGCGGGTGAAACCCTATTGGAGTGACCATGGCCAAAGAAGACATTCTCGAATTCCCCGGTGTCGTGAAGGAACTTCTGCCAAACGCGACATTCAAGGTCGAACTCGACAATGGCCATGAACTGATCGCGGTGATGGCGGGCAAGATGCGCAAGAACCGCATCCGGGTGCTTGCCGGTGACAAGGTGCAGGTCGAAATGACGCCGTACGACTTGTCGAAGGGCCGCATCAACTATCGTTTCAAATAGCGCGGCGGCGCGGCGTGGCACCGTGTCGCAGACCTTTGGGCCTTGCAGGGGCGTACAGCCGACCTCACCTCCTGACCGACAACAGGAGGTCCCATGCCACAGTCCGCAGCCGCGCGCCCACCCATAGCCCTGCGGGTTTTGTATGCCCTGCCGATCATCGGGACAATGGCGCGCGACATCTCGAAGGGCGTCGAGAATGTGCCCTACGCCTTGATGATCCTGTTTACGGTCCTGGTCCTGGCCGTCAAGACTTGGGGGGTCGTTGCACTGGTGATGGCGGCCCTGGCGACGGTGCCCGTGATGTTTGTGCTGTTGATCCTGATCTCACGCGGCTGACGGTTTCGCTGGCATTGATCGCACAGATGATGTCTTGCGTGCCGGTGCATCAGGAGCGTCAGAGATGAGATTGATTCTGGGTTCGGCCAGCCCGCGCCGGCTGGAACTGCTGGCCCAGCTGGGCGTTGTACCTGACGCCGTTTTTCCACCCGATATCGACGAGGCACCCCTCCGGGCAGAGTTGCCTCGGCCCTATGCCGAGAGGATTGCACTGGAAAAAGTGCACGCAATAGCGGCAGACCCCGATGATATCGTGCTGTGTGCCGACACGACGGTTGCGCTTGGCCGGCGGATATTGGGCAAACCTGCCGATGCGGGACAGGCGGCAGAGTTCATTACATCCCTTGCCGGCAGGCGTCATCAGGTCATCACGGCTGTCACGGTGCGGCGTGGCGCGCGGGTCTGGGCCAAAGTCAGCGAAAGCGCTGTAAAGATGAAGCGGTTGTCGGATGCCGAACTGAACAGCTTTCTTGCCGGGGGCGACTGGCGGGGCAAAGCGGGCGGCTATGCCATCCAGGGCGCGGCAGGCGCGTTCATTCCGTGGATCTCGGGGTCCTTTTCCGGGATCGTCGGCTTGCCGCTTGCAGAAACCGCGGCCTTGCTGGCTGCGGCCGGATATCCGGTATGGAGGCAGGCATGATCGGTCGGGTGGTGGTGCTGGACGTGGTCCAGGGCAGACAGGCGGCGGCTCTGCTGGTGGATGGGCGGCTCGCGGATTTGGCCGTGGATCCGAAGGATGACGCGGCTCTTCCGGGCGCGATCTACCGCGCCGTTGCGGATCGGCCGATGAAGGGGATGGGCGGGCTCTTCGTCAAACTGCCCGAAGGATCGGGCTTTTTGCGCCAGACCGCCGGGATTGCCCCCGGGCAGCGTCTTCTGGTGCAGGTGACGGGCCCGGCAGAGCCCGGCAAGGCCCTGCCGGTCACCACGCGGCTGCTGTTCAAGTCGCGGTATGCCATCGCAACGCCCGGTGCGCCGGGGCTGAACATCTCGCGTCGTATCAAGGAAGAGACCCTGAGGGCTGATCTGGAGGCGATGGCGAAGGCTGGAATGGCCGGTGCCCCGGTGGATCTGGGCCTGATCCTGCGCTCGGCCTGCGCCGGAGCCACCGATGATGCGATTTCCGAAGATATCACCGCGATGCGCGATTTGGCGCTGGCGGTGCTGGCAGATATCGACGGCGGTCCGGAGCTGCTGGTCGAAGGTGCGGGCGCACAGGAAACTGCTTGGCGCGACTGGGCCGACCCGGAGCCCGACGAAGTCGTCGAGGGTGGTTTTGAACATCTTGGCGTGCTCGATATGATCGATGCTTTGCTGGTGCCGCGCGTGGACCTGCCCGGCGGCGGGCACATGATGATCGAGCCGACGCATGCGCTGGTTGCGGTGGATGTGAATACCGGGCCGGACACAACGCCGGGGGCCAGTCTGAAGGTCAATATCGCCGCCGCCCGCGATCTGGCGCGGCAGTTGCGATTGCGCGGGCTTGGCGGGCAAGTGGTGATCGACTTTGCGCCGATGCCAAAGAAGGACCGCGCGATCCTTGATCAGGTGATCCGCGCGGCGTTCAAAGGCGAAGCAGAGACGAACCTCGCCGGATGGACCACGCTTGGCCTGTTCGAAATGACCCGCAAACGCGACCGACTTCCTTTGGCCGAGGTGTTGGAGATGCCCAGATGAGTTGCCCGATCTGCAGCCGCACCAGTGATCAGAAGTACCATCCGTTCTGTTCGCGTCACTGCGCGGACGTGGACCTCGCGCACTGGCTGCGCGGCAGCTATGCCATCCCTTCCCCAGACGAAGAACCGGAAGTCGACCACGACCCGCCACGCGCACAATGACCCCGCTTGTGCGCGCCGATTTCCGCAAATCCCTCTGGACAGCCCCAGGCCTGTGACGTATCACGCGCCCACTCGAAGGCCGAGGCCTTTCAAGGGTGCCCAGATAGCTCAGTTGGTAGAGCAGCGGATTGAAAATCCGCGTGTCGGCGGTTCAATTCCGTCTCTGGGCACCACACATTCCAAAAAAAACAAGAATTTACATGGATTTGAGGGGTGAAGAGTATTTTCAATGCCCCCGTCTATCCCACGCAGATGCCGAGCGTGAGGGTCACGGGAGCGATTCAGCGTTTCTTGGACATGGGTGGCTCCGTCACCTTACGATTGCTTTTTCGTTTGCCCACGGGCGGACTCACAAATGCTCCGACACTCGAAGTGAACCGTGACACCCTCGCTCTCCAAGCCACGAGCGCATCGCGGGCGGATGTGATGCTGTCGTGCACAAAGTAGATACCGTAGACAATGGCAACGGCGCATAGCATTCCGACCATCAGCTTTTCGCGCGCTTCCTCGGCCAGATGTGCGCCCTTGTATTCGACCACCAGAATGCGCCCGTCCGTCAGCAGCGCCACGAAGTCCGGGTAGAACCGCGCGCCGGAAAGCTGGAGCCAGAAGGCGTTCGGCTTGCGGTCCACGTTGCGTACCCAGAAGCGCACTGCCGGGTGTTCGTCCAGAAAGACGGCACAGCGGAATTCTTCACCATCGGGTTTCAGGTCGCCAATGATCGGGAAGTAGTGCTTGTTGAACGTCCGCGCGCCCCGGTAAGGCTGGTTGTAGGCATAGGTCTGTTCATCGAACAGCCGGGCCAAGTCAGAACTGGTCTCGAAACTGCCCGTGTCCACCGCGAACAACGCGTTGTAGTTGCCCACCTCGCGCTTGGCCCGCAGGGACTGGATTTCGTCGGTCAGCGCGCGGCGCACCTCGTATTTGTAGCGGGCCAGCCGGTCGAGGCTGTAGCCCTTGCTTTGCATCACCGCTTCCACCGCCCGATGGATGAACACCCGCGCTGCGGGCTTGGTCACGTCCGGGTGCGGAATACCCCGGTCAATCCAGTTCACCAGCCGGGGCAGGGTCCATGCCGGTTCCTGAATGGCCATCGCAAGCTGGTCATGCAACTGCCCGACATAGGCGATGCGCAGCTGGCCCGCGTCGGTCACGTCAATCTCTCCGGCCCGCGTGTCGCCCTGAATGCTGAAGCGCGCGGCGAACGGCGCGGGGTCGCGGTCCGCAAGGTTCCACGGCAGGTCAAGGAAGTGGTCCGGCCCGAACAGTTCCAGCATCCCTTGGCGGCGGATGCACAGCCGGGGCACGAGGAAGGGTGGCTTTTTCGCCCTCGGGCATCTCGGTCGCCTGTATCCGGTTGGACTTGATGAACAGGCGGTCAATCACCCGCTCGGCCCCCTGCACCTTGGCAAAGGCAAGCTGCATTAGGTTGCGTTCATCCCGCGAAAGGGCGCGTGTGACGCCGATTTCCCGTGTCTCCGGGTCGAACTGCACCCGCAGTTTCATCGAGGGCGGCAGTTTGGCGATGGCTGCCACAACCGCCTCTGCGGACGCACTGGGCGCATCTGGCAGGGCTTCGGACTTGTGGACGTAATCTGCCCGCTCGTCCTCAAACTCAAAAGACCCGTGCTGCTTGACCAGCATCTCGGCTTCCAGCCGGTTGAACCCCGCGCCGTCCACCAGCCCGTCTTTCAGCTGCTCTGCCACCGTCTGAAAGCTGTTAGACGCGACAAACGCATAGGCCCGGTTCAGCACATCCCGCGTCTTGCGCCGTGCCTTCGGCATCCGCAGCACACGTCCCAGGATTTGTTCCACCGCCGTGGGCGAGTTCAACTCGGCCACCGAACACAGGATGTAGGCGAACGGGCAATCCCAGCCCTCGCGCAGCTTTTGCACCGTCACCACATGGCGCACCGGGCAGTCCGGGGCGGCGATGTCGGCAATCGCGTCCAACTCGGCATGGCCCGTCGTCGTCACGGGTTTCTTCATCATCTTCAACTCCAACTGGGGTAAAGATGAGCCGCAAACCCTCCGCTACGCAATCATACTAAACTGTTCCATGGGCGCTGATGGCGGACAGTGGTCGTGCTGTGACGACGACCTTGATCGCCGCACGGGTCTCCGCATCAAGTCGGGTGGCAAGATATTCCTCAACATCCCTGAACCCTGGAACAGTGAACACGTCGTCCAGCACAAAGCCCTCACGGATCGCGGCGACACGTTCCTCGATGCGATGGATCAACCATGGGCTGTTGATGTTGCCCCGACGTGCCATTTCAGCATCCGTCAGCATCTTTGCAGCCGCCTGCCATGGCCGAGGAAGGCGCTCCAGAGGGTAGAACTGCT
This sequence comes from Paracoccaceae bacterium, assembly GCA_031400505.1. Lineage (GTDB taxonomy): Bacteria > Pseudomonadota > Alphaproteobacteria > Rhodobacterales > Rhodobacteraceae > JAIYDJ01. The sequence goes on along the minus strand of JANNPZ010000053.1, from coordinate 19,332 downwards.
TCTCACCCGGCAGAGTTTCGGTCATCTCGAAGAAACGTGGCAGACCTAGCTCTGCGTAGGCGTCACGCATCTGCTGTTTTACAGCTTGGGTTACCTTGGCCCGTGCTGCCAGCCGTTTGGCTGGGTTCTCCAGGTCCGCGATCATCTCGTCATGTTCTTCGGCCCAGGTCACGACCATCTGGACGGCCTTGGAGTAGGTCACGTCCCCGCATGGGCGGAGCCACATCTTTTCCCGCAGATCGGCCTGTAGGTTCTTGGGGACTCTGCGCTGATAGAAGAAGCGACCCCGGTCGATCTTGAGGTATCGGACGCGCTTCGTATCGGCCATGTATCGAAAACCACCTGAGTTGTATCGAGAAATGGCCCAAATGAGCCAAAAAGTTCGGGCACTATAGACCCTAAACCCTTAGAAATCAACAATTTCAGATGAAATGGTGGGCGACCCTGGAATCGAACCAGGCACGGGTCGCCCCGGGAGAGTTACAGTCTCCTGCCGCACCTTGCAGCGCGTCGCCCACTGAGGCGTCGTGCTACTGGAGGTGGTCCGAAGCGTCAAGGCCGAAAAGCTGGCTTGCGTGCGTGCCTGCCCCACCGCATTAAGGGGGATCGGCGGCGGTCAGACCATGGGTCGGGCATCGGATCAGGGGGGATAGCCTAGATGAGCGGAGCGTTGAAGCCGACTTGGGTGGTTGACAAGGAACGCGCACGGCGGCAGGAGGCGCGCGAAACAGTCTGGCTTTTCGGCCTGCATGCGGTGCGCGACGCGCTTATGAACCCGGCCCGCGAAAAGCTGCGGCTAGTGGCTACCCGAAATGCCGCCGACCGGCTGGCAGAGGCGATTGCTGCAAGCGGGATGGAACCGGAAATTGCCGATCCGCGTCGGTTCGATGTGCCCATCGACGAAGGTTCTGTGCACCAGGGCGCGGCGCTCGAGGTGCGGCCGCTGGCGTGGGGGAAGCTGGCAGATGTGTGTATTTCGGGCGCCGGGCTGCCGCTGGTGGTTTGTCTTGACAGGGTCACCGATCCACACAACGTCGGCGCAGTCCTGCGCAGCGCCGAAGTGTTCGGCGCGCGGGCGGTTATCGCACCTCGGCATCATTCAGCTCCGGAAACCGGCGCCTTGGCCAAGACTGCCAGTGGTGCGCTGGAGCGCCAGCCCTATTTGAAGGTTGCCAATCTTGCAGAGGCGATGGAGCAGTTGCGCGAGATGGGATTTGTTCTGATCGGTCTGGACGGTGACGGGGATGTGCCGCTTGGGCAAGCGCTGGCAGCGGCAGGCAGTCGGGCCGTGGCGCTGGTTCTGGGGGCGGAAGGTCCGGGTCTGCGCGATCGGACGCGCGCGACCTGCGATGTGATCGCGCGCATCCCGTTCGCGGGCCCTTTTGGGTCGCTGAACGTGTCAAACGCGGCGGCAGTCGGTCTTTATGCGGCGTCGATCCGGTAGCGTGATCACAACTGCGCGATAGGCGATTTAATTTGCCACTCGGGCCTCCAAATCCAGTGATGAGACATGGATTTGGAACACCTGTGCTCTCTTCACTGTCCCTCGTTCCACACCTTGCGCCCGACCGAAAGGCTCGGGCGCTTTTTTGTACTGGCGGCGCGTGGTGGGGCGTTGCAATCTGGGCGAAAAGGAGAACCATGTGGCACCGATCGATGATATCTTGCGCAATGTGCTGGTCAACACGCGCGTCATTGCGCTGGTCGGCTGGTCGCCCAATGCAGAGCGTCCAAGTCACCGCGTCGCGTCATTCCTGTCTGCAAAAGGCTATCGGGTCATCCCGGTCAATCCGGGGCAGGCGGGCGTTCTGGTGCGGGGCGAAAGGGTTCGGGCAAGCCTTTCTGACATTGGCGAGCCCGTCGATATGGCAGACATCTTTCGCCGCTCGGAACTGGTGGGGCCGGTGGTTGCAGAGGCGCTGCGAATGCCCGGCTTGCAAACGATCTGGATGCAATTGGGCGTCCTGGACGAGGTTGCAGCAGCGCAAGCGCGCGCGGCGGGGCTGACCGTGGTGATGGACCGGTGCCCGGCGATCGAGCATCGGCGGCTTTTTTCTGCGGATCTGGCGACCTGACGCCGCGGCCTGATCAGTGTTTCTTGACGAACTCGGTCAGAATGACAATCCGCTGTCCCTCTACGCGGCCTTCAATCTGGGCGGCGTTGTCGATCACCAAGCTGATGCCACGCACGGCTGTGCCACGTTTGGCGGTAAAGCCGGCGCCCTTGACTGTCAGATCCTTGATCAAAACGACGGTGTCGCCCTGTGCCAGCAGAACGCCGTTGCAATCGCGATGCTCCAGGGGACCAGGGCCGGGATCGGGATCAAGGCCGGCTTGCTCTAACACGCGCTGTGGCGGGACCATGCCTGCGCGTGTCTCTTTGGCCCAGGGGGCGTCAATGGTGGCCAGCTTGTGCAAAACCGCACTCTGAACGGCGCGTTCGGCCGACCATGCGGCCCCTTCCAGGCAGCGCCAGTGTGCCGCCGGGGCGGGCACTTCCTCGCGGCAAAGCGCGCAGAGCAGGATTTCACCGCCTCCCGGGGCTGTTGCCGCCTGCAAGTTGGTGCCTTCGCCGCAGAACTCGCAGGCATTTCCCGAGCGGGCGATCAGATCAGGATGGGTCATTGCATACTGCTGCTGTATGGGCGCAGCGGTAGGTGTCAGGTCCAAGGGATGCAAGCAGCAACTTGCTGGCAAATCGGGAAATCGCATGTGTCGATCATTTTGCCTCTTGCAGGCTTCGACGTCCCTTTATAGATGAACCTCAGTCGAAAAGGTGCGGGCGTAGCTCAGGGGTAGAGCATAACCTTGCCAAGGTTAGGGTCGAGGGTTCGAATCCCTTCGCCCGCTCCAATTCGACTTGCAACGATTGACACGGGCCGCCTTAGGGCGGCCTTTGTGTTTTTGGGCAGCTTGCTGTCTGTCCGGTCATGGGCGTGGTGTCAGTGAAAACACCCAGTCCGCGCCTGACACGGCTTCCTGCGTCACCTGCCCCCGGTCCGCAAGGTCGATCAAATGCGCCAGAACATTGCGCGACGCGGCAGGCAGCAAGGCAGGCGGCGTGCTGGCATATACCCGCGCGGCCAAGGCCGACGGCGTGGACGGACCAAGCGTCATGGCCGCCAGAATCTCTGCCTCGCGGGTCTTGCGGTGCGCGATCAACTCGGTCAGCCGCTGGGCAGGCGCGTCAATGGCAGCGCCATGGCCCGGATGGATCACGCCCCAGTCGCGGGCAGCCAGAGTGGTCAAGCTGGCCATATAGGCCGCCATATCGCCGTCGGGCGGTGACACAAGCGAGGTCGACCAGCCCATCACGGTATCCCCCGAAAACAGACGGTCACCCCAGGCAAAGCCAAGGTGGCACCCGGTGTGGCCCGGTGTTGCCAGTACATCTATGGTCGTGCCACCAAACTGGACGACCGCGCCACCGGCCAGTACCCGGTCGGGCGCATATGTCAGGTCAAATCCTTCACCGCCGCCGGCAAGCCCCTGTGCTGCCAGGTCACGCATCCGCTGTGACCGGCCACTGCCCGCCGGCCCGGCACCCCAAACCGGTGCGCCGGTCATCGCCGCCAATTCCCGCGCCAAGGCTGTGTGGTCCAGATGGCTGTGGGTGATCAGGATCGCCGCCAAACGCTCGCCGGGGTCAAGTGCCGCCAACACTGCGTCGCGATGCGCAGGCAGTGCCGGGCCAGGGTCGATCAGGGCCACCTCGCCCTGTCCCACGACATAGCTGTTGGTCCCCGCACCGGTCATCGGCCCCGGATTGGGCGCAAGGATCAACCGCAGGTCGGGGGCAAGCCGGATCAAATGCGCAGCCCCCGCCAGTTTCCTTGTCCGCAAAGGGGCCGTTCGATTGCCGGTGCGCTGTCTTGCATTGCCTGTGCTTTCCTTAAGCCACAGTGCAGGCTAGGTTTGCCCGATGCGGCCACATCTAAAACCCTATCTGCCTCACAGCCTGTTTGGCCGTGCTGCCCTGATCCTGATCGTGCCCATCGTCACGATTCAGTTGGTGGTGTCCATTGTCTTTATTCAGCGGCACTTCGAAGGTGTCACCCGGCAAATGACGCGGGGGGTGACAATCGAACTTCAGTTCCTTTTGGACGAAGTGGCCGCAGCGGCATCGCTGGGCGACGCGCAAAGCAGGGCGCAACGGCTGTCCGCGGCCTTGGACCTGACGGTTGACCTGCCTTTGCCACCAACTCTGGCAGACGTGACGGACCAGCGTCGCTTTTGGGATTGGTCGGGGCGGGCGGTGATTGCCTCGTTGCGCGACAGGATGCCGCCACTGATCACCGTAGATCTGGTTTCGGATCAGCGCAAAGTGCAGATGCGGTTTGACACTCCGCATGGTCCGATGGCGGTGGCGCTGGAACGTCGGCGGGTTTCCGCGTCAAATCCACACCAATTGTTGGTGTTGATGATGGTGGCCTCGATCGTGCTGACGCTGATTTCTTATGTGTTCTTGCGCAATCAACTGTCACCGATTGCCAAACTTGCCGCCGCGTCCGAGGCGTTCGGGCGTGGCCAGTCGCTGACCTATCGTCCGCGTGGCGCAACCGAAGTTCGGATTGCAGGCCACGCCTTTCTCGACATGCGCGCCCGGATCGAAAGGCAGATCGAACAGCGCACCCTGTTGCTGTCGGGCGTCAGCCATGATCTGCGCACGCCCTTGACCCGGATGAAGCTGGGCCTGTCGCTGCTTCCCGAAGACGAAGGCACTGCCGCGCTGCATCATGACGTTGCTGAAATGCAGCGTCTGGTCGACGAGTTTCTGGCCTTTGCGCGCGGCGATGCAATGGAGGAAGCCCAACGCGTCAACCCGATGGCGCTGGTGACACAAGCCGTTGAAAACGCAAAGCGCGCCGGGCATTCGGTCAGCTTGGGCACCTGCAACGGGGCGGCAGCCGAGGTCGCGCTGCGACCGCAGGCGGTGTCGCGGGCGCTGGACAATCTGATCGGCAACGCCGTGCGTTTTGGCTCGCGGGCGGTGGTCAGTCTGGCTTTTACCGAACGCACCGTGCGGTTGACTGTCGAGGATGACGGGCCGGGTATCCCGAAAGACCGTCGCGACGAAGCGATGCAACCGTTCGTGCGGCTGGATGATGCACGCAACCCCAATCGCGGTGGTGGGGTCGGTTTGGGGCTGTCGATTGCGGCGGACATTGCACGCAGCCATGGCGGGTCGTTGCGGCTTGGCTCTTCAACCGATCTGGGCGGGCTGCGGGCCGATCTGGTTCTTGCACGTTAGTCGGGGCAGGGCGCGGGCACCCGTGCGACCGCGGTCGGGCTTGGAAGTTGGCTTGCCGATCCAAACTTGGGGCTGCGCCGGTGCCCGCTGTCAGCGCTGCGGCCCGCTTCGATCAAGCTATTGTGCGGAAAGCGGATCCGCCTGTTTCGCTGCTTGCGCAAAAGGCCCTTGATCGCCGATACGAAGTCGGCTTCAGGCTTGCAACAAAGACGTCTCGCAGCGCAGATCAAAATGGGGCACCCCCCGGTGTCTCGAAACCGGAGGATGCCATGTTCGACCAGCAGATGCGGCGGGTGATTGATCCGTTGATGAACCGCTGGGGTCCGATCTTGGCCGCACGGGGCTTTACGGCAAACGGCATGACGGTACTGGGGCTTGGGCTGGGGCTTTTGTCGGCGCTGATGCTTGCGGTTGGTGTGCCGGGTTGGCTGGCGTTGGGGGTGCTGCTGGCCAGCCGGTTGGCTGACGGGCTGGATGGCGCGGTTGCGCGGGCAACGCAAAAGACGGATTTTGGCGGGTATCTGGACATCGTCTGCGACTTTGCTTTTTACGGGGCGATTCCGCTGGCATTTGCGATGCGCGACCCCGATGCTAATGCACTGGCCGCTGCGTTTCTGCTGTCCTCGTTTTACGCGAATGGGTCCAGTTTTCTTGCCTATGCGATCCTCGCCGCCAAACGCGGGATTGAAACGACGGACCGGGGGGAGAAGTCATTGTATTTCAGCCCGGGCCTGTTGGAGGGCACGGAAACCATCGGATTTTTTGCTCTGTTGTGCCTTTGGCCCGCTGCATTTTCCGAGTTGGCCGTCATTTTTGGACTTTTGTGCTTTTACACCTGCGTCAGCCGCGTGTGGCTGGCCTGGCGGGTGTTCGCCTGAACGGATGGGTGTTGGTTGCACTGGTCCTGGGAGATGGACCTTGCCGCGCACTAGACCGCAATTGATCAAATGCCGAAGAAATAAATGCGACCCCAGGATACACCGCAGGGCCGCGTGAAGACCCGGATCGCGGCGTTCCAAGTCTGCGGTTCTTCCGTAACTTGCCAATTGCGTCTTGTTCAGGTGTCTGACCCGTTGATCACATGGATCCTGCTGCGCCCAAGGCAGGCGATCTGGGTGCGGGCGAAAACTAATGCGCAAAAGCCCTGCGTTTGCGTCCCGCAGGGACCCGGCACAGACAGTCAGTTCTGGTCATCGGGTGCAGTTTCAGCCAACAGGTCCCAAACGTCTTTTGCCATATCCCGGCCGCCACCCGAGGCAGGGCAGGCGACTGCGGCATGCTGTCGTGTTCACCCGAATTGTCCTCGCACCCTTGCAGCCCCCGGCGCGCGACACTAAGACTCTGTCAAGAACCCCCGGCTATTTCAAAGACGAGCAACAGGCAGGTCCCCATGCGCGATCCGATCGACCACTACATGAATACCCTCGTGCCAATGGTGGTCGAACAGACCAGCCGGGGCGAACGGGCCTATGACATCTTCAGCCGCATGCTGAAAGAGCGCATCATTTTTTTGGGCGGTCCGGTGCATGACGGCATGTCCAGCCTGATCTGCGCGCAGCTTCTTTTCCTTGAGGCGGAAAATCCGTCAAAGGAAATCAGCATGTACATCAACTCGCCGGGTGGCGTGGTGACCAGCGGTCTGTCGATCTACGACACGATGCAGTATATCAAACCGAAGGTTTCGACCTTGGTCATAGGTCAAGCGGCGTCGATGGGGTCCTTGCTGTTGACTGCGGGGCACACAGGCATGCGCTTCTCGCTGCCAAACAGCCGCGTGATGGTCCATCAGCCGTCGGGCGGCTATCAGGGTCAGGCGACGGATATCATGATCCATGCCCGCGAAACCGAAAAGCTGAAGCGCCGGCTGAATGAAATCTACGTGCGCCACACCGGCAACACCTATGAAGCCGTCGAGGCCGCACTGGAGCGGGATAACTTCATGTCGGCCGAAGATGCCAAGGCCTGGGGTCTTATTGACGCAATTCTGGAAAACCGCGGCAAGGCGGAAGACACAGCGAAATAAGTGATCGCATCGGTTTTTCACCGGGGGCGATTTGACATTGTGAAGGGGCGGGCCTTGGCCTAGACTTTCGAACCAACGCTCTTCGGGCGCGAGGCAGAGGATTACGATGGCGAACAACTCAGGCAGTGACAGCAAGAACACTCTCTACTGCTCGTTCTGCGGCAAGAGCCAGCACGAGGTTCGCAAGCTGATCGCTGGGCCGACCGTGTTCATCTGCGACGAATGCGTCGAATTGTGCATGGATATCATTCGCGAAGAGACCAAGACAACCGGTCTGAAGTCGTCGGATGGCGTGCCGACCCCGCGTGAAATCTGCAAGGTGCTGGACGACTACGTGATCGGACAGGTGCACGCCAAGCGCGTGCTGTCGGTGGCGGTGCACAACCATTACAAGCGGCTGAACCATTCGACGAAGACCGATATCGAACTGTCGAAATCGAATATCCTGCTCATCGGGCCCACCGGTTGCGGCAAGACGCTGTTGGCGCAGACGCTTGCGCGTATCCTTGATGTGCCCTTCACCATGGCTGATGCAACCACGCTGACCGAGGCCGGCTATGTCGGGGAAGACGTTGAGAACATCATCCTGAAACTGCTTCAGGCGTCGGAATACAATGTCGAACGTGCGCAGCGCGGCATCGTCTATATTGACGAGGTCGACAAGATCACCCGCAAGTCTGACAACCCTTCGATCACCCGTGATGTTTCGGGCGAAGGTGTGCAGCAGGCGCTTCTCAAGATCATGGAAGGCACCGTAGCCTCGGTGCCGCCGCAAGGCGGGCGCAAGCATCCGCAGCAGGAATTCCTGCAAGTCGATACCACCAACATCCTGTTCATCTGCGGCGGGGCGTTTGCGGGGCTTGAGAAGATCATCGCACATCGCAACAAAGGCTCGGCCATCGGTTTTGGTGCCGACGTCAAAGGCCCCGAGGATCGCGGAGCGGGTGAGTTGTTCAAGGAACTGGAGCCTGAGGATCTGCTGAAATTCGGCCTAATCCCCGAATTCGTCGGTCGCCTGCCGGTGATCGCCACCCTGACCGATCTGGATGAGGCCGCGCTGGTGACCATCCTGACCGAGCCGAAGAACGCGCTGGTCAAACAGTACCAGCGTCTGTTCGAGATCGAAGGCACCAAGTTGTCATTCTCTGGCGACGCGCTGGTGGCTATCGCCAAGCGCGCGATCAAGCGCAAGACGGGTGCGCGCGGCCTGCGTTCGATCATGGAGGATATCCTGCTCGACACGATGTTCGAATTGCCCGGCATGATCGGTGTCGAAGAGGTCGTGGTCAATCAAGAGGCCGTAAACAGCGGGACACAGCCCTTGTTGGTGCACACAGAGACCAAGAAAGAAAAAGCCACCGCAGGCTGATTGGTGCCCACGGCAGTCTTGCCGTTGCGCGTCACTGGACGTGGTGCCGCCAATCGGCCATACAACGGCAAACAGCCTGAGGGGGCCGCATGTCTTTTCTGAATCGCATGGTAACCTGGTGGAACAGCCAGACCCTTGGTACGCAGATTTTTACGGCCCGGCAGGGCGTTAAAGTCGGCGAAGACGCGCAGGGCAACATCTACTATCAAACGGCCGATGCGAAACGCCGTTGGGTTATCTACAACGGCGATATGGAGGCCACGCGGGTCAGCCCGGACTGGCATGGCTGGCTGCACTTTACCTGGGATCAGCCGCCGACCCAGGCACCTTTGGTGCACAAAGCCTGGGAAAAGCCGCATGTGGAAAACCTGACGGGTTCTGATGCGGCTTACGCGCCGCCGGGGTCAATTCGACGGGCTGGCGCAGCTGCGCCACAGTCAGATTACGAGGCATGGCAGCCCAAGTGATGACGACAAATCGTGCAGAGGTGGTGACAGGGGCAGCAGTGCTCGCGGTGGCGGTGGCGTTTGTGCTTTATGCCACCCAAGGTATTCAAATGTCCGGGCAATCAGGCAGCTATCCGCTGCGTGCGTCATTCCGGTCCGTCGAAGGGATCACCGTTGGGTCAGAAGTCCGGTTGGGCGGGATCAAGGTCGGCACGATCACCGACCTGACGCTGAACCCGCAGACGTTTTTTGCGGATGCTGCAATTCTGGTGCAGGAACAGATACAACTGCCGACCGACAGCGCGATCCTGATCTCGTCCGAAGGGCTGCTTGGCGGCAATTTCGTCGAGATAATCCCGGGGGGTGCGCCCGACAATCTGGCACCTGGCGATGAAATCGAAGATACGCAGGGTTCGGTCAGCCTTATTTCGCTGCTGATGGCGTTTGTAGGTGGCAAGTCCGACTCGGCAGAGCCTGCCACGCCATGAAACGTCTGGTGTTGCTGGTGCTGCTTGCAGTTCCGGCGCAAGCCCAGGAAATGACCATCGCCGCCGGTGGATCCGTGCGTATGCTGGATAAACTGTCCGGTGCGTTGATCGACGCGGACATGACCAGCGGTTCGGCGCAGACCAACGGGCGGCTGACGGTGCAACTTGACGAATGTCGCTATCCGATCGACAACCCTTCGTCAGACGCGATTGCGCATCTTACGATCTATGATTCCGTCTCCCCTGATCCGGTGTTCGCCGGTTGGATGGTGGCGTCTTCGCCCGCGCTGTCGGCGCTCGACCATCCGCGCTATGACGTCTGGATTTTGCGTTGCGACACATCGGCGGCGGTGGGGCAATAACCTGGCGGATCAAAACGCGCGCGCGCCCTGAGGGCGGCTGACAGCAGGTGTTGATATTCCGCGCGTGACACTTCGATCCCGCCAAGGCTTGCTAGATGCGGGGTCAGAAACTGGGTGTCAAACAGCATGAACCTGCCCACGTTCAATCGATGTGTCAGATAGGCTAAGGCCATTTTGCTGGCATCGGTGCGGCGCGAAAACATGCTTTCGCCGAAATACGCCGCCCCAAGTACCACGCCATAGGTTCCGCCAACCAATGCGCCGCCTTCCCAGACTTCAACGCTATGCGCGTGCCCCTGTGCGTGAAGGTCAAGATACAGCCCGCGAATACGGTCCGAGATCCAGGTTTCGGGCCTGTCCGCGCATCCATCCAGCACACCAGAAAAGTCGCTGTTTGTTCGAATTGTACAACTCGATTGCAGAATCTTACGATGCAGACTGCGGGAAATGTGGAATTTATCCAATGGCAATACCCCGCGCCGGCGCGGTTCGACCCAGCGGATTTCCGGATCGTCCCGGGCCTCGGCCATCGGAAATACGCCGGCCGCATAGGCACGCAGCAGCAGGTCTGTGGTCACCCGCCCGGTCAACGCCGCGCTGCGGCTGACATCAGGCTTTGAATTGGGCTTCCAGCCATTTTTCCAGCCAATGAATGTTGTACGTCCCGTTCTGGATGTCAGGCTCGTTTAACAGCGACACGAACAGCGGAACCGTGGTGTCTATCCCATCCACGATCAACTCTCCCAACGCGCGCCGCAGCCGGGCCAGTGCCTCTGGCCTGTCGCGACCGTGCACGATCAGCTTGCCGATCAAACTGTCGTAATAGGGCGGGATCGAGTAACCGGAGTAAAGCGCGCTGTCCATTCGCACGCCAAGGCCCCCCGGTGCGTGAAACATCCGGACCCGACCGGGACAGGGCGCAAAATTCGGGAGCTTTTCGGCATTGATCCGCACCTCGATGGCGTGGCCGTTCAACTCCAGATCCGACTGCGTGAAAGAAAGCGCCATCCCGGAGGCAACCCGGATTTGTTCCCGCACCAGATCGACCCCAAAGATCGCCTCCGTCACGGGATGCTCGACCTGCAACCGGGTGTTCATCTCGATGAAGAAGAACTCGCCATCCTCGTACAGAAACTCGATGGTGCCTGCGCCGATGTAGTTGATTTTTGACATCGCATCAGCGCAAACCTTGCCGATCATCGCCCGCATCTTCGGCGTTATCACCGGGCCCGGAGCCTCTTCGAAGACCTTTTGGTGGCGACGCTGCAAGGAACAGTCCCGCTCGCCCAGATGGACTGCGCCGCCCTTGCCGTCACCGAAAACCTGAATTTCGATATGTCGTGGTTTTTGCAGGTATTTTTCGATGTAGACTTCATCATTGCCGAATGCGGCCTTCGATTCTGCCCGCGCAGTCCGAAATGCGATCTCCAGCTCTTCCGCGTTGCGTGCCACTTTCATGCCACGTCCGCCACCGCCAGCGGTCGCCTTTATGATGACAGGAAAGCCGATCCCTGCCGCCACGCCAATCGCCGTTTCAAAATCCGGCACGCCTCCGTCAGACCCCGGCACAACGGGAATGCCCAATGCCTTGGCGGATTCTTTGGCGGTGATCTTGTCGCCCATAATGCGGATATGTTCAGAGCGCGGGCCGATGAAGGTAATGCCGTGATCTTCCAGCGCCTGGGCGAAAGCTGCGTTTTCGGACAGAAACCCGTATCCTGGATGCACGGCTTGCGCGCCTGTGATCTCGCAGGCTGAAATGATTGCGGCCTTGGACAGATAGCTTGCGCTAGAAGGTGCGGGTCCGATGCAGACGCTTTCATCGGCCATGCGGACGTGCATCGCATCCGCGTCGGCTGTGGAATGCACTGCGACCGATTTGATCCCCATTTCCTGGCAGGCGCGGATCACACGCAAGGCAATCTCGCCGCGATTGGCGATCAGGATTTTCTCGAACATGGGCGTCACTCGATGATCATCAGGGGCGCACCGTATTCGACCGGATTGCCATCGGCTACCAGCAGGCGACGCACAATGCCGGCACGCGGGGCCGGGATATGGTTCATGGTCTTCATCGCTTCGATGATCAGCACCGTCTGGCCTTCGGCAACGGTTGCGCCGACCGCGACGAACGGCGTAGCGCCGGGTTCGGCCGACAGATAGACCGTCCCGACCATCGGCGAGGTCACCGCCCCTGGATGCTGTGCGGGATCGTCATTGCGCACCGGACCTGCCAGCGGCGCCGCCGCGGCCGCAGGGGTGTGGACGACCGGGGCCGCCTGTGCCACCTGCACGATGTTGGACTGTTTGACCACGCGGACTTCGAGGCTGTCATCCGCGCCGTAGTCGCGTTTCACGGACAGCTCGGTCAGATCATTCTTGTTCAAAAGCTCTGCCAGAGCGGAAATGAAGGCGACATCGGCTTCGGCGGAATGTTTGCTCATGTGGTCCTCTGTTGACTGCGGGCCTGATCTTGGACCGGCGTGCGGGCCTGTGCGCCGTCGGATTGCTGCCCGCTTATACGCGACACGGCTTGGGGTGAAAAGCGCCTGTTGCGACTCTGGCCAATTCAATAGAATTTACCGTTTGATAAAAATAATTGCATGTGGCAGCGTGAACGGATCGCCAGACAAGGAGACCGCCTTTGCCCAATAGCCCGCTCACGCCCGGCATTGTGCCGGGCCGCCTGCATGCCAGCGTGTATGACGCGAATTTCGACGACCATACGCAGCCCCTTGACCGGCACGAGGCGCGGGTGGCGGCGGATCGGTGTTACTTCTGCTACGACGCGCCCTGCATCACCGCTTGCCCTACCGGCATCGACATTCCGCTGTTCATCCGGCAGATCGCCACCGGCACTCCCGATGCGGCGGCAAAGACCATCCTGTCAGCCAACATCCTGGGGGGCATGTGCGCCCGCGTCTGCCCGACCGAGACCCTGTGCGAAGAGGCCTGTGTGCGCGAGGCCGCCGAAGGTCTGCCGGTCGAGATCGGGCGGTTGCAGCGCTTTGCGACCGATGGCTTGCAAGGGCGCGGCGTACATCCGTTCACGCGGGCGGCGCAGACCGGCAAGTCGGTGGCGGTGGTGGGGGCGGGGCCGGCGGGGCTGGCCTGTGCGCACCGGCTGGCGATGCACGGGCATGACGTGGTGATCCTTGACGCGCGGCCCAAACCGGGCGGGCTGAACGAGTTTGGCATTGCGACTTACAAATCCACAAATGACTTTGCCCAAGCCGAGGTAGAGTGGCTGTTGCAGATCGGCGGCATCCGCATCGCGCAAAACAGCGCCCTTGGCCGCGACGTGACGCTGGCTGATCTGCAGGCTGCGCATGACGCAGTGTTTCTGGGGATGGGTCTGGCCGGGGTGAACGCCTTGCGCGCGCCCGGCGAAGACAAGCACGGCGTCCGCGATGCCGTCGATTTCATCGCCGACCTGCGGCAGGCGAGCGACAAGTCCGTGCTGCCCGTAGGGCGCGATGTGGTGGTCATTGGCGGCGGCATGACGGCGGTGGATGCGGCGGTGCAATCCAAACTGCTGGGCGCCGAAAACGTCACCATCGTCTATCGCCGGGGTCAGGGCAAAATGGGCGCAAGCCCGTATGAGCAGGACCACGCCACCAGCGCCGGGGTCCGCATCGTGACCAATGCCGCACCTATAGCCGTCCTTGGCAATGGCGCGGTCACTGAGGTCGAGTTCGCCTATACAGAGGAAGGACCGCAGGGACTGACGATGGGCGCGCAAAAGTTCCGCCTGAAGGCTGATCAGGTGTTCAAGGCCATCGGGCAGACTCTTTCGGGCGCTCCCGAAGGCCTTGCGGTTGAAGGCGGCAAGATCGCCACCTCGGGCGCGGGCCGCACGTCGATCCCCGGCATCTGGGCGGGGGGCGATTGCGCCATCGGGGGCGATGACCTAACCGTGACGGCGGTGGCGCAGGGGCGCGACGCGGCCGAAGACATTCATGCCAGCCTGATGGGGGTGTAAGCCATGGCCGACCTGACCAGCAATTTCATCGGGATCAAATCGCCCAACCCGTTCTGGCTTGCCTCGGCCCCGCCTACCGACAAGGAATACAACGTGCGCCGCGCGTTTCAGGCCGGTTGGGGTGGCGTGGTGTGGAAAACCCTGGGCTCCGAAGGCCCGCCTGTCGTGAACGTCAATGGCCCCCGTTATGGTGCGATCTGGGGCGCCGACCGCCGCCTGCTGGGCCTGAACAACATCGAATTGATCACCGACCGCCCGCTGGAGGTCAACCTGCGCGAGATCAAGTCGGTCAAGCGCGACTGGCCCGACCGCGCGATGATCATCAGCCTGATGGTGCCCTGCGACGAGGACAGCTGGCGCGACATCCTGCACCGGATCGAGGATACGCAAGCCGACGGGGTCGAGCTTAACTTCGGTTGCCCGCACGGGATGGCCGAACGCGGCATGGGGTCTGCCGTGGGTCAGGTGCCTGAATACATCGAGATGGTGACGCGGTGGGTCAAGAAACACAGCCGGATGCCCTGCATCGTCAAACTGACCCCCAACATCGCCGACATCCGCATCCCCGCAGCGGCGGCGCATCGTGGCGGCGCGGATGCGGTCAGCCTGATCAACACGATCAATTCGATCACTTCCGTCAACCTCGACAGCTTCAGCCCCGAGCCGATGATCGACGGCAAGGGCACCCATGGCGGTTATTGCGGCCCGGCGGTGCGGCCTATCGCGCTGAACATGGTGGCCGAGATTGCCCGTAACCCCGAAACCCGTGGCTTGCCGATATCGGGCATCGGCGGCGTGACCACCTGGCGCGACGCTGCAGAGTTCATGGCGCTTGGCGCGGGCAACGTTCAGGTCTGCACCGCCGTCATGACTTACGGGTTCAAGATCGTGTCCGAGATGATCTCTGGCCTGTCGGAATACCTTGATACCAAAGAGATGGCGCTGTCGGACCTGATCGGCCGCGCGACACCCAACGTCACCGACTGGCAGTTCCTGAACCTGAACTACGTCACCAAAGCCAGGATCGACCCCGACGCCTGCATCGGCTGCGGGCGCTGCTTTGCCGCCTGCGAAGACACCAGCCATCAGGCGATCGTCATCAAACCGGGCCGGGTGTTCGAGGTGATCGACGAGGAATGCGTGGCCTGCAACCTGTGCGTCAACGTCTGCCCGGTGGAGGATTGCATCACGATGGTCGAGTTGCCGCAGGGTGCCATGGACCTGCGCACCGGCAAACCCGTCACCGAATATGCCAACTGGACCACGCATCCGAACAACCCAAGCGCCAAGGTGGCGGCGGAATAGCTGGGCGGGGCAACGTCAGATCGTCAGTTGCTGCCCCAGCTCGATCACCCGGTTGACGGGCAAGCGGTAGAAATCGGATGCGTTGGTCGCCGACTTGGTCATGGTGATGTAAAGCCCCTCTTGCCAGAATGGCAGCCCTTCGTTGCGCGCCGACCGGAAACTGCGGTGGTTCAGGAAGAATGACGTGGTCATGATGTCGAACTTCTCGCCATGCTTGCCCGCGAGTTTCAGCGCGCGCGGCACGTTGGGTTCTTCCATATAGCCAAAGGACAGGCGAATGCGCGAAAAGCGCGGCCCCAGTTTTTCGACGCTGACCCGTTCGGCGTCGGTCACATAGGGCGTGTCGGCCACGGTGACGGTGACAATCAGATTGCGCGCATGCAGCACATGGTTGTGCTTGAGGTTGTGCGTCAGCGCCGCCGGAGCAGTCTCCGGGTCCGAGGTCAGAAACACCGCCGTGCCGGGGGCAGGGTGCAGGCGCGGGCTATCCGTGACCGAAGTGATCAGCGTTTCCATCGGGATCGACCCTGCCCGTGACTTCTTAAGCACATAGGCCGTGCCACGCAGCCAGGTCCAGATCATGACGATGATCACCCCCGCCAACACCAGGGGCATCCAGCCGCCATCGGCGACCTTGACCAGATTGGCCCCCAAAAACACCGCCTCCAACGCCAGCAGCGGCACACAGACAGCGGCAACCAGCCACAGCGGCCATTTCCAGTTGCGCGCAAAGACCACCGCCGCCAGAAGCGTGGTAATCACCATCGTGCCCGTCACGGCGATGCCATAGGCACTGGCCAGCGCGGAAGATGTCTGGAACGACAGCACCAGCGCCACCACACCGACAAACAGGATCCGGTTGACCTGCGGCATGTAGATCTGGCCGACCTGGGTTTCCGATGTGTGTCGGATCTCTAGGCGCGGCAACAGGCCCATCTGCACCGCCTGTTGGCACATCGAAAACGCGCCTGAAATCACCGCCTGGCTCGCGATCACCGTAGCCGCAGTCGCAAGTAACACCAAAGGCAGCAAAAACCAGTCTGGCGCCAGCAGGAAGAACGGGTTCTCTACCGCCTCGGGATGCGACAGCACCAGCGCGCCTTGACCCAGATAGCTGGCCGTCAGTGCCGGAAACACCACAACCCCCCAGGCGCGCGAGATCGGTTTGCGCCCGAAATGCCCCATATCGGCGTAAAGCGCCTCTGCCCCGGTGACCGCGAGGAACACCGACCCCATCACCGGGATCGAGGCCCAGCCATGTTCCGTCATGAAACCGACCGCATAGGCAGGGTTTGCCGCGTAAAGGATCGCGGGCTCATCACCGATGTGCAACAGCCCCAGCACCGCCATGACGACGAACCACACCAACGTGATCGGGCCAAACAAGGCCGAAACCCGCCCGGTGCCCTTGTGCTGCACCCAGAAGATACCAAAGATGATGGCCAGCGTCAGCGGCAGGATGAACTGCTCGAACCCTGGCGCCACCAGCTTCAACCCCTCTACCGCTGAAAGCACCGAAATCGCAGGTGTGATGATCGCATCGCCGAAAAACAGCGCCGTCCCAAGCACCCCCAGCGCAAGGATCGCTGTTGTTCGCCGCCCGATGGCCTGCTGGGTCAAGGCGACCAGCGACAGTGTTCCGCCTTCGCCCCGGTTGTCGGCGCGCAGGATCAACACGACGTATTTCAGCGACACGATCAGAACCAGCGTCCAGATCAGCAGCGATACGATCCCGATGATCTCGTTGGCGGCAAGCCCGCCGTCACGGGCCGCATGCAGCGCCTCGCGCAGGGCATAAAGCGGGCTGGTGCCGATATCGCCGTAAACAACCCCGATTGACCCCACAAACAAAATCCAGAAGCCGGGCTTTGCGTGGTTGCCCTCCCCTGCGCCATTTTCAGCAGGGACCGCATTGGACGTCATCATGTCACCCAAGAAGTTGCAAGGGGCGCAATACGCCCGCAATGGACGAACCTCAAGACGATTCCCTTGTGGCCGATCAGCCGGGCGACAGCAATCGCTGGAACAGCACGTTCAGATATTCCTCGGCTTCGGCAAAAGGATCATGCCCCGGCCCCAGAACGCTGCGCACCTGCACGTCGAAATCGGCATAATGCTGCGTCAGCGCCCAGATCGAAAAGATCAGATGCACGGGATGCACCCGGGCAATCCGCCCCTCATCCATCCACCGGGTCAACACGGCTGACTTCTCGTCGACCAGCACCTTCAGTTCAGTCTCGATCACCGCCTTCATGCGCGGGGCGCCTTGCAGCATTTCGTTCGCAAAAAGGCGGCTTTCGCGCGGGAAATCCCGTGCCAGGTCCAGCTTTCTGCGGACATAGGCGATAATCTCTGACACCGGATCACCCTGCGGGTCCATGTCGCGCAATGGGTCAAGCCAGGTATCCAGCAGCCCAGACAACAGCGCCGCATGGATCGCCTCTTTGGATGCAAAGTAATACAGCAGGTTGGGCTTCGACATGCCTGCCACTTCGGCAATCTGGTCCAGCGTCGCACCGCGAAACCCATAGGCTGAAAACACATCCAACGCCGCCTGCAGAATGGTCTGCGAGTTTTTTGCCTGTATGCGGCTTTGCGGTCGAAGCATGGATCCGGGTTCCAAAAAAGTGGCACGGCTGTCGAACGTGGCGCATTCTTCGGCAGGATGCAAACGTGCAATTGCGATTCGGGGCGCGCAAGCAGCCTTGCTGAGCCGGTCCTGTAGCGATAGCGTTATTTGATCAAACCGGCACCTGAAAGGACCCCAGGATGGCATTGGACCGCAAACCCACCCCGAATGATCTGAACGCCTTCTGGATGCCTTTCACCGCGAACCGTCAGTTCAAGAAATCCCCCCGCATGTTCGTGGCTGCTCGCGACATGCATTACACGACGTCGGACGGCCGGCAGGTTCTGGACGGCACTGCGGGTCTTTGGTGCTGCAACGCCGGTCACTGCCGCCCAAAAATCACCGAAGCCATCGCGCGTCAGGCCGGCGAGATGGACTATGCCCCCGCCTTTCAGATGGGCCACCCGATTGCCTTTGAACTGGCAAACCGGCTGATTGACGTGGCACCCAAAGGCATCGAGCATGTGTTTTACACCAACTCGGGGTCAGAGTCGGTCGAAACGGCGCTGAAACTGGCCAGCGCCTATCACCGCGCGCGCGGTGATGGCGCAAGGACCCGTCTGATCGGGCGCGAGAGGGGCTATCACGGGGTGAACTTCGGCGGGATTTCGGTTGGCGGGATCGTCAGCAACCGCAAGATGTTCGGCACCTTGCTGGCGGGGGTCGATCACCTGCCGCATACCCATCTGCCAGACCTGAACGGCTATTCCAAAGGCCAGCCAGAACATGGAGCCAACCTCGCGAACGAACTGGAGCGGATCGTTGCCCTGCACGGGGCCGAGACGATTGCCGCTGTGATCGTCGAACCCGTCGCAGGGTCTACCGGCGTGATCCTGCCGCCCAAGGGCTATCTGGAAAAGCTGCGCGCAATCACGCAAAAGCATGGCATCCTGTTGATTTTCGACGAGGTCATCACCGGCTTTGGCCGGCTGGGCGCGCCATTCGCAGCGCAGTATTTCGATGTGCTGCCCGACATGATGACGACGGCCAAGGGACTGACCAATGGCGTCATTCCGATGGGCGCGGTGCTGACCACGGCCGCAATCCATGACGCCTTCATGCAAGGCCCGGAAAACATGATCGAACTCTTCCACGGATACACCTATTCCGGCAACCCGATCGCCTGCGCCGCTGCCATCGCCACCCTTGATACCTACAAGGAAGAGGGCCTGTTCGAACGTGCCGCCGACATTGCCCCCTATTGGCAGGAGGCCCTGCATAGCTTGCGCGGTACCCGCCATGTCATCGACATCCGCAACATGGGCCTGATCGGCGCGGTCGAACTTGAGGGTATCCCCGGCGCGCCGACCAAACGCGCGTTCAGTGCCTTCCTCAAGGCTTATGAAAAAGGCATCCTGATCCGTACCACCGGCGACATCATCGCGATGAGCCCGCCGCTGATCATCCAGAAACCGCAGATCGACCAGTTGATTGGCACTCTGCGCGAGGTGCTGGAGGCGTTGGAGTGACGCGGCGC
>JANNPZ010000034.1:0-3013 GCA_031400505.1 Paracoccaceae bacterium | reverse complement strand
GTACCTGCGAACCGCGCACCCAAAGGTGCGAACCCAGAAAAAATGTTTGACGCTAGCGGCTTAGCGCGCCTCTGCCCCCCGCATACAGGTCCGGCCAGGGTGGAACCAAGGCCGGGGGAGCGGAGGGCAGCGCCTGATAAGAGCTTGGGGAAGCGGTCGATCTGTCGCCCATATGTTCCACCAGCCTATCGCTTTTATGCCTCAGATCTGGGCGAAATGTCTCGCCTGAAGTTCAACGTGTTCTGCGGGTTATCCTGCGTGTTCACTACGCTTTCGCGCGGGATTGCGCGGGGTTCATCCGGCACCCTCAGCTTGCGCTTTGATTTCGTTTGGGAATTCAGCTTCTTCGCAATCGTCAAAAGCGCCGCCGCCCAGCGCCGCCAGGCGGTTGATCGCACGACACCGGCCCGAATGCAGACCTGCCGCCAGCGCATGCCGTCGGCCCGCAACCAGACGATGCGCGCATCCTCAGGGGCAATCAACATCAGCCAGTCGAAGCATTCCTCCATGCGGCTGATCGCGGCGGCGCTGGGGATCACCCGCATCGGGGCCTCTGGCGTGTAGCCGTAGGCATGCTTCACTTCGTGCACCACCGGTGGCCATGACCCGCCATAGCCGCGGGGGCGGTCTTTCTCGGGCAGGCGGCGCAGGGTGTAAGCCGCCTCCTCGAAGCGATCTTCGATGTCGCGGGGTGTCAGGGTCATTCGGTCCTCCAATCTGGTCAATAAATTTGGCGGGCACGCAGCGCGGCTTCGGTGACCAGCCCTGCCCGCAGCAGGGCATCCCGCGTGGTGTTCTTCACCGCACTGGGCGGGACGAAGCGGCCGGAGTTGATCCACTCGGCCGTGCGCAGCAAAATGTCGTAGGCGGTGAGCGTGGGAACCGTCTTGGTTTCCCCAGCACTTTTCGCCTTCGCCGCCAGCGCCATCCGTTGGGCGTGGCGCTTCGCGATCGCGTTGGTGAAATACGCCCATGTCCGGATTGGGTCGTCGCGCTTGCGCAGCGTCCTCGCCTGCAGGACCGGCAAGATGTCGGCAGCGAGATCGTAGCCCGTTGCCAGCCAGCCATCGATCACCGGCGCGGTCGCTTGGATCACGGCCCTTGCCTCGGGGCAAAGCCCTTCGCCACAGGCTGCGAGACAGGCTATTTCGGGGGCTTCCCTCGCGTGCGTGCCACGCGTGCTCGCGTGCGTGCCACGCGCGGTAGTAGTTTCTTTCTTTCTTACTAAGTTAGTGTCCAGAATCCGGAGATGGCTTTTGGGGAAAGTCGGCCTCGAAACCGAGCGTGTAGCGGGTCGATTTCCATGGTGTTGGGCCGCGCCCCGGCCGCCGTTGTCTGCGGATCAGACCCGCATCCTCCAGCCTGCGCAACTGCGTGTTCAGCGAGGCGCGCGAGATTTCGGCATCGGTGGTCAGTTGCTCCTGTGACGGAAAGCAGCCGGACCCGGGGGTATGCCGGTCGCAGAGATGCCAAAGCACCAGCTTGGCCGCGGGATGCAGCCTGCGCTGCTGGATCGCCCAGTCGGTGGCCAGATCACTCATAGCGTGGCCGTCACAGTCAGGCGCCGCACAATGGCCACCATCACGGCCCTGCGCTTGCCTGCGTCTGCCAGGCGCATTGTGTCCGCTAGGAGCCGGGACCAATAGGTCTTCCTGCGCATGTTCATGTTGCGCTGGCCCTCAGTGGCCAACGCGGTGATCGTGGTGATGTCGATGGGGCTGGTGGTGCGTGCCATGATCATCCCCTCAGCGCCGACCGGCAACGGCACGGCTGACGCTTGCCTTGCGGGCCTCCTGATCGCGCAGCCAGTCCCTGACCGCTTCCATGCGGTAGAGCACCTTGCGCCCCACCCGGACGCAGGGCGGGCCCATACGGCGGGTCTCCCAACGCTGCAGGGTATCGACCGACAGGGTCAGTTCCCGCGCAAGGTCGGTGCGGTTCAGCCAGCCGGTCAGGAGGCCGCTGTCCACCTCGGGGGCGGTTGGGTCAGTGCCCTTCAAGCCAATGTTTTTCATGTCTTTTCTGCATGCCGGGCGCTCCACGATCGGTGCGCTGAAATCGGTCAGGGGAGACAAGCACGGGCAGGGCACCGGCAAAGAGGCGGAAACCGGCGGAAACAAACGTGCGGTTGATCCGGGTCTTTTGCGGTCGAATGCGGCCTCATGCGGAGCGGTGGCAGAGGTGTTCAGGCCCGACACCGCAAACATCGCGCGAATGCCGCAAAACCTGTGGTCAAAAGGGCGGATGAATGACCGGTTTGTTTCTGCCGGTTTCCGCCTCTCTGCCGGAAACCAACGTCGAGCAGGTTGCTCTTTGCGGGTTCTCTTTGCTCAGTCGGCCTGAACTGGAGGGCCCGCATGGGAACGCATCTGACGGAACGAATTGTAAAGGCAGCCGAAATCGGCACGCGCAAATATGTGGTTTTCGACGAGGACTGCGCGGGCTTCGGCCTTTGTGTCTTTCTGTCGGGCCGCAAGGGGTTCGTCCTGATCTACTGCGTGGCCGGGCGGCAGCGGCGCATGACGATCGGCACGTGGCCAAGCTGGTCGGTGACCGCCGCCCGTGAGGAGGCCAAGCGCCTGAAGCGCGACATCGATCTGGGTGAAGATCCGATGGACACCCGGACCAATGCCCGGCACGCGCCCACCGTTGACGAACTGATCGAGCGATACATCGACGAACATCTGCCGAAACTGTCCGCATCCAGTGGCAAGGATCAAGCCAGCATGGTTAGAACGCTGGTTCTGCCCGAATGGCGATCGCGCAAGGTGACCGACATCACGCCGACCGATGTCGACCGGTTGCTGACCAAGGTCGCGGCAGGGCGGCCGCGGGTCTGGAAGAAAACCGTCAAGCCAGTCCCGGCTTCCCGGGCGTTCAAGGCAAAGCAGCCGAAACCCAAGACGCCGCCGAAGGCGTTCAAGCCTACGCCCGTGCGGGCAAACCGTGTGGGCGAGGTGCTGCGAAAGATGTTCAGCCTCGCCGTCACGTGGAAAATGCGGACCGACAATCC
>JANNPZ010000015.1:0-9061 GCA_031400505.1 Paracoccaceae bacterium | reverse complement strand
CGGACGGTCGGGATCGACATGGAGTTTTCGGGAGCGGTATCCGCCGACCTGCTGGCCGAAGGCGCGTTTTCGGCGGCCGAACATGCGGCTCTCGACATGGAGGCCCCGGGCCTCGCCGTCCGCCTTCTGACCGGGTGGTGCGCCAAAGAGGCGGTGGCCAAGGCGCTTGGCGAAGGGCTGACGGGACGCCCGCGCGCCTTTGTTCTGGCGAGCCTCGGTTCCGAGGCCGCGCAGGTGATCACGCCATCGGGGCAAAGCGTCGATGTCGCCGTGGCGAAGCAGGGCGACGCGGTGATGGCGCTGGCCCGGCTGGACGGGTGATCCCACTCCATTGGGCCGAGGCTGTGTAAAAACACCCAGATGTGGTATGCTTCCTGCGACACGGGAGTGCATTTATGTCAGGTTTCATTGAAGGGGTTGATCGGGATCAGGTGACGCTGGTTCCAGACCGTCTTGAGGACTGGATCGACGCGGATCATCTGGTCCGGGTGGTGGATCTGTTTGTTGACCAGCTTGATCTGGTGGACCTTGGTTTCACGCGTGCGGCGCATGCGCGGACGGGGCGGCCCGGATACCATCCGTCTGTGCTGCTGAAGCTGTTCATCTATGGCTATTTGAACCGGGTCCCGTCCAGTCGCAGGCTGGAGCGTGAGGCGGGGCGCAATGTCGAAGTGATGTGGCTGCTCGGGCGACTCGTGCCGGATCACAAGACGATTGCGGATTTCAGGCGCGATAACGGTGGGGCCATCCGCAGGACCTGCGCGCAATTCGTGGAACTGTGCCGCCGGATCGGCACGCTGAAGGGCGACTGCGTGGCCATCGACGGCAGCAAGTTCAAGGCGGTCAATAACCGCGACAAGAATTTCACCAAGGGCAAGATCGCCAGTCGCCTTGCGCATCTGGAGGCCGATGTCGACCGCTACATCACCGAGATGGTGCGTATTGACCGGCAGGAAGAAGGCGCGGTGCGAGCGGAGAAGGTCGCGCATCTGGCGCAGCGATATGAGCGGATCAAGCAGGAAATCGAGAAACTCAAGGCCATGGACAAGGCCCTGGCCGATGCGCCGGACGGCCAGATTTCCCTGACCGATCCCGATGCGAGGGCAATGGCGACCAGCGCGCGCAACAGCGGGCTGGTAGGCTACAATACACAATGCGCCGTGGACACCGAAACCCACATCATCGTCACCCATGACGTCACCAACAAGGGGTTCGACCGTGACCAGCTCAGCCCGATGGCGCTTGCCGCCAAGGATACGCTTGGGCGCGACAAGCTGCATGCCTTGGCCGACAAGGGCTATTACAGTGGTGTCGAGATCGCCGCCTGCGACAAGGCCGGCATCATGGTGACCATGCCGCGCCCAGAAACCTCGGGCAATCGCAAGAAAGGCATGTATGTGAAGGCTGACTTCAAATATGACGCTGACCGCGATGTCTATATCTGCCCGACAGGGGACGCGCTGACCTACCGCTATACGCGCGAGGAAGACGGGCTTCAGGTCGCGCGATACTGGACCAATGAATGCCAGCGCTGCCCCGTGAAATCACGCTGCACCACGGGCACGGAGCGCCGGGTCACCCGTTGGGAATACGAGCATCTGGTGGACGAAATGCGCGACCGGCTGCGCAGCGCCGATGATCCGATGACCCTGCGCCGCAGCACGGTCGAGCATCCTTTCGGGACGATCAAGGCCTGGATGGGCACCACCCATTTCCTGATGCGCCGCCTGAAAAACGTGCGCACCGAGATGGCGCTGAACGTGCTGGCCTACAACATCAAGCGCATGGTCGCCTTGGTCGGGATCAAGCGGCTCATGGCGGCCATCCCCGCCTGATGGCGTGAAAATTGTCCCCAAAACCAGTCAAACTGCCCTGATCAGCCCTAACATGCGCGCGCGTGGCGGGTTGGGTGCGCATAGACAAGCAAAAGCACCTCTTCCAAGCCCATCGCATCGCACGAAGGTTCTTGCCGAGAGTTTTCACACAGCCTCGGCCGGGAGCGATCGCGACGGCCACGCGCGGACACGCTGGTCGCGTTTCCTGTTCCCGCTCAAGGGTCTGCTGTGCAATTCCTTGCGATTCCGCCTGAACAGAGACTGTTTCAGCGGCCCAGAAGCACGTCGAACCCGGCCGATTCTTCGCCGATGTCCTGCAGGCCGCTGTGCATGCGGGCCTGAAACTGCAGAAGTTTTGTATGAACACAGGTGCCCACGAACAGGCCCTGCGGCGTGGATTGCAGCGTGCGCAGCCCGGTTGCGGTGACACGGCCATGGCCTGCGTCGATCAGTTTGGTCCAGTCTTCGCCATCGGGGCTGGCCCAGAGCTGATAGCCGCCGCGCAGAGCGGCTCCCTTGCCATGCATGGCCCAGTCGAAGGGTTCCCACTGGTGGGTGCCGAAATATAGCGCACCTTCGTGGACGCACATCGCCCAGGTCACCGAATTATAGGGATCGTCCAGCCCCGGGCCATGCGCCGAGAGCGGGATCTTGAGCCCGTCGGCTGTGAAGCGGGGTTCGCCGAAGATCAGATCCCAGCTGCCATCGCGGCGGACGCGGATCAGTTCGCTAGCCGAAGGGCCGACGTCGTTTTCGCGGTCGTAGCCCATGCCGGAGATGCCCGAACCGACGTAAAGGTCGCCGTTGAATTCTGTCATCGCGCCGGTGGAAAGGTTGTGGTTGTAGCGCCATGCCCCGTCGGTCAGCACGCGTTCCCAGTGATAGGGGGCTGTGCCTTCTGCAGCGGTGCGCCACAACTGAAAGCCGCGTTTCGGGTTCGCGGTTCCGGCATAAAGATAGCCGTGCGCCGTTGCCAGTGAGAAGATGCCGCGGTTAGTCTTGTCACCGAACGCCTCTTCGCAAACCGGCTTCCAAGTACCGGTGACAGGGTCGTCCGACATATAAACCATCTGCTTGGGGGAAAGATTGAGGTCATTGACCGTATCGCTGACCGTGCCTGCGGGTGAGGTGAACAGCTTGCCCTTGAAGGGCGTCAGACCGCGGAACGACAGGATCGTGTCATCGCCAAGGCCGGGGGTGGTGACAGGTTCGAAATTGCGCCCGTCGGTCGAGCGCAGGATCAGCCCGCCCCAAAGCGACATGCTGCCGGCGTAAAGGCAGGGGCCGGGGTCGCCGGGGCCCTGAAAGACGGCCATGGACCGCAGCCCGAATTCGCGGCCCAGTTCGGTGGGCGCGGGCATCTTTTTGGCCATGGTCCCGCCACGGGCGATGGCGCGCGCCTGGATGCGGGCATCGGGGACGAGGATGGGGGATTCGAACATGGTTTCCCATGTTCCCATCTGGTGATCATAGCGCATGACGCGCCCGCGGTCGTCGGCACCGCTGGACTTGGGCGTGGTGGTGCCCAGATAAAGATGGTCCCGGTACCATGACATCGAATGGGCCAGCGTGCTGACCGGGTGGCCAAGGCCCGCTTGGCCGATCAGTTCGAAATGATTGGCTGTGAAAGCTGTCATCTGTCTTACCCGTAACCGAATTGCCGCGCCAGTTTTAGAACCGGCTGTGAAAACTTCTCTCCGGGCCGCCAGTCCACTTCGCCTTCAAGGGGCGGTTCGCTAATCCGCGCCAGACGGTCGAAGTTGATCTTTGGATTCTTGAGGAAATTGGGGTCGTTGCCGAGACGGGCATTGGGTGGCCCCATGCAGGCAAAGGGCGAGGTTTCGGGGTGCAGCATCGCGTCGATGCTGGCAGCGTCCTGCGATATGCCCAGCCATTCGCAGATCTGGGCAAGATATGTGCGTGGATCGCGCAAAAGCACCTCGGCCTTGATGCGCATGTATTGGCCCACGGCCAGATCGCGCGAAAACTCCATGATATGGGTCTGCGACCTGAGCCAGATCTTCTCGGGATCGATCTCGCGCACCCGCCCGCTCGGATGTCCTTCGACACGACCCTCGCGCAGCGATTTGCGTAGTTCGAGCGAGGATTTCCCTGCCGTGCGGGGATGCCGTGTCAGGTGCAGGAAGCTGGCTTTGGGGAACAGTTTCAAGAGCCGTTGCAGATGTTCGATCTTGAGTGTGTTGAGGGGGCTTTTTTCGACCAAAACTAGGGGGCCGACCTGATCTTGAATATGAGCGAACATCTGCCCTGTGGTCCAGTGACTGCGTTGCATGATCCATTGCCGGGCTCGCTGGACCGAGGCTTCGGTCTGCTCGCCCTCGTGCAGTTGTGCCAGAACGCGCAACAGTCCGGCCATGAAAATTTCAAGCGGCCCCGAAAGCGTGCCAAGCATTTCGCCCAGCGTATCGACATGCGACAGGTTCACTTCGGGGAGGCCGTAGATCTGTGGATGCTGGCCGATCATGCCGCCGATCAGCGAGGTATAGGAGCGCCCGGGTGCGATGATGAAAAGCGGTTCCTGCATGTAGGCAATATCCTGATTAACAATAAATATGACTGGTGTCGGCACGCGGCTGACCACTCTTAGCGCCCTGATCCCGTTATGGCAACATTGCCGCCCCGCCATTGCACCCCGTCCCGCCCCGGGCAACTTGCAGGACGGGCAACTTGCGGGACGGGGTGTTCCTGTCTAGATGACAGGCACGTGGTCCATTCCTGATCTTTGCAGGGGACGGCCACCCGGAAAAGGAGCCACCAGATGCACCGCACGGTTTGGCACATGGTCTGCCTCCTGACCGCCATGCTGGCCACGGGGTTCGTCTTCGGCCGCGCGCAGGCGCAGGACGGCGGCCTTGACCTGGTCACGCTGACGCATCAGGGGGTCGAGCGGTCCTATTACATCCATCTGCCCGCCGCCTTGCAGGGCCGTACCGGCAATCCGGCGGTTCTGGTGTTTCATGGCGGCGAAGGCGACGGGCTCCGGGCCGAAGCGGCCAGCGGGTTCAGCGCCGCCGCCGATGCGGGCGGGTTCGTGGCGATATTCCCCAATTCACCCGGCCAGCAGTGGAATGACGGCCGGGCCGAGACGCGGTCGGATTTCGATGACGTGGATTTTGTCCGCGCGGTGATCGCCGATGCGGCGACGCGCGACGGCGTCGATCAGGCCCGTGTCTTTGCGGCGGGGATTTCCAATGGCGGCATGTTCACCCAGCGGCTGGCCTGTGATGCAACGGACGCATTCCGGGCCTTTGGCGTGCTGGCCGCCAACATGCCCGCTGATCTGGCCCCCGTCTGCGCGCCGGACAGCCCCGCACCGATGATCTTTTTCAACGGCACCGATGACCGGCTGATGCCCTTTGACGGCGGCGAGATCCGATCCCTGCGGGCTTTGGGCATTGGCGTGGGCGGCACCGTGCTGGGCCATGCGGCCACACAGGATTTCTGGGCCGAGGCGAATGGCTGCACGACCCGCGGGGGCCCGCGCGCCTTGCCCGACGGCACCGCTGACGGCACCACCGTCAGCGTGGACACGATCAGCGGCTGCCGGGGCGGGGCGGAACTCGACTTCTTTACCATCGCGGGCGGAGGCCATAACTGGCCGGGAATGGACGGGCGCGGCGGCCGGTTCGCGGGCACCATCAGCCAGGATATTGATGCGACGCACGAGATCGTCACCTTCTTTGACCGCCATGGCCTGTAGTCTTGGGCCTGTAGCCTTGCCCGACCCGATCCCGACTCGGGGCCAGACCCGGGCCCCCATTGACACCTCCGGCAGAGACAAGATGACCGATTCCACCTCGTTGCCGCCGATCTTTGTGCTCGCCGGACCCGGCATGCCGGGGCAGACCGTGGCTGCGGCATTGGGTCGCAACCCTGCCGCTTGGGACCTGCCCGGCTGCAATCTCGAACTGGCGGCGCTGACGGATCAGTACCTGCGCGAGATGTCAGGGCTGCGGGCAGGGCAGATGCATGGCCTGTTGCGCGCGCTGGCCCTCCTTCTGGGGGGCGAACAGACGCTGGCATCGGTCGCGATGGCGCGGCGCTGGCTGGCACGGCGGATGCACCTTTCGACCGGGGCGGTGGCACGCGAACTGGCGGGGCTTGTGGCCCCGCGCCGGATGGTGATGCCGGTGACGGCGGCTCTGTTCGATCCCGGTGCCCGTGACCGGCTTCTGGCGACCTTTCCCGACGCCCACTTTGTGCATCTGCAGATGCATCCCCGTCATCAGGGGGCCGCACTCATGGCGCAGGCGGGGGGGGCCGCCGCGCTGCTTCTGGGAGCCAGTGTGAGGGCGGATGATGCATCCCCGATCCCCGATCCGCAGGAGGTCTGGCTGATGGCCGAGGACGGGATGGCGGCGATCGGCGACGCGGTGCCCGCAGAGCGGATGCAAAGCCTGCGTCTTGAGGATCTTCTGGCCCGGCCCGACCACGTGCTGGGCAGGCTGGCCCGGGCGCTCGGACTTCCTGATGATGCCGTCGCTGTCGCAAGAATGGCCCGGCCCGAGGATTCGCCCTTTGCCGGGCCGGGGCCGTTCGGCGCACATCTGGGTGGCGACATCACGGATGTCGACACCCTGCGTCAGGCCATCGCGACCCGCCTGCATCCGATGCGGGTCACCGCACTGACCGGCCCGGTGCCGTGGCATCCCGGATCATCGGGGTTCCGCCCCGAGGTGATCGCGTCGGCACGGGCGCTTGGGTATGCCTGAGGGGGCGGCCCGGTCAGGCTGACGTTGCCGCCGTCACCTGTCCCGCCCGCTTTGGACCCCGGGCCGTCACGCCCAGCTATCGGGCTGCGGCTTTGATTCTGCCTCTGATTCGGGATCTGACCCTGATTCTGGCCCGTCCTGTCCCGTCACGCGGTCCAGAAGCGCGCGTTCTTCGGTCAGAAGTGCAAGCACTGATTGCAGCACTTCGATCTGATAGGTCAGGGCGTGGCGGTGGTCGGCCAAGGCGCGCGCATCATCCGACACGATGATCGCCGAATCGCGCAGGTCAAGGAACGCCGGGCTCGACAGAAATTCCTGCACATGGCGCAGGCGGGTCTGCCGCAACCGCTGATCGCGCATCGCATCGCCTATGGCCTGCGACAGGACACCGGTCGCCGCATCCTGATCGGTGGCCTCTGTTGCGCCCTCTGTCATGGTCGGTGTCCCCGCGCGATTCCGAAGCCATCAGCTAAGCCGACCTGCCCGGCATGGCAACCCCGCGCCCGGCCCGGGCGCGGACCCCGGGGCAACCCCGCTCCCGGCCCCTCACCAATGCTGCACTTGCACATGCCTCTGCCCGGAAAACAGCCCCGCTGCCACGAAATCGGGCTTTCCCGCAGGTGGGGCATGATTTCCTTACCAAAACGACGTTGTGTTCAGGTTGCGGTGACAGGGACCGGCTGCTATCCATCACATACAACGGCAAATTTTTTGATCTTCCGGCCTGATCTGCGGTGGCCACCATTTGATGACAAGACAGTTGACCTGGGGACTGATGTGACGAAGCGGGTATTGATGATCGGCCTTGACGGCGCGACGTTTTCGCTTTTGCGACCGCTGTCGCAGCAAGGCGTGCTGCCATTCCTGACCGGACTGATCCGGCAAGGCACGATCGCCACGCTGATGTCGACCCGCAATCCGCTGACACCGCCCGCCTGGACGTCGATGACCACCGGGCGCAGCCCCGAAGTGCACGGCATCTATGATTTTCTGCGGCCCTCCTATCTGGATGACGGCGGCGTCTATCTCAAGGTCAACGACCGCCGCGACAACCGCGCCGAAAGCATCTTTTCGATGGTCGGCCGCGCGGGCCTGCGCGCCACTGCGCTGAACTTCTACGGCTACGCCCCCGCCCCCGCGATCGAGGGCTATGTCGTGTCGGGTTTCGTGCCTTGGAAACACCTGCGCCACGGCATCCATCCGCCCGAATTGTTCCCCAGACTCAAGGCTGCGGAGAACTTCGACTACCGCGATCTGGGGATGGATATCGGCGAGGAAAAGAAAGTCGTGCAGGGGCTTGCTGCGGACGAGCACGAAGAATGGATCGAGCTTCAGAACGTGCGCGACGCGGCCTGGACCGAAGTGACCTGTCGCCTGATGGCCGAGGACCGGACCGAACTGACGGCGCTGGTGCTGGACGGGCCGGACAAGATCCAGCACCTGTTCTGGCGCTATCTTGATCCTGACGGATACGCAGGCCCGCCGGGCCCCGAGACCGACAAGGTGCGGGCACTCGCTACGAATTTCTATGCGCGGATGGATGACAATGTCCGCCGCATGGTCGAACTGGCCGGACCCGAAACAAATGTCATCATCACCTCGGACCACGGCTTTGGTCCGACGACCGAGATTTTCTATGTCAACCAGTGGCTGGCCGAAAAAGGCTATCTGATCTGGGGCAAGTCGCTTGCGGCCGACGAAAAGGGCCAGCTTACCCCCGACAAGATCCGCGACCATCTGGGCATGGTGGACTGGCGCCGCACGGTCGCCTTCTGCCCGACGCCGTCATCGAACGCGATCTACATCAAGCCCGATCCCGGCAACGGCATCGGCGTGCAGCCAGAAAACTATCTCGACTTTGCGTTGAAACTGCGTGCCGAACTTCTGGACTGGCGCGATCCGGCCACCGGCACGCCGGTCATTGTCAGGGCCGAGATGAACAAGATGCGCGGCCAAAGCTTTGCCGAGCCCTGCCCCGACATCACGCTGACACTGCGCGACGGCGGGTTCGTGTCGATTCTGGCGTCCGATACGATTGTCAAATCGCGCGCGCTGGCCGACGGGACGCACCGGCCCGAGGGGATATTCATCGGCTATGGCCCGGCGTTTCGCCGTGACGAACAGATCGACCCGCTCAGCCTGCTGGACATGACGCCGCTGATGCTGACGCTGCTGGGACTGCCGGTGCCGCGCGATCTTGAAGGCCGGGTGCCGGTCGAGGCCCTGGAACCGGATGTCGTGACCACCGGGCGGGGTGGTGCCACGCAGACGGTCAGCGCCGCAGGGCAGGACCACGAGGAAGTCTCCGAAGAGGATCGCCAGATCCTGCTCCGGCAGATGCAGAAGCTGGGATACATGGATTAAGTCATGACAGGGAGAAATGGTCATAAATTCACCCTGACATTCGTGCATGAAGACGTTGTTCTGGGCCTGAACCGGTTCCTTGGGAGCCGGATGGGTCCTTGTGGTGTGGTGACAACCATCGGACAAGTG
>JANNPZ010000005.1:0-2163 GCA_031400505.1 Paracoccaceae bacterium | reverse complement strand
GCCTGTTGCAAGTATGTACACCTGACCATTGACCACTCGCATTTGCTGCGGAGAGCCGGGTGACGGAATCACGAGCCCGGTGCCGAGCGGTTGCCAAGATGCACCATCCCATCGGCGCAAGTCGCGTGGCCCGCGAAGCGCCAAAGCGTCGCGCAGCCGCCGCACGGGTGCAAAGCTGAGACGCACCGCCGCAAGTATCGCCGCAAGGCTGAGCGGGATGACGACCAGCAAAGGCAGGCCAAGGCCAAGCTGCATCTCTCGCGCAATCTCTGCTCTGTGGTCCAGCGGTTCGGCCACGGCAATGGTAATGCTTCCTTGCAAAGCCGCGTCAAAGTAAAGCCGGTGCGTTCCCGTCTGCCGGAAACCTGAGCCGTCAAAAGGCGGGAATACGGATGTGTCGGCCGCATGCGACGTCAACAAAAGCCTGCCCATGGAATCTCGGACAACATAGGTAAAGAACTCGTCTTCGTCCCGCAGGGGTACGATCTGTTGTTCGATACCCTCTTCATCGCGGTTGATGATGTCGCGGACGGCCAGGGGCAGGATGCGCTGGGCCGTCTCTTGCAGCGTGGAATCAAAAACCTCGTCCATTTCGTGACGCAGCAGCGTTGCGGTCACGGTCGCTGCCCCGGCCCAAAGCAGGGTGACGCACAGGCCGATGACCAGTGCCAGACGGGCCTGAAGCGAACCCAGGCCCCTCATCCTGACCCAAGCCGATAGCCAAGGCCGCGTTCGGTCTCGATCACGCCTTGGCCCAGTTTCTTGCGCAGGCGGCTGACGTGCACCTCGATCGTGTTGCTGTCGATTTCGGTGGCAAAGGAATACAGCCGTTCTTCGAGCTGCGTCTTAGACATCAGTTGCTGCGGCCGTTGCAGGAAGGCCTCGAACAGCACCCATTCCTTGGCAGTCAGGGGCACCGCGCGGCCTCTGGCGCGCACGCTGCGTGCGGCAAGATCGACTTCCAGATCGCCCAGAGTGACGATCGGGTTGGGATTGCCAGAATAGCGCCGCGCCACGGACCCAATCCGCGCCGACAGTTCGGAAAGATCGAACGGCTTGACCAGATAGTCATCCGCCCCGGCATTCAGTCCCTCGATCCGATCGGAAATCTGATCCATCGCGGTCAGGATGATCACCGGCGTGACGTTGCCCTGCGCCCGCAAGCCCCGCAGGAACGGAATCCCCCGCCCGTCGGGCAGCATCAGGTCCAGTAGCACCAGATCATAGGCCGCAACAGCAAGGTGGTCGCGCGCGGCGTCCAGCCGGGTGACCCAGTCGACCGAGTGGCCATCGGCGGCAATCTGGTCGCGCACGGCGGCCCCCAGTGCCGTGTCGTCTTCGATCAGCAATGTACGCATTCAGAGCCGTCCGATCTTTTGCAGTCTTGCCGAGTAACTTGGACACCTGACGTAAAGCTGAAGATGGCCTTTCGCAGGCTTCAGGTACGCGTCAGGTTCCGGGCGCAAAACAGATTGGTTGGCGCTGACCGGAGTATGACAAATGCGGACCACTCTGACCATTCTGATTGTCGTGGTGTCGTTCGGGGCTGTCGGCGTTGCCTTGGCCGACGACGACTGCACCGTACCGATGGCAGACTGGCAGCCTCGCGCAGCGGTGCAGCAGATGGCAGAGGCGCAGGGTTGGACGGTCCGGCGCATCAAGATCGACGATGGCTGTTATGAAGTTGACGCGTCTGACGCCGAAGGCCGCGCCATCGAGGTCAAGGTCGATCCCTCCACGCTGGCGATCATGTAATTCGAGTTCGAAGACTGACGCCACGTGCCTTGGACAACATGTCCGGCCCGCGCTTTCTGACGGCAACCTGACGCGAAAACCGCCTGCCCGTCAGACAGCGATCAGTTGGCGGTGCGAAACCTCCAGACATCAACGCAACATCAGGAGACGATCATGAAAACTATCCTGGCCCTTCTGGCCGCGACCACAGCGCTTGGCGCGTTCATCGCCATCCCGGCAATCGGGGCGCTTCGCACCGATGGGGCGCAGAGCCCGCAAGCCGCCCATTCGGCATCCGCCGACACCACCCAAGATGGAATGGTCCTGCTTGCGAGCGGCGACGATGAGGGTGACGAGGATGATGACGAGGGGGACGACAACGACGACTGTGATGATGACGAGGGCGACGACGAGGGTGGCTGCGCCGCC
>JANNPZ010000047.1:0-2214 GCA_031400505.1 Paracoccaceae bacterium | reverse complement strand
CCGGCCAGATCTTCCAGTACCGTGACATCGGTCGAATATTGCCCCGACTTGCCCTTCTTGCCGCCCTTATGCCCCATTTTTTCAAACAGGATATTGCCCAATTGCTGCGGGCTGCCGATGGTGAAAGGCTGCCCCGCCAGTTCGTGGATTTCCTTTTCAAGGCTTTCCATCTGCGCGGCAAATTCACCCGACAAACGCGCCAATACCGCGCGGTCGACTTTGATCCCGGTGCATTCCATTTTCGACAGGGCAGGCACCAATGGCCGATCGACCAGTTCATAGACCGTCGAAACCTTGTCCGGACTCAGCCGCAATTTCAGATGGTACCACAGGCGCAAGGTGACGTCGGCATCCTCCGCCGCATATTTTGTCGCATCGGCAAGCGGCACTTCGGCAAAGCCGATCTGGCTTTTGCCGGTGCCGGTCACGCTTTTATAGCTGATGCATTCGTGACCCAGATGCAGCCGAGCCAGTTCGTCCATGCCATGGCCATGATCGCCTGCGTCGAGCGCAAAGCTCATCACCATTGTGTCGTCGAACGGCGATATTGTCAGCCCATGCTGGGCCAAAACACTGATGTCATATTTGAGGTTCTGGCCGATTTTTAATATGCTCGGTTCGACCAACAATGGCTTCAACCGCGCCAGCGCCTCGGCAAAGGGAATCTGATCCGGATTTTCGGCAAGCAAATCCGTGCCTCCATGACCAAGCGGGACATAGCAGGCTTCGCCGGGCGCCACGGCAAGACTAAATCCGACAAGGCGCGCCGTGACTGCTTCCAAGCTGTCGGTTTCAGTGTCGAAGGCAACCAGACCCGTTTCCATCGCCCGGGAAATCCAGTGGTCGAGCCGGTCGACCGTGGTCACACATTCATAAGCATTCACATCAATCGGCGGCATGGCGGGTGGCAGCGCCGCCTTGCCCACGACCGGTGCGTTTGCCGCGCCATCACCTTTGCTGGTCGCCTTGGGGTTGCCGGCGATTGCCTTGTTCGCCGCCGCCGTATTCGCCACTTGTCCGATGCGTTTAAGAAGCGAATTGAACCCGTGATGCTGCAAAAACGCCGCCAAGGGTTCTTCCGGAATAGCGC
Source organism: Paracoccaceae bacterium (assembly GCA_031400505.1). Classification (GTDB taxonomy): domain Bacteria; phylum Pseudomonadota; class Alphaproteobacteria; order Rhodobacterales; family Rhodobacteraceae; genus JAIYDJ01. The sequence continues at coordinate 1,124 of JANNPZ010000047.1, read as the reverse complement.
CGAGCATCATGTCGTCGATCGGAATAGGCAAAGGGCAATCTTCTTTCAAAGTCACCAACACCTTTGACAGCCGCGCCTTGTCCGCATGTTCGATCAAATTGTCGCGCATCTTTGACGGCTTCATATCCGGAGCGGCGGCCAGCACGCTTTCTAGATCGCCAAATTCCTGGATCAATTTTGTCGCGGTCTTCGGCCCCACGCCGGGAACGCCGGGGACATTGTCCACGCTGTCGCCCATCAACGCCAGCACGTCGCCCACCTTTTCCGGACCCACACCGAATTTCTCGATGACTTCTTCGGCACGGATGCGCTCATTTTTCATGGTGTCGAACATATCGACGCAGGGCTCCACGAGCTGCATCAGGTCCTTATCGGACGACACAATGGTAACATGCCATCCGGCAGCACACGCCGCCTTGGCATAGCTTGCGATCATGTCGTCAGCCTCGACATTGGCCTCCTCGATCATCGGCAATGAAAAGGCGCGGGTGGCGTCGCGGATCATCGGGAATTGCGGACGCAGATCCTCGGGCGGCTCAGGCCGGTTGGCCTTGTAAAGATCATAGATTTCGTTGCGGAACGACTGCGAACTTTTGTCCAGAACCACCGCCATATGGGTCGGTCCATCGGCCTGATGCAAGTCGTCGGCGAGCTTCCACAACATGGTCGTATAGCCATAGACTGCCCCCACAGGTTCCCCATGAATGTTGGTCAGCGGCGGCAGGCGATGATAGGCGCGGAAGATATAGGCAGAGCCGTCAACGAGATAGAGATGCTTTTGTTCGGACATACATCAAGTGATAGCATTGGCGGGTTGGCAAGCCTATGCCAAAATGCTGTCTTTCGCAGCTGATGGCGTCAAATTGCGGGCCAACCGTCAACAGGATTACGGTACATAAAAGCGCTTGCCGCAATGGGGTTCGTCTGGCAGCCAACATCCATGTCGATTTTCAGCCAGTTTGACCTAATGGCGCGGGGCGGTGCGCTTGCGCTGCTCGCCTTGTGGAGCTGGCTGTTGATCCGTGACTATCGCGGACAGTTTTCCGCAAGGGTCGCCGTGGTGATGAACGGCGCCATCGCATGTTATCTGTTGATCACATCGGGTTGGTTTTATCGTCCTTCGT
>JANNPZ010000030.1:0-4584 GCA_031400505.1 Paracoccaceae bacterium | reverse complement strand
GTTCCATCTCCGGATTTTCCCCAAAGCCATCTCCGGAATCCGGAGTATAATCTTGTAATGGAACCTTTAACTAAACCTGTAAAGGAGGAGGAGGATGCGCAAGCGCGCGAGATCGATTTTGATCGTTTCTTCGCAGAGCTGCTGACCGCGCTGGGCATCGATCCGAACGGCACCCTGCCCGCCTGGTGGCAGGGCTGGCCAGCCCGGACCCATGTCCGCCGATGGATCGATGACCTTGGCCTCACCGCGGATCGGATCATCGAGACCGCCACCGAAACCCGAAGGGACCACCCTGCCCCGCCCGATGGCCCGAAGGCCCTCGACCGGGTGATGGAACGCGCCGCCAAGCGCCAGTCTAAGCGCACAGAGGGCACCCGGCCCAGCGCCGATGAACTCGGGGCCTTCTACGCCGACATGGTCAATTCGGACGGCTTCCTGCCTGCGAACACCATCAGCAACACAATCCGCGACGCCATGCTGTCACGCGGCCTCGTCACGCCGGAACGGTTGCGAGCGAGGGGCGTGCATTGAACGGGGGATGACGTCCGGAAATCCGCGCCAGCCGACGAAATCAAGGATCGAGGGACGCAAACAGGCTTTCAGCCCGATCGATCAGCACCTGATCCGGGCCAGTGGCCCGGAACCGGTCCAGGATGCGGGCGCGGTCCATCGGTCGGGATGCGGCGCAGGCTTTGATGAAGGTCACATCCTTTTCCGCCAGCCTGTGCAACTTCGCGACAATGACATCCTCGATGCTCGGGCAAACGACAACCGCGGTCCGCCCGTAGACGTCGATTTCCATCGTTTCAGCGTGGTCCAACCAGTCCGTCGGCATGCGCGCCGTGTTTTCGTCAACACCGTCGAGATAAAACCCGAACCGCTCATGAAACTGCGACATTTCACCGAAGAGCACGCTGATCTCTTCCGATGCCTCGAAGCCGGGATTGCGCGCTTCCCAATCCCGGTTGTTCTCGGGGTAGATGTCGATTTCGGGCGTGATCTTCATCACAACTGGCGCATCTGGCCAAGTCAGCAGGATCGCCTGGCTGCCGACGACGATCACGCGCTCGGCCGAAAAATGTTCGGCGACCGAGCGCGCGGCGCGCAACAGATCATCCCGATCCCGAACCGGCTTCACGAAGCGGTGCCCAGTTTCGCCTTCTTCCACACCCGGCGACGCCATGCCGCGTCATCAAACATTTCCGGCAGACGGAAGGGCGACGAAACCCTGAGATGGGTCATGTGTTCCGACCGCGATCCGATCAGGTCTGCCACATCTTCTGCGGGCCGATCCAGCACCCGCGCCCACTGGATCACATAGTCCGGCGCAGGCCCCGCAAGCGATTGCAGCCGCGTCCGCGCGTCTTCCAGCAGTGCAGGATTGGCCCGCAAGCTGCGCGCGACAAGCCGGTGCAGAATGAGCTTTGCCCGGTCATTGACGGATTCGCGGTTCAGAGTGGGTTTTGAAGCAATGGTCTGCGCCCTGTCGCGTCGCTGCCGCCGCAAGTCCGCCGCGAGCTTCAGGATTTCCTCGCGATCCTCAATTGGCACAAGCACTTCGACCCGGACGAGGCCCATGCCGCCGCCGGTCGATTTGTAACGTTTGACGCGGTCTTGCACGGACATTTCTGGCACTCCTCAACGCCCTGTATAGCGTATCCGGGACACGCGTCCAAGCGTTCATTCAATGCAGCATATCCGCCAGCCCCAGCCCCTCGAACGCCGCCCTTATCGCCGGATCAAAGCCCGGATCGATCTTCGTAGCGCCGTAACCGTTCGCCCGGTTCCACTTATCAATCTCCCGCAGTTCGGCGGCGAACTCCTCGGGCGACGCGGCCTCCCTCAAGGTCGTGTCGCCCTCGCAGTAGTTGAAGATCATCAATCGGGTCGGGTTAGCCCAAGTGCCGAAGTACGACGCGTCCTGCGCCGTATCGACCTGCGCCCAGCCCTTCTCGTAGCTACACAGCCCGAAATCATACACATACCGGTCGCCGGGGCAGAGCTCGCGGGTGATTTTCATGCGGTCACCTGCGCGCGGGCGGCTATGGCGATCACGCAGAGGTCGCGGTAGCAGGCCATGGCCTTCGGACTGGACGAGACCGGGTTGATCTCGAAGGCCTGCAGACCGGCGATGTCGCCCGCCTCGGCCAAAGCGACGATCTGGGCCAGCTTGGCCCGGAAGCGGGCGTGGGTCGGCTTTGAGAAATCCGGGGCCGTCGGCAAGGTGCCGCTCTGCGCCAGATCGACGATGGCTTGGCGCTTGCCGATCACCGGAGTGATCGCAGTCGGTTGATCGACCAGAACAGGGATCTGCTCGCGCGAGGGGTCGGGGTTGCCGTAGTCCAGCACCAAGGTCAGCCGGGCCTCCGCCTGCTCAAAAGTTTCGGCGGTCATGATCGAGGAGAAAGCGAGGGCCGCGCGTTTGGCACCGATCCGTGCCGCCAGCAAGCGGGCGAAGTTGTCGCTCGCCTTCTTGGCGCTGGTGGCCGGTTCAATCGGAGTTTCGGAAAGGCGCTGGGCGAGTGTGTTGATCTGCGCGGCGGTGAGGGCTTTGGTTTTCATGGGTTCGTTCCTTCAGGCGTTGGTGATGTGGGCGGAATGCCCGAGGCACGTGACCGCGTAGATCATGGTGCGGCCGTCGCCGATCGCCGCGCCAAAGGCCTGCGCCTCCGGCAGGGTCGCGAATTGCTCGCGCGTGCGGGTGGCGGGCGTCCGACCGCGGGCGGCGACAAAGTGGGCGGCGTTCTTGAGGCAGAATTCTTCGTGGTTCGTCGGGGGCTTGATGGCGGTTTTCATGGCGGTCTCCGTTGCGTTGCAATGGCTGCAGACAGCGCACGACGTCAAAAGAGAGCAACTCCTAAGTCACTGACTAAATGAGGTTTATTGCAATACTGGCGCGCCGATTTTCGCTGGAAGCCTATCGCCTACCCACCAATCGGGTCGGTTGACGCGGGTGCTACTTGGTATTACTTTGCGGCAAAAGGAGCGCCTTTATGACCGTGAAATCCTCGATCTCGCTGACCGACGAACAGCACAGTTTCGCCAAGGAACTGGTCGAAGCCGGGCGCTATTCGAGCGTCAGCGCGGTGCTGCAGCAGGGGATCGACCTGCTGCGGCAACGCATGCAAGATGACGATTTGCACCGGGCGGCGCTGAAAGCGCTGCTGGACCAGCGCGCAGCCGGGACGTTTGTCAGCGGCGCCCAGATGGACAAGACCATCGCGCGCATGATCACTGAGAAGCGCCGCGCACATGCGGTTCAGAATTGAGTTTTCGGCGGAAGCCGAGCGTGATTTTGCCCTGATCTTCGACCACCTGTTAGAGAGTTACCGAGGCTTCGGCCAAAGCGTTGAAGCGGCTCTGGATCATTGCGAGGCCCGCATCCACGAGATCCGGCAGGAGGCCGACCGGCTGTGTGCGGCGCCATATCGTGGTGAGCGTCACGATGATCTGCTGCCGGGTCTGCGACATTTGACGATCGATCGGGCAATCTACTGGTTCGACGTGAACGAAGCGGAACAGCGGGTCCGCATCCTGGCGATCTTTTTCGGCGGCCAGGATCATGTCCGCCACATGCTGACGCGGCTTCTTACGCCCAGAAACGCGCAGCCCTTTGCTCGGCGTCGCGGGGTCAGGCGGCGTTCTTTCAAGAATATCATCAAGGCAGTCGGGGACAGCACAGGCCGGTCACGTCCCGCCTGTGGTTGCAACAAGCAAGGGTGCCGCGCACCATTTCGGTTTTGGTAAAGCAGATGTTGCATTTAACCGAACTACCAAAATTAGCTTCCAAACCACCAACACCTCTATTTCGGCAAATCGCGCTCCGGTAACACCGGTGCCACGGCTGAGCAACGCGATCTGCCGATCCTGCGGACGTCGCGCCGAGGGATCAGTGTCCAACCCCAACCGCTTCAGCGCGAAATAGAGCATCGCCCTTCGAACATGGATCGTTAGCCGACCATCGCTCATCCCATAGTCCAAGGCGATAGCGGCTCTTTGCGGTGGCGATAACTCCGGCTGTGGGCCGATTTCAAGAGCCGTGATCTTTGACAAATCCGCGTCCGTCGCCTCATCCACGCTGCCCGCCTTAATGGCTCGCGTTCCAAGCATGCGCGACAACACAAAATCCTTGAAGCATTCGTCAACCTCGCACCACGCCCTTGCATGCCAGCGAAAACCATTGAAGGCCAAAGCATGCGGTGCAATCGCCATCGCACGGGCCAAGGGAAAGCTTCGAGGAGAACAACCGAAACTCACGGAAAAACAACAAAAAGAATTGACCCGAATGCACACCACTGGAGAATACTCGATCAGCGATCTTGCTGAACTCTTCGCGGTCTCATGGCCAACGATCGGCAGGAACTGCATCGCTCAGAGGCCAAAATCAGCCCTTAGCGTGCTATCCTGCCCCCTCCGGTATCAGACCTCAATCTAGTCGAATGCCCTAGAGCGGATCCGCGTTTGACTGAATCTCGGGGGATTCCCCTTCGTTGATTTTCGTGATTCCCTTGTTTTGTCTTTGCAAGGGAGGTTTGGGATGACGCGGGCCTATTCGAGGGACCTTCGGGAGCGTGTTGTTGCGGC
>JANNPZ010000088.1:0-89374 GCA_031400505.1 Paracoccaceae bacterium | reverse complement strand
GGTGTGATGGGTCGGAGTGGGGGTTTCACACCCCCACACCCCCGTGGGATGTTTTTGAACAGATGATGAAGGAAGCAGGCCATGTCACCGCTCAATATCAAAAAAGGCTCGACCAGCCATTCGGCTTACGAGTTGCGCGATCCCAATGCGCCGGTGATCGAAACGCATACGCTGGCGGCGGTGGTCGACAACGAAAGCGGGGTTTTGGCGCGGGTCATCGGGCTGTTTTCTGGGCGCGGCTACAATATCGACAGTCTGACTGTTGCGGAAACCGACCATGCCAAACACATGAGCCGGATCACTGTGGTGACCACCGGCACGCCAGAAGTGATCGAGCAGATCAAAGCGCAGCTTGCGCGTATGGTGCCAGTGCACGAAGTCCACGATCTGACCACCGAAGGCCCCGCTGTGCAACGTGAACTGGCGTTGCTGAAAGTGGCCGGCAAAGGCGAGGCGCGGATCGAGGCGCTGCAACTGGCCGAGATTTTCCGCGCCAATGTGGTGGACAGCACGCTGGGGTCCTTCGTGTTCGAAATGACCGGCACGCCCGAAAAGATCGACGCCTTCGCCGATTTGATGCGGCCGCTGGGGCTGGTGGAATTGGCGCGGACGGGCGTGGCCGCCTTGTCGCGGGGCGTCTGACTTTCATCTTGGCCCAAATATCCCACGGGGGGTGATGAGCGATCAGAGAACCTGCGGTGGAGGTTTTCCGCGAAGAACGCCCGGCCCGTGGCCGAGCCGGGACAGGGGGTGTGAAACCCCCGCCCTTCCTTGGGCCAGCCGTCAGAAGAACGCCTGCAACCCCGTGATCGCACGGCCCAGAATCAACGCGTGAACATCATGCGTTCCCTCATAGGTGTTCACCGTTTCCAGGTTCACCATATGCCGCATGATCTGGTAATCCTCCTGAATCCCATTCCCGCCATGCATGTCGCGTGCCATCCGGGCCGCATCCAGCGCCTTGCCGCAGTTGTTGCGCTTGATGATCGAGATCATCTCGGGCGCCGCATTCGCCTCGTCCATCAGGCGCCCCACCCGCAGGCACGCCTGCAGGCCCAGCGCGATCTCGGACATCATGTTGGCAAGTTTCAGCTGGTAAAGCTGGGTCTGCGCCAGGGGTTTGCCGAACTGGTGGCGGTCAAGGCCGTACTGGCGGGCGGCGTGCAGGCAGAACTCGGCCGCCCCCATCACCCCCCAGGCAATGCCATAGCGCGCGCGGTTCAGACATCCGAACGGGCCTTTCAGCCCTTCGACAAACGGCAGCAGGGCGTCTTCACCCACCGCCACGTCTTTCATCACGATCTCGCCGGTCACGCTCGCCCGCAGGCTTAGCTTGCCACCGATTTTGGGGGCCGAAAGACCGACCATGCCTTTTTCCAGCACGAAACCGCGGATTTTTCCGCCATGCTCCTCGGATTTCGCCCAGACCACAAACACATCAGCGAAGGGCGCATTCGAAATCCACATCTTGGACCCGTTCAACACATAGCCTCCGGCGGTCTTGCGGGCTGTGGTTTTCATGCCTGCAGGATCGGATCCCGCATCGGGTTCGGTCAGGCCAAAGCAGCCGATCCACGCGCCGCTGGCCAGTTTCGGAAGAAATTTCTGCCGCTGGCTTTCCGTGCCATAGGCGTAGATCGGATACATCACCAGCGACGACTGCACCGACATCATGCTGCGATAGCCCGAGTCCACCCGCTCAACCTCGCGCGCGACCAGACCATAGGCGACATAGGACGCGCCCAGACCGCCATAAGCCTCGGGCACGGTCAGGCCCAGCAGCCCCATCTCGCCCATTTCCGCAAAGATCGCGGGATCAAAGCTTTCGTCGCGGTAGGCGGCAATCACGCGCGGTTGCAGGCGGTCTTGGGCATAGGCGCGGGCGGCATCGCGCAGCATCCGCTCTTCCTCGGTCAACTGATCGTCCAGCCGGAACGGGTCGGTCCAGTCGAACCGGGCAAGATCGGGGGCGTCCTTGGCTTTCAGCGCGGGTTGGTCAAGCATCGGGAACCTCCATCGTTCTCATAGGATATTGCAGAAACCCAGCGCGCGCGATATCGAAACCTCACCCGGATTTCATGAGGAAAACTCATATGCTCCCACGTCGCTACCTGCCCTCGCTCGCCTCTCTGCTGGCGCTGGAGGCGGTGGACCGCTTGCACACCGCGTCTGCTGCGGCGAGGGATTTGAACCTGACCCAGGGTGCCATCAGTCGGCAGTTGCAGGTGCTGGAGGCGCAGTTAGGCGTCACCTTGCTGGTGCGCGACCGCCAGCGGTTACGACTGACGCCGGCGGCACAGGATTATGTCCGCCAGGTGCGCGCCAGTCTGCAAGGGCTGGCCGAGGCGTCGATGGCGCTGCGGGCCAATCCGTCTGGCGGGGGGCTGAACCTCGCGATCCTGCCGGCATTCGGGGTGCATTGGCTGGCCCCCCGGTTGGCAAGCTTTGCGCGGGCACACCCAGAGGTGACGGTGAACCTGTCCACCCGTCTGCGCCCCTTCGAGTTTTCTACCGAGCCGTTTGACGCAGCCATCCACTATGGCCGGGCCGACTGGCCGGGAGCGGGGCACCTCAAGCTGATGGACGAAGAAATCATGGCTGTTGCCAGCCCCGACATCGGATGCGTGGGCAGTGCCAGCGATCTGTTGACCAGACCCTTGTTGCAAATGACCAGCCGGTCCGGCGACTGGGGGCGCTGGTTTTCTGCTCATGGACTGCCGGGGCTGAAGCCGGCCGCGATGCAGTTTGATCAGTTTGCCACTATGGCTCAGGCGGCAATCCATGGGTTGGGCACGGCGCTGTTGCCGATGTTTCTGATAAGTGATGATCTGGCGGCGGGGCGGCTGGTGCCGGCCTACGGCGGTCCCTTGCGGGCCATCGGCAGTTACTATCTGGTATGGCCAGAGGGCCTGGTGGCGCGCGGGCCGTTGACCTCGTTCCGCAGATGGATCGAAGCGCACAGCACGGCGGGGGCCTGAGGATGGTTTCGGATGTTGGGCCCAAAACGATAGGTGACATCGCGTTCTGGTATGCCGATATCGGCAAGCCTGCGCCACGTGCTGCCTTGTCAAGCGATGCGGTGGCGGATGTCTGTATCATTGGGGCAGGCTATACGGGGTTGTGGACGGCACATTATCTGCGCGCGCTGGCGCCCGATCTGAACATCCTGATCGTCGAGAAGAAATTTGCCGGATACGGCGCATCAGGACGCAATGGCGGCTGGTTGACCGGGGGGTTTGCCTGGAACCACGCGCGCTATCTTGAAACGTCAACCGAGGCCAACCTGCGCGCCATGGTGACCGCGATGAACGGCACGGTAGACGAAGTGATTGCCGTGGCCGAGGCAGCCGGCATCGACGCCGACATCCTGCGAACAGACGAGTTGATGGTGGCCACCAACCCTGCGCAACAGGCCCGGATGGTGGCCGAAGTGGCGCACCGCCGGCATTGGGGCGAAGAGGCGCGCGTGCACCAGATCGACGGCGCGGCGGCGCGGGCGCGGGTCAACCTGCCGGGTCTGCTTGGGGGGATGATCGTGCAAGGTGTGGCGCGCATTCAGCCCGCCAAACTGGTGCAGGGTCTGGCGCGGATGGTCGAAGCGCAGGGCACCCGGATTGTCGAAGGCACGGCGGCGCTGGGAATTGCGCCGGGGGTTGTGGAAACCAGCCATGGCACGGTGCGGGCGCGGACCATTCTGCGCTGCACCGAAGGTTTTACCGCGACGCTGCCGGGGGCAAGACGCGATTGGTTGCCGCTCAATTCGGCGCAAATCATCACCGCGCCCTTGCCTGCTGCCGTCTGGCAAGAGATCGGCTGGACCGGGCACGAGATTCTGGGCGATTTCGCCAATGCCTATTGTTATTGCCAGCGCACGCGCGAGGGGCGGATTGCCGTTGGCGCGCGGGGGGTTCCCTACAAGTACGGGTCCCGACTGGACCGCGACGGCGCACCGGACGGAAAGACCATCCGGCGACTGACGGCCATTCTGCACCGGCATTTCCCCGCAACGCGCAACTTTGACATCGACCACGCATGGTGTGGCACACTGGGCGTGCCGCGCGACTGGTGCGCGACGGTGGGATTGGACCCGTTGACCCGGATCGGCTGGGCGGGGGGCTATGTCGGGGTCGGGGTTTCGACGTCCAATCTTGCGGGGCGCACGCTGGCCGACCTGACGGTGGGACACCAGACGCAGCTGACCCGATTGCCGTGGGTCAACCGCCGGATGCGCGCGTGGGAGCCCGAACCGCTGCGCTGGCTGGGGGTGCATGGGATGTATGCGCTTCTGAACGCGGGCGACCGTCGCGAACACGCGCTGCAGGGGCCGCCGTCGCGCCTGGCGCGGTTGGGAAACTGGTTGACGGGGCGGTAAGTGCGCAAAGGCAAAGGCACCGCAAGGTGTGCCTTCGCGGAGCGGTTTGCAGAAGTGTCAGCTGAGGTAGGCGGTCACAAACGGCTGCACCTCGTGCCAACCTTCAAGGATCATCTTGATCGACACATAGACGATGATCAGCAGGCCGACATAGGCAATCCAGCGGTGCTTGTTCAACAACCGCGCGATAAAGGTCGCGGCCAGACCCATCAGAGCAATCGACAACACCAGCCCGATCACTAGCACCGAGGGATGATCCTTGGCGGCCCCGGCGACGGCCAGCACGTTGTCAAGGCTCATCGACACGTCGGCGATGACAATCTGCCAGGCGGCCTGCGCGAAGGTCTTCTTCGGCGCGCCCCCGGCGACTGTGCCATCCGCGTTCAGATCGGTATCCGTCAGCGCCTCTTCGGCACGCTCTTCGTCATGGTGGCCGTCGCGCAACTCGCGCCACATCTTCCAGCACACCCAAAGCAGCAGGATACCCCCCGCCAAGAGCAACCCGACAATCGCCAGCAACTGCACCGTGATCGCCGCAAATCCGATGCGCATCAGCGTGGCCGCGATGATGCCAACCAGAATTGCCTTGTTGCGCTGTTCCTTGGGCAGGCCTGCGGCGGCCAGACCGATCACGATCGCATTGTCGCCTGCCAGCACCAGATCGATGCCGATAACCTGCAGCAGGGCGGTAAATCCCTCGGGTGTGAAAATTTCCATCATGGCCGGGGTTCCTGTCCGTTCTCAAAACTTGTCGCTTCCTAGTCTGCCGCGCCTTCGGTTTCAATCGCCTTTTGCTTGGCAAGGGTTCTTACAAATCTGTCACACTCGCATGGTCTAAAGTCCTCGAAACATGGATCAGGAGACTGCGATGGCTGACACCAACACCCCGACCGACTCGCTGCCGGGGCGCGACTGGCTCGAAGCGGAATTGGCCGACAGTCTGGACGAGGATTTCGAGCTGGACCTGGAAGATGCCACGCTGTCGCTGGAAATCGCCCGGATCTACAAGGAAAAACACCCCAATACCATCGACCGGCAGACCTACTTCCACGCGCTGATCCGGCTGCAGTCCGAATTGATCAAGCTGCAGGACTGGGTGCAGTACCACAAGGAAAAGGTCGTCGTGCTGTTTGAGGGCCGCGACAGCGCCGGCAAGGGTGGGGCGATCAAGCGGCTTACCCAGCGCCTGAACCCCCGCGTCGTGCGCACCGTGGCGCTGCCCGCCCCTTCGGACCGCGAGAAAACCCAGTGGTATTTCCAGCGCTATGTGCCGCATCTGCCGGCAGGCGGCGAAATCGTGCTTTTTGACCGCAGCTGGTACAACCGTGCGGGCGTCGAGCGGGTGATGGGCTTTGCAGACGACTCGCAGGTCGAGCAGTTCTTCAACGACGTGCCGGAATTCGAACGCATGCTGGTGCGGTCAGGCATCCGCGTCGTGAAATACTGGTTCTCGATCACGGATGAAGAACAGCAGATGCGGTTCCTGATGCGCATCCACGACCCGATGAAGCAATGGAAACTGTCGCCGATGGACCTGCAGGCCCGCGTCCGGTGGGAGCAGTATACCAAGGCCAAGGAAGAAATGCTGCTGCGTACCTCGATCCCCGAAGCGCCGTGGTACATCATCGAAGGCAACGACAAGAAGCGGGCGCGGCTGAACCTGATGGATCACTTGCTGGGTCTGATGCCCTATGGCCCGGTGCCGCATGACGAGATCGTGCTGCCTGAACGGGTTTTCAACCCGGATTACGAACGCGCAGTTCTTCCGCCCGAGTTGTATGTGCCCCAGAAGTACTAGCACTTTCATGGACAAGGCGGGATGCGAGCCAATCGCATCCTGCCCCGCATGAAGCGGCCCTTTCAGGCAAGATGTCAGCGCGTTGGATTGACACGACTCGGCTTTTGGGCGAGCATCTGTTCAATATCATTCCTGTCGATTGTGCTTCTCCGGGTCTTTCCGGGCCCGCAAGCATTGATATTTGTCCATTTTATTCAGGGATTTACCCGATGCGTGTTTCGACCTTCAACGTGGAAAACCTGTTTTCGCGCCCAACCATCCTTAACCGCGAAGATCGTGACTGGGTGTCCGCCCGGCTGGCTGAGATTGCCGAGTTGACCAAACTGTTGCAGCGCAAGACCTATGCGCTAGACGCCGACCGGATCAAGGAACTGTATCTGGGGCTGAAAGAGTTCATCGTGATCAATATCCGCGCGTCGGATGTCGGGCGCTATATCATTTCTGCCAAGGGCGATCTGATTGCGGCCGGGGCCGATGACTGGGTCGGATTTGTCGATCTGAAGCGCGACCGTTTTTCGTCAGAGCAGATCGCCTTCACCGGCCGGGTGATCCGCGAGGTCAAGGCAGACATCCAGTGCCTGATCGAGGTGGAAAGCCGACAGACGCTGAAGTTGTTCAACACCGACATTCTGAAATCGCATTTCAAGGATCAGTTGGTGCTTGAAGGCAACGATCCACGCGGCATTGATGTGGCCCTGGCGGCGCGCGAGGATTATCAGGTCGCTTTGGCCCGTACCAATGCCTTTGCGCGCGATGGCGACGGCATCGTGTTTTCGCGCGATTGCCTGGAGGTTGACGTCGTAACCCCCGGTGCAGTGCGGATTCACGTGCTGGTCAATCATTTCAAGGCGAAAGATCGCAAGCCGGAAATCTCGAATGAAAAGCGGCGCAGGCAAGCCGCCGAAGTATCGCGGATATTGCAGGATCGCTATGACCTGACCCGCGATTTTGTGATCGTGGCAGGCGATCTGAACGACGAACCCGGCTCGGCTCCTCTGGCACCCCTGCACGCGACGCCGGGGCTGCATGACGTGTTCGATCTGGTCAACCGACCCGCTGATCAGCGTTGGACCTATTACTACGGGGTGAAAAAGTCTTTCAACTCGATCGACTATCTGTATGTCTCTGACGCTTTGCGCCCGCGTCTGATCGCGGCCGGAATTGAAAGGCGCGGCATGGCGGGCCTGTCCAAACTGACTAGCGGTGCCGAAGTGGAATTCCCCGGCATCACCAGTTGGCGGGTGGCCGCATCCGATCACGGGGCGGTCTGGGCGGATTTCGACATGGGGGGCAGCGCCTAGTCGTTGCGCGGGCCGGAGCGAGGCGATAGCTTGCGCGCATGCTGTCTTATCAACACCTTTATCATGCCGGTAACCTGGCCGATGTTCAAAAGCATGCTGTGCTGGCCTGGGCGCTTGATTATCTGACGTTGAAGGACAAGCCGTTAAGCTACATCGAAAGCCATGCCGGACGCGGGCTTTATGATCTTGGCGCGCAAGAGGCTCTGAAAACCGGCGAGGCAGCAGCGGGCATTTTGCTGGCGGAACGCTGGTTTGCGCCCGATCATCCCTATCGCCGCCGTCTGGCAGAAGTGCGGGCGGCACATGGGGCACAGGCCTATCCCGGCTCGCCGATGGTTGCGGCCCTGTCCCTGCGCGACGGCGACGTGATGCATCTGGCCGAACTCCACCCGCAAGAGCACGACGCATTGATCGAAAACCTCGGGCCGTGGGGCGCGCATGTGCAGATGCGCGACGGGTTCGAGATGGCGCTGGCGGTCTGCCCGCCCACACCAAGGCGCGGATTGATGCTGATCGATCCGTCCTACGAGGTGAAGGCGGACTACGACCGCATCCCGAAAGTCATCGCGCAAATCCATCGCAAGTGGAATGTCGGCGTCATCCTGCTGTGGTATCCGCTTTTGGCCGGGGGGGGGCATGGCCCGATGCTGGCCGGCCTCGCAGAAGCGTTCCCGGATGGCTTGCGCAGCGAAGTCCGGTTTCCGCCAGTTCGCGACGGGCACCGGATGGAGGGTTCGGGTCTGTTCGTGGTCAACCCGCCATTCGGAATGGCCGAAGAGGCCGCACGGATTGCCAGCCTGTTTCGCAGCCATGCCGGCTAGAAACAGCCCCGATTTCACCAATTGGCAAATTCAGGCATCCGCCTTACACCTGTCACCATGATCGCAAACATCCTGCGCCAGTTGCTGGCATCCGCCCCGACCCGCCTGACCGTCCCGGATGCACGCCTTGCATTGGCGGCACTGCTGGTACGGATCGCCCGCACGGACGGGTTGTACGCAGCCGAAGAGGTGGAACGGATCGACCGTGTGCTGATGACGCGCCACGGGCTTGGACCGTTCGAGGCGGCCAAGTTGCGCGCCGAGGCCGAAGCCCTGGAAGTCGAGGCCCCGGACACCGTGCGCTTTACCCGCGCCCTGAAAGACGCGGTGGCCGTGGAAGACCGCTCAGCCCTGTTGCAGGCGCTTTGGTCGGTGGCCCTGGCCGACGGGTTGCGCGATGCACACGAAGATCGCTTGATGCGCCTGGTGGCAAGCTTGCTTGGGCTGACGGATGTTGACTCGGCGCTGGCGCGGAAACGTGCGGTGGCGGAATGATCGCCTCGCTGGGCATGTATGACCTGCCGCCGTTGCAGGCCGCGAACGACCGGTTGTGGTACGGCATCCGTGACCGCCTGCGCGCGAGTGGCATGAAGGCGCCGGACGCGTTGACGCGCGGCAGCAATGCTTACTGGGTGGCATGGCAATCGCGCGATTTGGTGCTGTCGCAAACCTGCGGCTACCCGTACCGGGCACTTCTGCATGGCCGCGTAACGCTGGTCGGGACGCCGGATTATGGCATCGATGGTTGCGAGCCGGGTTATTATCGATCAGTATTCGTCGCCCGCGCCTATGATACGCGCCAGGCACTGGCCGAGTATTCCGGCTGCCGGTTTGCCTATAACGAGGCGCTCTCGCAGTCGGGTTGGGCGGCACCGCAAACCCACGCTGCGGCGCATGGGTTGGTTCTGCCGCCCGCCTTGCGAACCGGTTCACATCCGATGTCGGCGCAGGCAGTGGCAGACGGGCGGGCCGATCTTGCAGCGATCGACGCAGTCACTTGGCGATTGATGCTGGAACATGAGGCATTTACCGACTTGCTCAAGGTCGTGGGGCAGACGGACCCTTCGCCCGGTCTGCCTTGCATCTCGCGGCCTGATGTTGACAGTGGCCTGCTGTTTGACGCTCTTTCGGGCGCGATTGCTGAATTGTCTGATGACGACCGCAAGACACTGCACCTGCGCGGCGCAGTCCAGATTCCGGCCAGCGCCTACCTAGCACTGCCCATACCGCGCGCACCGGAGGCTTTGACCGTCGCGTTGCGATGAAAATTCGGGCAGCGAACGTCATGCCGTCTGCAAACACCGTTGCAATGCCGCACAAATTGCGCACTACATGTGTGAACAGGGAAAAAACGGTCAACCGAGACACAAACAATTGCAGCGAACGCCGAAACTCCGGTCATTGCTATCCATGATCTGCACAAGAGCTATGGCAGTCTTGAGGTGCTTAAGGGCGTCGATCTGAGTGCGCAGCGCGGGCATGTCGTCAGTCTGATCGGGTCGTCAGGGTCAGGCAAATCGACGCTGCTGCGCTGTTGCAACCTGCTGGAAGACAGTCAGGCGGGCGAAATCAGGTTTGAAGGCGAGGCCGTGCGCTGGAAGGGTCACGGGCTTGGTCGCCATCCGGCCGACCGCGCGCAGGTGACGCGGATGCGCACCAATCTGTCGATGGTGTTCCAGCAGTTCAACCTGTGGTCACACATGACGATCCTCGAGAACGTCATGGAAGCCCCCTTGACCGTGCTGAAGCGCAATCCGGCCGAGGTTGAAGAAACCGCGCGAAAATACCTGGCCAAAGTCGGCATCGTCGAAAAATGCGACGCCTGGCCCGCGCAACTGTCTGGCGGCCAGCAACAGCGCGCCGCGATTGCACGGGCTTTGTGCATGGAGCCGCGCGCATTGCTGTTTGATGAGCCCACCTCCGCGCTTGACCCCGAACTGGAACAGGAAGTGGTCAAAGTGATCAAGGCGCTGGCCGAGGAAGGCCGCACCATGATCCTGGTGACGCATGACATGAAACTGGCCGCCGATGTGTCCGACCATGTGATCTTTCTGCACAAGGGCCTGGTCGAAGAAGAAGGCCCCCCCGATCGGCTGTTCGGCAACCCCCAAACCGAACGGTTGCGCGGGTTTTTGTCGGCCACCGCCTGAACCGACCAAGAAATCACCAAGAAAACTGAACGGGAGACAAACAATGAAGAAACTGCTACTAGCAACTGCGTTTCTGGCGCTCGGGACCACTGCCATGGCGCAGACTGTGCGTCTGGGAACCGAAGGCGCCTACCCACCCTACAACTTCATCAACGATGCGGGCGAGGTCGACGGGTTCGAGCGCAAACTGGGGGACGAGCTTTGCGAGCGCGCGGCCCTGACCTGCGAATGGACCACCAACGAGTGGGACAGCATCATCCCGAACCTGCAGTCGGGCAACTACGACGTGATCATCGCCGGCATGTCGATCACCGACGAACGCTCGCAGGTCATTGATTTCAGCCAGAACTACCTGCCGCCAACCACCTCGTCCTACCTCGCGCAGTCGGCCGCTGTCGATATCAAGACCGCCGTTGTGTCGGCGCAGGTTTCGACCATCCACGCGGGTCATGTCGCGGAATCGGGGGCGACCTTGCTGGAGTTTGCAACGCCAGACGAAACCGTCGCCGCCGTGCGCAACGGCGAAGCGGATGCGGTGTTCGGCGATACCGAGTTTCTGGCCCCGATTGCGGCGGAATCCGGTGGCGCGCTGGTTCTGTTGCCCGAAGCTGTGGCCTTGGGCGGCGGCATCGGTCTTGGGATGCGCAAAAGCGACACCGAGTTGCGCGGCAAGCTAGATGCAGCCATCACCTCGATGAAAGAGGATGGCACGCTGAACACGCTGATCAAGGAATACTTCGGCGAAGCGGCGCTGACGTTCTGATAGCGGATCGGGGCGGCGTTCGCGCTGCCCCTGCCCGATGTTCGCGTCCTGCGCCGACCCTTCTGCGATTGACGGCCTGAACTGGCTGGCGTGCTACCTGACCACAGGCAAGCATCTTGATTTCTATTGGTCTTTTCTGGTCGTGCTGCTGCTGTTGGTGGTGACCGCCCCCTTGGCTTTGGGCATGGGGTTTCTGGGGGCGATGGCGCAGCGCAGCCCGGCCCTGCCGTTGCGGTGGCTGGGCCGCGCCTATACCGCGATGGTGCGCGGTGTTCCGGATATCGTGTTCTTTCTGTTCTTCGTGATTGCCCTCGATCAGGGGCTGGAATGGCTGCTGCATCAGATCCGCTGCCCTGACTGGACGGAAGCCATCCGGCAAGGCAGCGAGTTCCGCGTTTGCCCCGCCGCAAAGATACCGCCCGGCGATGCGTCACACTTCTGGTATCAGCTCGATGGTTTCATGCGCGCCGTGGTGACCTTTGCACTGGTGTTCGGGGCCTTTGCGGCTAATGTGATCCATGGGGCGATGCAGGCGGTGCCGCGCGCGCAGCTGGAAACCGCCGAGGCCTATGGCATGTCGCCGCGTCAGGTGTTCACCCGGGTTCTGGTTCCGCAGATGTGGGTGTTTGCCCTGCCCGGCCTTTCGAACCTTTGGGTGATCCTGATCAAGGCGACGCCCTTGCTGTTTCTTCTGGGCGTGCAGGACATCGTCTATTGGGCGCGCGAGTTGGGCGGGTCAAAGACCTCGGCCTATGAATACCCGCACCCCGACTGGCGGCTGTGGTATTTTCTTGGCCTGATGATTTTCTACCTTTTGGCCACCTATCTGTCGGAAAAAGTGCTGGGGAGGCTGACGGTCAAGCTGTCACGCGGGCAGGCCACGGCGGCGGGTGAAGCGATGCGGAAGGCCGGGATATGACCTGTTGGGAGACCATCGGTGCCTATGCTTTCCGGTCCATCGGCTATGGCGAGCGGTTGCTGCCGCGCAGCGATTTCACCCTGTGCCAGCAGTTCACCCTGATCGGGTCGGGCCTGATCTGGAACATCTATTTCGGTCTGCTGGCGTTGGTGGCGGGGTTCTTTCTGGCCAATGCGGTGGCACTGGCCAAGGCTTCCCGCAACCCTTGGGCGCGCAAGCCTGCGGAATGGTTCATCTTCGTGTTTCGCGGATCGCCGTTGTTCATCCAATTCTTTCTGGCCTATGAAACATTTGTCATGCTGCCCCGCGCCGGGATCGACATCTTTGGGATCACGGTGGCAACCGATTGGCTGACCAAGGCCTGGGCCGGGGCATTGATCGTGCTGTTTCTCAACACTGCCGCCTATGCGGGAGAGATCTTTTATGGCGCGCTGCAGTCTGTCCCAAAGGGCGATCTTGAGGCGGCCGATGCCTATGGCATCACCGGCTGGAACCGCTTCATCCGTATCCAGTGGCCCACCATGCTGCGGCTCGCATGGCCTGCCTATACCAACGAGGCGATATTTCTGTTTCATGCAACGACGCTGGTGTTCTTTTCCGGCTTCCCCGCGTTTCAGCAGCGCGGCGACGCGCTCTATTACGCCAACTATTTCGCCGACAAGACCTTCAACCCCTTCATCCCCTACCCCATCGTCGCCTTTTACTTCATTTGCCTGACGCTGCTGATCACCGTGATCTACAACCGCATCAACACCGCACTGAACCGTCATCTGCCGCAGAACCAGCGCGCCAGAATTCGCTTGCGTCCACAGGTGATCCGGTAGTACCATTAATTTGATCAAATTGTGCCGGCCACCCGGCCGGCACCCGTTGATTGCAAAACAGGGGATAGGATCAAGGGCATGATCCACAACCTGCTGCCTTGGGCGATGCGCCCCGGTGGCGGCATGCCCTGTGCCTGATGTGACATGATGAAAGACTGGCTGAGAAAGCATCCGGACGTCCGGACCATTCGCGTAGCCGCCGCAGACCTAAACGGTCAGGCGCGCGGTAAACGGGTCCCGGCGCGCTATGCCGACAAGGTGGTAAAGGACGGAACGCGGTTTCCGTTCTCGGTCCTGAACCTCGACATCTGGGGCGAGGATATCGACGACAGCCCGCTGGTGTTCGAACAGGGCGATCAGGATGGCGTGCTGAAGCCGACCGAACGCGGCTTCATGCCGATGCCCTGGCTCGAGGCGCCGACAGCGTTGCTGCCGATCTGGATGTTCCGCGAAAACGGCACGCCATACGAGGGCGACCCGCGCCATGCGCTGCGCGCCGTGCTCGACAAGTTCAAGGCGCGCGGGCTGACGCCGGTTTGCGCCATCGAGCTTGAGTTCTTCCTGATCGACGACAGCGGCAAGACGATGCAAGTCCCCGCCTCGCCCCGGTCGGGCAAGCGCCGCAAAGCCGCCGAGACGCTGTCGATCCGCGCGCTTGACGCGTTCGACACGTTCTTCACCGATCTTTACGACGCCTGCGAGGCGATGGACATTCCGGCCGATACCTCGACCTCGGAAACCGGCCTCGGCCAGTTCGAAGTGAACCTGATGCACTGCGACGATGCGCTGCGCGCCGCCGACGATGCGTGGCTGTTCAAGATGCTGGTCAAGGGTCTGGCGCGTCGGCACGGCTTTGCGGCCAGCTTCATGGCCAAACCCTATCCCGAATATTCGGGGTCAGGCCTGCATACCCATTTCAGCCTTCTCGATGCCGATGGTCGCAACGTGTTCGACTCTGGCGGCCCGAAAGGCACCGCCACGCTGCGCCATGCGGTTGCGGGCTGTTTGAACGCCATGCATGACAGCACGCTGATCTTTGCGCCGCACCAGAACAGCTATGAACGCCTTGTTCCGGGTAAACACGCGCCCACTGCGATTGCCTGGGGTTATGAAAACCGCACTGCGGCTGTGCGCATTCCGGCAGGTTCATCCTCGGCCCGGCGCATCGAGCATCGGGTCGCCGGGGGGGATGTGAACCCCTACCTGATGCTGGCCGCCATTCTGGGGGCGGCACTGAACGGGATCGAGGATCAGGAAGAGCCCGCCTCGCCGGTCATCGGCAACGCCTATGCCGTCGAAGGCCTGCCGCAGATCCCCGCAGACTGGGAAGCCGCGATCGACGCGCTGGAAGGCAGTGCCATCGTGCCGCGCTTTCTGCATCACGAACTCATCAAGAACCTGATCTCGACCAAACGGCAGGAACTGCACTATATTGAAGAGCTTAGCGACCAGGAACGGATCGAGCTTTACCTCGATACGGTCTGAACACCACCTGCCATGCCCCCTTGACCTGACCGGGGGGCATGGCGCTACCCTGCGGCAACTTGCAAACGGAAACCCAATGCGGATCGGCATCCTGCAAACCGGACTTGCGCCCGACGGCCTGATTGACACGATGGGCGACTATCCAGACATGTTCGCGCGCCTGCTTGACGGGCACGGGTTCGAATTCACGACCTTTCGCGTGGTCGAAGGTCAGTTTCCGGCGTCAGTTCGGGATTGCGACGGCTGGCTGATCACCGGATCGCGGCACGGTGTCTATGAGGATCATCCCTGGATTCCCCCGCTCGAGGCGTTCATTCGCACCGCGTTTGCCGCCCATGTGCCTGTGGTCGGGATTTGCTTTGGCCATCAGATCGTGGCGCAAGCGATGGGTGGCCGGGTCGAGAAATACAAGCAGGGCTGGGCAGTGGGGGCCACCGACTATGAGTTCAGCGACCAGACCCTGACCCTGAACGCCTGGCATCAGGATCAGGTCACTGTCGTTCCGCCGGGTGCGAAAGTCATTGCCAGCAATGACTTCTGCGCCAATGCGGCCCTGCTTTACGATGACCGCGCCTTGACCGTGCAGGCCCACCCCGAATTTGAACCCGCCTTCGTTGATGGGCTGATGAAGACGCGGGGTCGCGGTGTGGTGCCCGATCCGTTGCTGACGGCGGCCACCGCGCGGCTGGATGCGCCGCTGCAAACGCGAACGATGGCCGCCCAGATCGCCGCCTTCTTCAAACAACCCAGAACCCTTCAACCTGCGTGATCCCATGTCCAAATGGACCGACCAACTGCCCGAAGCAGCCCTTGAATACATCGGCAACCGCCGCGTAGACGAGGTGGAATGCATCATCGGCGATATTGCAGGCGTCGCGCGCGGCAAGGCGATGCCGGCCTCGAAATTCGCCAAGCAGACGAATTACTACCTGCCGAACTCGATCTTTTTGCAGACCATCACCGGCGAATGGGCCGATAATCCGTTCGATAGCTTTACCGAGCCTGACATGGTGATGGTGCCCGATTTCACCACCGCCACCGCCGCCCCCTGGACCGCAGATGTGACGCTGCAGGTGATCCACGACGCGATGGACCAGGACGGCAACCTGATCACCTACAGCCCGCGCAACGTGTTGAAACGGATCGTCGCCCTTTACAACGCCGAAGGCTGGACCCCCGTGGTTGCGCCCGAGATGGAGTTTTTCCTGACGGCGCGCAACATCGACCCGAACCAGCCGATTGAGCCGCCCATGGGTCGGTCGGGGCGCAAAGCCGCCGGCAAGCAGGCCTATTCGATGTCGGCGGTCGATGAATACGGCAAGGTCATCGACGACATCTATGACTTTGCCGAGGCGCAGGGCCTGGAAATCGACGGCATCTTGCAGGAAGGCGGTGCAGGGCAGATCGAGTTGAACCTGGCCCACGGCGATCCGGTGCGGCTGGCGGACGAGGTGTTTTTCTTCAAACGCCTGATCCGAGAGGCGGCGCTGCGGCATGACTGTTTCGCCACCTTCATGGCCAAACCCATCGAGGGCGAGCCGGGATCGGCGATGCACATCCACACATCGGTCGTCGATACCAAGTCGGGCAAGAACATCTTTGCCGACAAGAAGACCGGCGAGACCGAGGCGTTCTTGCACTTCATCGCGGGCATGCAGACCCATCTGCCCGGCGCCATTGCCCTGCTTGCGCCTTACGTGAACAGCTATCGCCGCTACGTCCCCGACTTTGCCGCACCGATCAACCTTGAATGGGGCCGCGATAACCGCACCACCGGTCTGCGCATCCCGATCTCGTCGCCCGCCGGACGGCGGATCGAAAACCGTCTGCCGGGGATGGATTGCAACCCCTATCTTGGCATCGCGGCTACGCTCGCATGCGGCTATCTCGGCTTGAAAGAGGGCAAGCAACCGCGCCCCGAGTTTTCCGGCAACGCCTATATCGACAGCGACGACATCGCGCGCAATCTGGGCGACGCGCTCGACATGCTCGAAGACGACACGGCGCTTTGTGATGTGATCGGGTTGGATTTCATCAAAGTCTACACATCGGTCAAGCGCAACGAATACAAAGAGTTCCTGCAGGTGATCAGCCCGTGGGAGCGTGAACACCTGCTCTTGAACGTATGAACCTGCTGCATGCCAACGATCGGGCGGGGATGTATCCTGCGTCCTGGTACACGGCCACAGCGACGCCGCACGCCGCGCATCCGTCGTTGCAAGGGGAGGTGCGGGCCGATGTCTGTATCGTCGGCGGCGGTTATACCGGGTTGTCAGCGGCGCTAAATCTGGCGCAGCGCGGCTATTCGGTGGCGCTGCTGGAGGCGCATCGGGTCGGCTTTGGCGCGTCTGGCCGCAATGGCGGGCAGGTCGGGTCCGGCCAGCGCCGGGATCAGGACTGGCTCGAGGCGGCGGCAGGCAAGGCCGTGGCCCGGCAATTGTGGGATCTGAGCCAAGAGGCAAAGGCGCTGGTCAAATCCCTGATCGCGGATCACGCGATGCCTGTCACCCTGCGCCCCGGCATCGCCCACGCCTGCTGGACCATAGCCGAGGCAGACCACGCCCGCCACTACGCCGACAAGCTGCGTCGCGACTACGACTATGATCTTGTGACCCCGCTTGACCGGGCCGAGATGCACGGCCTGATCGGGTCCGACGCCTTTACCGGCGGCAACATTGATCGGGGCGCCGGGCATCTGCACCCACTGAACTATGCCTTAGGATTGGCGGCGGCAGCGCAGCGGGCGGGTGTGAAGATCTTCGAGCTTTCGGAAGTGACGGCGATCGAGCAGGGCACAAGGCCGGTGGTGCGATGCGTGCAAGGGAAGGTCAGTTGCGACCATGTCATCCTTGCCGCCAATGGTTATCTTGGCGGACTTGCGCCACGGGTCGCCGCACGCGTGATGCCGATCAACAATTTCATCATCGCGACCGAACCGTTGGGGGTTCGCGCGCGCGACATTCTGTCAGAACCGATTGCCGTCGCAGATACCAAGTTCGTGGTGAATTACTGGCGGATGTCCGAGGATGATCGCCTGCTGTTCGGCGGGATCGAAACCTATGGGTACAAGTTTCCCGACATCATCCCCGCTGTCACCAAACCGATGCTGCGCATCTATCCTCAACTCAAGGGCACGCGGATTGACTACGGTTGGGGGGGGACCTTGGCCATCACAACCAATCGCATGCCGTGTTTCATGCGCGTGGCCCCCAACATCTTGTCGGCCTCGGGCTACTCCGGACAAGGAGTTGCGATGGCGACGCTGGCAGGGCAGGTGATGGCCGAGGCGATTGCAGGACAGTCGGCACGGTTCGACGTGTTCGGCTGCATCCCGCAGCATCCCTTTCCCGGTGGCCCGGCCATGCGCTGGCCGCTTCTGGTGCTGGCAATGACGTGGTTTTCGTTGCGCGACCGGCTCGGGATCTGACCCGGAACGATTGACCCCGCGTCACAGGTTCGGCGGATTTCGCCGCGCTGATACATTTGTCACTGGAGTGTCATCAAACAAGTATTTACACTATATCGAAAGAAGAGTTTCAGAAAAGGTGCAAGCATGGCCCCCGACGGACAGATCGCAGCCCCCAATGTCTATGACGCGGAACCGATCCCCGACGCCGCACGGGCCGAGATCGACCGGCTGCTGAGCTCGGGCGATCTGTTCCGCTATACCGCCCCCGAAGGCGCGCCGGTGGCCCTGCTGGAACAGGAATTCGCCGATCTGCTGGGGTCGCGGTATGCCCTTGCCGTGGCCTCATGCTCGGCGGCGCTGTTCTTGTCGATCAAAGCGCTGGATATTCCCAAGGGGTCGAAGATTCTGATCCCGGCCTTCACTTTCGCCGCCGTGCCGTCGTCGGTGGTTCATGCCGATTGCGTGCCGGTGCTGGTCGAAGTGGGCGAGAATTACCGCGTCGACATGGCCGATTTCGAAGCCAAGCTTGACGATGCGGCGGCGGTGATGATCAGCCACATGCGCGGCCATACCTCGGACATGGACGCCATCATGGCGCTGTGCGATGCGCGCGGCATTCCGGTGATCGAGGATGCGGCCCATTCGCTGGGCACCACCTGGAACGGGCGCAACATCGGCACCATCGGCAAGGTGGGCTGCTTCAGCTTCCAGTCCTACAAGCTGGTGAACGCAGGCGAAGGCGGCATCATGGTCACCGACGATCCAGAAGTCGCGGCCCGCGCCGTGATCATGTCTGGGGCCTACGAGTCCAACTGGAAGAAACATCCCGGCATGCAGAACAGCTATATGCTGTGGCAAAACAAACTGCCGCTTTACAATCTGCGCATGCAAAATCTGTCGGCGGCGGTCATTCGCCCGCAACTGCCGCTGGTGGGTGAACGGGTGGCGAAGGGCCGCTTCAACCACGACCATGTGGCGGATCAGTTGAACACCTGCGACTGGCTGGACGTACCCGCCCCGCTGACCCCCGAACTGCGCGCGCCGGACTCGATCCAGTTCAATCTGATCGGGGAATGGACCGATGCCGAGGCACTGGATTTTCAGGCGCAGGCCAAACGGCGCGGCGTGCATGTGCAGGTGTTCGGCCTGTCGGAAGGCAACGCCCGCGCTTTCTGGAACTGGGAGTTTCTGGGCCCGCAGCCCGATCAGCCGCGCACCCGTGCGATGTTGATGCGGGCTTGCGACGTGCGCCTGCCGACCCGGCTGACCCGCGACGATCTCGACTATATCGCCACGGCGATCCTCGACGCGGTCGCGGCCGCAAAGGCCTAAAGCACCCGCAACGCGCCCGCCACCCAAGGCCATTGCGCCACGGCGGGCCGCACCACCTGCGCGTCGATCAGATCGCGCAGGCGCACCGCGATCTGCCCCGGCACATCGCGCAACACGCCCGCGCGAGAAGACAGCGACAGCGTGCGTACGAGCGGCTCGAACGGCAACGGCTGTACGTCCAGTGCATCCCGGAACCGCGCAACCCTGTGCAACGCTAGGGGCGTGAGGATCGTCCACCCCGCCCCACCCGCCACCATCGCCAGAATGGCATGATAGCTGTCCAACTCGAACCGGTGCTGCAACCGCAGGTTCTGCCGCGCCAGATGCCCCGCGATCTGCCGCCCCATCAGATGCCGCGCGGTATACTGGATCAGCGGCAGGTCCAGTGGCTGTTTGCCCTTGGGCACCACCGCCAGAAACGGCTCTGCCATCAGCGGATGCACCTCACGCCAGCCGTCATCGCCACCCTCTGACCCCAAGTCGGCGGCCACCGCGACATCCAGCGCACGGGCTTCCAACTGGTCCAGCAACCGATGGCTCGCCCCGGTTTCCAGCAAGAACCGGCAGCCCTTCAGATCCTCGGCCAAACCAGAGAGCAGGCTTGGCGTCACTTCGGCGTCAAAATCCTCGATCATCCCCAACCGCAACGTGGTCAGCCCAGACATCTCTGCCACGGCCAACTCGGCCCGCGCCTCGGCTTCGGCATTCAGGATGGTCTGCGCATGCCGGCGAAACATTGCACCAGCCGGCGTCACCCGCATCGGGCGCGCACCGCGATCCAGCAAAACCGCCCCCAACGCGGCTTCAAGGCCCGCCAACTGCTGACTGATCGCTGAAGGGCTGACCGCAAGCCGCCGCGCTGCAGCAGAGATCGACCCCTCTTCCGCCACGCCAAGAAAAACCTCGATTCCCCAGAGAGTTACCCGTCCCTGCGCATCGGCCATTGCCGCCTCAAAGCTTGGAAAGCTTGATCTGCATTTCCGCCAATTGTTTCTTGATCTCGGCCAATTCATTGACCGGTTGCTCGGCAGTCGGTTCTTCCTTGGGCACGGGCGCGGTCCAGCCCGACATGCCGCCCATCATCGTTTTCAGAAAAGCCTCTTGCTGTTTGCGCATTGCCTCAAAGCCCGGCACTGCGGCCAACGGGTTCGAAATGGTCGCCAGATTTTCGACCAGCTTGCTTTGGCCTTCGCGCAGCATGTCAAAACTTGCAGTCAGGAAGTGCGGCATCACGACCTGCATGTTTGTCGCATAGGACCGCACCAGATCCGTCAGCACCGTTGTCGGCAAAACGGTGTCGCCCTTGCTTTCATGCTCGGCCACGATCTGCAAAAGATACTGCCGCGTCAGATCATCGCCCGACTTCAGATCCACGATCTGCACCTCGCGCCCCGCACGGATGAACGTCGCGATATCCTCTATGGTTACGTAGTCGGATGTCTCGGTATTGTACAGGCGGCGGCTCGCATAGCGCTTGATCAGCAGCGGCTTGGCAGTTTCGGCCATCGCGGACCCTCCCCGATTGTTGCAGTGCAGAGAAGTCTAGGCCGCGCGCAGAAAAAAAGAAAGGGCGGGCACGGGGCCCACCCTTTCAAAACTCGATAAACACACCGCCCTATCAGGGCGTCAGATCACTTTGCGGCTGCAGCAACCGAAGCCGAAGCTTTCTTGGCGGCGGCGGTCACGTCGGTGGTGGCTTTCTGCACTGCTGCGGTTGCTTCGGACGACATGTCCTTGCCAGCCGCCAGCATCAACTCGACCGTTTCCATCTGGGCCTTTTTCGCAACTTCGGCAAAAGCGGCCATGTGCTCGGCAGCCATCTCAGCAGCAGCCGACGCAAAGTCGGAGGCAGCCTTGGAATAGTCCATCGGCTCGGATTTGGCTTTTGCCATGTCCGACAGTTTGGCGATCGTTTCCTTGACCATCTTGGTCGAAATCTCGGCCGACTTTTCTGCGGCCTGCAAAGCGACCGAAGACAGCTTCTCGCCGAAAGCGGCTTGGGTCTTGAATGCGTTCTGGAACGCAGACTGATCCATCGGGATGGAAGCCATCATGTCTTTCATGACTTTGGTGAAATCGTTGGTGTTGGTCATTCTATTGCTCCTGGCAGTCGCGCTGCACTGTTTCCTAGTGAGAGACATATACATGCTGCAGTGCAGCATTTCAAGTGACTTTTCTGCGACGCGGCAAACCCATTGGTTGTGCGTGGCGCCACCTTTGAATCTGCAAATCCGATCAGAGACTTGCAGACGCGCCGATTGTTGCGTTCACATAGGTCCCGGGCGCAGGAGCCAGGATCCCCCCCCCCGAATCACCCGGTTGACGCGCCGCAATGTGGGCACCGGACCTCTGCGCCAGCCAAGCCCCCCAGCGCGGCCACCAACTGCCCTTGTGGAAGGTCGCGGCGGCTTTCCAGTCTTCCGGCGTGGTCAACGGACCTTCCAGCGTATAGTGGCCATACTTGTCGCGTCCCGGCGGGTTGACGATCCCTGCAATATGACCGGACTCTGACAGGATGAACGTCTTGTCGGGCGACCCCATCTGACGCACACCGTTAAAGCTCGCACGCCAAGGTGCGATGTGGTCGGTCTCGCACGCGATTGCGCAGACTGGCAAAGTCACATCAGCAAGCGATGCCGGATGGCCGAGCACCGAAAACACGCCCTTGGCAAAGCCGTCATCCTGGCACAATCCCCGCAGATACTCGACAGCCATCGTGGCCGGCAGGTTGGTGCCATCGCCGTTCCAGAACAAAAGATCAAACGCCGGCGGCGGTTCACCCAACATGTAGCTGCGGATCGCCGGCTGATAGATCAGATCATTGGACCGCAGAAAACTGAACGTCCGCGCCATATAGGTCTTGGACAACACGCCATCGATCTTGACCTGACGTTCGATACCATCGACAAAATCATCGTCCAGAAAGACCCCAACCTCGCCAGCGTCGGAAAAGTCCGTCATCGTGGTAAAGAACGTCGCCGCATTCACGGATGTGTCGCCGGCGCGCTGCAAATGCGACAGCGTCAGACCCAGCGTCGTGCCAGCGATGCAATAGCCAACGGCGTTGATTTTTGGCTGGCCAGTGATCCGCCGCACCTCTGCCATGGCGCGGATGAACCCGTCGCGAATATAGTCGTCCATTCCAACGTCGGCATAGGACGCGTCCGGGTTTACCCATGACACGACGAACAAGGTAAAGCCCTGATCGACGATCCACTTGATCAGGCTGTTCTGCGCCTTGAGATCCAGAATGTAGAACTTGTTAATCCACGGCGGGAAAATCAGCAGCGGCGTCTCATGCACCGTTTCTGTTGTCGGCGCATACTGGATCAACTCCAGCATCCGGTTGCGATACACGACCGACCCCGGTGTCGTGCCGATGTTGACGCCGACGCGAAACGCCGCAGGGTCCGCCAGCGTCACCTGCAATTCGCCCGCGTTGGCTTCGATGTCCCGCACCAGGTTTTCCAAGCCCTGCACCAAAGACGCCCCGTCGGTGGCAACGGCCTTTTCCAGCGCATCGGGGTTGGTGGCCAGAAAATTGGTGGGCGCCATCATGTCGATGATCTGCTTGGCGAAATAATCCACCCGCTTGCGCTCCATCGGGTCCAGGGCCGGCAGGTTTTCGACGGCCGACGCGATTGCTTCGGCGTTCAACTGATACTGCTGCTTCAGAAAATTGAACACCGGATGGCTGTCCCACAGAGGGTTTGCGAATCGGCGATCCTTAGGGCCGGGGTCGCTCGGGGCCTTGAATTCGCCCTTCAGCAACGGCTGTTGTGCCTCGACGTAGTGTTTGAGTGTCTTTCCCCAGTAGCCGACCTGATCTTCGATGATTTTTCCGGGGTTTTGCATCATTTCCGTCACATAAGCGGCGGCGGCCATCAGGTAAACGTCCTTGTTCGGCCCGGAAAGAGCAGGATCAGCCGGCTTTCTTGCCGCCAACGCCTGCATCAGTCGATCTGACAACTCTTCCATCTTGGCAATATTGGCACTCAAAGCCGCTGTATGTGCCGCAACGTCATTGTCGGTAGTTGTCATTTTAACCTTTCCCCCCTATAATTGCTGCACTGCAGCATGAACTGCTTTTCCAACTGCGGCAATGTGAATGACGCTGGGCCGACCCAAGGAAAGAGACTCGATGAAGTATATGTTCACTTACGATTTGATGGAAAGCATGCGCAACACGCAAGCGTTGATGGGTGCAACCGCACGTTCCATGGCGTCTTACCCGGCTTTTGCCTTGTCGGTAAACCCTTTGTTGCCGATCATGGCGGCCTGGGGCTCGGTTACAGAACGCAGCTTTGGGCGGATGGTCGAGAAGCCCGACTGGGGCATCCGCTCGATCGTGGGGCCCGACGGGCAGGATCATCTGGTCGATGTGAACGTTGCTGTGGACAAGCCTTTTGGCGATCTGATCCATTTCAAGGTGCGCAGACGTGCACCAACCAACCGGCAGGTATTGCTGGTGGCCCCGATGTCGGGCCACTACGCCACCCTGCTGCGTTCAACCGTGATGTCGCTGCTGCCCGATTGTGATGTCTACGTGACAGACTGGCACAACGCCCGCGACATTCCCGTGTCGGCCGGCAAATTCGACGTTGAGGATTACACCCTGTATCTGGTCGATTTCATGCGCCATCTCGGGCCTGAAACGCATGTGATCGCAGTCTGCCAACCTGCCCCGCTGGCATTGGCCGCAACAGCCTATCTGGCAGCGGAAGACCCCGCAGCACAGCCACTTAGCCTGACGCTGATCGGCGGCCCGGTGGACCCGGACGCGGCTGCCACCGATGTGACCGACTTTGGCCGCCGCATCACCATGGGGCAATTGGAACAGATCGCCATCCAGCGCGTCGGATTTTCCTACAAGGGCGTGGGTCGGCTGGTCTACCCGGGGCTTTTGCAACTGCAGTCCTTCATTTCGATGAACTCGGAACGTCATACCAAGGCGTTTTCGGACCAGATCCTGCGGGTGGCGCGCGGCGAGGCGTCGGATCACGACGCCCACAACCGGTTTTATGACGAATATCTGGCTGTGATGGACATGACGGCAGAATTCTATCTTTCCACGGTCGAGCGCATCTTCAAGAACGGCGAGATTGCAAAGAACGCCTTTGTCGTTGCAGGCAGGAAGGTCGATATCGGCGCGATCACCAACGTGTCGGTGATGACAGTCGAAGGCACCGAAGACGATATCTCTGCGCCTGGCCAATGCGTGGCGGCGCTTGCGTTGCTGACCGGGCTGTCAGATGCACGAAAGGCCCAGCATCTGGAACCGGGCGCGGGCCATTACGGCATCTTTGCCGGAAAAAGCTGGCGGTTGAACATCCGTCCGTTGGTCTTGCGCTTTTTCGACCGCGCGTCGGGGGCTGCTTCGAAAAGCAAGATCAGTCTTGCGTCATCGCAATAGTATTGGCCCCTTCAAGAAGGCTTCCAGGACGGCCGAAACCGCCTCTGGTTGCTCCAGCGTCGGCAGATGGCCTGCGTCATGGATCAGGTGCAGTTTGGCAAAGGGCATCAACCCGGCCGTGAATTCCTGCCGCCGGATCGGAACCAGCGTGTCTTGCGCCCCGGCGAGGATCAGCGCAGGGATCTTGACCCGGCGCATGGTCTTCTGCTGATCCGGGCGACGCTGCAAGGCGCGCGACTGGCGCAGAAACACCCCTTCCCCAAGCCCCATGGCCATATCCCGGACC
The DNA here is from genome assembly GCA_031400505.1 of Paracoccaceae bacterium. Classification (GTDB taxonomy): domain Bacteria; phylum Pseudomonadota; class Alphaproteobacteria; order Rhodobacterales; family Rhodobacteraceae; genus JAIYDJ01. Next base: position 64,501 of record JANNPZ010000088.1, on the reverse strand, counting down.
AGCGCCAACACCTCATCGCGCCAGGGTGTATCGGCGAGGGCGCTGCGGGGAATTTCCTCGGCCATGGCTTCGGCCAGCCGTCCGGACCGCGCCGACACGATCCGCTTTTCGCGCGCCGCCGCAGCCGCTGGCGGTTCTGACAGCGGATCAGCCGCCATCAGAACCACACGGGTGACCCGGTTGGGTTCGCGCCGCACCATATCCAACGCCACATCGCCACCAAGACCGTGCCCGACCAGCGCAAACTTCTCTGGTGCCTGCGCCAACACATAGGCGCTCATCGCCTCGACCGTCTCTGCCTGCGTCACCAACGCCACCTGCATCGCCCGCACGGCCCCAAGAGCCACCAACTGCGGCAAGAACAACCGTGCATCGGCCATCAGGCCGGGGATCAGGACGACGGGCTCGTACACGTCACAGACCCTGCGCCCACGCCAGAATTGCCGTAACCATCGGCTCGGTCTGTCCAGGCGACAGGATTTCGCCGGCGATGACATGCGCGTATGGATCATCCCCGGCCTGCATTTGCCGCACGTCCTGGGTGACGGGCCCGCCCCATGCGGCAGCAACCGGTGCAATGGCCGCCGGGTCAATCACCTTGTCCTCTGCACTGAAAACGAACAACGCGGGCATTTTCGCCGTCTCGTAGTCCAGCCCGCGTGCCAGCCGCATCAATGCTCCCATCGGGAACATCGCGGTGGTGGGATAGGTCGTCGTCCAGTATTTTCCGTGATCGGCATTGACCGGATCAAAGCTGCGCTCTGCCCCGACGATGATCGGTGCCCACCACCGCGCCAACGGCAGATCAAGGATCACGCCCGCCGGGCTGTTCAGCCGAAAGTTCGGGCTGACCAGCACAACCCCCGCCATGTCTCTCGCCAGCGCAGGGTCGGTCGCCGCCACCGCCGCCAGCGTCGCCCCGGTCGACGTTGCAATCACCACCACCCGGTCGCCAAGCCTGCGACCGACCGCCATCGCCTCGGCCATATCCTCGATCCAGTCGCCCGCGACGGGTTCGGCCATCGCAGCCCCGCCCCGGCCATGTCCTGCCAGCCGCGTGAAGAACAGATTTGCCCCCAGCGCCTTTGCCACCTCGTCGGGCACTGGGCGAATTTCTTCGGATGTCGCTGAAAATCCGTGTACATAGACAACCGACAGCGGCGTTTTTGCCCCAGCTTCCCCGGCCCAGAAAATCCGCTTCTGCACTCCGGGAACGATGTCAGAATAGGCGGCCTCGCGCTCTTGAAGCCAGATATCAAGATCGGCCCCCAGGTCGCTCTCGATAAACGATATTTTCCGATCTACCGCCTCGGCCGGGGCAAACAGCCACACCCCAAGGCCGATGACGATCATCGCCGTCACCAGCCGCCCCAGAAACTTGCCGAACGCCCGCATCCGCTACTCCTGCAAAACCTGTTCCACCGCAGCCCCGATCATGGCCAGACATTCGGGCGATGAAAAGCGGTGATCCGCACCTTTCACCAGCATCAGGCGAATATCCGGCCCTGTCGCATGGTCCAGCAACCGCAGGGCGCGCGCCATCGGCACATCCCGGTCATCGGTGCCCTGCAACATCCTGACCGCGAACGGCAAATGAAGCGGGGCACGCAAAACCAGATGGTGCCGCCCGTCCTCGATCAGTCGCTGCGTGATCCGGTATGGGGCGCCATACTCTGACGGCAGATCAATATGCCCCGCCATCACTGCCGCGCGCTGGCCGTCGGTAAACGAAGCCCACATGCTGTCTTCGGTAAAATCGGGGGCCGCGGCAATCGTCACCAGCCCCGCCACCCGGTCCGGCATCGCCCGTGCGAGCAACAGCGCGATCCATCCCCCCATCGATGAGCCGACAAGCACCTGTGGCCCCTCGGTCATCTCCAGAACGGCCCGCGCATCCTGCAGCCAGTCGCCGATGCAGCCCGCCTCGAACTGCCCACCCGATGCCCCGTGCCCCGAATAGTCGAACCGCACGAACGCCTGCCCCCGTGCCGCTGCCCAGTCTGACAGATATACCGCCTTGGCCCCGCCCATGTCGGATCTGAACCCGCCGAGGAACACCACCCCCGGCCCCCGCCCCGCGCTGCGGTGAAAAGCCAGGTCGCGTCCTTGCGGAGTGGTCATTCGGTCCATCGCTGCCTTTTGCCATGGGTTGGCCTCCGGGGGAAGGGCACAATACGTGAGTACATTGACACGTGATTATCGAATCACGTATTACTTCTCCATGGACCGGATATTCAAAGCCCTGAACGACCCCGCCCGCCGCAGCATCCTTGATGCGCTGCGCCAGAAGGACGGCCAGTCGCTGACCGAACTCGAGGCGCAGTTTGCCATGACCCGCTTTGGCGTGATGGCCCATCTGCGCGTGCTGCAAGACGCGAACCTGCTGACCACCCGCAAGGTTGGCCGCTGGAAATACCACTACCTGAACGCCGTCCCGCTGCAGGAAGTGATCGACCGCTGGATCGAGCCCTTGGTCCGCAAGCCTGCAGCCCAAGCCCTGCTTGACCTCAAAACCCGATTGGAAGGAGAGAACGCGATGACCAAACCCGACTTCATGATGCAGACCTACATCCGCTGCACCGAAGATGCGCTGTGGGCGGCGCTGACCGACCCTGATCAGATGGCGGCCTACCATTTTCTGGCCCGCCGTGTGACGCTGGAAGGCGAGACCTACACGACTTACTTCGAGAACGGCGCGCCAATGTTCATAGCGCGCAGATTGGCCGAAACGCCGAAATCACGGATCGAGGCGACATGGGAGCCGCAATGGGAAGGCGGCGGTGGCCCCTCACGCACCGTCTTCGGCATCGTGGTGGAAGGACCATACTGCCAGCTGACGGTCGAGCACTACGACCTGACATTCCCCGTGGTTCCCGGCCAAGGCGTGGCCGACGGCTGGACCCGCTGGGCTGCAGGCCTCAAGACCTGGTTAGAGACTGGCGAGCCGATGCGGATGCAGATGCCGCAGGCAGCGAGCGCCTGAGATGACCGTGGAAATCTCCATCCTGCTGGCCGTCCTGCTGTTGGCGGCGTCGATGTGGGTCCCTTACATCATCGGGGTAAACCTGCATCTGCCCGACACGATCGACCCTTTCGCGCGCCCGTATGATCCTGCCGTCCTGCCCGATTGGGTGCAACGCGCCAACCGCGCCCACCTGAACTTGCTGGAACAGGCGATGCCCTTTGCGGGGATCGTGCTGATCGCGCATCTTCTGGCCGTCACTTCGACCGCGACGGTGATTGCCTGCTGGGCTTTCCTCGGTCTGCGGCTGATCCACGCGCTTGGCATGACCATGGGCTGGCTGCGCCTGCCGTGGCGACCCATCGTGTTCACGCTGGCCTGGGTCTGCATCCTCGTTCTGGGGGTCGAAACCTTCCGTCTGGCCTGACCGCAACACCCCCCTCGCCGACAGGCGGGGGGGCCTTGACAGCCTGCTTCCCCCTCGGCACTGGTATGCGACCACCCGCAACCGGGCGTTTTGTAGACGCCGAACCGACGAGGAGCGCCTATGCCTGTCATGTTGACTGTCCCGGTCACGACTGCCTGCTTCATTTTGGGAGTGTCCCTGCTGTCAGGATGCGCAGACCCGGAACCCAAGCTTCCCTTGGTAAGTGAAACCGACATGCGCAGCAGCTTGCGGGCCTGCGACATCGAAGCAGTCGCTTACGGGGGGCCAAGCCGTAAATACACATTCATCCGCACGGACGGCTCCAAATTTCTGGCAACCGGAACCGGCCCGTCTTTTGAAGGTCTCGACTGGGTCGATGCCGAGTATCGGTTAGGCCAGATCGTTGCAACTGAAACAAAAGACTGCAAGACACCTGTTTTGTTGATCATCTCCTGACCCTTCTTCCAACCCGCAACCGGGCGTTTTGTAGACGCCGAACCGACGAGGATGCCGACATGGCCCAGATCACCCTGACATTTCCCGATGGCAACCAGCGCAGCTATGCGTCCGGCACCACCCCGGCTGAAGTTGCCGCTTCTATCGCACCCGGTCTGGCCAAAAAGGCCATTTCGGCTGCGGTCGATGGCGCGCATTTCGATCTGGCATGGCCGCTGACGCAGGACGCCCGCATCGCCATCCACACGATGGCCGATGATGCCCTCGCGCTGGAACTGATCCGGCACGACTGCGCGCATATCATGGCCCGCGCGGTGCAAGAGATCTGGCCCGATGTGAAGGTCACGATCGGCCCCGTGCGCGACTATGGCTGGTTCTATGACTTCGACCGCGCCGAGCCGTTCACCCCCGAAGACCTCGGCCAGATCGAGGCGCGGATGAAGCAGATCATCAACGCCCGCGACCCGGTCCGGACCGAAGTGTGGTCGCGCGAGGCGGCACTGGCGCATTACGCCTTGCGCAATGAGCCCTACAAGATCGAGCTGATCAACCGCATCCCGCCCGGCGAGGATCTGCGGATGTATTGGCACGGGAACTGGCAGGATTTCTGCCGTGGCCCGCATTTTCAGCACACAGGCCAGGTGCCCGCCGATGCGTTCAAGCTGACCTCGATCGCCGGGGCCTATTGGCTGGGCGACAGCACGCGCCCCATGCTGCAACGCATCTACGGCATCGCCTTCAAGAACCGCGAGGATCTGAAGACGCACATGACCATGCTGGAAGAGGCCGGCAAACGCGACCACCGCAAGCTTGGCCGCGAAATGAACCTGTTCCACTTTCAGGAAGAGGCGCAGGGGTCGGTCTTCTGGCACCCCAACGGCTTTGTCGTTTATAATCAGTTGGAGGCCTACATCCGCCGCCGCCTGAACCGTTCGGGCTATGTCGAGGTGAAGACCCCGCAACTGATGGCCGCCAAGTTCTGGGAGGCGTCGGGGCACTGGGGCAAATACCGCGAAAACATGTTCGTGGTCCCGGACGAAGTGCCCGGAACGGATGAAAACGCCCCCGTGTTCACCGGCCGCGCCGATCTGATGGCGCTGAAACCGATGAACTGCCCGGCCCATATCCAGATCTTCAAGCAGGGCACCAAAAGCTACCGCGACCTGCCGCTGCGCATGGCCGAATTCGGCTGCTGCCACCGCAACGAGGCCCACGGCGCACTGCACGGGCTGATGCGGGTGCGGCAGATGACGCAGGACGACGCGCATATCTTTTGCCGTGAAGATCAGATTCAAAGCGAGACAGAACATTTCGTGCATTTGCTCTATTCGGTCTACGGCCACATGGGCTTCACCGATGTGGTGATCAAACTCGCAACCCGCCCCGAGAAATTCGGCGGTACCATCGAACGCTGGAATGCCGCAGAAAAGGCCCTTGGCGATGCCCTGCGCGCAACCGGCTACGACTTCGAAATCGCCGAAGGCGACGGCGCTTTCTATGCCCCAAAGCTGGAGTTCCACCTGAAGGATGCCATCGGCCGGTCCTGGCAACTGGGCACGCTGCAACTCGACTATGTCTTGCCGGAAAGCCTGGATGCCACATACACCGCCGAAGACGGCAGCCGCAGGCACCCGGTCATGCTGCACCGCGCCATCTTTGGCTCCTTGGAACGCTTCATCGGCGTGCTGATCGAAAGCTATGCAGGCAAGCTGCCGTTCTGGATTGCGCCGCGTCAGGTTGTGGTGGCCTCTATCGTCTCGGACGCCGACCCTTTCGTGCGCGAGGTGGTGGAAACGCTGCGCGCCCGCGGTCTGCGCGCAGAACCCGACACCCGCAACGAAAAGATCAACTACAAGGTCCGCGAACATTCGGTGGGCAAGGTGCCGGTCATCCTTGCCATCGGTGCGCGCGAGGTTGAAGAGCGGACCGTGTCGATCCGCCGGTTGGGTGAAACAATAACCCAGACGATTTCGTTACAGGCCGTCGTCGAAGAATTGGCGGCAGAAGGTATTCCGCCAGACCTGCGAATCCCCGCAACCAACTGACCGGAAAACGAAATCCCCGCCAACAAAGGGGATTTCACATCGTCGTGACCGGGTCGTTTCGTTGCGCCTGTGTTACAGGTTTTCACAACCGCGTCGCGCGCGGTCCTGTGAATGGATTGCGCGTCACGGCGGAAGTATTTCCTTAGCATCGCGAAATCCGCGACGGAAACCTCAGAACAAGGAAGCCAAGATGTCGATTCAACTGAAATCTTTCGCCGTTGTCGGGGCTTTTGCCGCTGCCCTGACCTCGGTTGCCGTGCCTGCAGCCGCTGCCGGCAAGGAAAAGTGCTTTGGCGTGTCGCTGGCTGGCCAGAACGACTGCGCCGCAGGCGAAGGCACCACCTGTGCGGGCACATCGAAAGTAGACTACCAGGGCAATGCCTGGACGCTGGTTCCGGCGGGCACTTGCACCACGATTGAACTGCCCGATGGCCGCGTAGGATCGCTGGAACCGCTGGAGCGTGACGCCGTATCCTGACGCGAACCGCCCCTCCGGCCCCGGAACGGGGGGGCAACCCCGACGGAGACTGCGATGTTTGACACCGCTCGCGCCCATCAGATGCTGCCGCCGCACCCCGGCGTCGGATACAAGCCGCAACATTTCGCCGACCTGCTGGCGGGCCCCGATCCCGTTGCCTGGCTAGAGGTGCATGCAGAAAACTACATGGGCGCAGGCGGGCGCCCGATCGCGCAACTGCGCCATCTGGCTGAACGATTTCCGATTTCGGTGCATGGCGTCAGCCTGTCGATTGGCGGATCCTGGCCGCTGGATGACCGGCATCTGGCCGACCTGAAAACCTTGTGCGACTGGCTGCAACCGGCCAGCTTTTCCGAACACCTTGCCTGGTCCACGCATGATGGGGCCTATCTGAATGACCTTTTGCCGCTGCCCTACACGGCCACCACCCTGGCGACCGTCTGTGACCATATCGACCAGGTGCAAAGCGTCTTGCGCCGCCGCTTGCTGCTGGAAAATCCATCCAGCTATCTGGCATTTGCCGAGGCGGAAATGGACGAGGTGACCTTTCTGCGAGAGATCACCCGCCGCACCGGGTGTGGGCTGCTGCTGGATGTGAACAACGTCTACATCTCTGCCATCAACCAGCAAACCGACCCGCAGGCCTATATCGACGCGTTCCCGCTGGATGCGGTGGGCGAGATTCACCTTGGCGGACATGACGAAGACACCGGCGACAACGACTTGCCCCTGCTGATCGATAGTCACGCAAAGTCAGTCGTGGACCCGGTCTGGGCGCTTTATGCCCACACCATCGCACGCGGCGGGCCAAAACCGACACTGATCGAATGGGACACCGACGTGCCCGACTGGCCGGTGCTGGCCGCCGAGGCAGCGCGCGCGGCGGCCATCTTGTGCGTGCCCGCATGACACAAGCCGTCTTTGCCCGGGCGCTTCTGAATCCCGACGCCACCATACCACCCGGCCTGATCGATCCTGCGGGCCACCCTGCCCCGCGTCGCTTTGCCGTGTACCGCAACAATGTCGCGGCCAGCTTGACCCGCGCGCTGGAGGCGGGCTTTCCAGTGGTGCGCAAGCTGTTGGGGGATGACTACTTTGCCGCCGTCGCAGCACTGCACTTGCGCGCGCACCCGCCGCGCATCAGGCAAATCATGCTCTATGGTGCTGATTTCCCCGACTTTCTGGCGGGCTTTCCGCCACTTGCCCATCTGCCCTATCTGCCCGATGTCGCGCGCCTCGAACTTGCGATCCGCCACAGCTACCATTCCGCCGACAGCGCCCCGATCAGCCCCGCAGCCCTGGCCCTGCCCGAAGACATCCTGCTGGCAAGCCGGTTTACCGTTGCGCCGTCGCTGCGGCTTCTGCGCTCCACCCACCCGGTTCTTTCGATCTGGGTCGCGAACGCCCGCAGCGGCCCTGCTCCGCAAGCCGGGCCGCAAGACGTCGTGGTGCTGCGGGCCGAATTTGACCCCGAACCGCACCTGGCCCCCCCCGGTGCCGCGGATTTCATCGAAAGTCTGACAAGAGGCGAAACTCTTGCCGACGCACTGACCTGTGCCGACGACGACTTTGATCTGACGCAGACGTTGTCGCTTCTGCTCGCCCATCACGCTCTTACAGGAATTTCACAATGACCGGACCCCTCGCCGCCTATAAGCGCTCAACCGACCGCCTTGCTGCGATGGACGGCCTGTTGCCCACCCTTGCGCGCCTGACCTTTGGCGGGGTGCTGACTGGCTATTTCTGGGCCTCTGCCCTGACGAAATTCGACAGCTTCCCCTTCGGCCTCTCGACCGGAGCCTTCGCGCAGATCTATCCTAAACAGATCGAGGCTTTGGGCTATGACGCGAGCCTGATCGGTCTGTTCCCTTGGCTGGTCGTGCTGGCCGGTTCCTATGCCGAGTTCATCCTGCCTGCGCTTATCCTGCTCGGCGCGGTGACCCGGCCTGCGGCGCTTGGCATGATCGGATTCATCATCGTGCAAAGCCTGACCGACATCTGGGGCCACCTCGCGGGCCCGGAAACCATCGGCACCTGGTTTGACCGGATTGCCGACGCGCAAATCATGGATCAGCGCGCGCTGTGGGTGATGCTGCTGGCCATTCTGGTGGTCAAGGGCGCAGGCCCGCTGTCAATCGACCGCCTGACGCGTCAGTGGGTATCGGGCTGACGCGCAAACAAGGCCAGCACCCCACCCAGACCGCACATCGCAATCGGGAACATGGTGAAGGCGCCAAAGCCGAAAGCCACCAGAATGGCCCCCGACGCAGCCAGCATCAAAACACCCGCCGCGATATTGCGCGACCGTGCCATCGCCGCCCCGGCAATTGCCAGCAATGGGGCCAGAAAACTCGCGATCCGGATCAGGCGCGGATGCTCCACCTGCTTGGCCAACTCGCCGATCTCGCCGTTGTTGGCGATGAATTCGGTATAGCCATAGCCGAAAAACCCAATGATCATCGCCCACAATCCGCCGATCAACCCCAAGGTCAAGGCCGCATTTCGCATGTTTTACCAATCCCGCTTGATTTCCTGCCAAGCTTTGGCATGATTTGGCCCGTGACAACAGACTTTCCGACCGCGACGCCCAAAGATGGCAGCACTGAAAGACCTGGCTGCACGGCCCTTGGCAATCGCGCCATGGGAGATGTCGAGATAGGAGAGACGGAATGCCCACCGGCACCGTAAAGTGGTTCAACAGCACCAAGGGCTATGGCTTCATTGCCCCTGACAACGGCGGCAAAGATGTGTTCGTGCATATCTCGGCGGTCGAGCGCGCTGGTCTGAAAGGGCTGAACGACAACCAGAAGATCGGCTATGAACTTCAGTCCGGTCGTGATGGAAAGGAATCTGCGGCCGACCTGCGGTTGCTGTAACCTTGGCAGGCAGCCAGACGGGGTGGCGTCCGGGCTTGTTCCGGTCGCCGCGATGTGGGTCTATAGAACCGCCGCCTGCACCGCGTCATCCCACCCCAGCCAGAACGCCCCATCGCGTTCGATAACCGGGCGCTTCATCACGCTGGGTTGCGCTGCGATCTGTGCCTCGGGGTCTGACGCGCGAAGAAACTCTCCGAACGCGCGATAGGTCGTCGACTGCTTGTTTATCAGACGGTCGCCGAATGCGCTGACCAAAGTGTCAATCTCGGCCTCGGTCAATGGAGTTGCGCGTATGTCGCGAAAGGTGACTGTGTGGCCGGACGCTTGCAGCGCCTTGATGGCCTTCTTGGTCGTGTCGCAGGTCGAAAGTCCGTAAACGATCATCAATGCCTCCTCTTGCACGCCCCCACTACACCGGACAGCAAGCCCATGAAAGGCTTAGGTCAGCGCGCGGGTGATCGACACGCCAGCCCATGCCGACAGGGCAGTGACAAACGTGCCCCAGCTGGTGTCGACCACCATCAACGACCAATGCCAGTCCTTCATTATGGCGTAGCTGGTGAATTCATATGTGCCATAGGCCATCGCGCCAATCACGGCAGCGGGCAGCCAAATCGGGGCACCAGCCTTCAGTGCAGGCCATGACACCAGATAAAGCAGCCCCGCCACATAAAACGCATAGAAGGCCGCAGCAGGGGCAACCCGGAACTCTTCCAACATCATGGAACCGATGTGCTGAGTGAAAAGCGGCTTCAAGACCAGCGTCAACATGACAGCATCAAGCGCCAGAAACACAACAGCGGTAGAGACGTACAAGATGGCAAGCTGCATGCAAAACTCCTTTTTCCAAGAAATAACCCGGAGAAAGCCGAAATCAACGCGGGTTCGGCGTCGCGCAGCAGGCTATGCTATTTTGCGATTGAAAGGGCCTCTTGTCTGCGCAACTCGCGTCTGCGCATCACCTCATAGATCACCGCCCCCGCCAGCGTCAGCGTGATCATGATCAAGGCCAGCGCGTTGATCGTTGGGGTAATGCCCGTGCGCACCTTGGAAAACACATAGACCGTCAGCGTATCGGCATTACCCCGCGTAAACAGCGTGACGTTGAAGTTCTCGATCGACTGGAAAAACCCGATCGCGGCCCCCGCCCCGATTGCCGGGTAAAGATGCGGCAACAGGATGCGCCGCATCACCTGCCCATGGCTTGCGCCAAGGTCCAGCGCCGCCTCTTCCAGCCCGGCATCAAAGCTTTGCAACCGCGCCAGCACCAACAGCATCACAAACGCCGCGATGAAGCTGACCTGCCCCAGTACCGACAGGTGGAGGCCCGTGGAAAACGGAAAACCGCGATAGCCCAGGTTCAGCCCGATGGCGTTCCAGAACAGCAGCGTCGAGATGCCGATCACCGCCCCCGGCGCCAGAATCGGCGCCACCATCAGCCCATACAGAACCGACCGCGTGCGCCCCGACACCGAATTGACCACAATCGCCGCCGCCGTGCCAATCGGCACCGAGATCAGCACCACCGCCACCGCCACGATCCCGGTGTTGGCCAGGGCAATCCACATCCGCTCTTCCGCCAGCAGTTCCTGAAACCAGACAAGGGTGAACCCCTTCCACGGCAGGATCGACGGAAACCGGCTGTCGTTGAACGCAGCCCCCCCCATCACGAACAGAGGGATCAGCAGATAGGCCAAAAACAGCGCCATCACGACATGGAACGCGAAGTGCTTGTTGCGCATCACCCGCCCCCTATTTCGCGATATCCGACAGCTTGACGCGGAACACCCGCATCACAAGGCTGACGAAAATCGTGCACATGACCAGCAGGATAAAGGCGTAGGCGGACCCGGTGTTCCAGTCCTGACTGCCAAACATCCATTCCTGAATGACTTGGGTGAACCAGTTCGACGTGGTCGATCCCAGCAGCGTCGGCACCAGCAAGGACCCCGCCGACAGCATGAACACCATCACCGCCCCCGAGGCGATGCCGGGCTTGGCATGGGGCAGGATGATGCGCCAATGCGTGCGCCACCAGGGCGACCCCATATCCTCGGCCGCCTCGATCTGGTTGGTGTCCAGCGACTGGATCGCGTTGTAGATCGGGAACAGCATGAACAGCACATAGGTATAAACCAGCCCGATGATGATCGACCGATACCCCGCGATCCAGCGGATCGGCTCTTCGATGATCCCGGTGCCGAGCAGGATGTAGTTCAGCGGCCCCTTCAGCGCGAGGATGATCGCCCAGGCAAAGGACCGCAGGACCTCGGATACCCACAAGGGCACGAAGAGCAGCAAGAACAGCAGGGGCAGCGTGCCCGGATGCACGATCTTGGCCAGATAATAGGCGATGGGATAGGCGATCACGAAACTGATCAGCGTGACATAGGCCGAATAGCCAACTGTCAGCAGAAACGACTTGATATGCACCGGCAAGGTAAAGGCGATGCCGAACAGGCTTTCCTCGGCCGTGCCGTTGAACACCTTGCGGTAATTGTCGAGCGAGTAGAAATCCTTCGGCCCCCCCACATCGACCACCGGCAGATAGGGGCGAAACGAGTTTTCAAAAAGATAGAGGTTCGGCAGAATCACCAGAACCACCAACCAGAACCCGGTCAGCAGCACAAAAGCCCCCGTCAGGCCCGACCCATAGCGGCGCAAAAGGTCATGCATCGACCGACCCCGCACTCTCGTCCGGCAGGATGGCGGCACGGGCGGCGTCGAAACTGATGTGCATCTGCGCCCCCGCCTCGGGCACCGCCGACGCGCCGTCGTTGCGCAACTCGGCGGCAAAAGACATGCCCGTCGCAGACTTTGCATGCACGGCGATGAAATTGCCCTCGAAGGCCACATCCGTCACCGTCACAACAACCGAGTTTTCCGCCTCGGCAGCGCCCGACAGCCGCATGTGTTCGGGTCGGACGTAAAGCTTGACCGGGCCACTGGGGTTGGCGAACCGCGCGCGAAACAGCCCGTGCGGCGTGACAAAGGCCGCCATCCCTTCGGACGGGTTTTGAACTTCACCCGTCAAGATGTTGTTTTCGCCCACGAAAGACGCCACGAACCCGTTTGCGGGATTGTTGTAGATGTCGCGCGGGTTCGCCACCTGTTGCAGCTTGCCGTGGCTCATCACCCCCACCCGGTCCGACATGGCCAAAGCCTCGCCCTGATCATGGGTGATGAAGATGAACGTGACGCCGGTGCGTTTCTGGATGGCCCGCAACTCGGCCCGCATGGCCTGGCGCAGCTTGAGATCCAGCGCCGACAGCGGCTCGTCCAGCAGCATCACCGACGGCTCTACCGCCAGCGCCCGGGCAATCGCCACCCGCTGTTTCTGGCCGCCCGATAGCTGGCTTACCATCTTGTCGCCGGCACCGGGCAACTCGACCAGTGCCAGCAATTCCTCGGCCCGCGCCCGCCGCTTGGCCTTATCGACGCCGCGCACTTCCAGCCCGAAGGCGATGTTTTCCCACACCGGCATCAGCGGAAAAAGCGCAAGGTTCTGAAAGATCAGCGCGGTCGGTCGCTGGTTCGGGCGCTGCCCCGCCATGTCCTTGCCGCCAATTCGGATCACCCCTGCCGACGGATCAGTAAACCCCGAGATCATCCGCAGGATCGTGGTCTTGCCACAGCCCGACGGCCCCAGAAAGCTGAAGAACTCGCCGGGCTGGATATGCACGCTGACATGATCCACCGCCCGAAAGTTGCCGAAATCGCAGCACACATCGTCAAGTTCAATCGCAGCACTCATTGGTGCAACCCCTTCCCCACAGGGCTTTTCCCGCCCCTTACGCGTCACAGATTAGCAGGCCCGCCGCACTGCACAATGGCTTTGCTGCGACGAAACGCACCGCGTCACCGCCACAGCCTTGCGCCAAACAAAACGCCGGGCCCCATTGGGACCCGGCGCATTTTCAGGCAGCCCGCAGATCAGGCGCTCTTGAACTTGTCGGCATATTCGCCGCGCTTGGCGATGAACCAGGCCTGCTGCTCGGGCCACCACCACAGGTTCTTCAGGGCGGCGTCGTCGAAGGTGGCCTTGTAGTACTCGGACACAACCGGGTCCATCAACTCGGGCCCGCCCTTGGCGACCGGGTTGGCAGCAAAGGCAGTCGCCCACATGGCCGAGCCTTCTGCCGACGCGATCCACTTGGCGAACTCATGCGCCTGATCGACGTTTGTAGCGTTCTTCATCAAGACCAGACCCTGGTTCCAGGCAAACGCGCCTTCTGCCGGGGCGGCATAGCCAAAGCCGTCTTTCGCCAGGTTCAGACCGGTCGAATCCCAGTTCAGCCCGATGGTGGCGCCATTGGTCAGGAAACCAGCCTGGGCTTCGTTCTCGCCCGACCACCACTGCACGATGCTGCCCTTGGCCTTGATAGCCTCGGCCAGAACCAGATCCCAGATCTCGACCATGGCGGCCTCGTCGGCATAGCCATCCATGAACGGACGCGGCAGTTTGCCCTGCGCGTCCATGTAGCGGCCCATCGCGGCCAAGGCCGAGTGCGGACGCAGGCAGGCCATGTTGGCGCCCGAGAACAGATCACCCAGCGATGGCGGGGTCGAGAGTTTCGCGTCGGCTTTGGAATAGACCAGCGCCTCGGTGCCCCAGACCGACAGCATGATCATGCGCTGGCCTTCAACGGTCGCCATTTCGCCCATCGTGCCATCTGCCAGACCCGGCAGGTAGGCGTTCAGGTCCAGCTTGGACAGGTCCCAGCCCTGAACCAGGCCGTTGCTGGCCCAGCCACCAACGCGGTCCACGGTCGGCTCGACCACGTCCAGCCCGCCGGTCGACAGCGCCAGCTTGGCCTGGGCGAACATGTCGTCCTGGCCCGGCTGTTCGCTGAAGTTGACTGTGATGCCGGTGGCGGCGGTGAAGGCCGGGAACACTTTCTCGGCCAGTTGCGGATAGCCCGCCCAGCCCATGAAGTTCAGCTCGCCCGACGAGGCCAACGCCTTGGACGAAATGATTGCAGGTGCCGCAAGAACGCCGGCCCCGATGGCCGAGGTCTGCAGGAATGTACGGCGGTTGAACGTGTTGGTCATCGTGACGTCTCCCTCTGGAATACGAAATCCTTGGCGCGGTGCGCGTTGGCAGTGCCTGCTGTTACTTGGTGTCCTTGACAGTTATGTGACACTCAAAACACCCCATGCATGCGGGTCGGCATCGGACGGCGACCCGCTTGCCGCAGTCATGAAAGCTCTGATTGTGACAGGCTGTCAACGCCTGCGATGCCACGACCGCACCGAAGGTCTGCAGTTTGCTGCCGGTGGTTGTTTGGGTCGCAAAAACCGCCGCATCTCGGTGCAAAACCGTCATGGCCCGGCAGCTGATCCCGATGGGCCGCCAAGAAAGCAAACATGTTTCTGCGTCTTGGCCAGGCGTCAGGCAAAGTCGGCAAAAGAAAATCGCACTGCGAAGGTCAAAGGCCGATGACAAGCACCCGCGATCACGCCTTTGTGGATGCCCGGGCGAGGACATCCTTTGTGCCTCGCCCCATGTACATGACCGAAAGCAGCCCGCGACGCCATGGACGGCAAAACGCCCCTACCACCTGATCCAGCGCGGCCAGACAAAGGTATCGGCCCTGTCTTGCCCGCCCGTGCGGTAGCAGGCTGCGCGCAGCGCCGCCGCCGCCGCCTGCCGGTCACCTGCCTGCACGTGCACACGATCACCGACGGCCACCCGCACCCGCCGCCCGATCCAGGCACGCGTCTCGCCAAAGATCAGCGCGACCCGCAATGGATACGAGAAATGGCTGGCGATCTGGAACAGCCGCGAATTCTGCCCGTGCACGAAAACCGGCACAGTCACCACGCCGGATTGCCCAGCCAGCCGCGTGATGAACGGATGCCATTCCGCATCGACCGCAGGCCCGGAAAAGGGACGCACGCTGGTCGCCACCGAACCCGCAGGAAAGATCACAACCGCATGACCCGCCGCCAGCCAGTCCTGCGCCCGCCGCCGCGTCTCTACCGACATCCGCCGCGCCTCCGGCCCCGGACCGAAATCCACCGGCAACAGCAGATCGCGCGCCTCGGGCGGCTGGCACAGCAGCGAGTGGGTGATGATCTTCACATCGCCGCGCAGCCGGTCCACCAGATCGCCCAGCACCAACCCGTCGATGATCCCGAACGGATGATTGGCCAGGATCAGTAGCCCGCCCGTCGCAGGCAGGTCTGCGCCGACAACATCGGCGGACACCCGCAACAGCCGCAACCCGGCGGCAAATATCGTCTCGCCCGGATCGCGGCGGGCAACCCAGTCGCTGTACATCCGCTCCAGCCGCGCCCGGCCAGACAACCGTTCGACCGCACGGATCAGACTGCGGCGGAACCAGGGCTGCTCGGGGCGGGAATAGGTAAACAGCAGCGGGTCGGCACCGTCCGCAGCGGCATGACGTTCAGGATTGACAGAAAATGTCCGACCCATGGCCCCGCCTAACCGGCGTGCGTAACAATCCGGTGACGGCTATCGCCGCAGCCACGCCTCGTCGCGTCCCACTGCCGCGAGGTCGCCCCCCCGAAACCGTGCATCATCGGCCATGAAGAATTCGTCCAGTTGCGGCGGCGTCACCGAACTGCCCGACAATATCGCATGCACCTGCCCGCGATGGTGCTGGTCATGCAGGAACAGATGCATCAACGTGTCGGCCAGCGTTTCCTGCTGCACCCGGTCGCCGCGATGGATGCGCACCACACGGCCCAGATCGCCCGGCCGCATCGCCTCGCACAGATCGACCGCCTGCCGGTCCAGCGGCGTCTGTGCTGCAACCAGCGCTGCCAGATCGACGCAAGGCACCGGGTCCGCCCATGCCGCCGGTCCCAGCGTGCCGCCAGCCACTGCATCCAGATAGAACCGGTCCACGATCAGGATATGGTTCAGCGTCGCCTTGATCGACGGAAAGAATGACACCCGCTCCGTCTCCCACTCGCCGGGGGCCAGCCTGCCGCAAGCCTGCTGCAGACGCAGATTGGCGAGCATCGCGTTGCGGGCCAGCTCACGATAGGGGCGGCAGGCATCGGTCATCTCAGGCGTCAAGCTGTGCCGCGACATCCTCGGGAATGTCGAAGTTGTGCGTCACCGCCTGCACATCGTCATCCTCTTCCAGCATGTCGATCAGCTTAAGAAGCTTGGTCGCGGTGTCAAGATCGACCTCGGTCAGGGTCTGCGCCTTCCAGATCAACTTGGATTCCGTCGACTCGCCCAAGGCCTTTTCCAGCGCGTCCGACACCTCCGACAGGCTCTCGACCGCGCAATAGATCCAATGGCCGTCCTCGTCGCTGTCCACATCATCGGCACCGGCATCGAGCGCCGCCATCATCACATCGTCGGCAGACCCGGCACTGGCGGGATAGCTGATCTCGCCGACCCGGTCGAACGAATGGCTGACCGACCCGGTCTGCCCCATGTTGCCACCGCATTTGGTGAAATAGCTGCGCACGTTGCTGGCGGTGCGGTTCAGGTTGTCGGTCATCGCCTCGACGATGATCGCGATGCCGTTGACGCCATAGCCCTCGTACCGGATTTCCGTGTAATCCGCCCCGTCGCCCATCTGCGATTTCTTGATGGCGCGGTCGATCACGTCCTTGGGCATCGACACCGCCTTGGCCGCCTTCACGGCCAGCCGCAGACGCGGGTTCATGTCCACGTCGGGCATCCCCATCTTGGCCGCCACAGTGATTTCCTTGGCCAGCTTGGAAAACACCTTAGAGCGCGCCTTGTCCTGCTTGCCCTTGCGATGCTGGATGTTCGCCCATTTCGAATGGCCTGCCATGACCTTGTCCGCCCCTATCTGCGATGTTAGCGGGGTTTACACCACCACATGCCGCGCCCGCAACCCCGTTGCCCGCTCCAGATCGGGTCGGTCCGGATTTGCGCGTTGAGCCCTATGCGGTCATTGCCGCCCGCGACGATTGCTGCGGTCTGGCTGCGTCAGATGGGTTTGCCTTTCGCACAACGGGCCGTCCCGCCGGGGCTGCGCCGGGTTAGGGGCTGCATCGGGCCATCGGCAACGCGCTCTTGTGCCCGCTTTTCACGGCGCGACGGGCGCACAACTCTACGAATACTCCACGACTTCGATTTCAATTCCGTTTGCCTCGACAAAGTAAAATCTCCGTCCGGGTTCGTAGTCAAAGACTTCCCCTGGCAAAAACCCCGCAGACCTGACCCTTGCTTCAGTCGCGTCAAGGTCATCGACCACGACCGCGATGTGATTCAGACCGCCGCGCGTCCGATAGCTTTCCTGGCTGGGCCCGTCTGCAGCGCCATAGCTGAACAGCGCCAGATACGAGGTGTCGTTGCCCACATGCACCGTGTGGCCGCTCGTCATGGCGGCACCAGACCAGCGTACCTTCCAATCAAAAAGTTCGCACAGCATCGCCGCTGAAGCATCCGGGTCCGCCACAGTAACGTTAACATGTTCCAAACGTGCCATTTTAACCTCCAATCGGTTCTCATCATTGGTCATGCCATCCCGGCTTGCCCTTTGATTTTCTCTGTGTAATTTATCAAGTTAACTTGAGGTCAAGAGGGATCTTTGCCATGCGTCAGGGCCTTTCAATCGGAGAGTTGGCCGACCGGTCGGGCCTTGCTGTCTCGGCGATCCGCTTTTACGAAACCCACGGCATCGTGCAGCCGCTGCGCAATCAGGGCGGCCATCGGCGATATGGCAAGTCTGACCTCAGGCGACTTTCGTTCGCCATGATTGCACAACGCTTGGGCTTCCCCCTGGCCGAGATTGCGCACCACCTTGCGGCCCGGCCGGCATTCAGCGCCCCGGACCGGGACGACTGGAAAAAGATCGCTACCGGTTTCCGGGTCAAGATTGCGACGCGGATCGCAGCACTGCAAAAGCTGTCCGACACGCTTGACGGCTGTATCGGGTGCGGATGCCTGTCGCTTGACACCTGCGCACTTTACAACCCGCAGGACCGTGCAGCCCGAAAAGGGCAAGGTCCGCGTTATCTGCTGGGCGATAAGCCATAAGGGCCGTTTGCTTGCGTTGAACCGGCGGGGCCAGTCGGGTCAACCTCGCAAGGCTTTGCTCTTGCGGACCCAGACACGCAGCTTTGGCTGGATGCCGAAACGCAGATGCCAACCCGGAAGCTGAGCATCATTGCCCATCCAACCCTGCGCCTACAGCGGCCAGATGATCGGGATCAGCGCGCTGGCCACCAGCCAACACAGAATGTTCAGCGGGATGCCGATCTTCATGTAGTCGTAAAACCGGTACCCCCCCGGCCCATAGACCATCATGTTGGTCTGATACCCCACCGGCGTTGCAAAGGCCAAGGTGGCCGAAAACATCACCGCCACCGCAAAGGGGCGCGGGTCCATCTCGAGTGACCGGGCAAGCTCGATGGCAATCGGGGTATAGATCACCGCCACCGCGTTGTTGGACAGAAACTCGGTCATCACCATGCCCAGAAGGTACACGAACAGGATCATCAGGAACGGCGACAGCCCCACCATCCACGGCGTCACCCCCGTCACGATCAGGCTGACCGCACCGGAATGATCCAACCCCTCGCCCACCGCCAGCATGGCAAAGATCATCGCCAGCAAGCGCCCGTCAACAAACGAAAACGCCTCGTCACTGTCCACACAGCGCGTCAGAAGGATCGCCGCCACCGCCAACAGCGCGAGTGCCATGATCGGGGCCACATCAAATGCCGCCAGCACCACAATGAAGGACAGCGCCGCAATCGCAATCGGGGATCGGCCGCGCCGGTAGGCCTTGATCGTCGGATGGGTGATGTCCAGAAGGTCCATATCCGCTGCAAGCCGCTGAATATCCTCGATAGCGCCTTCCAGCAGCAGCGTATCCCCGACCCGCACCTCCAGCTCGTCCAACTGCCGCCCGATGTTCTGGTTGCGCCGGTGTGCCGCCAACACGTAAACGCCATACCGACGGCGCAGCCGCAATTCGCCCAGCGTGCGCCCCTCCATCTTGCAGCCGGGGCTGATCAGCACCTCTACGGTCGTGGTCTGCACCGACGACAGCTTTTCCGCCAGCACCACGTCCTTGCGCGCCTTCAGACCCAGCACTTCGGTCATCTCGGTGCGCAGCACCACGCGGTCGCCCGCCTCAAGCCGCACCGGGGCCAGATCGCGGCGCAAACTGGCGTCGCCGCGCAACACATCGATCAGCCGCACCTTGTCGCGCTTGAACAGATCCACCTCTTGCGGCGATTGCCCGATCAGAACCGACCCCTCGGGCACCGCCACTTCGGTGAAATACTTCATCTTGCTGCGATCCGACAGCAGTGCCCCCATGGATTGGCGCGCAGGCAGCAACCGGTTGGCGAAAAGCGCGAGGTAAAGGCACCCCGCCACCGTCACGGCAATCCCCAAAGGCGCCACCTCGAACAGATGGAACGGCTCCAGCCCCTCTTTGCGCGCCACCCCATCGACCAGAAGGTTGGTCGAGGTGCCGATCAGCGTGATCATGCCCCCCAGAACCGTGACGTAGCTCAGCGGGATCAGGAACTTCGACGGCGCGGCCTTCAGCTTGACCGCGATCTGGATCACCACCGGGATCATCACCGCGACCAGCGGTGTGTTGTTCATGAAGGCCGACGCGACAGAGATGAACCCAAAGAGCACCGCAATGGTCAGAACCGGTCGGTTGCCCACATGCCGTTCCGCCATGCCGATGATCATCTCGACCGCACCCGTGCGCACAAGGCCCCCCATCACCAGAAACATCAAGACGATGGTCCAGGGGGCCGAGTTCGACAGCACCTCCATGCCCGAGCCGACCGGCAGAATGCCCAGCACCAGCATCAAGGCCGCCCCGGCAATCGCCGTCACCTCGACCGGAAACGCCTCCAGCACGAACAGCACGAACATGACGGCAAGGATCGACAGCGCCACAATGGCCACCGTCGTCTGCCCCATCTCCAGTCCGATCATGCGACAGCCCCTGCTTGATTAATCTCGACTAGATTGCACGTTATTTGCCAAAAATCAACTCGCAACCGCTGCCCGCGCCACCCGCGGCTGCACAAGTGCCAATCCGATGAGCATCACCGCCATGGCTGCCCAGACAAAGGGCGAAAACCGCTCGCCCAGTAGGATCATCGCCCAGACCACACCCGACCCGGTGACAAGATAGCTGCACTGCGAGGCAAAGACCGCCCCCGCCCGCGCCGCCAATGCGACATAGCCCGCATACAAAAGCCCGTGCATCGCCGACGACAGCACCAGCGACCCTTCGGCAATCCCCCAGGGCGGGGCCGGGCTGATCCACTGCCCAAGGCCCAGCATCACTGGCGTCACCAGGATCAAAGCCACCACGCTCGCCCCGAACATCGCCTGAATGGCGTCCATCCCGGCCGTGCCGAACTTCTGCACGAACGTCCCCTCCAGCGCGTAAAACAGCGGCCCCAGGATGGCCAGCGGCAGAAACGCCACCATAGCGGGGTCGGGCAGGCTCGCCTCGGGCAGTGCTATCAACGCGACCCCGCACAGCCCCAACACCAGCCCCGCCAGCCGCGCCATCGAAAAGCGGTCCAGCCCCAGCATCAACGCCAGCGGAAACGCCATAAGCGGAATCATGGAAATCAGAATCGACATGATCCCGGACGGCAACCGCGCCACGCTGATGTAAAAGGTCGCGTTGGGGATCACAGTGCCCAGCAACGCCACCACGACGTAAAACACCACGGCCTGCCGGTGCAGCGGCAAACCCTTGCCGCGCGCCAGCGTGATCGCCCCCAGCACGACAACACACACCACAGTCTGCCAAAAGATCAACCCGAATGGCGGATGCCCGGTGCTGGTGGCCAGCTTGCCCAAGGGCTGCGTGCTGCCCCATCCAAGCCCCAGCAGCACCAGCGCCAGCACAAACTGCACCCGCTGGCTCACGGACGCGCCTCTTGCAGGCGCCCACCAATGCGGATCATGCGCACCTTCACCGCGCGTCCGGTCTTGTCGTCGGTTTCCACATAAACCCCCGACAGCGTCGCAGGCCCCTCGGCAGGCTCGAACCGCCCCTTGGCCATGCCGGTGATGAAGCGGCGCAGCGGCTCCAGCTTCTGCATCCCGATCACCGAGTCGTAATCCCCACACATGCCCGCATCGGTCAGATAGGCCGTGCCCTTGTCCAAGATCTGCGCGTCGCCGGTTGGCACATGGGTGTGGGTGCCCACGACCAAAGACGCCTGCCCGTCGCACCAATGCCCCATCGCCATCTTCTCGGACGTGGCCTCGGCATGCACATCAACAATCACCGCCTGCACCGCCCCGCCCAGCGGATGCGTCTTCAACACCCCCTCCAGCAGGCTGAACGGATCATCGAACGGGCGCTTCATGAACACCTGCCCCAACACCTGGGCCACCAGAACCCGCCTCCCTTGTGTGGCGGTAAACACCCGCGCGCCATGGCCCGGCGCCACTTTCGAGAAATTCATCGGCCGCAGGATGCGAGGTTCCGTCTCGATAAAACCGATCATGTCCTTTTGATCAAACGCATGATCGCCCAGCGTCACGCAATCCGCACCCGCCTCCAACAGTCCCCTCGCATGCTCCGGCGTCAGCCCCGCGCCTTGGCTCGCGTTCTCGCCATTGACCACAACGAAATCCAAGCCCCACTCGGCCCTGAGCCCCGGCAACCGCTCCGCCACCGCAGCCCGGCCGCTGCGCCCCACCACATCGCCAAGGAACAAAAGTTTCATGGCTTGGGGATAGCCCCGCCCGCCACCGCCTTCAACCGCAATAGCGACACTCCGTAGGTCGGGGTTCACCCCGACTCCGGCCCCCCTTCCCCCCACCCGCTCCAACGCCTATCTTCCCCCCCATGCAACTTCCCCCTGCCCTGACGCACTGGTTCGACAATCAAGGCTGGACCTTGCACCCCCACCAAACCGACATGCTCGCCCGCGCCGCCGATCCGGCCACCCTGCTCATCGCACCCACGGGGGGAGGCAAGACGCTGGCGGGCTTCCTGCCTACCCTCGCGGAACTTGGCCCGACCCCCAAACCCCGCCTGCACACCCTTTACATCTCACCCTTGAAGGCGCTGACCGCCGACATCCGCCGTAACCTGCGCCGGCCCGTGGAAGGCGCCAACCTGCACATCCGCATCGAGGATCGCACCGGCGACACCACGCAACACACCCGCCGCCGCCAGCGCGCCGACCCGCCCCACATCCTGCTGACCACCCCCGAAAGCCTCGCCTTGCTTTTGACCTACGAAGACGCGCCGCGGATTTTCTCCAATCTTTCTCGTGTGATCATCGACGAAATTCATGCCTTGGCCGAAAGCAAACGCGGCGATCAACTGATCCTGCAACTCGCCCGCCTTCAGTCGATGAACCCCGCCTTGCGCCGCATCGGCCTCTCCGCCACCGTCGAAGACCCTCCGGCGCTGGCCCGCTTCCTGAGCCCCTACACGGTGATCCTGCATGCCGACCCCGGCCCCGACCCCGACATCCAGATGCTGGAAACCGAGGAGGCCCCGCCCTGGTCCGGTGGCGGCGGCCGCTACGCGATCCCCGCCATTCTCGAGCAAATCAAGCGCCACAAGATCACCCTGATCTTCCACAACACCCGCGCGCAGGCCGAGATCTTCTTTCACCACCTGTGGTTACAGAATACCGACACCCTGCCCATCGGCATCCACCACGGCAGCCTCGCCCGCGAACAGCGCGACCGGGTCGAGGCCGCGATGGCCGCGGGAACCCTGCGTGCGGTGGTCTGCACCGGCTCGCTCGACCTCGGCATCGACTGGGGCGATGTGGACCTCGTGATCCAGGTCGGAGCGCCGAAGAATGTCAAACGCCTCGTGCAACGCATCGGCCGGGCCAACCACCGCTACAACGCGCCGTCCAAGGCTCTGCTGGTGCCCGCCAACCGCATGGAAGTCGTTGAATGCAAGGCGGCCCTTGATGCGGTAAAGGCCCGCGACCTCGACGGCGAACCGCGCGGCGCGGGCCCGCGCGATGTCTTGTGCCAACATGTCCTTGCCACCGCCAGCGCCGGTCCGTTCGATGCGGAAACCCTCTATCGGGAAATCACCACCGCAGGCCCCTACGGCAACCTGTCGCGTCCCGAATTCGACGCCATACTGGATTTTGTGGCCACCGGTGGCTATGCCTTGCGCGCCTATGACCGCTGGCAGCGCCTGATGATCCGTGATGGCCACTGGACCCTGCGCGACCCCCGCTCGGCCGCCGTCATCCGTCAAAACCTCGGCACCATCATCGAGGTAGAAACCCTGAAAGTCCGCCTCAAGGGCAGAATGGGCGGCCAACCCCTTGGCGAGATCGAGGAATCCTTCGCCGCCACCCTCACCCCCGGCGACACGTTCCTGATCGGCGGAGAAGTGGTCCGCTACGACGGCTTGCGCGAGATGACCGTCGAAGTGACCCGCCAACCCGGCCGTCCCCCCAAGGTTGCCGTGTTCAACGGCACCAAATTCGCGACCTCCACCCAGCTTTCCGCCCGCATCCTCGACATCCTGCAACAGCCCACCTGGCCCGACCTGCCCGCCCACACCGCCCAATGGCTCAGCCTGCAACGCGAGATCTCGAGCCTGCCGCATCCCGACCGCCTCTTGTGCGAAAGCTTCCCGCATGAAGGCCGCGAATACCTTTGCATCTACGGCTTTGCCGGGCGCAACGCGATGCAGACCCTCGGCCTTCTGATCACCAAAAGCATGGAAGAACAAGGCCTTGCCCCCTTGGGCTTTGTCGCCACCGACTACGCCACTCTGATCTGGGGGCTGGAACCCGTGCTCGACGCCGCCCCCCTCTTCGATCTTGAAACCCTCCGCCTTGGCCTCGATACCTGGCTTGCGGGCAACGCGGTGATGAAACGCACCTTCCGCAACACCGCCCTGATCGCCGGCCTGATCGAGCGCAGCCACCAGGGCCGCCGCAAATCGGGCCGCCAGGCCACCTTCTCTTCCGACATCCTCTACGACACCTTGCGCAAATACGACCCCGACCACCTCCTTCTGGACATCACAAGGCAAGAGGCGATGCGCGGCCTGATCGACTTCGGCCGGATCGAGGATCTGTTGTCCCGCATCGGCCCCCGCATCGACCTCGTCCGCCTCCAGCGCATCACCCCCCTTGCAGCCCCGTTGTTTCTGGAACCCGGCATCATCCCGGTCCACGGCCAAGGCCGCGAACGCCTCGCTGACAGCGCAGCCCAGCGCCTGATGCAGGCAGCAGGCCTCGCCTGACACTTTCATCTTGGCCCAAATATCCGCGCCGCAGGCCAAGGCGCGCGCGATGCGCGCCGCACCAAACACTTCCGCGCGCACGCGCGCTCCGCTTGAAAACCGCCCCGATCCGGTGCAGACCGCGCCAATGACGCACCACGCTTTCGCCTTCGCTGGATCGGTCCTGCACGCGCTTCCCTCTGGCGCGCTCTATTGGCCGCACCGCCGTCTGCTGGTCGTCTCCGACCTGCATTTCGGCAAATCCGAACGTCTCGCGCGGCGAGGCGGCAGTCTGCTTCCTCCGTACGAGATACGGGCAACCCTTGCGCGGCTGGGCGCCGACCTTGCCGCCACACAGGCAAGCAGCGTGATCTGCCTTGGCGACAGTTTCGATGATACCACAGCATCCGGTGCGATTGATGAACACGAACGGCTTTGGCTCTCGCGGTTGATCGCTGGGCAGGACTGGACCTGGATCAGCGGAAACCACGACACCAGCGTGCTTGACTTTGCCGGACATCAGCGTGCCGAGGTTTGCCTGCCAACCGTCGCCTTTCGCCACATCGCCACCCCGAACACGCCCGAAATTTCAGGGCATTTCCATCCAAAGGCGCGATTGGCGGGCAAGGCGCAGCCTTGCTTCCTGATTGACGACCGGCGGGTTATCATGCCCGCTTACGGGACATACACCGGTGGGCTGGCGTGTAGCGACCCGGTACTGACCGGTCTGATGAAGCCACAGGCAATTGCCGTGCTGACCGGGACAACCGCCCGCGCAATCCCGATGCCGCGCAGTCAGATCAAGCCGCGACCAGCCAGCTTTTCACGGTAATTGCGACTGACCGGTATCGCCTCGCCATGCGTCAAACGCAAGATCACCGTCCCGCCGCGCCGATCTACGCCCAGCACCGCCCCCCAGGCCACCCAGTGCGACCGGTGAACCTGCGAACCACTGACACCATCGGTTTCGGCAATTGCATCCGACAAGCGCATCAAAAGGCTGGCATTCCCCACTGATGTGCGGACGTCCACGTAGTGATCGCGCACGGAAATCGACACAAGTGGCCCATGCAGCGTGCTATCGATGCGTTGCAACAGGCGCGGCATCGGAGGGTCGGGGTCGACAGCCTTTTCCGGATCGACATGGTCGCTTTCCATCACCAGCGCGCGTATCGTATAGGCGCAAGCTGCCGCCAGAAACGTGCCCTGCCAAAGCGTCCAGATCGACATCATCAAGGCATACCCGTTCTGGGTTGCAAGCAGCGTCGCCAAATAGACAACAGGGGTATAGAGCACCGAGAAGGCCAATGACGTCACAATGCCAAGCAGCGCCTGCGAACTGAAACCGAAACGCGCGGTGATCGCTGTGCGGACAGCGTAGGCGAGCGGTACGGATCCAACGATCAGGCCGCCCCAGTAAAACAAGCGGAACACCGCAGGCATTGCTTCGAATGTTCCCAACGGGCCGGCAAACCACACAACGATTGTGACTGCGGCAGTAATGGCCAATGTGCGTGTCGGGTAAACGCGTGAAAACCAGCCTGGAACCTTGTACTTCTGCACACCTACTGCTTTCGCAACCCCATCGAGCCTGCCTAACCGGACAGGACCAAATGGGCAATATGCCAATTTCTGCTGTCTTCAAAGCGCTTTTGGGTGACCGGGGGTGGACAGGTCGTCAGACAGTCAGGCCATCAGGTTCGGGCAGGCGGTGTGTGCGGCAGCATGCGGTCAGCGTATTGGCAAGCAGACAGGCGATCGTCATTGGGCCGACGCCCCCTGGCACCGGCGTTATGGCCCCCGCGACTGCAACTGCGCTGGCATAGTGCACATCACCCACCAGCCGCAGCTTGCCGTCACGTTCTACCCGGTTGATCCCCACATCGATCACTGTCGCTCCGGGACGAATGTGATCCCCGGTGATCATTTCCGGTCGCCCGACGGCCGCCACCAGTATGTCCGCCCCCCGACACACCGCGACCAGATCGCGGGTGCGGCTGTGCGCAATTGTCACTGTGCAGCTGTCGCCCAGCAGCAGTTGCGCCATCGGTTTGCCGACGATGTTCGACCGCCCAACCACGACAGCGTTCATCCCGGCCAAGGATCCGTGATGATCGCGCAGCATCATCAAGCAGCCCAGCGGCGTGCAAGGCACCATCGATTTCTGCCCGGTGCCCAACAAGCCCACATTCGAGATGTGAAAACCGTCCACATCCTTGGACGGGTCAATCGCGTTGATGATCAGTTCGGAATTCAGATGCTGAGGCAATGGCAATTGCACAAGAATGCCGTGTACCGCAGGATCGGCGTTCAAGCGGTTGATCACGACCAGTAAATCGGCCTCGGATGTATTCGCGTCCAGTTTATGCTCGATGCTTGCCATGCCGACTTCGATGGTCTGGGTGCCCTTGTTGCGCACATAGACCTGGCTTGCTGGATCCTCTCCGACGAGCACGACGGCCAGACCGGGCACCAGGCCATGCTCGTCGCGCAGCCGCGTGACATGCGCCCGCACCTGCCCGCGCACCTTTGCCGCAAAGGCCTTGCCGTCGATCACTGTAGCAGCCATGTTGTCGTCCCCTTGAAGTGCCGGGGTCGCGCACCTGCGCACGCGACCCCCGTATCGCGTTAAAACAGGCCTTCGACAAAGCCCTGATCGTTCAGCCGGATCACCTCGGCCGAGGGCACGCGGGGCAGGCCCGGCATCGTCATGATCTCGCCGCAGATCGCCACGACGAACCCAGCACCCGCCGACAGCCGCACTTCGCGCACCGGGATGGTGAACCCGGTGGGCGCGCCGCGCACGGTCGGGTCGGTGGTAAAGCTGTATTGTGTCTTGGCGATGCAGATCGGCAGATGGCCGTAGCCCGCCGCCTCCCATGTCTTCAACTGGTCGCGGATCGACTTGTCAGCCTCGACGCCATCGGCGCGGTAGATGCCCTTGGCAATCGCCTCGATCTTGGCGAACAGGCTCATGTCATCAGGGTACAGCGGCTTAAAGCCGGAAGGACCCTCGGCAAGGGCCACGACCTTGTGCGCCAATTCCTCGATCCCGGCAGACCCAAGCGCCCAGTGCTTGCACAAGATCGCCTCGGCACCCTGTTCGGCGACATAGGCCTTCACGGCCGCAATCTCGGCATCGGTGTCGCTGAAGAAGTGGTTGATCGCCACCACCACCGGCACGCCGAACCCTTTGACGTTGGCGATGTGACGGCCAAGGTTGGGGCAACCGGCCTGCACGGCACCAACGTTTTCGGTCCCGAGGTCTGCCTTGACCACCCCACCGTTCATCTTCATCGCGCGGACTGTGGCCACGATCACCGCCGCCGCCGGTTTCAGACCCGCCTTGCGGCACTTGATGTCAAAGAACTTTTCCGCCCCCAGATCGGCACCGAACCCCGCCTCGGTCACGACGTATTCACCCAGCTTCAGTGCGGTCTTGGTCGCAATCACCGAATTGCAGCCATGCGCGATGTTGGCGAACGGGCCGCCATGCACAAAGGCCGGGTTGTTTTCGAGCGTCTGCACCAGATTGGGCTGCATCGCGTCCTTCAAGAGCACGGTCATCGCGCCGTCCGCCTTGATGTCGCGGGCATAAACCGGCTTTTTCTCGCGGGTGTAGGCCACCACGATGTCGCCCAGACGTTTTTGCAGATCGTCCAGATCGTTCGACAGGCACAGGATCGCCATGACTTCCGACGCCACGGTGATGTCAAATCCGGTCTGGCGCGGAAAACCGTTGGCGACCCCGCCAAGGTTCACCACGATGTCGCGCAAGGACCGGTCGTTCATGTCCATCACCCGGCGCCAGACGATGCGGCGCGCGTCGATGTCCAGCTCGTTGCCCCAATAGATGTGGTTGTCGATCATCGCCGACAGCAGGTTGTGGGCAGAGGTGATCGCGTGGAAATCGCCGGTGAAATGCAGGTTCATCTCTTCCATCGGCACGACCTGCGCCATCCCGCCGCCCGCAGCCCCGCCCTTCATCCCGAAGTTCGGGCCCAAGGACGCCTCGCGGATACAGACCACCGCCCGCTTACCGATCCGGTTCAACCCGTCACCAAGGCCCACCGTGGTCGTCGTCTTGCCCTCGCCCGCAGGCGTCGGGTTGATCGCGGTCACCAGGATCAGCTTGCCGTCCGGCTTGGCCCCCAGCGATTTGATGAATTCTTGCCCGATTTTCGCCTTGTCATGGCCGTATGGCAAAAGATGTTCGGACGGAATGCCCAGCTTTGCTCCAACCTCGAGGATCGGCTTCTTCGTGGCTTCGCGGGCAATTTCGATATCGGTCTTCATGGCCATGACACTCTCCCTATGCGCTGAGCTTTGGGCACAACGGCCCTCGCCGCCGGAGATACCGGCAAATGGCTTGGGTGACATATCCTTTAACGACATTTTGTCGCGGTTTGCGTCTAACTGCAGCGCGCCGCAGCAAGATGTGCCCAGACCGGTTGATCCGGGATATGCAGACGAACCGTGTCGCCCAGCGCAAGCAGGCCTTCACGCTCGACCCAAGCCATGACGCCGCGTCGACCTTTGGCGGCCGGCTTGAACGGGGCAACATGGCCCGGATGTGCCGCTTCGATCCCCTTCGCGGCAAGGGTGCAGGGGCGGTTTTCCAGATCGACGACCAGTGTTGCTCCGGATGTCGCCTGCAACCGCGATCCTGGCGGAATGTGGCTGAAATCAGGAATACCGCGAAGCACCATCGACGCGCCCAGCAGATGCGTGGACAGGGTTGCAATCCCCATGTCGGCAGCGATCAGGGCCAGCTCTTCGTTGGACAGGATTGAAAACTGCCGGGTGTTCCGGATTTCTGTTCCGCGCGGGTATTGTGCCAAAACCCGGCCGCAAGAGGCGCGCGTCAGCCCGCCATGCACTTCGCCCGCAACCCCATCCCATTTAGCCGCAAGGAATTGCGCGGGTTGCGATGCCAGTTTCCCCGCGATTCCGACGCGTCCAAGCCACTGGATTTCACCAAAGAAGGGCGTAGGCTTCAGAACCGGCACTGCAATCCCCATACCAAAGCCCCGCAGCCCATCAAGGCTCCGGGGCCGGGCATTTTCAAACGATCAGACCAGCGGTTCGGGCTCCATTCCGGCCGGCGACGACTTCGGTTTGGTTTTGGGGATTGAAACGATGGATGACCCACCTGACGGTGGTGGCGTTTTAGCATCGTCATCGCTGCCCAGAACCTCACCCGCGATCACCCGCTTGATCTCGTCTCCGGTCAGGGTTTCGTATTCCAGCAAACCTTTGGCAAGCCGTTCAAAGTCGTCGGCCTTCTCCAGCAGGACCCGGCGAGCCGTGTCATAGCCTTCATCGATCAGCGTTTTGACTTCGGCTTCGATCAACGTCTTGGTTTCGGCCGAAACCGAAAATCCGCCTGTATTGCCCTGATAGCCTTCATGCGCCTCGGCGTAGTCGATGTTGCCGATCTTGTCCGACATGCCCCAGCGCATCACCATGGCCCGCGCCAGGGCGCTTGCCTGCTGGATGTCGCCCGCAGGGCCTGAAGACACGCCTTCCTCGCCATATTTGATGATCTCGGCGGCCTTTCCGGCCATCGTCATCGCGATCTTCTGCTTGCCCTCGTCCTTGTGCATGTTCAGCCGGTCCATCTCGGGCAGACTGACCACCATCCCCAAGGCACCCCCACGCGGGATGATCGTGGCTTTGTAGACCGGATCACATTTCGGCATGTTCATGCCGACAATGGCATGGCCCGCCTCGTGGTAAGCGGTTTTTTCCTTCTGGTCAGACGTCAGCACCATCGAGCGGCGTTCGGCCCCCATCATCACCTTGTCCTTGGCCTGCTCGAAATCGTGCATCGTCACGAACCGGCGACCCATCCGGGCGGCGGTCAGCGCGGCCTCGTTCACGAGGTTGGCAAGGTCGGCACCCGAAAACCCGGGGCAGCCACGCGCGATGATGCGCAGATCGACATCGGGGCCGACCGGTACCTTGCGGGCATGCACTGTCAGGATCTTTTCGCGACCCTTAATGTCGGGGTTTGGCACATGGATCTGGCGGTCGAACCGACCCGGGCGCAGCAGCGCGGGGTCGAGCACGTCCTTGCGGTTGGTGGCGGCCACGATGATCACGCCCTCGTTCGCCTCGAACCCGTCCATTTCGACCAGCAGCTGGTTCAGCGTCTGTTCCCGTTCGTCGTTTCCGCCGCCGATCCCTACACCCCGGGCGCGGCCCACGGCGTCAATCTCGTCGATGAAAACGATGCAGGGGGCGTTTTTCTTGGCCTGTTCGAACATGTCGCGCACCCGGCTGGCACCGACGCCCACGAACATTTCGACGAAATCGGACCCCGAGATGGTGAAGAACGGCACGCCTGCTTCACCGGCAATCGCGCGGGCCAAAAGCGTCTTACCAGTGCCCGGAGGGCCCACCAGCAAAGCGCCTTTTGGAATCTTGCCACCCAAACGGCTGAACTTCTGCGGGTTGCGCAGGAATTCCACGATTTCCTCGAGCTCTTCCTTGGCCTCGTCGATGCCGGCCACGTCGTCGAACGTCACCCTGCCGTGCTTTTCTGTCAGCAACTTGGCGCGCGACTTGCCAAAGCCCATAGCACCGCCTTTGCCGCCGCCCTGCATCCGGTTCATCATGAAAATCCAGATGCCGATCAGCACGATGAACGGCAGCCAGATCGAAATCAACGACATGATCCCGCTGCTTTCCTGCGCCTCTGCCCGCACTTCGACGCCTTTGGCGATCAGGCGATCCGTGACTTCTTCCCCGGCAGGTTTGATGGCAATGTACTGTGTGCCGTCCTTGGCGCGCACAATCACCCGTTCCCCATCAAGCGTGACGGACTGCACTTCCCCTTGATCCACATGCTGGACGAAGTCGGAATACGAAACCGTCCGCGACGCTGTTGGCGACTGATTCCCTGAAAACAGGTTAAACAACGCCACGATCAGCAAAAACAGAACGACCCAGAAAGCTATATTGCGTGCATTGCCCAAGAAAGGACTCCCCTCGTGTGGTGCCGCCCACCACAGGGCTGCACCTTTGGCAGTCAATGTAGAGATAAGTCGCGCGCGTTCAATGCGATACTATGAAACGGCTGAAAGACGCCGGGATTTCGGCGGTCCAGCCGTTGGACAATCCGGCCAACGGCGCGGCAATCAGGCGGTCCGCGCGCCAGATTGCGGGCGTCACCACCAGCGCCTCGCGCGGAATCTCTATGAGGCGCCAGTCTTTGCAGGCTTTCAGACCAGCGAAGCCAAGAGCCCGCACCTCCAGCCCCGGCTCGTGCGGCCCATTGACGCGCCAGCGATTGTCCCAAAGTTGGTCGGTGGGCGACTGGAGGCTCGAAACGGCCCGACCCTCGCGGGTTATGCGAATTTCTGCCTGGGCCAAGCTGAGACGGCAGCCCCACAGCGTGGCATCCCGACCGGACCGGATCGCCTCCAGCAACCGGATGACCGACGCTTCACGCGGGGCATGGCGGGCCTGCGAGACCCATGAGATCGCCGCGATCAACAGGCGGCGCGCCACTTCGGGGTCAAGAAACCGGAACGCCTTGCGATCAAGGATCAGGCCGCCGGCTGCTTCCCGCGCGATCTGATCCGCCTTGTCCGCCACAGCCTGCCGCACAACGCCCTGCGCCATTGCCAGATTGTGCACCACGCTCGCCAGCCGATCCACCGTGATGCCCAAAGGGCGCAGCGCCTTCAGCGCCCTGCGCGCCCTGACGCGGGTGAACTGGTCATCGTCATTTGTCGGATCGTCGATCCATGCCAATCCGTGCCGCGCGAGATATGCCTGCAATTCGACCCTTGTCTGAAACAGAAAGGGCCGCCGGAAGGTAACGCCGTCGTCCGTCCATTCCCACCGCATGCCGGTCAGGCCATCCAGACCGGCCGCACGCGACAGGCCCATCAGAAAGGTTTCCGCCTGATCGTCGGCGGTATGGGCCAACAGGACATAACCAATCCCGTGCGTCCTGGCCCAGGACGCCATCAGACCATAGCGCGCCTGGCTGGCTGCCTGCATTAGGTTGCCGCTGATCGCCCCGTGATCCCAAGCCAGCACCTGGTGCGGCACGCCCAGACCCGCGCAGACCCGGCCCACAAAGGCAGCCTCATCGGCGGCTTCGGGGCGCAACCGATGGTCCACCGTCACCGCCTGCAAGGTCCACCCGGCATGCGGGGCAGCACGCGCCATCAGATGCAGCATGGCCATCGAATCGCTGCCCCCCGACACCGCCAGTCCGACCGATGCCGGAGGTTTGCCGATCCAGCCGCAGGCCGTTTGCGCCCAGAACAAGAGATGCGCATCGTCGCCCTGATCGTTCAACCAGTCGTAGTCCGCCTCTACTGGCACCCCAGCCCCTGCATCGACACTTGCGCGTTGGTGGCGTCGATGGAGCCCGGAAACCGCGTGCCGACCTCTCCCAGTGTCACGCAAGCCTCTGGAGTTTGCCCCAGATCGCCCAAGGCCTGCCCGAGTTTCAGCAAGGATTGTCCGGCCAGCACCGCATCGGGCGCCCCCGAGAACGCCTCAAGATACGCCCGTGCGGCATTCGAAGTCTCGCCCAGCTGACTTAACGCCTCGCCACGCAGAAACTGCGCTTCCTGCATCAGGGGGCCGCCCGGGTAGGATTGGGCATAGGTCGCAAAGAGGTCCGCAGCCCCGCGAAAGTCACCGGAGGCGAGCACCTCCTTGGCCCGGTCAAAGTCTGCCTGTTCACCGATTGCAAGCTCTGGCCCGGTCGATGGTTCAACCGGATCGACCAGAACCGGCGCAGGCGCATCGCCCCCCAGCGCCGCAGTTTCAGGCAGCGCCGCGATGTCGCAGCCCTCTGTCACTTCGCACAGACGAAATTCCAGATCGCCCACCCGGTTGGTCCCATCCGTAATAACACGGCTCACCTTCAACTCGACCTCTTCGGTCTTAGCGGTAAGCCGGACAAGTTCGGCTTCGATCGTGTCAAGCCGCTGCAATGCATCACCCCCGGCAGCCCCGCTGGCGGCAGCGCCGGTTGACACAAGTTCTTGCTTCAACGCAGTAAATTCCGCCATCAGCGACAGCAGTTCTGCCTTTATGTCGGCCAGGGTCTGGCCGCGATCCTGCGCCAGCGCCGGTTGATGCAGCAGCACTGCAACCAGCAGCGCCAGGCGCGGGATCAGCTTGCCCATTGCTTTAGGCCCCCGCACCGATCGACAACACCGTCACGGCGCGGCGGTTTTGCGAATAGCACGCCTCGTCCGAGCAAATCTCAAGCGGGCGCTCCTTGCCGTAGGATACCGTGCGAAGGCGACTGGCCGAAACGCCCTGGCTGATCAGAAAGTTCTGAACGGCACTGGCACGGCGGGCACCCAAGGCAAGGTTGTATTCCCGTGTTCCCTGTTCATCGGCATGGCCTTCGATGATCACTGCGTAGTCAGGATTGCTTTGCATCCAGCGCGCTTGTCCAGCCAGAATGCCGCGTGCGCTGTCCGACAGATTGGACTGATCCACAGCAAACAGCACCCGGTCGCCGATGGTCTGGTTGAAATAGGCCACCGAATTGGGGTTGTTCGGGTCACCAAGCCCCGTGGTATCGATCCCTGATCCGGCAGACCCTGCATTCGGGTCCAGCCCGCCCGCGCCATAGCGATCCGGATTGTTGCACGCAGCAAGGCCAAGTACCGCCACCAGAAGAAAAGCCTTGGAAAGAAGTGTCATCGTTTTTTTCCTTTTTTGGGGCATGCCCGCTCGATGCGGCTAGCATAGCAGAGTTCGAAACCCATGGGAATCCGTCAGGGAAACAGAGGCGACCATGCAGGATCGGACGCAGCACCCTCGGTCGTGATCTGCCGCAGGTTGCGGCCAGAGATATCCACCGAATAAAGCCCGGACTGCCCGCCTGCGCCGGCCGTTTCGCGCGTGAACATGATCACCCGTCCATTCGGGGCCCAGGTCGGACCTTCATCCAGGAACGACGCCGTCAACAGCCGCTCTTCATCGCCCTGTACGCGCATCACACCGATGTGGAACCGCCCTTCGTTCTGCTTTGTAAAGGCGATGAGGTCGCCGCGCGGGCTCCAGACCGGGGTGCCATACCGCCCTGGACCATTGGAGATACGGCGCGCTTCACCGCCCGCGGCCGACATGATGTAAAGCTGCTGCGTGCCCGAACGGTCTGACTCGAACACGATCTGACTGCCATCCGGGCTATAGCTGGGGGCGGTTTCGATGCTGGGCGCGTTGGTCAACTGACGCAAGCCGCCCGATCCGATGTCCATCAGGTAGATGTCGCTGTTGCCGCCCTGTTCCAGACTGAACACCACCGTATTGCCATCAGGCGAAAAGCGCGGGGCAAAGGTCATCGTGCCCGGTTGTTCGTCCAGCGCACGTGAACTCAGACTGCCGACATCCATCAGGTAAATCCGTGGAAAGCCAGAGGCATAGGACGTAAACAGCACCCGGTCGCCATTCGGCGAAAATCGCGGAGCGAGCACGATGGAGCTGCTGTCCGTCAGATACTGAATGTTCGCGCCGTCGTAGTCCATCACCGCAAGCCGCTTCAGCCGCTGGTTTTTCGGCCCGGATTCGGCGACATAGACCACCCGACTGTCAAAATAGCCGCCCTCGCCGGTGATCCGGCTATAGACGGCATCGGCAACCTTATGGGCCATCCGTCGCCAGGTCTGCGGGGTTCCGGCAAATTGCAACCCTTCGCCAAGCTGCTGCCCCGAAAACACGTCAAACACCCGGAATTTCACCACAATCTGGTCGCCGGACGCCTGGACGGCCCCGGTGATCAATGCTTGGGCGTTGATCGCCTGCCAGTCGTTATAGGCCACCGGGGCGTCAAAGCTGGTGACACGGCTGATAAAGGCATCCGCCCCGATCTCGCGGAACAATCCGGTTCCGGCCAGATCGGCCGCAACCACGCGGGCAATGTCCCGGGCAAAATCCGATGCTCCGCCGTTTTCCGCTATGAAATCCGGCACCGCAAAGGGCATCGGTTCGATCACGCCCTGATCGATCACGATCCGCAGGGGGGCAGCATGCGCGGCCAGCCCCGCAAGACCAAGAGCGACAGCGGCAGCAAGAGTTCTGAGCAGGGTCATGACTGTGGCCTCTTTCTCATTTTGGGTCAGTTCGCAGTATGCCAAAAACAGCTGATCGGGAACGGGGAAAGCGCGTGGCAGGTTCCCCAAAACAAAGCCTTGTCATCATCGCAAACGCATCCCGTTGGGGTCGAAAACCAGTTCAAGATCTTTCCATTGGTCGTATTTCTCGGGCGGCAGCGGAAAGCCTGCCCGCCCGCAGCGCGCAATTGCCGAACGGGCCGCCGTGAACATGATCTTGGCCGACGCGTCGGTGCCACCTTCGGACCCGATCAGCCGGATCGACCCCACATCCGGCACGCCATCCGGGGCCAAGGCGACCTGGACGGTGACTGTGGTTCGCAAGGCATCCGACGACAACGAGCCCAGATTCCAGCATTGCTTGACGGCGACACGCATCGCGTCGATGTCGCCGCTGGTCATCGGCGGGCCGGTGGGGGCATCATTTGCGCCGCCTTGTGCTGCCGGGATTTCAGCGGTTGCTTCGGCCAACGCAGCCGCAATCGCTTCGGCTTCGGCATCGACCGTCTCGGTGGGGGGCTCAGAGGGGGATTCAGTGGGGGCCTCGATTGCGGGAACCGGATCTTCCGGTGCCGCCTCTGCAACCCGTTCCGGCCGTGCCTGGGGGCGGCGACTGGAGGTTGGGGCAAGCTGAGGGGCGTCCTCTTCGGTGTCCACGGCTTCAGTCACGATCTGCGTCGTCGCTTGCTCGGGGGCGGCGGGCGGCGCGGGTTCTTCGATGACCTCAGGCGTCTCGGCGGTCTCGCTGACTTCGGGCGTCACGGTTTCGGCAATCTCGGGTGCATCGACGTCTTCATCGACCGGAGTTGTCGCCACGCGGTCTATCGGGCGCGGTTTGGGGCGTTTATCTGCCGTGGGCACCGGGATCGGCTGTTCATCCTCGGCAATCGGGGCCACAGGTTCGGGCGCCGGAACGGGTTGCGGGTCCGGCGAAACCGGCACTTCGGGCGCAAGTTCAGGAACCGGCGCTTGCAACGCTTCGGCTTCGGGCGCCGGGGGGGGGGCTTCGGGTTCCACGGCGGCGGGCGGGGCTGCATCCGGCGCGGGGGGTGTCGGCGGTTCCGGCGCGGGATCGGGTCGCGCCGGGGCTGCCGCCACCAGCGCATCAAACTGCGCCGAAGATACCAGCGAAACCTGGGCCACCGCGATTTCAGGCGCAGGTTGGGGTGAAAACAGCCAGTCCCCCAGAACAACCCAGAGGATCAGAGCGGCATGCCCCACACCGGAAGTGATCGTACCCGTGCTCATCTGTCGCCTAATTGCCGCCGAACGACGGCCCGTTCGCGTCTGTCACCAATCCGATATCGTTGAACCCCGCCGCGTTCAGCGCCCCCATCACCTGCGCCACACGCTCATAGGCCACCGCACCATCAACCCGCAGGAAAATCTTGTTCGACGTGCGCTCTTGCGCGATCGCCGACAATTTGGGGATCAGCTCTGCATCCCCGACTTCGGTGGTCTGCAAGACGATCAGGCCATCGGCAGTCAGAGTGATTGCAAGCGGTTCTTCCTGTTCGGTCGGAAGTGCACGCGCTGCGGTGTCGGGCAGTTCGATCGGCACCCCTACGGTCAGCAATGGTGCCGCGACCATGAAGATGATCAGCAACACCAGCATGACATCCACGAATGGCGTCACATTTATCTCGCTCATCGCGGCGGCCGAGCCGCGCCTGCGCCCGCGCCGCCCGCTGCTTCCAGATTTCTTGGCAACGCCCGCACCCATGGCTCAGGCGTCCAACTGGCGTGACAGGATCGTGGCGAACTCGTCGGCAAACGCTTCGTAGCCGCCAAGGATGCGCTCGCTGTCCGAATTCAGCTTGTTGTAAAACACAACCGCCGGAATCGCCGCAATTAGGCCGATCCCCGTGGCCAACAACGCCTCGGCGATACCAGGGGCAACTGTCGCAAGATCGGTGTTCTTGGTCGCGGCGATCTGGGTAAAGGCGTGCATGATCCCGAACACGGTGCCAAAAAGCCCGATGAATGGCGCGGTCGACCCGGTAGTGGCCAGATAGCTGATGCCCTTGCCCAGTCGTTCGGATTCGCGGGCAATCGCCACATCCATCGCCCGGTCAATCCGCGCCTGCGCGCCCGCGATCAACCCGCCGTCCTGCCGATGACTGCGCCGCCATTCCAGCATCCCAGCCGCAAAGATCTTTTCAGACGCCCCTTGCGGCGCCGCGCCGATCTTTTCGAACAATTCGTCCAGCGGCTCGCCTGACCAGAAGGCCCGGTCAAAGATTTCGGCCTCGCGACGCGCTGTCCGAAAAAGGATGTGACGTTGCACGATGATCGCCCAAGACCAGAACGACATGATGATCAGCCCGATCATCACCAGTTTTACAGTGATCGTGGCACGAGCAAAAAGACTAAGCAGCGAGAAATCAATCTCCTGCGCTATCGCAAGGGTTTCGGTATCCATCAGGCCTGCTCTTGTTATCGGGGCTCTTCGGCCACCTGTTGGGCAAATTCTATCAAGGTTTAAAGCAGAATGCCAACACAATGCCGTCAGTCTGCGCAGACCCGCCCATCACTGGCAACAATCGCGTGTCAGGCTGCGCCTGTTTGCAAAACCCGTCGCATGTCTTGCGGGATACGGACCGGACTACCGGCATCTGACAGGCATACCAGCACGACCTGCGCTGCAAACAGGCACGCGCCATCGCGCAGCACCGACTGCGCCAGAGTGATGCGGGCACCGCCAAGCGCCTGCATCCGGGTTTCTACCTGCAACATGTCGTCGAAACGCGCCGGGCGCAGATAGTCGGCCTCGACCCGACGAACGGCGAAGACAAGGCCCTGATCTGCCTTCAGCTTGACCTGATCCATTCCCAGGCTGCGAATCCATTCGCTGCGGCCGCGTTCGATGAACCGCAGATAGTTTGCGTAATAAACGATCCCGGCCAGATCGGTGTCTTCATAATAGACGCGCAGCGAAAACAGATGTGACATGCAGCGACCCTACCGGACCACCGCCTTTCGTCAACGGGGCACAGGGCGCAGCCGGTCAAACACAAAGTAGAAAACATAGGCGTAGATCGCCCATGCGACCGACAACGTCAGATCGAGCATCAATGCCGCGACCCAACTGTGCCCCCCGACCCAGACCAGCAACGGACAGGTGACGAACACGGTTGTAATTTCATGCGATATCGCATGAACCACCCGCAAAAGATGCGGCCGCTCGCTCGCGACCCTGCCGGTCAGCCGTTGTTCGATCACATCAAAGACCGTGTTGTGGATCGGGGCCCATAGCATGACTGCCACTGAAAGCGACAGCATGACCACAAGACCTTCGCTACTGTGAACCCCGAAAGCCATCGAATAAAACGGAACGACCAGAACCAGCCCACAGACTTCAAATGCGATGGCTTGATAAATCCGCTCCCGCGAGGATCGCAGTTGCATGGCAAATACCATTCGAAATGTCCGCAAACGCGGGATGAAAATGTAACGAAACGTCAAGTCTAATCGGAAAAGGGTATCACGAATCCCGCCGCCTGAAAAGCAACCCAAAGGTCAGGAATGCCCGACCTTCGAAACCCGCGCTGCAAGCCGGTAAGCGTGCGAAGCGTCTCGTGCAACGCCCGGCAAGACGGGGTCGTACCCGGCCCGGATCAGTTGCGCGATGTCGGGCCGCAAAACCACGCGCCCCGATATGTTTGCCAGTGCAGGCGTTGCGGAAAAGGCCAGGTCTGACCACAGCAGGATCGTCTGCACCGCCTGCGACAGGGCCAGAACCTCGGCCGGGACGGCGGAAAGGTTTTCGTCCATCCGCACAAACACGAAGGCGGCCTTGATGGCACCATGATCTTCGAACCGGAAAACCCGGTACTGGTTGGCGTCTGCCGCCTGCAACCGGGCACAGAGTGGCACGACATCGGGGATCAGACCGTCAAGACCGGGCACGTCCAGCAACTCTGCCCAGTCGCGCAAGAAGAACATCATCAGGTTGGCCCCCATCTCGGGGTCGGTTTCAGCCATCTTGTGATCTGCCAGGGCCACGACCGCCTCGATCGCACCTTTGACGATTGGCAACGTCTCGTCCCGCACGCCGAACACAACCGGAACAATCGGCCTTCCCCAGCGCGCGAACAGATACTGCCCATCGGCGCGTGTAAACAAGGCAGAGACGTCTTCGGGGGTCACGGACAGGCTTTCTGATACGGCCGGGGAACCATAGGCACAAAAACAACTATGGCAACTGCCCGATCACCATTCCGGCCAGTTCACGTTCCAGCTTGCGCGTCATCGCGCGTTCGAAATTTTTGTAGTTCACGGCGATCTCGACAAAGGCCCCTGGCCCCCAGATTACCACTTGCGTCAGATAGGCCGCCAGCGCGGTTTCCTGCCTGCCTGCGTTTTGCCATTCTGGCACTTGCCCGCCACCCACTGCCAATGCATTGATCGTGATGTCGCCGAATGTCGGACCGGCTCTGACCGTCTCGGGGTCGGGGCCGAAATTGCAAATGCCATCTGTCGCCACATCGATCACCTGACGGTCGCAAGCCGGGGCTAAAGCGAACAATGCACCGGCCCACAACAGCGCATCCCCTGTTGCGGTGCGCCCACTCGCGGTGGGCTTGCGCGGGTGGGTGGCAATCTTGTCGGCCAGCGCATCCAGGGTTTCCGCGCTGTCGATCACCGTCCAGCCCGCGACTGGATCCTGATCTGCAGGACCGCTCCACACAAACACTGCAATCGCGACAGGGGGTACCAAAGGGTCCAGCAATGCGGATCGGACCGACGGCGCGCGCAGGGCCGCGGCGGTACCGGTGACTTGCAGGGTGTATTCGACATCATTGACCGAAGCCGAAACATCAATCGCCAGAACCAGCGCAAGTCTGCACGCCGACGCGGGTTCCGCCGCAATCAGAAAGCCCAGCAACACCGCGACAAGGATCGGACGCATTCTGTCGCCCCCCCCAGGAGCCTTCGCCAACTCTAGGCCCAAAACCGTGAAACTCACTGGGGAAATGCAGCGAAGATCCGGGGAAACACAGCGCGTCAGGCGTCAAAAAGATCGGCCGATCCGGAAACTCTGGGCGGCTCCAGCCCCAAATGACGCCACGCCTTGGATCCTAGCATCCGCCCCCGCGGCGTGCGCAGAATCAGACCTTGCTGCAACAAGAACGGCTCGATGACCTCTTCTATGGCGTCGCGCGCCTCTGACAGGGCCGCCGCAATAGTCTCGACCCCGACCGGGCCGCCCGCATAATTTTCGGCCAGCAACAGCAAATACCGCCGATCTGCACCGTCAAGACCCAGATGATCCACCCCAAGACGGGTCAGAGCGTTGTCGGCAATCGCGGCAGTCAACCGCCCGTCGCCTTCCACGGTCACGAAATCCACCACCCGCCGCAGCAACCGCCCCGCCACGCGTGGAGTGCCACGGGCACGCCGGGCAATCTCGCGCGTGCCAGCCGGGTCAGACGCCACCCCCAGCAGCCGGGCACCGCGTGTCACGATCAGGTCCAACTCGTCCTCGGTATAAAACTCCAGCCGGGTCGGGATGCCGAACCGATCCCGCAGCGGCGTCGTCAGCAAGCCAAGCCTGGTTGTCGCCCCGACCAGCGTAAAGGGCTGCAGGTCAATCCGCACCGTGCGCGCGGCGGGGCCTTCGCCAATCACCAGATCCAGCGCGAAATCCTCAAGCGCCGGATAAAGAACCTCTTCGACCACCGGCGACAGGCGGTGGATCTCGTCGATGAACAGCACGTCATTGGGTTCAAGATTGGTCAGAATCGCCGCCAGATCACCCGGCCGCGCCAGAACCGGACCCGAGGTCATCCGGAACCCCACCCCCAGCTCGCGCGCCATGATCTGTGCAAGTGTCGTCTTCCCCAGACCGGGGGGGCCGTGGAACAGGGTATGGTCCATCGCCTCTCCGCGCATTTTTGCCGACTGGATGAACACCCGCAGGTTCGCCCGCGCGCCGGCCTGACCCACAAAGTCATCCAGTGTCTGCGGCCGCAAGGCGCGGTCAAGATCTTCGGGCAATTTGTCGGGCCGCAGTGCGGGATCGGGTTGCATCGCTATTTGGGGGCCAAAAGGCGCAAGGCGGCGCGGATCATCGCGGCGGTGTCGGCGTCCGGCTGTTCGGCGGCAACCGTTGCCACTGCCTGCGCGGCATCCCCCTGACCGTAGCCAAGGTTGATCAGGGCCGACAGCGCATCTGCCGCGAAAGCGGCACGCGACTGGCTGATGCCGGGTGGCTTGCGCACAGCACGCGGGGCG
Source organism: Paracoccaceae bacterium (assembly GCA_031400505.1). Lineage (GTDB taxonomy): Bacteria > Pseudomonadota > Alphaproteobacteria > Rhodobacterales > Rhodobacteraceae > JAIYDJ01. The sequence goes on along the minus strand of JANNPZ010000088.1, from coordinate 22,742 downwards.
TCGGTTTCGATCACCTGTTCGGGATCGACCGTCGCTGTGGCGGACAATGCCACCCCTGCGGCCATCACCGCCGGCGCCTTGGATTTCAACTCCAGTATGATGCGCTGCGCCAGTTTCGGCCCCACGCCCGGTGCGGACTGAATAGCGCGCGCATCGCCCAACGAAATTGCACGCGCCGCACCGTCGCTTCCCAATGTGCCCAGGACCGCCATCGCAGCCTTTGCCCCGACGCCCTGAACCGACATCAACAAGCGATGCCACTCTTTTTCCAGCAGCGTCGGGAACCCGAACAGTTGCAGCAGGTCCTCGCGCACCAAGAGGTCGGTGTAAAGCGCCACCGCTTCTCCAAGAACCGGCATCGCGGCCAGCGTCCGGTCAGAGACATGCACGATGTATCCCACGCCCCGCACGTCGATCAGCACCTGATCACTGCCCCGCCAGTCAAGGCGCCCTGTCAACTTGCCGATCATCCTGCAGCTTTCCGCAGGGCCGCCTGCAATCGGCCCGATGATTGCAGATGATGCGCGTGGCAGATCGCAACAGCCAGCGCATCCGCAGCATCCGGCCCCGCAATCGTCACACCCGGCAGATGCAGGCGCACCATGTGATCAACCTGAACCTTCGCCGCATGGCCGACACCGACCACGGTTTTCTTGACGGCGTTCGGCGCATATTCACCAACCGTTATTCCAAACTGCGCCGGCACCAGAAGCGCAATCCCCCGCGCCTGCCCTAGCTTCAGCGTCGCTACGGCATCCTTGTTCACGAACGTATGTTCGACAGCGGCGCTATCGGGCGCAAACCGGCGCAGCACATCTGTCAATTGATCATAAAGTGCCACCAATCGCAGGGCCAGATCGCCGTCCCCTTCGCCCGGGGCCGAGTGGCAGATGCCGTTCGCGACATGGGTCAAACGAGCACCGGCGACATCAATGACCCCCCAACCAAGATTACGAAGGCCGGGGTCAATCCCCATCACACGCATGGCTTGCCCCTTATCCCGTTGGTCAATCGCTAGCACGAACCGGGAACATCCGCCAAGCCCAAATACCGACTTGCATCAGGTTCACGCAGCCGTTATCAAAATGACCGGATCACGACGCTGTGCAGCGCGAAAACGACAGCGTCGATGGCCATGATTGTTTCGCCAAATGAAACAAGGCGAAATTATGGCAAACGTCATGTGTGGCGCGCAAGGCTGATATGCCTTTGCAGCGCTTGTTGCGTTGCAACATTGCGTCTATGTCCAGCTAGTCGACGGCGATGGGCCAGTTGACTGTGCAATTTGAAAGGATTTCCGCTATGGTCGCTCTTGTGCCGTCCGCTGCGGCGCCGGTTGGCGCCATTTCGATTTTCCGCTCGGTTCCGGTTCTGGGAACTTTCGCTGCGGCATTTGTTGCGTGGAATGACGCACGCGTCACGCGCAAGAGTTTGGGCCGCTTGTCTGATCGCGAGCTTGATGACATCGGTCTTTGCCGCGGCGATGTGGAAATGATCGGTCGCTGATCCAAAGATCAGCCGATTGCCTGGCCGCCGATCCGCAAGGACGGCGGCCTTGTTATGTCAGATGTTCAGATTGCGCAAAACTTCGATCTGGGCCGCAAACCAGACAGTCACCGGATCGGCTTGCATCAACCAGGCACCCAGCTTGTCAAACTCTTTGCCGGTTTCCAGACGCGCAACACGCGCATCATAGGACTCGGGTCCGACCTGATTCAGGATTGCGCCCTTAAGACCGAACGCACAAACGAACGCAAAAATGACCGTGCGCAGCACCGGGCGACGCTGACGGGTTGGGCGCATGTAATGCGAACGGCCCAAAGTGCCGTTTGCCTCGAACCCGTAACCTTTGGCACGCGCACGCTCGATCCGCGCCACACGACCATAAAAGTCAGCTAAATTTGCGTCGGACATCTGCACACTCCACACAAGAACCCCTCAGAGCCTCAAGTTTGCCGCAAGACTGTGGCAACAATTGGGCAAAACGGCGCAAGTGGTTACATTCGCTGCATTACGAGAGTTGCCCAATCGCCAATATCGCTCCGGTTGTGCAACGCAAAACCCGCGGCGACATAAGCCGCCGTTACCACAGCAGCCTGATCGACCAGCAAACCAGACAGAATGACCCGGCCACCCTGCGTCACATGGGCCGCCATCGGCGGTGCCAGTTCTACAAGAGGGCCTTTCAGAATATTGGCGAAAACAAGGTCAAAGGGTGCAGCGGCCGCCAGTTCAGGATGCGCAAATCCGGCAGCTTCAAGGCAGGCGATGCGCCCTTGCAACCCGTTGATGCCCACATTGGCCCGCGCCACATCGACCGCAACCTGATCGATGTCTGACGCGATGACCAATGCATCCGGCAGAACCGCCGCAGCCGCCATCGCCAGCACGGCTGTGCCACAGCCGATATCGGCAACCCGCCCGGGCCGGAAGCCGGCCTCGAACAGCGCATCGAACGCCCGCAGACAGCCCAGAGTCGTGCCATGGTGCCCAGTCCCGAAGGCCACGGTCGCCTCGATCTGCAACGCCACCCGATCCTGCGGCACGCGGTCGATGTCGTGACTGCCAAAGACGAAAAACCGACCTGCCTCGACCGGCTGCAACTCGCGCCGGACCTTGGCGACCCAGTCCACATCCGGGACTTCCGACACGACAAATGGCTTTGCCCCAAAGGCCAGCGCCAGCATGTCCAGAACCATACCGTTCGGCTCTTCCAGAAAGTAGACCCCGACCTCCCACAGCTCTGATCCGTCTTCCATCTCGAAGACGCCCACACCGCTCGGTTCGGGATCGAGCTTTTCCAGCGCCTCGGCCAAAGCCGTAGCAGCATCCTCGCCCGAAAGCGTCGTAAGCGCAGTGTAGGTGGTCATCTGCCGGTCTTTCAAAGCTTCAAAGGGCGGGATATCCCCCGCCCTTCGCCCCGTCAATTGCCCAATAGACTGGCCCGTTGCGTACCTGCGCAGGTTCAGACCGAAACGCCAGCCCCGATCGGGCAGGTCACGCCCGTACCCCCGATGCCACAATAGCCGTTGGGATTCTTGGCCAGATACTGCTGGTGGTAGTCTTCGGCGAAATAGAAGACAGGCACCGCGATGATCTCGGTCGTGATGTCGCCAAAGCCCGCAGCCCGCAGGCGTGGGCCAAACTGCTCTTTCGATGCCAACGCTGCCTGCATCTGCATTGCATCATAGCAATAGATGCCGGACCGATAGGTAGACCCCACATCATTGCCCTGCCGCATGCCCTGGGTGGGGTCATGCCCCTCCCAGAAGATCTTCAGCAACTGCTCATAGCTGATGATCGCGGGATCAAAGATCACCCGAACCACCTCGTTGTGCCCGGTCAACTGCGTGCAGGTTTCCTTGTAGGTCGGGTTTGGCGAAAAGCCGCCAGCATAGCCCACCATGGTCAGCCAGACACCCGGCACCTGCCAGAACTTACGCTCGACGCCCCAGAAACAGCCCATGCCGAACATCGCCTCTTGCATGCCAACCGGAACCGGCGATTTCAGGGGGATTCCGGTCAGAAAATGCGTTTCCGCCGTGGGCAAGGGCGCTGCGCGGCCAAGCAGGGCATCCTTCGGGGCAACCATCTGCGTCTTGCGGGCATTGGAGAAGAACATCGAAACACTCCTTCTATGATCCGCACAATATAATCACCGGTTTCAAGAACGCCAGACGACCGACGATCACTCTGCTGCGATGGCCCGGGCAGGAAAAAACCCGCCCTTAGCAAAGATCGTCTCATTCCCAGCCTCAGGGTCACGTGGGATCAGCAATGACAAAAGCAACGCAATCAACGCCATCGCGGCGCCCATAACAAAGACATAGTCGGGTGCCATGGCCCAAAGGTAGCCCAGGGCTGCCGGCAAAAAGACCGCCGCGATATGGTTGATGGTAAACGCCACCGCTGCCGTCGGGGCAATGTCTTTCGGATCGGCGATCTTCTGGAAATAGGTTTTCAGCGCAAAGGAAAGCGCAAAGAACATCTGATCCAGAATGTACAACCCCCCCGCCACCACAATCCCCCAGCCAAACCAGTAGATCCCCCCGTAGGCCAGAAACACCAGCGTCAATCCGATGTATTCAAACACCATGACATTGCGCTCGCCCCAACGGCCCAGCGCGCGGCCCATGACCGGCCCGGCCATCGTCAGCAGCATGTAGTTGATCAGCAACAACGCCGTCATCTCGTGCACTTTCATGCCGAACTGCTCGACCATCATGAAACCGGCAAAGACGACAAAGATCTGCCGCCGCGCCCCCGCCATGAATTGCAAAACGTAGTACAACCAATACCGCCGCCGCAGCACCATCGTCTTGTTCTGCGGATGCGGCGCCTGGAATTGCGGATAGGCAAACCAGACAAACACCGCCACCACTGCGGTAAACGTCCCCGCCACGCCATAGACGATGGTATAGGTCAACCCCAGCGGCACCCACAAGAAAACGATCACCGCGTAACATATCAGCGCCGAGGCCGCCGCCGCCCCGGTCAGCCAGCCCAGCATCTGCGGCGCGCGGGCCTTGTCGATCCATTGCAACTGCAGGCTCTGGTTGACCGTCTCGAAATAGTGAAATCCGATGGACGACAGCAGCGTCAGCACCAAAATGCCCGACGTGCTGGGAAAAAACCCGGTCAGCGCCGTGGCGACGCCAAGAAGCGCCAGCGCATAGCACGCCAATCGCTGCTCGCGCACCACCAACAACAACACGATCACCCCAACCGCCAGCAACCCCGGGATCTCGCGCACGGTGTGCAACCAGCCGATGCCAACCCCGGTGAACCCCGACACCTCGATGACAAAATTGTTCAACAACGCCGACCACGTGGCAAAAGCCACCGGCATCGCAAACGCCATCAGCACCAAAAGACTTTCGGGCCTGCGCCACAACGGCAGCAGATCGGCGTCAGCCAGAATGACAGATTTTTCGCTCATGCCACTCGGCATATACCCGCCACACCGCCCGTGCCAGCCCGAAAAGCCCCCAAGGCCCGCCCCCCCCCGTACCCGTTACGCGTGGCGGGAATATCCCACGGGGGCCCGGGGGTGTGAAACCCCCGGCGGCCAGCCCAGCAATCCGGCCCAGCAATCCGGCCCAGCAATCCGGCCCCGCAACCCGGCCCGGTCCAGCCTCGGCCCTACATGAAACTCTGCGGGTCGATGTCGATCGCCAGCCGGACCGAGGCCGGGCATTTCAGTTGCCCCACCCACTCTGCCAGCGCCGCCTGCAACCCCACCCCCCGATCCGCCTTGACCAGCAAGCGTACCCGGTGCCGACCGCGTACCCGCGCAACCGGCGCAGGTGCCGGACCGAACACGTGTGCGCCCAGCCTGCGCAACGGCCCGTCGCGCCGCGCGAGTTCCGCCCCGAAATCGAACACCGCCTGCACATCGGGCGATGACAGGATTACCCCCGCCATCCGGCCATAGGGCGGCACCCCCGCCAGCCGTCGCTCGGCAGCCTCAGCCTTCCAGAATGCCTCGTCGTCGCCACCCAGAATGGCGCGGATCACGGGATGTTCGGGCTGATGCGTCTGCAACCAGGCCTCGCCACGCAAGCCCGCCCGCCCGGCCCGCCCCGACACCTGCCGGATCAGTTGGAACGTCCGCTCCGCTGCCCGCAGATCGGACCCTTGCAACCCCAGATCCGCATCAATCACCCCCACCAGTGTCAGCAGCGGGAAGTTGTGCCCTTTGGCCACGATCTGGGTGCCGATGATGATGTCGGCCCCCCCCGCCGCTATCACCCCGATCTGTTCCTTCAACGCCCGCGCCGACCCGAACAGGTCCGACGACAGCACCGCAAGCCGTGCGTCCGGGAACTGCGCCGTCACCTCTTCGGCCAACCGCTCCACCCCCGGCCCGACCGCCGCCATCCGCCCCTCGATCCCACAGCCCGGGCAGGCGACCGGCACCGGTTTGGTCGCGCCGCACTGATGACAGACCAGCCGCTTCAGAAAGCGGTGCTCGACCATCCGCGCATCGCAATCGTCGCACCCGACCTGCCCCCCGCAAGCCCGGCACAGCGTCACCGGCGCAAAGCCGCGGCGGTTCAGAAACAGCATCGCCTGTTCCCCCTGCGCCAGACGCCGCGAAACCCCGGCCGCCAGCGTGTCCGAGATATAGCGATCCGCCGCAAGTTTCTCGGCCCGCATGTCAATCGCCTTCATCAGGGGCAATTCCGCCACGCCGAACCGCGCGCCCAGATCAATCCGTGAATACTTCCCCGCCTCGACATTCGCCCAGCTTTCCAAGCTGGGCGTCGCCGATGCCAGTACCACCGGCACCCCGGCCATGGCCGCGCGCAGCACCGCCATGTCGCGCGCATGGTAAAGCACGCCATCCTCTTGCTTGTAGGACGTGTCATGCTCTTCATCGACCACGATCAACCCCAGATCGCGGAACGGCAGGAACAGCGCGGACCGCGCGCCCACCACCATCCCCGCGCCGCCCTGCCCGACCATCCGCCACAGCCGCCGCCGTTCGGTCATAGTGACGCCCGAATGCCATTCGGCAGCGCGCGCGCCAAAGCGCCCCTCGACACGGGCCAGAAAATCCGCAGTCAGCGCAATCTCGGGCAGCAGGACCAGCGCCTGTTTGTCCTGCGCCAGACATTCCGCCACAGCCTCCAGATAGACCTCTGTCTTGCCCGACCCGGTCACGCCTTTCAGCAGTGTGCAGGAATACCCGCCCCCGATCGCCGATTGCGCCACAGTGGCCACCAGCGCATCCCCCGCCGCCACCTGATCCCCCGCCAACCGCCCCGGCCTGCGCGCATCAAGGTTCGGATAGGGCAGATCGCGCGGCGCCTCTTCTTCAACCACCGCGCCCAGCTTGACCAGCCCCTTGATCACGCTTGTTCCGCAGCCTGCAGCCTCGGCCACTTCGGCCAATGTCATCGGCACGCCACCGCGCAACGCCTCGATGACGCGAAACCGCGCATCCGTCATCTGGTTGGGCAAGGCCCCAGCCAACCGGTACACCCGCCGCATTGCGGGCGGATCACCAAGACCCGGCGCGCGCGTCGCCAGCCGCAACATGGCAGACAGCGGCGTCAGGGTGTAATCAGCCGCCCGCGTCAGAAAGGCGCGCAGTTCGGCTTGCATCGGCGCTGCATCCAGCACGCGACCGATGCTGCGCAACTTGGCCACATCGAACCCGCCCGCCGCATCGCCCCAGACCACGCCCAACACCCGGCGCGGCCCCAGCGGCACCTCGACGAAATCGCCGGTTCCGCAGCCGCCCTCTGGCGCACGGTAGTCCAGAATCCGGCCCAGCGGCTCGGTCGACAGCACGGCAACCGGCTCGCCCGCCTCATAGACCCGCTCGACCACGCTGCCCCCTCTTTCGCGACGCCCTCTCTTTCGCGACGCCCTGTCTTGGGGTATGACGCCTGCGCAATTGCCTGCAACCCCATAGGACATACCCGATGAAATTCTTTGTCGATACCGCCGATGTTGCCGCCATCGCCGAACTGAACGATCTGGGAATGGTAGACGGGGTCACCACCAACCCCTCGCTGATCCTGAAATCGGGGCGTGACATCATCGAAGTCACGCGCGAGATTTGCAGCATCGTCACAGGCCCGGTATCCGCCGAGGTTGTGGCCCTTACCGCGCCAGAGATGATCGCCGAAGGCCGCAAGCTGGCTGCCATTGCCCCGAACATCGCCGTCAAGGTGCCGCTGACCTGGGACGGGCTTAAGACCTGCAAGGTGCTTTCGGGCGAAGGTTTCATGGTCAACGTGACCTTGTGCTTCAGCACCAATCAGGCGCTGCTGGCCGCCAAGGCCGGGGCCACCTTCATCAGCCCCTTCATCGGGCGGCTCGATGACATCAACCTTGACGGGTTGGAGTTGATCAGCGACATCCGGCAGGTCTTTGACAACTACGGTTTTGACACGCAAATCCTTGCGGCCTCGATCCGCAGCGCCAATCACGTCACGCAATGCGCGCTGATCGGGGCGGATGTGATCACGGCGCCCCCGGCGGTCATCCTGGGACTGGCAAACCACGTGCTGACCGACAAGGGGCTGGACCAGTTCATGAAGGACTGGGCAAAAACCGGGCAGAAAATTCTCTGAGCCTGTGCTAGGCTGGCACAAATCGGCAAGAAACGGAACCAGGGCAGGATGATTGATCAAGACACCCGCGACCGCATCATTGCGGCCCCCGAGGCGTTGCTGGAAGACAACGACGTGATGAACGCGCTGATCGGCGCGAATGAACGGGCGATGGGCGGCAACATCGTCGATCTGCGGGGCATCGCGATGGAGCGGCTGGAAAGCCGCCTTGGGCGGCTTGAAGACACCCATCGCACCGTCATTGCGGCGGCTTACGAAAACCTCGCGGGCACAAATCAGGTGCACCGCGCGATCCTGCAAATGCTCGATCCGCTGACGTTCGAAGAGTTTCTCAAGACGCTGGCAGGCGAAGTGGCACAGACACTGCGGGTCGATTGCGTGCGGCTGGTTCTGGAATCGGTGCAGCCCGATGACGATCCGGCGCTGCGCAAGCTGGGCGATGTCCTTTACGTCGCGGGGGCGGGGTTTGTGGGCGAATATCTTTCGGGCGGGCGCAACGTGTCGCTGCGGCCCGTTGTGTTGCGGCAAGTCGTGCCACAAAGCGATGCGATCTTTGGCGAAAAGGCGGGTTTCATCCGGTCCGAGGCGCTGATGAAGCTCGATTTCGGCAAGGGTCGGCTGCCGGGGATGCTGGTGCTGGGGGCCGAGGACCCGCACCAGTTCCGCACTACGCATGGCACAGACCTGCTGGGCTTCTTTGCCGGCGTCTTTGAACGGACGATGCGCCGCTGGCTGTCGTGACGACGGGCATGGATGACCTTGGCATCTCGCCTGCGCTGCGCACGGCGCTGGCGCGCTGGGTCGATCATCTGCGGGGGGTGGACGGCGCGGCAGCCCACACGGTGACCGCATACACCCGCGATGTGGCACGGTTTTTGACATTTCTTGGCATACATTTGGGCGGTGCGCCCGGCGCGGCTGCGGTCATTGCCCTGTCCACGCCCGACTTGCGGGCCTGGATGGCGGCGGAACGCGGGCGGGGGCTGGCCGCGCAGTCGCTGGCGCGCAGCCTGTCGGCGGTCAAGAACTTCACTGGCTGGCTGGCCGAGCGGGATGGCGCAGACGCAACGGCGATCCTGTCGGCACGCGGGCCGAAGTTCCGGCGCAAGCTGCCGCGCCCGTTGTCGGTCGCGGCGGCCGCAGACGTGCTGGACCGGGTCGGGGATCAAGGGCAGGAACCGTGGCTTGCCGCGCGGGATGTGGCCGTGGTGACCCTGCTTTACGGCTGCGGGTTGCGGATATCCGAGGCGCTGGCGCTGACCGGGGCAATGCGCGCGCTGCCCGACATGATGCGCATCACCGGCAAGGGCGGCAAGATGCGGCTGGTGCCGGTGATCCCTGCGGCGCGCAGTGCGGTTGCGCGCTATGCCGACCTTTGCCCCTTCGATCTGACCCCTGACGCGGCCCTGTTTCGCGGCGCGCGCGGCGGGGCGTTGAACCCGCGGCTGGTACAAAAGGTGATGGAGCAGACGCGCCTGCAACTCGGCCTGCCCGCCACCGCCACCCCCCACGCCCTGCGCCACAGCTTTGCGACGCATCTTCTGTCTGCGGGCGGCGATTTGCGGGCAATACAAGAGCTTTTGGGCCACGCTTCGCTATCGACCACGCAGGGCTACACGGCCGTCGATACCGCGCGGCTGATGGAGGTCTACCTGTCCGCCCATCCCCGCGCCTGACGGTCATCGTCATCGCAAAAACCATGCGTTTCGCATCTGCAGACCAGACATCAATCCAACCGCTGGCGCGGGCCGGAACTTGCGCCGCGCCGCGAATTGCGCCATCACCGCGCGATGCATAATCGCTTCAAGGCCCTGTCCGTCCACCTGCTGACCGCCACCGGTGCGGTCTTGTCGATGTTCGCCATGCTGGCGGCAGTCGAAGAACAATGGTCGCTGATGTTCTTGTGGCTGGTTGTGGCGCTGATCGTGGATGGGGTCGATGGGCCGCTGGCACGCCGATATGATGTGACAAACAACTGGCCGACCTACGACGGCGTGTTGATGGACCTGATTGTGGACTACCTGACATATGTCTTCATCCCGGCCTATGCGCTGTTCAAATCCGGGCTTCTGACCGGGTGGACGGGATGGCTTGCCATCATCGCCATCGTCTATGGGTCCGTCATCTACTTTTCTGACACCCGGATGAAAACAAAGGATAAATCCTTTGCGGGTTTTCCGGCGTGCTGGAACATGGTCGTGCTCGTGCTGTTCGCAGTCGAGCCGCAGCCCGGCATGATCTTGTTCATTATCGTCGGCCTGACGGCGGCGATGTTCACAAACCTCAAGTTCATCCACCCGGTCCGGACCGAGCGCTGGCGCAACATTTCGCTGCCGCTGGCCTTGGCTTGGGTGGTATTCGCCGCATGGGCCGCATGGGTGGATTTCGATCCGCAAAGCTGGGCGCATTGGGGATTGGTGGGCACGTCCTTGTACCTTTGCCTGGCCGGTATCGCCCAGCAGATCTTCCCGGAGCGGCGCAGCCTCACCTGACCTGACGGTCCCGAACCAACCAACCAGACGGCAGATCGTTTCGCCACGCGCGACAACCGACGCCAGCTTGCCGCAGTTTTGCGCAAAATGGGAGGATTGCCCAAAATTCGCCACAAATGCGCCGCAATGTGGCCCGCGAACAGACGGCGTTGCGGGTTGGCCTTGATGGCAGAATCTGCGCGTCGACTGGCAAACCCGGGCACAAGATCCGGGCGGGGCAGAAGCGGGCAGACAAGATGGCAACGATCAACGGCACGACCGGGAACGACACCGTTACCAGCGGCAACAATTCCGACACGCTGAACGGATTGGCGGGCGACGATGTGCTGCTTGGCAACGGCGGCAATGACCTGCTGGTGGGCGGCGCGGGGGCGGATACCCTGACGGGCGGCAGCGGCACGGACCGGGCGGATTACTCTGCCTCGACCGTGGCGGTGACGGTCAGTCTGGAAACCGGCACCGGGTCGGGCGGTGATGCGCAAGGCGATGTGCTGTCACAAATCGAGGACCTGACCGGGTCGGGCTTTGGCGACACCCTGACCGCAGACGGGGCCCAGAACCGGCTTTACGGCGAGGCAGGGGCGGACAGCCTTTTCGGCGGCGGCGGCAACGACAGCCTCTATGGCGGCAACGACGACGACATCCTGACAGGTGGCACCGGGTCCGACCGAATCGAGGGCGGCTCGGGGTCTGATACGGCGGATTATGCGGCGTCGAGTGCGGCGATTTCGATCGACCTTGAACAAGGGTCGGAGTCAGGCGGGGATGCAGCCGGCGACAATCTTGTCAGCATCGAAAACCTTTCGGGTTCGGCCTTCAACGACACGCTGACGGGCGACAATGGTGCCAACAGGCTGATCGGGGGGGGCGGAAACGACCTGTTGTCCGGTGATGAAGGCAACGACAGCCTGTTTGGCGGGGCGGATGCAGATACGCTGCTGGGCGGCAGTGGCGCCGATGTACTGGACGGCGGGCTGGGGCGCGACCGGGTCGACTACTCGGGTTCGTCGTCGGGGGTCACCGCTAACCTTGGCACAGGAGCGGCAAGTGGCGGCGATGCCGCAGGCGATGTGCTGTCGGCCATCGAGGATGTCGTCGGGTCGGGCTCTGCCGACAATCTGACCGGGTCCGACGACGCCAACGCCTTGTTCGGCGGCGGGGGCAACGACACGCTGACCGGCGGCTTGGGTGCCGACAGTCTGGATGGGGGAAGCGGCACCGATACCGTCACTTACGCCACAGCCACCGAAGGCGCGTCGGTCAACCTGACGGTTGGTCCCAATCTTGGTGCAGCGGCAGGCGATGTTCTGACCGGCATTGAAAACCTGATCGGATCCGGCTTTGCCGATACCCTGACGGGCGATGGCGCAAGCAACGTGCTGACCGGCGGGTCCGGCAGTGATGTCTTGAGCGGCGCGGGCGGCAACGACAGCCTTTATGGCGGCGACAACGATGACCGGCTGATCGGTGGCAGCGGGGCAGACCTGCTAGATGGCGGCACAGGGATCGATACGGCGGATTACTCTGCTTCGGCCAGCGCCGTTTCGGTCAACCTGACTGGCCCCACGGGCGCGGGCGGTGACGCGGCAGGCGATGTCCTGAGCAATGTCGAGAACCTGATCGGGTCAAGTGGGAACGACACGCTGACGGGCAGCACGGGCAACAACCGGTTGAACGGGGGCAGCGGTAACGATGCCCTGAGTGCGGGCAATGGCAACGACACACTCGCAGGCGGTACCGGAGCGGATACGCTCACCGGCGGCGAGGGAATGGATTTTCTTGACTATTCGGCCTCGGGGGCGGCGATTTCGATCAACCTTGCGACCGCGTTCACATCAGGCGGGGATGCGCAGGGCGACGTTCTGAACGGTGTCGACGGGATCATCGGCACCGCGTTCAATGACACCCTGATCGGCTTCGACAATCAGGGGCTGGTTGGCGACATCTACTGGAACGAGTTCTACGGCGGGACGGGCAATGATTCCATCAGCCTCGGCGATGGCGAGGATTTCGGCTATGGCGGGGCCGACAATGACACCGTTCTGGGCGGCGCAGGGGCCGACGTTGTGGCGGGCGGGGATGGCAACGACAGCCTGTTTGGCGGCACCGGCAACGACACGCTGGCAGGGGATGCCGGCAATGACATGCTGGATGCAGGTGACGGGAACGACACCGCAGACGGCGGCATCGGCAATGACACGATCTTTGGTGGGGCCGGCACAGACAGCCTTGCTGGCGGTGACGGCGCAGACACGCTGTCGGGCGGCACGGGCGCAGACTCGCTGTTTGGCGGGGCTGACGCCGACTCGCTCGACGGGGGGGACGACAACGACAGCTTGTCGGGGGGAACCGGCACAGACACGTTGCAAGGAGGGTCTGGCAACGACTCGTTGTTTGGCGGGGCGGACAACGACGTATTGATCGGCGGCGACGGGGCCGACTTTCTGGTGGGTGGCGACGGGTCTGACACCATTGTGGGCCGCGCCGGCGATGTGATCGACGGTGCAGAAAACTCGGGCGATTCCGACGCGCTCGATTTGTCGGGCGCGGGCAATTTCAGGGTTCGCCGAGACCCGTTGAACCCCGAAAACGGTACCGTGGATTTCTACACACCCGCAGGCGTGTTCATCGGCAGCCTGACCTACACCAACATCGAAACCATCGTGTCCTGCTTTACCCCCGGCACTTTGATCGACACGCATGCCGGGCTGCGCGCGGTTGACACTTTGGCCATCGGCGACCGGGTTCTGACACGCGACAACGGCTATCAGGCGATCCGCTGGGTCGGGCGCAAGACCATCGAGCCTGCCGATTTGCGCGCCAACCTGGCTTTGCAACCGATCCTGATCCGAAAGGGCGCGCTTGGCCCCGACGCCCCGTCGCGCGATACCATGGTGTCGCGCCAGCACCGGATGCTGCTGCAAGGAGGCCCGTGCGAATTGCTGTTCGGCGAGCCCGAGGTTTTCGTCCGCGCCCTGCATCTGCTGGATATGCCGGATGTCCTGGCAGCGATTGTACCTTCGGTCACCTATCTGCACCTGATGTTCGACCGACACGAGGTCATCCGGGCCGATGGCGCATGGAGCGAAAGCTTTCAGCCCGGCCCGCGCAGTCTGGGCGGCCTTGACGACGATCAGCAGGCCGAGATTTTCGCGGTGTTTCCGCTACTTGATCAACCCGTGAGCGAAACCACCTATGCCACCGCCCGCCCGACGCTGAAGGCGCACGAGGCGCGGGTCTTGCTGTCGCTGAACAACCCCACCGCGCAACCGCGCCCGGTTCAGCGCAGGCTGGCACGCGTGGGCTAGCCCCGCAACAAAAGCGCGTCGATTTCGGCGCGCGCAGGCATTGACGGCGCGGTGCCGGCCCGTGTCACCGATATTCCCGCCGTGGCACAGCCAAAGCGCGCCGCCGCGACCGGGTCCATCCCTTCGGCCAATCCGGCGGCAAACCCGCCGTTGAACGCATCCCCTGCCCCGGTGGTTTCAACCACCGGCCCCGCGCTGATCACCGGCACATGCACCGTCTGCGCGCCGTCATGGTAAAGCGCGCCCTTGTCGCCAAGCGTGATCAGCGCCGCCCCCGCGCCCATCGCCCGCAAGGCCTTTGCCGCCACGACGGCCTCTTCGACACTGGTGACCGGCAGCCCGGTCAGCGCCTCTGCCTCGGACTCGTTCGGCGTCACGAAATCGCAAAGTTCCAGCATCCCATCCGGCAAGGGCGCCGCCGGGGCCGGGTTCAGGATGGTGCGCACCCCGGCCGCGCGCGCCACCTGCAACGCGCGCACCGCCGCCGCCATCGGCTGTTCCAGTTGCACGATGAACACATCGGCCGAGCCGATCAGGTCCGCCCGCGCCGCGATATCCGCCTCGGAAATCGTGCCCGCCACGCCGGGGCAGATGATGATCGCGTTGTTGCCAGTCGCCGCCTCGATAAAGATATAGGCAGCCCCGGTGTAGCTGTCGGCATGCTGCGTGACCGCCGGATGCACCCCGGCCCGCGCCCAGGTCGCCAAGGCCATATCGGCAAAAGGATCGGCACCCAGGCGCGAAATGAAATGCGTCTCGGCCCCCGCCATCGCCGCTGCAACCGCCTGGTTGGACCCTTTCCCCCCCGGCCCCAGGGCAAAGCTGTGGCCCAGGATCGTCTCTCCCATCTTGGGGCTGCGGTCGGCGCGGTAGGCGGTGTCGGCGACGAACACGCCAAGGATGACGACGCGGCCCATCCTAGACCGCATCCGGCGCGATCACGCCCTTGCGAAACATGAAACAGCCGTAGAACCGCCGCTCGCCGGTCTGGATGACCGCATAGGCGTCTTTGGCGCGGTCGTAGAAATCGAACCGCTCGATCCCCACCATCGGGCGGGGGCGGCCTTCGGCGGCGTCGATGGCCGCCTGCACTTCGGCCTGCACCGGCTCGATCTGGTCGGGCGCGCCCACCACCTGCATCCGGCCTGCAAAATCATCGACAAAGGTATCCAGCGGCAGCACCGACAGAACCGCCTCTACTGCCTGCGCACAGGTCAGGTTCTCCATCCGCAGAAGATACCCCACCACCGTTTCCCGCGCGATGCTGTCGGCCGGAAAGTTGGTGTCGGCGATGATCAGCACATCTCCATGCCCCATCGCCCGAAGAGCGCCCAGCACATCGGCATTCAGCCGGTTGTCGATCCCTTTCAGCATGATCCCCCCTCAGTTGATCCGCAGACCCGATCCCTCGTCAAAAAGATGTACCAGCCCGGCACGCGGCGCAAGGTGGATCACCTCGCCGGGTTTGAACGCGTGCCGCTCGCGGAACACCGCCACCGCGTCATGCCCGGCCATCCGCAGCACGACATGGGTTTCCGACCCCGTGGGTTCCACCACCACCACCGTCGCGGGCAGACCGTCCGGCGCAAGGTCCAGATGTTCGGGCCGCACGCCCCAAACCACCCGCTGCCCATCGGGCACCGCCATCGGTAGCGGCAACGAAAGCCCGCCCGCCTCGGCCATCCCCCCCCGCGCCACGCCTGCGATCAGATTCATCGACGGCGACCCGATGAAGCCTGCGACAAAGACGTTCTCGGGCCGGTCATACAGCTCCAGCGGCGCGCCCTGCTGTGAAATGCGCCCCTCGCGCATCACCACGATGCGGTCGGCCATCGTCATCGCCTCGATCTGGTCATGGGTGACATAGACCGTGGTGGTGGACAGCCGCTGATGCAACTCGCGGATCTCAGAGCGCATCTGGACGCGCAGTTTGGCATCAAGGTTCGACAGCGGCTCGTCGAACAGAAACACCTGCGGGTTGCGCACGATGGCGCGCCCCATCGCCACCCGCTGCCGCTGTCCGCCCGACAGCGCGCGGGGATAGCGATCCAGATAGGGCTGCAGGCCCAGAATCTCGGCAGCGCGCGCCACACGGGTTGCGATCTCGGCCCGGTCCATCCGCGCCATTTTCAGCGCGAAACCCATGTTCGCCGCCACTGTCTTGTGCGGGTAAAGTGCGTAGTTCTGAAACACCATGGCGATGTCACGCTCGGCCGGCGGCAGGTTGTTCACCACCCGGTCACCAATCGCAATGGTCCCGCTTGAAATCGCCTCAAGCCCCGCGATCATCCGCAAGAGCGTGGATTTCCCACACCCAGATGGCCCCACCAGAACCACGAACTGCCCATCGGGGATATCGACATTGACGCCGTGGACCACCTGCATGCCCCCATAGGATTTCTGCAGGTCGCGGATCTTCACCTCGGCCAAAATGCCTCTCCCTTTTCGATTGCAGGTCTTTGGTAACGCAGGGTCAGGGGTCTGTCCACCACCTGACCATACTAACATGTTAGATGCTTGACTTGAGGTTCGCAGGCTGAGATTGTCTGCCCATGTCCGGCGGTGCCCGGACCCGGAAACGGGCAATCAGGCCATAAGACCCCAAGGGGCAACCGGCCAACCCGGACCGGACCGTCGCAAATGGGCGGGAAAACCCTAGGGAGGTCTTCATGAAAGTTGAACACTACAATCAGGCGGCAAGGATCAGCCTGACGCGCCGCCGCCTGATGCAGGGCGTGGCCGGCGTGTCGGGAATGGCCGCGATGGGCGGCCTCGCGCCCCGCATGGCAATGGCCGATGGGCATGGCAGTGTGCGCGCCGAGATCTTGAAGATCCCGGGCGTTGGGGCCGGGTCCCCGACCGATGCCGATTGGCAGAAGGTCGGCGAGATGTGCCTTGGTGCCACCAAGACCAACGTGGCCGAGGGTGAATTTGCAGGCGTCGAGCTGACCTTCATGGGGCTGAACAACCAGAACCTGCACAACTTCCTGTTCCGCGGCTTCCTCAAACCGTGGGAGGCCTATACCGGGGCCAAGATCAACTGGATCGACCTCGCACAAGCCGACTACAACCCGCGCCTGCAACAGTCCATCGCCACCGGCACCGTCGATTTCGACATCATCGAAATGGGCGCACCGTTTGAAGGCGACACCGCCAGCAAGGGTCTGCTCGACGAGATGCCCGATTGGGTCAAAACCCAGATCGAGGCTGATGATCTGGTCGGCTATCTGCAAGCGCCGGTCGGCACGTGGGACGGCAAGACCTACCGCATCAACATCGACGGCGACTGCCACACCTTCGCCTATCGCAAGGACTATTTCGGCGAGGGTGCTATCGGCGGGGCGGAAGTGCCGAAAACCTGGCAGCAGGTCAACGCGGTGTCGAAGGCGCTGGTCGGGCAGACCGATCCGCTGACCGGGCAGGCCGCACATGGCTATCTTGACCCGCTGAAGGGTTGGGGTGGGTTCGGGATGTATTTCATCGCCAACCGGGCTGCGGCCTATGCCAAGCATCCGTCCGATCCGGCATGGCTGTTCGACGCCGACACGATGAAACCGCGCGTCAACAACCCGGCCTGGGTGCAGGCCATTCAGGACGTTCTCGACCTTGTGGCGAC
This sequence comes from Paracoccaceae bacterium, assembly GCA_031400505.1. Classification (GTDB taxonomy): domain Bacteria; phylum Pseudomonadota; class Alphaproteobacteria; order Rhodobacterales; family Rhodobacteraceae; genus JAIYDJ01. The sequence continues at coordinate 5,239 of JANNPZ010000088.1, read as the reverse complement.
GCCGGGTGCCTATCCTGCAGACCAGATCAACGCTGATCCGGGCACAACGGCCTTCTCGCAGTTCCTGGCTGGAACCGGCTCGATGCTGATGTGGTGGGGCGATGTGGGCTCGTCTGCGCGCACCTCCGATGGCTCGGTTGTGGGCGATGTCGTGGGCTTCGGGACCAACCCCGGCTCGGACCGCGTTTACAACAGCGCCACCGCCGCATGGGAAGAGACCTACAACGAGGCACCGCTGATGGCCTATATCGGCTGGGGCATCTACGTCACCAGCCGCGTGTCGGGCGACGAGAAAAAGCGAAAGGCCGCCTGGTCTGCCGCAGCCCATCTGGGCGGCAAGGACATCTCGCTTTGGACTGCCGCCTATCCTTCGGGCTTCCAGCCCTACCGCAACTCGCACTTCAACTATGAAGAGTGGGAAGCGGCAGGCTATGACCGGGCCTATGTCGAGGATTATCTCGGGTCGAACGCCGACAGCTACAACCACCCGAACGCGGCGATTGAACCCCGCATCCCCGGCATCTTCCAGTATTACTCGGTCGCCGAGGACGAGCTGTCCAAGGGCTTTGCCGGGACCTATGCCTCGGCACAGGAAACCGCCGATGCCATCGCCGCCGCCTGGGAAAAGATCACCGACCAGATCGGCCGCGACAGCCAGATCGCACTTTACAAGGCTTCCTTGGGCATGTGACGCCCGACAGGGGGCGCGGACAACCGCGCCCCAACACAGAAAAACGGCGCGCAGTGCCCTGCGCGCCGTTTTGCATCGGTGCCCCGCCGATCAGCGACGCAGCAGCGTCGTGATCCCGAACATCGACGAGGCGAGCCAGCCCCCCTTGATCGCAGAACTTTTGCTGACCGATTTCGACACCAGCGGCATCGGCCAGAACATCCGGGACATATGCCCGCCGCCCCGCATTGCCGAGGTGCGCGCCCGGTGCGCCAACAACGGCTTGTCACCCAGGATATGCCCGTGGGACGCCTTGCGGAACTTGTTCGACATGAAATAGGGATGATCGGTCAACACGTTGGACGATACCGGCATCGTTGGATTGATCCGGATGTAGCCATCTTCATCCTCTAGCCCGACGTCAATCGACGGATGCTGTGCCACAATGCGCATCGCATCCCGCGCGGTACCGATCGGGTTGAACGGGGCCTGCACCACCAGCAGGGCCTGCTCGCCCGTCATTGCCGATGCATAGGCGGTGGCAGCGGTCGTGCTGACCATGGCGGCCATCATCGCGGCCATGGCCCCCCCGGCGGCATCACTGCTGATCACCTGGATCGTGCTGTCTTGGTGGCCACTGGCGCCCAGTGCCGCCACAACGGCCCGCGCCGCCGCCTTGTCAGAATAAAGTCGCGTGATGATTGTGGTCATGTGGCACCTGTTATCCTTCTGGCCCAAAAGTTCTGATTGCTGTCTTCATCTCTGTCTCAACCGCCATCCGTCAACATCTCTGGCGCGGGCGCTTCGCCGGCAGGGACTGCAGACTTCCCCCATAACGGCAAGGCAAGCAGCAGCGCCAGAACCAGCAGCCCGGCCTCCAACAGAAAGACCGGAACATAGGGTCGTGCGACCCCTGCCCCCGATGTGGCAAGGATCACATCGCGGATCACACCGCCCACCGCGATGGCAATCCCGGCAGAGGTGGTCTGCACCGCGCCCCAGGCCCCCAGCGACAACCCGATCTGATCGCGCGGGGCCGACCGCATGGTGGCCGTCAGCGTGCCATGCCCGAACAGCCCCGCCCCGAACCCCGCCGCCAGCGTGGCCGCCACCAGCACCGGTGCCAACAGCAGCCCCGCCGCCAGTACGACCGCGCCAAAGGCCGGAACCCCGATCCCCGCCCCACAGATCGCCACGTCCATCGGCAATTGCCCCCGTCCGATCCAGCGCGAAGCAAGCCCGAACCCGAGCAGACTGCCAACCGCCAGATACACCGTCAGCCGCGTCGTCTCGGCCACCGACATGCCCAACACCTGCCCGCCGAACGGCTCCAGCAGCACATCCGCCATGCCGAACCCCGCCGTGCCAAAGGCGATGATCGCCAGCAGCCGGACCATCCCCGGACGCGCCGTCAACCGCGCCCAAGCCTCGGCAAAGCCAACCTGGCGGACGCGGGGTGCGGCCGCCCGCACCCGGTTGCGGGCCTCTTGTTTCCACATCGCGGCAGCATTCAGCACAACCGTCACCACAGCCGTGCCCTGAATGACCTGAATGAGCCGCCCCGGCGTGTAAGTTTGCAACAACCACCCGTAGACCAGCGCACTCGCCGCCATCCCCAGCAGCAGCATGACATACATCAGCCCGACCACTTTCGGCTGATCCGCCTCGGGTACCAGATCGGTGGCCAGCGCAAGCCCGACCGTCTGCACGGTATGCACCCCCGCCCCTACCAGCAGAAACGACAGCGCAGCCGAACTCAGCCCGATCCAGCGCGGCGCGTCCACCGCCTCGCCATAGCCCGACAGCACCAGAAGCGCGAAGGGCATGATCGCAAAGCCGCCGAATTGCAGCATCGTCCCCTTGTAAAGAAACGGCAATCGCCGCAGGCCAAGTGCAGAGTGATAGCGATCCGACCTAAACCCGATTAGCGCGCGAAACGGCGCAAACAGCAACGGCAGCGCCAGCATCGACGCCACCAGCGTGGCCGAGACATTCAATTCAACAATCATCACCCGGTTCAGCGTGCCGACCATCAGGACCAGCGCCATGCCGACCGTGACCTGAAACAGCGACAGCCGCAGCAAACGCGACAGCGGCACCTCTGCCGAGGCCACATCCGCGAAGGGAAGATACTGCATCCCCAGACCGGAAATCTTGTGCAGCGCGAATTTTCTGAAGTCGAACATCGGGGGTCCAGTTCTACCGATGGCGGGAAACCAGCATGCCTTGCGGATGTCGATGTGTGAGGCCCGGGTGCCCTGCGACACGGGGCCTCACGCTTGGTCATGGCAACGCCAAAAGGGCGTGGCCTAGTTCAGGGTGCCTGCCGGCAGCGGTGCTTGCAGAACGGCATGGGCCGTCGTGCCATCGGGCATCAGGATCAGCACGTTCTGCGCGCCATCTGCCACGAAAGACGCCTTCGCCACATCGGCCTGCGGCACGACGAGCGATGCGGTGGCGCCCGCACCCAGCGGTTTGCCCGACAGGAAGTCAGCGACCCAGGTCGTGTTGCTCAGAACAGCGACATGGACAGCGAACGAGCCGACGGCAACGGCCGACAGGAACAGCGGAACACCCACGGTGGGCTTTACGACGAGCCAGAGTTTTGCGTTGTTCATCTGATGCTCCTCAGCCGAGCCAAGGGGTGGAAACAGCAACAAGCAAGTGTGCGATCAGGGCGATCACACCGAACACGCGCGTGCCGTCGATAAGATAGCTGTGGACTTCTTCTGCTTCGCCCAAGGTCAGACCGGTCGGCCAGACCTTGTTAGGATCGTTGGTCATGAGATTTCCTCCGTACCCACGTCGTCGCTTCCTTGTCATGGGCAGACTGACGACCTTGCATCCGCCCGGTTCAAGGTGCTGGAATTTGCGCCAGCCGGTCTGAACCCAACTTCAGTCTGTCAGGAAAATTTGACACTGGCAACTGTAACAGTAAACTGACACTTGATGCAGAAACGCTCGTCTATCCAGATTTTCGACATAAGAAACGGCAACTTGCCCGATTTGCCGAAGAGAACTCTGCACAGATGCCTGCGCATGGGTCGCGCCTTTCTGCGGTTAAAAGCCCGCGCGATTCGCAGGTGCCGCGCCCCACCACGTAAAGCTGAAACGATGGAAAGAACGGCGGACGCGCGCAAAGGTTGGCCCTTTCCACCCCGCCTTTCGCCAGCTAACATGCTAGTATGAACACGCAGCACGACCTTCTTCACATCGTCACGAACGACGATATTCCGGCGCGCCGCAAGGCGTTTGGGCACGTGCTGGTCTGGGGCTCCGCCGGCCTACTTGCCGTTGTCGCCACGCTGCAATCCTTGACGGCAGCAGGTTGGGCCGAGTTCGGGTTCGCGAATTGGCGACCGACCTTGTATGCCTATGTGTTCTGGGCGATCTGCCTGTGCTGGGGTCAGGTTCTGATCCGGGGCGAGCAGGGCAAGCGCACGCTGTTCGTGCTGCCTGCCGTGCTGTTTGTGCTGTCGCTGGCGATCCTACCGTTGATCTTTGGCCTTGGCATCGCGTTTTCCGACTGGAACCTGTCGTCGCCGACGGGCCGCAAGTTCAACGGAACCGACAATCTGGTGCAGATGTGGAATGACCCGTTCTTCTGGAACGCGATGCTGAACATGGTGTGGTACACGGCTGCCATTCTGGTCGAATACGCGATTGCGTTCGGGCTTGCACTGCTGCTGAACGCTGAAATCCGGGCGCGGAAGTTCTTTCGGGTGGCATTCCTGTTGCCGCTGATGCTGTCGCCGGTCGCGGTGTCCTGGATGATCGGCAAGTCGATGATGGAGGCGCGCTTTGGCCCTCTGGCGCGGCTCGCGCGGTTCTTTGGCTGGGAAGACCCGTCGTTCTTTGGCACGCCCGAAATGGCGCGGTTCGTGATCATGGCCATGGATGCCTGGACCTTTATCCCCTTCATGATGATCATGATCCTTGCTGGATTGCAGGCCATCCCGAAAGAGTTGCAGGAGGCGTCACGCGTGGACGGTGCCAACGGTTGGCGCGGGTTCTGGGAGGTGACGTTTCCCCTGATGCTGCCGGTGTCGATCACTGCGATCCTGATCCGGATCATCTTCAAGCTGAAGCTGGCAGATGTGATCATCAACGTGACGAGCGGTGGGCCGGGCGGAGCGACCGACAGCGTGACCTCGTTCATCTTCCGTGAGTATCGCGACCGGTCCAATGTCGGCTACGGCACGATGCTGGCCATGGTCTATCTAGTGGTGATCATCATCGCGATGACCCTGCTGATGAAACTCGCCGACCGCTGGATGAGGCCAAAGTATTGACCCAGATCTTTCACGACAGCGCCCATGATCGCCCCGCGCAGATCGGCTGGTATGCCCGGCGGTTCGCGATCTACGGGCTGTTGATCCTGTGGGCGATCATCTGTCTGTTCCCGATCTACTGGACCATCACCACCAGTTTCAAGATGGCGCCGGACGTGATGAAGGGCAACATGGTGCCGTGGTGGGACTTTGCGCCAAAATGGCTTGGCTGGCGGTCACTGGGGATGTCGCCCGATACCATCTGGACAGAAAGCACGGTGCGGGCCGAGTTTCTGGG
>JANNPZ010000084.1:0-172490 GCA_031400505.1 Paracoccaceae bacterium | reverse complement strand
CGGCCTGCTCGAAGGGCGGTTCGTCGTCAGCCTGATCGGATTCAACATCGGGGTGGAACTGGGGCAATTGTCGGTGATCGCGGCGGCCTTCCTGCTGGTCGGTCTGCCGTTCGGTGCCAAACCCTGGTATCGCCGCGCCATCGCAGTGCCGGCCTCGTGCGTCATCGCGGCAATCGGTGCCTGGTGGACGGTCGAGCGGGTGTTTCTGTAAGGCGTTCCGCGCCTGCTGCCAACGCGCCAGGGAAACCGATACATTCCCTTTCATCTTGGCGAAAATATCCCACGGGGGTCCGGGGGTGTGAAACCCCCGGCATCAGCCCCGATCACCTCGCCTACTCGTCCGGCAGCTGCCGCACGGCCCCGGTTGACGCGGAGGTTGCAAACAAGCCATAGGCCCGCAGCGCCTGGGTGATCTTGCGCGGGCGTGCTTTGACCGGTTTCCAGCCCGCCGCGTCCTGCTCCACGCGCCGCGCGGCCAGATCGGCTTCGGACACTGCCAGATGAATGGTGCGCGAAGGGATGTCTATCTCGATCCGGTCGCCTTCGCGCACCAAACCGATCAGGCCACCAGAGGCGGCTTCCGGACTGACATGCCCGATCGACAAACCTGAGGTGCCCCCCGAAAACCGCCCGTCGGTCAGCAGGGCGCAGGCTTTTCCCAGCCCCTTGGATTTCAGATAGCTGGTCGGATACAGCATTTCCTGCATCCCCGGCCCGCCCTTCGGCCCTTCGTACCGGATCACCAGCACGTCGCCTTCGCGGATGTCGTTCGACAGGATCGCCGCCACTGCCGTATTCTGGCTCTCAAACACCCGTGCAGGTCCCGCAAAGATCAGGATGCTGTCATCCACCCCCGCCGTCTTTACGATGCAGCCTTCGGGCGCGATGTTGCCTGACAGGACCGCGAGGCCGCCGTCCTTGCTGAATGGTGTCTTGGTAGACCGGATCACACCCTTTTCGCGGTCAATGTCCAATGCGTCCCAGCGGCGGGACTGACTGAACGCCTCTTGCGTCGCCACCCCACCCGGAGCCGCGAGGAAAAAGTGCCGAACCGCCTCGTCATTGGTGCGGCTGATGTCCCAATGATCGATCGCAGCCCCAAGGGTGGAGGCGTGCACGGTAGAGCAGTCACGGTGCAGCAAGCCACCCTGATCCAACTGGCCAAGAATCGCCATGATCCCGCCCGCGCGGTGGACGTCCTCCATGTGCACATCCTGTTTGGCCGGGGCCACTTTGCACAACACCGGCACCTGACGGCTCAGCCGGTCGATATCGGCCATCTTGAAATCAACTCCGCCCTCATGCGCGGCGGCCAGAATGTGCAGGACGGTGTTCGTCGAGCCACCCATCGCAATGTCCAGCGTCATGGCGTTTTCAAACGCCTCTTTTGTCGCAATCGCGCGGGGCAAGACAGATGCGTCGTCGCCCTCGTAAAACCGCTTGGTGATGTCAACAATCCGCCGCCCGGCCTCAAGGAACAACGCACGGCGGTCGCCATGGGTCGCCAGGGTCGAGCCGTTTCCGGGCAGGGACAGGCCCAGCGCTTCGGTCAGGCAGTTCATCGAGTTGGCGGTGAACATCCCCGAACAGGACCCGCACGTCGGGCAGGCAGCTTCCTCGATCTTCTGCACATCTTCGTCCGAGATCGAGTCGTCCGCCGCCGCGACCATCGCATCGACCAAATCCATCGCGACGGTCAGACCGTCCAGCACGACTTTGCCCGCCTCCATCGGCCCGCCTGACACGAACACCGCCGGAATGTTCAGCCGCATCGCCGCCATCAGCATGCCGGGTGTGATCTTGTCGCAGTTCGAGATGCAGACCATCGCATCGGCGCAATGTGCATTGACCATGTATTCGACCGAATCTGCGATCAACTCGCGCGAAGGCAGCGAATACAGCATTCCGTCATGCCCCATGGCGATACCGTCATCGACAGCGATGGTGCTGAATTCCTTCGCCACGCCTCCGGCACGCTCGACCTCGCGCGCGACCATCTGGCCAAGGTCCTTCAGATGCACATGACCCGGAACGAACTGGGTGAAACTGTTGACGATGGCGATTATCGGCTTGCCGAAATCACCGTCTTTCATCCCTGTTGCGCGCCACAGCCCCCGCGCGCCTGCATTGTTGCGTCCATGGGTGGTGGTGCGAGAACGATAGGCGGGCATGGGATCACTCCGTTTGGGGCGACCTTGACGTGGCATCTGGCGGCGCAACGGTCAAGCCCCGGTCGTTTCAGGCGCCAACCGCGCCAAAGATATTGTCGTGGTATTCGTCCAGATAAATGCGCAGCCAGGGTGTAAACCGCGCAGGACAGGCAAGCGTTTCGGATTTCAGATCGGCCAGCCGTACCCAACGGGTGTCGCAGACCTCGTCGGGGTTCAGGGCCAGTGGCAGGGTCACTGCCGTCTCGGCCACAAAGATATCGACCTCTTCATGTTCGATCAGCCCACCTCCGACCTCGGCGCGGTAGCAGACATGCCCGGCAGGGCGCAGGGTCAACCCGGTGATCCCCAACTCTTCGCGCAACCGCCGCACCGCACAGGCTTGGGTATCCTCGCCCCAGCAGGGATGCGTGCAGCAGGTGTTGGCCCACAGACCGGGCGTGTGGTATTTCGACATTGCCCGGCGCTGGATCAAGACATGATCACCCGCCAACACAAACACCGACACCGCCAGATGCCGCAACCCGCGCTGGTGCACCGCGAGCTTTTCCACCGGCTGCAAAACGCCATCGACCCAGGCCGGAACCATTTCAGACATAAGACGGTTTCACCAACCCCAACAGGTGTGCCACATTCTTGAACCCGATCTTGATATGCGCCATCGGACGGGCGGCGACCAGTTTCTTGTTCATGTAGGCCTCAAACGTCAGCTTCTGCACGTCGATGTCGTGGCACAGACTGACGAACCGTTCACGCCGCATGTCGGATTTGTAATAGGCGTCCTGCATACTGCGCAGCACTTTGAACACCGTGCCATGTTCCTTGATGAACAGCTTGCGCGCCAGCTTCAGATCGGCAACGCGCCCCGAAGCCAGACAAGCCAGCGCCGCCTTGGCCGCAACCTGGCCCCCGACCATCGCGTAATAGATCCCCTCGCCTGACGAAGGTGCCACCACCCCCGCCGCATCCCCCGCCAGCACGACGTCGCGGCCATTGTCCCAGCGGTCCATCGGGCGCAACGGGATCGGCGCGCCTTCCCGCCGGATCGTCTCGCAGCCCGCAAGGCCAGAGGACGCCCGCAGATCAGCCGTCGCCTGCTTCAAGTCCACCCCATCCACCCCAGTGCCCATGCCGACCGACACCGTCTTGCCATGCGGGAACACCCAGCCGTAAAAATCGGGGCTGATCTTGCCGTCATAGATCACATCGCAGCGTGCCGGATCGTAATCCGCATTGGCCGCAGGGGCCGCGATGATCTCGTGATAGGCGATCACATACGGGATCTTGTCGCCGCCCGGAACCTCGGCCTTGGCCACGTTCGACCGCGCCCCATCCGCCCCGATCACCAGTTTCGTGGCAAGGCGCATCTCTTCGCCGTTGGCCTTGTCGCGGTACACCACATGCGTGCCGCCCGCGTCCCGCTCGATCCGCAGCCAGGTCCCGGTCAGCGGCACCGCCCCCGCCGCAACTGCCCGCGCTCGAAGGAAATCGTCGAAACGCTCGCGGTCCACCATGCCGACATAGCCGCCCTCGATGTGGATATCGACATGCCGCTGCGTCGGCGAGATCATCCGCGCGATGTTCACCTTTGCCACGATCTGGCTATCGGGAATGGCGAAATCGGCAATCAACCGGGGCGGGATGGCGCCCCCGCAGGGCTTGATCCGCCCGGCGCGGTCCAGCATCGCCACCCGACGTCCGGCCTGCGCCAGTTCTTGCGCAGCCGTTGCCCCCGAAGGCCCCCCACCCACCACGATCACATCATACATCGCCTATTCCCCCGGAACCATGTTTGAACCCCGATGCCGCGCACCGTCGATGATCTGCGCCGCCATCCCGGCCGCCACGACAAACAGCGCGGCCTCAAGGCTGAACACCACGCCGAACGCCGGTGCATCGGTCATCAGCCCGCGCATCACATCGGCCAGCGCGGCACCGGTCAGCCCACCCGCACCCGCCGCAATCGCCTGACTGGCCCCCCACAGACCCATCCGCGTGCCTTCGCGCGCCCCTCGCCCTTCGCCAGCCAGCGCCATCATCGACCCGATGGCTGCAACCGCGAACATGCCGTTGAACAGGCCCAACCCGATGACCGCCGGTTGCAACAGCGCGATCAGACGCAGCACGCCCGCAGCACTCAGCCCCAACAGCATCAGGGCAGAACCCAGACACCCGGCCATTACCCACAGGCGCAGCGACCCCAGACGCAGCCCGGTTGCCGCGATCCCGACCAGCAGCATACCCACGAACACCCCGCCGTTCTGTGCGCCCGAAAGCGATGTCGTCTGCCCCGGCGTCAACCCGAAGACCAGACCCGCATAGGGTTCCAGGATCAGCTCCTGCATGAAATACGCGGTCATCGACAGAAAGATGAACAGGGTGAAACTGCGCGCGCGCGGCTCTGCCCAGACCTCGGCCAGACCCTGACGAAACGGCACGCCGCGCCCTTCGCTGGCCTGAACATGGCGCGCCTCGATCCCCGCGATGGCCAGTGCGGTCAGTGCCACCGCCCCCGCACAGACCGCCCCCACCACCTGTAACAGCCGAAGGGGCGTGTAAGGGTCCAAAAACCCGCCCACCACCGTTGCCGTCACCGCAATGCCAAAGATCATCATCAGCCAAGTAATCGTCGCCGCCGCCGCCCGACGCCGTGGGTGCGTGGCCGTGGCCAGCAACGCCAGCAAGGACGTCCCCGACGCCCCAACTCCCACCCCGATCAGCGCATAGGCCAGCACCGACAGCGCCAGCCCCGCCGCAAAACTGGCCTCAAACAGGGTCACCGCGAAGGCCGCCAGAAACGCCCCCAGCCCCAGCACCGCCATCCCGCCGATGATGAACACCGTCCGATTTCCGCCCGTATCACTGCGATAGCCCCAGTTTGGGCGGGTGATCTGGATGCCGTAATGCAGCCCCACCAGCAGTCCGGGCAGCACCGCAGGCAGACCAAGCTCTACCACCATCAGCCGGTTCAGCGTCGACGTGGTCAGCACCACAATCGCGCCCAGACACAGCTGCACCAGACCCATCCGAAAGATCGAGAACCACGACAGCGTCATGCCATCCCCCGCAGGGCATGGGCCGTGATCATCATGCCCAGAACATAAAGAGTGACCCCCGCGCCGTTATACCAAGGCGCCAACCCCTTGGGGTCGGTCAAAAGCCGCGCCATCGCCCGCACCTGCAACCCCAACAGCACCGTCACCGCCAGCGCGTGCCAAGGTGCTGCCCAGATCAGCAGCAGCGCAATCACGATCATCTGCGCCAGCGCCATGATCGTACAGGCCAGCCGGGCCGCGTCCTCTGGCCCCATCGTGACCGGCAGGGACCGCACGCCATGCAGCTTGTCCCCCTCCAACGCCTTGAAATCGTTCAGCGTCATGATGCCATGCGCGCCCATCGAATACAAAAGCGCCATGCAGATCACCTGAAATGACGGCAAGCCGGCTGACAGCACCGCTGCCCCGGTGAACCATGGCAACCCCTCATAGCACAGGCCCACCAGCCCCGGCCCCCACCAGCCAGACCGCTTCAGCCGCACCGGTTCCGCCGAATAGGCCCAGGCCGCCAGAACGCCCACAACCGTCGCCGCAAATCCCCAGGTGCCAAGGAACGACCCCATCACCAACGACAGCACCGACATGGCCAACGCGATCCACAGCCCCCATCGCCCCGGAATGCGCCCCGAAGGGATCGGGCGACCGGGCTCGTTCACCGCATCGACATGCCGGTCGCACCAGTCGTTCGCCGCCTGGCTCATCCCGCAGACCACCGGCCCCGCCAGCACCACACCCAACAACACCAGCGGCCAAGCCCCGAGCGGGTTCACCCCGACCGAGACGATGCCACACAGATAGGCCCACATCGGCGGAAACCAGGTGATCGGCTTGATCAACTCCAGCATCGCGCGGGGTTGCGGCAGGGCGGGATGTAAGATTTGGCTGACATTCATGTGTCAACCTAACATTACATGTTCGAGTCGATCAACACCGGATTTCGCAACATGATCCCGAAGCGTCTGCGCGGACCACATCAGGCGACCTTGCGCACCCCGGCATCACATCTGGCCAACGCCCTGTACGACGCCACATCTCGCGCGCCAGCACAAAGGCGCGGACCAGGTCGTGCACAAGGTCCCGCGCAGCACGCCCAATCGCACAGCGAAGGCGGACGGGGCGGTTCCACGGCAAGATGCCCGCGCCGTCGAACCGCGCCTGACGTCGCGCTTTTTCATGTGTGCGGACTGGCTGCGATACGGGTTGCAGGGTGGCGTCGCGTCCGATCCGGGCGATGCTTTTCGACCTGTTGCTTTGGTCAAAAACGCCCGGCCCCGATCGGACGCAGACAGTATACGGCAATCGCGTTCCTGCAACACGGGGATGCACGAAGTTCAGACTCTCTGCAGGTCAGTCTTCGTCCTTGCTGAGCAGCCCGAATTTGCGCAGCTTGACATAGAGGGATTGCCGCGACAGCCCCAGCATTTCCGCCGCCGCAACGCGGTTGTTGCGGGTCAGCTCTACCGCCGTCTGGATGCACATCTTCTCAACCACATCGGTCGTTTCACCAACGATATCTTTCAGCGTGGACGACCCGACCAACTCCATCACCGATCGCATGCCATCCTCGGATGTGTTCAGTCCCGGGCGGCGCAACAATTCGGCACGGCTGGCGTCGCGCATGATCAACACGAAGCCGGCCTTCGGTTTGTCGTCCAGGAAGGTGGCGGACACTTCGACGGCAACCTGACCGTCAAACACGGTTGTCACCCGAGTCGCATAAAGCCGCAACTGGCGGCTGCGGCGGGCGTTGTCCAGAATGACCCGCAGATCGACCGACCCGCGCGCCAGAAAATCTGCCAACGACCGGCCCCGCACCGCGTTCAGATCTGAACTGTCGGTCAGTTTCAGGAAGGCATCGTTGACCCCGGTGATCAAGCCATCTGCGTCTAGAAAGACAATGCTGTCAACGCCTTCATGGTAAAGGCGTTGCAGGTTTTCGGTCGTCTCGTCAACAACCTGCGCAGCTTCGTCGCTGGCCTCCAGGCGGCACATCATCAGCCTTTCGCCTGCCGCGCGGAACAGGATCGGCAAGACCCGCAATCGGCGTTGTGACCGGCGGGCCTGCAATTCGACCGGATTTCCCGCATCGGCTGCCGCGATGTTGGTCAGGCTTTCCAGAAACTCGCCTCGCCTGCGCCCCTCGAATTCCTGCGCGATGGCAGCCCCTACCAGGTCCTGCCGCGACCCCCCCAACAGCAACGCTGCCGCCGCGTTCAGGTCGGAAATCCGCCCGTTGGTCATCGCGACCAGCACGATTGCGTCGCGGGTTGCTTCCATCAGGACACGGTACCTGGTGTCCATTTCACGTTGGGTTTCGTAATCACGCTCCAGCGCGATTTGCGCCATGACCAGTTGCTGCTGCATTTCGGCAAGCTGCCGAAGGTCGCGCCCCAGCATCAGCACCGAATTGTCAGGTGCCACGCGGTGCAACGAATAGCGCACAGGAAATTCCCATGCCGCCTCGTCGACGTGGTTCAATTCAACGGCAAGGGTCCGGGCGCCCGGTCTGTTCATGCCGGCAAGGCGACTTTCCAGTTTGGCAGCGCTTTCCGAGGTTAGAAAGTCACGCAGCGGCCGCCCGATCCAGTGATCGAGATGTCCGAATGATCGGTGATGAGGGTTCACGGTGACTGAGCCAACCCTGGCATCAGCCGTGATCAAAAGAGAGATGTCAGCCACAGTCGCTATGATCTCGGACAGAAGGTCCGGATCAATCAGCGGCACCGACATGCCCGCCACCAAATTCTTTGCATCAGTATTCACGAACGATCTGCATGTTTGCCATCAACCCGATACGATTGGGAGGACAGTTTGTTACGCGCGCCTAAGCACACAGAAAGCGTCAAACTGCAAACCGATGGCTTGCAACGCTGTGTCAATTTCATTGGAGGCAAAATCAGCGCCTGTCGCCGCTGCCACATCATCCCTCGTTGCCATTACCGCCCCGCCCACGATAACCGGCAGCGGTGTTTTCAGCACAGACTTCAGAAAGCCCACCATCTTGGCCACCGATTCCAGCTTTTCTTCGACCGCAACTGAAATCAATACGCCGTCAAAGTTGCGCGTCGTCACCAAACTGCGCAGCTCGTCATAGCCTGGTGCAATCCTCAGACAGACCGAAACCCCAAAGCGGCGCATCTGACCCATGGCGACCATCGGTCCGAGTGTATGCTGCTCGCGGTCCGGAACAATCAGCAAGACCGTTCCATGCCCGGTGTCCCCTGCCTGATCCGCGGCCCAGGCAGCGCCGATTTCGCGCAGCAGGCTTTGCAGCCGCGCCACGCCAATTGACACATCCATCCAGCTCATGCGGTCTTCATGCCACGCCTCGCCCATGCGCCGCGCCGCCGCAGGAATGTACACATCGGCCAGTGCCGCCACACTGACCCGGTTGCGCTTCATCTCGCCCAACAGGTCTGAAAAGCAGTCACTTGTCCCCGAGATCGACGCATTGACCAACCCATCAATCAGCGAATCGCGCGGTTCCGTGGGGGTCCGAGCATTGCGCTCGGCAAGTAGAGAGACGACCTGCGATGCAAAAAACACAACCCCAGACGCATCTTGCGACCCGGAAAGACCTAGTTCTTGCGTCTGGAAGTCTTGCATCTATTGGGCTCCGCAAAGATGCCACCAAACTCGAAACCTGAGTCTGACAGCGGGATTGAGGTCGATCCTGTCCTCAACTGTCCCCGAGCGCGGATAAATTGTCAAAGCATATTGACACCGACCAGAGGACGCTGCGGCAAAATCCCCGGGAAAACTCTGATTAACCACCTAAATCAACGCATTCTGCGGAACCGGCCTGCGGGATGCCGCCTGTTGTTTCTGCAAACACTGTCAAGTTGGGGCTGTAAGTTTAGATTGACACTTCGTGTTGTCGAACACTAGGATTTGTCATCGAAGTGTTGATGCGCAGGCAGGCTCATGACCAAGAATCGTCCAAACCGCGCTCCGCTCTATACCCCAGAGCAACGGGTGCGTCGCGATCAGACGATCTGGACGCTGGTGCAGGGCATTCTCGCGCCTTTGCAGTTTCTGGCCTTCGCGGTGTCCTTGGTTCTGGTGCTGCGTTACCTCGCGCTCGGGGTGGGTTACGAGGCGGCAACGATCTCGATTCTGGTCAAGACGGGCTTTCTCTATGTCATCATGATAACGGGGGCGATTTGGGAGAAAGTGGTTTTCGGCCAATACCTTTTGGCGCCGGCCTTCTTCTGGGAAGATGTGTTCAGCTTTGCGGTCATTGCGCTGCACACGGCCTATCTGATCGCCTTGGCTGCAGACGCATTGGCGCCCGTGGCATTGATGGCGCTGGCACTCGCCGCCTACAGCGTCTACGCCATCAATGCTGCGCAGTTCATCTTGAAACTGCGGATGGCACGGCTCGATATGGCAGCGCTTGATCGGGCCACCCGTGACCAAGCCGCCCCGCGCCAGGGGCTTGCCGCATGATTGCCGCTCCTCCCGCACGCGGTTGCAACGACACGCCCGTTCTCAAAGAACGCGGCCAGCGCGAAGTGTTCTGCGGGTTGACAGGCATCATCTGGCTTCACCGCAAAATGCAGGATGCGTTCTTTCTGGTCGTCGGATCGCGGACTTGCGCGCATCTGCTGCAATCGGCTGCCGGCGTCATGATCTTCGCCGAACCCCGCTTTGGCACCGCGATCCTTGAGGAAAAGGATTTGGCCGGTCTGGTGGATGCGCAAACCGAACTTGACCGCGAGGTGGACCGTCTCCTCGCCCGCCGCCCAGACATCCGGCAACTGTTCCTCGTCGGATCCTGTCCGTCCGAAGTGATCAAGCTTGATCTCCACCGCGCGGCCGAACGGATGAGCGTCAAGCACGCGCCCCATGTCAGGGTGCTGAACTACTCCGGCTCGGGGATCGAGACCACCTTCACTCAGGGCGAAGACGCCTGCCTCGCCTCAATGGTCCCGGTGCTGCCCGCCACGGACGCCCGCGAACTTCTTCTGGTCGGTGCGCTGCCAGATGTGGTCGAAGATCAGGCGCTGACCCTCCTCAAGGCGCTGGGCATCGGTCCTGTCCGCTGCCTGCCCGCCCGCCGCGATGCCGACCTGCCGGCGGTTGGCGCGAACACCGTCTTCGCCCTGACCCAACCCTTCCTCGGCGATACCCACGCCGCCCTGCAACGCCGTGGCGCGCGTCATTTGCCCGCGCCCTTCCCGTTCGGCGCGGAAGGCACCACCGAATGGCTGCGCGCCGTGGCGACCGAGTTCAACGTCGCCCCCGCCCTCTTCGATGCAGTGATCGCCGCCCCCCGCGCGCGTGCCGAAAAGGCGATTGCCGCCGCCGCGCAGACCCTTTCCGGCAAGTCGATCTTCTTCTTCCCCGACAGCCAGCTTGAAATCCCGCTCGCCCGTTTCCTGACCCGCGAATGCGGGATGACCGCACTCGAGGTCGGCACCCCCTTCCTCCACCGCGACCTGATGGCCCCCGATCTCGCCCTTCTCGCCGAAGGCCCGACCCTCTCCGAAGGCCAGGATGTGGATCTGCAGCTTGTCCGCGTCCGCACAGCCCGCCCCGATCTGACGGTCTGCGGCCTCGGCCTCGCCAACCCGCTCGAGGCGGAAGGTCTCGTCACCAAATGGGCCATCGAACTCGTCTTCACCCCCGTCCATTTCTACGAACAGGCCGGCGATCTCGCCGCCCTCTTCGCCCGCCCCCTCCGTCGCCGCGCCTTGCTGCAAAACCTGGTCCCGCTTGAGGCCGCCGAATGATCCGTGCTTTCATCTTGGCCCAAGTATCCCGGGGTGCGTCCATCGGCGCGCCATCGGTCCGAGTGCCGATGGACGCGGGGGGCAGCGCCCCCGGGGGCAAGCCATGAAGCTTACCCTGTGGACCTACGAAGGCCCCCCCCACGTCGGCGCAATGCGCGTGGCGACAGGGATGCGCGGCCTGCACTACGTCTTGCACGCGCCGCAGGGCGATACGTATGCCGATCTTCTGTTCACAATGATCGAACGCCGCGACCATCGCCCGCCGGTCACCTACACCACCTTCCAGGCCCGTGATCTGGGCGGTGACACGGCAACGCTTTTCAAGACCGCCTGCGCCGATGCGGTGGCCCGTTTCAAACCCGAAGCCCTAATTGTCGGTGCGTCCTGTACGGCCGAGCTTATTCAGGACGATCCGGCCGGCCTTGCCAGCTCGATGAACCTTGGGGTTCCGGTGATCCCGCTTGACCTGCCAAGTTATCAACGCAAGGAAGGCTTCGGCACCGACGAGACCTTTCTTCAGATTACCCGCCACCTTGCCAGGCCATGCGCGCGCACACCGCAGATCACCGCCAACTTGATCGGCCCCACCGCTCTCGGTTTCCGCCACCGTGACGACATCACCGAAGTGACCCGCTTGCTGGCCGACATGGGTATCGGCGTGAATGTGGTGGCGCCGATGACCGCGCGCCCGTCGGATATTGCCCGCCTGCCGGCGGCGCATTTCAACGTTCTGATGTATCCCGAACACGCTGAATCCGCGGCCCGCTGGCTGGAACGCGAACACAAACAAGCATTCACTAAAATAGTTCCCATAGGAGTTGGCGCCACGAGGGACTTCCTGGCGGAAGTCAGCGCAATTTCCGGCTTGCCGGTCAAACATGATACCTCTGGTCTGCGCCTGCCCTGGTGGACGCGCAGCGTTGACAGCACCTATCTCAGCGGCAAACGTGTGTTCATATTCGGGGATGGCACCCATGTCGCCGCAGCCGCCCGCATCGCCCGCGACGAAATGGGGTTCGAAGTTGCTGGCCTTGGCTGCTTTAACCGCGAAATGGCCAGACCGATCCGTGCACTCGCCCGTGACTTCGGCATCGAGGCGTTGATCTCAGACGACTACCTTGACGTTGAAGCCGCGATCGCCGCCCTGCAACCCGAAATGATACTTGGCACCCAGATGGAGCGGCACATCGGCAAGAGGCTGGGTATCCCTTGTGCTGTCATTTCGGCGCCCGTACATGTCCAGGATTTCCCCGCCCGCTACTCGCCGCAGATGGGCTGGGAAGGCGCCAACGTGATCTTCGACACCTGGATCCACCCGCTGGTGATGGGGCTCGAAGAACACCTGCTGCACATGTTCCGCGATGATTTCGAGTTTCACGATGATGCCGGGGCCAGCCACCATGGGGCTGTTTACAATCCTCGCGAAGTTGACGCTGAAGCCGCCCCTGCGGCAGCGGACGCAGGGGGCTCGATGCCCGCTGCGTCCGCTCCCTTGTCCGAAGTCGAAGCCTCCGGCGGGGATGTTTATCGCCAAGATGAAAACAACCCGACGGTTGTCTGGCTGTCGGATGCCGAGCGCGAGTTGAAAAAGGTTCCCTTCTTTGTTCGCGGCAAAGCCAAGCGGAACACCGAGAAGTATGCATCCGAAAAAGGCATTGCCCGGATCAGCGTCGACACCCTCTACGAAGCCAAGGCTCATTATGCACGTTGAACCAACGATCACCGGTACCCGCGTCAGCTACAACATCGTCATCGTGACGCTCGATGCCCATGCCGCTGGTCCAGCCAACCGCATCGCCCCGCGTCTTGCCGCCGACTTCCCGGGCCTGACCATCAGCATCCATGCCGCCGCCGAATGGGCGGAAAATCCCGCCTCGCTCTCCAGATGCAAGCAAGCGCTGAAAACCGCCGATATTGTCATCGCCAACCTGATCTTCATCGAAGAACATATCACCGCTATCCTGCCCGATCTGACCGCCGCCCGTGCCCACGCCGATGCCTTTGTCGGCATCATTGCCGATGCGCAGATCACGAAGCTGACCCGGATGGGTGATCTCGACATGGCCAAGCCTGCTTCGGGCCTGATGGCACTGCTGAAGAAGTTGAAACCAAAGAAGGGCAACTCCGAGGCTTCGGGTGAGCGGCAGATGTCAATGCTGCGCCGCATACCCAAGATCCTGCGCTTCATTCCCGGCAAGGCGCAGGACCTGCGCGCCTGGTTCCTCTCGATGCAATACTGGCTGGGCGGGTCGGACGATAACATCGAGCAGATGATCCGGTTTCTGATTTCGAAGTATTCGGCACACAAAACCTGGCGCGGCACGGCAAGCAAAGCCCCGATCGACTATCCTGAGGTCGCGCTATACCACCCTGATCTGGCCACACGGATCACGACGAACCCAACCGATCTGCCGCGTCCCGACGGGTCCACCCTGACTGTGGGTCTGTTGATGCTGCGCAGCTACATCCTCGCGTCGGATACCGCCCATTACGACGCCGTGATTCGGGCGTTCGAGGGGCGCGGCATCGCGTGCGTCCCTGCTTTCGCGGGTGGACTGGACGGCCGCCCCGCCATCAACGCGTTTTTCTCGGGCAGCCGGATCGACGCGATGGTGTCTTTGACCGGTTTCAGCCTTGTCGGCGGCCCCGCCTATAACGACAGCGCGGCAGCCGTCGATGCGCTGAGCGCGCTTGACGTGCCCTATATCGCGGCCCATCCGCTTGAGTTCCAGACCCTTGGCCAATGGGCCGGCGCAGGCTCGGGTCTTGGCCCGATCGAAACCACCATGTTGATTGCCCTGCCGGAAATCGACGGGGCCACTAATCCCACGGTCTTTGCCGGTCGCCACGGGCCGGATGGTTGTCAGGGATGCGCGCAACGTTGCAAGATAAAATCCGACTGCAAGGCCATGGCGCCCTGTCTCGAACGGGTTGCTTCGCTGGCCGAAAAGACCCTGCGTCTGGCCCGCCTGCGGCAGCGCCGCAACGCCGACAAGAAGGTCGGCATCGTCCTGTTCGGCTTTCCACCCAATGCCGGGGCTGCGGGTACTGCCGCCTACCTTTCAGTCTTTGAATCGCTGCACAACACGTTGCGGGCGATGCGGGCGGATGGCTATACTCTCGATGTCCCCGATACGGTCGATGATCTGCGCGCGGTTGTGCTGAACGGCAACGCGCATCTTTACGGCCAGCCCGCCAACGTCGCCGAGTTCGTCAGCGCCGACCAGATCGTGCGCGACACGCCGCATCTGGCCGAGGTTGAGGCCGTCTGGGGTGCCGCACCTGGCAAGGTGCAGTCCGACGGCCGCCGGGTGTTCATTCTTGGCCACCAGTTCGGCAATGTCTTTGTCGGCCTTCAGCCCACTTTCGGCTATGAAGGCGACCCGATGCGCCTGCTGTTTGAGCGTGGCTTTGCGCCCACCCATGCCTTCGTGCAGTTCTATCTGTGGCTGCGCAACACGTTCCGCGCCGATGTGTTGCTGCATTACGGCATGCACGGTGCCTTGGAGTTCATGCCCGGCAAGCAGGCCGGGATGGGTGCGGGCGACTGGCCTGACCGGCTGATCGGCGAGATGCCGAATGTTTATCTTTACGCCGCCAACAACCCCTCCGAGGCGAGCCTTGCCAAACGCCGCTCGAACGCGGTGACGATCACCCACCTGACGCCGCCGCTGGCGCAGGCCGGTCTTTACAAGGGTCTGATCGAGCTGAAGGACAGCCTGACCCGCTGGCGCAGCATGGCCCCCAACGCCGCCGAACGGGCGAACCTTGAAGCGCTGATTGCCGAACAGGCCGCAGCGGTTGACATGAACGGGTCCAATCCCGCCGCGTTGTGGCTGAAACTGCTGGAGGCGGAAGACGCGCTGATCACCGATGGCCTGCATGTGGTCGGTCGCCCGATGTCGCCTGCGCAACGCGCCGATTACCTGAACCTGCTACCGCCGATGGACGGGGCTGAACGCGCGCGCATTGATGCTCTGCTGGCGCAAGATACGGAAACCCCGGCGATCTTGCGCGCCCTGTCGGCGCGGTTCATTGCACCTGTGCCCGGCGGCGATCTGATCCGCAGCCCCCAGATCCTGCCTACGGGGCGCAACATCCACGCCTTTGATCCGTTCCGCATGCCGACCGAATTCGCAATGCGCGACGGCGCGGCGCAAGCGGCCAAGCTGCTGGACGCGCATCCCACATTGCCGCGCACGGTGGCGCTGGTGCTGTGGGGGTCCGACAACATCAAATCCGACGGTGGGCCGATCGCGCAGGCTATGGCGTTGATGGGGACTAGGCCCCGGTTCGACGGTTATGGTCGGTTGTGTGGGGCCGACCTAATCCCGCTGGCCGAACTTTCGCGGCCGCGGATCGATGTGATGATGACCCTGTCGGGCATCTTCCGCGATTTGCTGCCACTGCAGACCAAGATGCTGGCCGAGGCTGCGTGGAAATGCGCCACCGCCGATGAACCGCTGTCGCAGAACTTCATCCGCGCCCATGCGCTGGCCTATGCCGAGCAGATGGGCTGCGACATGGACACGGCGGCGTTGCGGGTGTTTTCGAATGCCGAGGGGGCATACGGATCGAACGTCAACACGATGGTCGATCAGTCGGCCTTTGGCGAGGAAGACGAGCTTGCCGACGCCTATGAGGCGCGCAAGAGTTTCGCCTATGGACGCGACGGCAAATCCGCCAAGAACGCCGCCGTGCTGCAGCGCGTGTTGAAGGATGTCGATCTGGCTTATCAGAACCTCGAGTCGGTCGAGTTGGGGGTTACTTCGGTCGATCACTACTTCGATACGCTGGGCGGCATCGCGCGCGCCGTGAAACGGCAGCGCGGGGTTGAAACGCCGGTCTACATCTCGGATCAGACGCGCGGCACCGGGAAAATCCGCACCCTGCGCGATCAGATCGCGCTTGAATCCCGCTCGCGCACGCTGAACCCCAAATTCTACGAGAGCCTGCTGAACCACGGGGCCGAAGGGGTGCGGCAGATCGAAAGCCATGTCACCAACACGATGGGCTGGTCGGCTACCACCGCGCAAGTGGACCCGTGGGTGTATCAGCGCGTGTCGGAAACCTTCGTGCTGGACGAGGCGATGCGCCGCCGCTTGGCCACGCTGAACCCCCAAGCCTCGGCCCGGATGGCCAACCGTCTGATTGAAGCGTCCGAGCGGGCCTACTGGACCCCCGACGCCGCCACTCTGGCCGCCCTGCAAGGGGCTGCCGATGAATTGGAAGACCGTCTGGAAGGGATCGCTGCAGAATGATCTCGACATGTCCGACGCCACGCCCTGCCTTTGCCGGAGGAGCCTCCGGCGGGGATATTTTTTCCAAGATGAAAGAGGCAGCCCATGAGCCCGCTTGATGCAATTCCCCGCCTGCGGGGTCTCGACGGTGACGGATCGGTGCAGGTGCATCAGGACGCCGATACGAAAATCGAAGGTGCCAAGGTGTTTTCGGTCTATGGCAAGGGGGGGATCGGGAAATCGACGACCTCTTCCAACCTGTCGGCCGCGTTTTCGATGATGGGCAAGCGGGTGTTGCAGATCGGGTGCGATCCGAAACATGACTCGACGTTCACATTGACCGGGCGCTTGCAGGCGACCGTCATCGACATCCTCAAAGACGTCGATTTCCATGCCGAAGAACTGCGCCCCGAGGATTACGTCGCGGTCGGCTTCAACGGCGTGAAATGCGTCGAGGCGGGCGGGCCGCCTGCGGGCACCGGTTGCGGTGGCTATGTGGTGGGGCAGACGGTGAAGCTGCTGAAGCAGCACCACCTGCTGGAAGATACCGATGTGGTGATCTTTGACGTGCTGGGCGATGTGGTCTGTGGCGGGTTTGCCGCCCCGTTGCAGCATGCCGACCGCGCGGTCATCGTGACGGCCAATGATTTCGATAGCATCTATGCGATGAACCGCATCATCGCCGCCGTGCAGGCCAAGTCAGGCAACTACAAGGTACGGCTTGCGGGTTGCGTCGCCAACCGGTCGCGCGAGACGAACGAGGTGGACCGGTATTGCGAACGTGTCGGCTTCAACCGCATCGCGCATATGCCGGACATCGACGCGATCCGCCGTTCGCGCCTGAAGAAGAAGACGCTGTTCGAGATGGACGACAGCGAAGACATCGTGATGGCACGCGCCGAATACATGCGGTTGGCCGATGTGCTGTGGCGCTCGGTGAACGGCGAAGGCAGCAGCCCCGCCCCGCTGCCTGATCGCGAGATCTTCGAGTTGCTGGGGTTCGATTGATGCCCGACTACGCCACCACGCGCGACCGGGTCGAACACTACTTCGACCGTTCCGCCACCAAGGTGTGGGAGCGGCTGACCTCGGACGCTCCGGTGTCGCGTATCCGCCAAACGGTCCGCGAGGGGCGCGACAAGATGCGCGCCCTGATGCTGTCACGCTTGCCGGCCGATCTGAACGGCGTGCGGGTGCTGGATGCGGGCTGTGGTGCGGGGCAGATGACGGCGGATCTGGCGGCGCGGGGGGCGAAGGTCACGGCGGTGGATATCTCGCCGCAACTGGTGGACATCGCGCGGCTGCGCCTGCCGCCCGAACACGCGGACCGGGTAAGCTTTGCCAGCGGTGACATGACAGCGGATCATGGCCCCCAGGATTTTGTCCTCGCGATGGACAGTCTCATTTACTACAACACCGCCGATCTTGCCCAGGCGCTGCACCGCCTGTCGCAGCAGACGGCGCAAAAGGTCATCTTCACTGTGGCCCCCCGCACGCCCTTTCTGATGACATTCTGGAGCATGGGAAAGCTGTTTCCCAAGGCTGATCGTTCCCCAGTGATGGTGCCGCATGCCCATGCCACTCTGAACAAGGCGGCCAAGGGTCAGGTCAGCAAGATCGACCGGGTGTCGCGCGGCTTCTACATCTCGGAATGTCTGGAGTATCGGGCATGATCCCGCGCCGGTCGCAAATGGCCAAACTGCCGATGTCCTGGCTGCCCTTTGCGGATGCGGCGTCGGATGGCTTGCCTTTGGGCCAGTTGCTGCGGCTGGGCCTGTTCCAGGTATCGGTCGGCATGGCAGCGGTCCTGCTGCTGGGCACGCTGAACCGGGTGATGATTGTCGAGTTGTCGGTGCCGGCAAGCGTCGTGGCGCTGATGATCGCCCTGCCGGTGCTTTCGGCGCCGTTCCGGGCGCTGCTGGGGCACAAGTCGGATACCCACAAAAGCTGGATCGGGTGGAAGCGTATTCCTTATCTGTGGTTCGGCAGCCTTTGGCAGATGGGTGGGCTTGCCATCATGCCGTTCGCGCTGATCGTGCTGTCGGGCGATCAGACACTGGGGCCGGACTGGGCGGGCGAGGTGCTGGCGGCAATCGCGTTTCTGATGACCGGTGTGGGGATGCATATGGTGCAGACCGCCGGGCTGGCACTCGCGTCCGACCGCGCAACAGATGCGACGCGGCCGCGTGTGGTGGCGCTTTTGTATGTGATGTTTCTGGCCGGGATGGCAGTGTCGGCGGTGGTGCTGGGGTGGCTGTTGCGCGACTATCACCCGATTACGCTGGTCCGGGTCGTGCAGGGGTGC
Source organism: Paracoccaceae bacterium (assembly GCA_031400505.1). GTDB lineage: Bacteria > Pseudomonadota > Alphaproteobacteria > Rhodobacterales > Rhodobacteraceae > JAIYDJ01. Next base: position 153,986 of record JANNPZ010000084.1, on the reverse strand, counting down.
GGGCTGGCGACGCTGGCGTTGAACCTTGTGGCGCTGTGGAAGCAGGAATCGGTTCGCCCGATGACGGCCGCCCAGATGGCCGAGGCGCGCCCGGTCTTTGCAGACGGCTGGCGCGATCTGATGGCGGGGGGCACGGCGGGGCGGCTGTTGCTGGTCGTCGTGCTGGGGACCATGGCGTTTCAGATGCAGGACGTGCTGCTGGAACCTTACGGGGCCGAGATTTTGGGCCTGTCGGTTGGCAACACCACTTGGCTGACGGCGTGCAATGCGTTGGGGGCGCTTGCGGGGTTCGTGCTGGCCGGGCGCTGGCTGATGCAGGGGCATGACATGTTCCGCATGGCGGCGCGCGGACTGCTGGTGGGGGTCGCGGCGTTTCTGGCGGTGATGTTTGCCGCCCCCTTGGGATCGACGCCGCTGTTCTATGTGGGTGCGGCCTGCATCGGGCTGGGGGCAGGGCTGTTTGCCGTGTCCACCCTGACGGCTGCCATGGCGCTGCCCGAACAGGGCCGGGCCGGGCGCGGGCTGGTGCTGGGGGCATGGGGGGCGGCGCAGGCGACAGCCGCCGGTCTCTCGATCGCCATCGGCGGGGCCTTACGCGACGGCATGGGGTCACTTGCGATGGCGGGACAGTTTGGCGAGGTGTTCGCCACCCCGGCCTTTGGTTACGCTTTTGTCTATCAGATCGAGATCCTGGCGCTGTTTGCCACGCTGATCGCACTCGGCCCGCTCGTGCAGGTGCTGCCTTATCACTCACAACCGCAATCAGGCGAGACCCGCGTGGGCATCGCTGAATTTCCCACCTGACCACTCGAGGATACACATCATGGTTGGCGTCAATCTGTTCGGCAATTTCGACCTCGCAAGCCTTGCGATCTGGATGTTCTATGGCTTCTTTGCCGTGCTGATCTACTACATCCAGCGCGAGAACATGCGCGAAGGCTACCCTCTGGAAGCCGACGACGGCACACCGGCATCGAACCAGGGTCCGTTCCCGCTGCCAGAACCCAAGACCTTCATCCTGCCGCATGGTCGCGGCACCGTCACCCAACCCAACGGCGCACGCGAAGCCCGCGAACTGGCATTGACGCGCAGTGCCGGGTCGGAAGGGTTTCCCTTCACCCCCACCGGCGATCCGATGATCGACGGGGTCGGGCCTGCGTCCTGGGCACCGCGCCGCGATCTGCCGGAACTTGACGGCCACGGGCACAACAAGATCGTCCCGATGGCTGGCGCGCCGGCCTTTGGCGTCAGTGCCGGGCGCGACCCGCGCGGTCTGCCGGTGCAAGCCAGCGATCTGGAGGTTGTGGGCCGTATCTCTGACATGTGGGTTGATGCGCCGGAACAACTGGTGCGGTATCTTGAGATCGACCTCAATTCGGGGTCCAAGCGGCTGGTCCCGATGCCGATGGTCAAGATCCGCAGCGACCGGGTGAAGATCAACTCGATCAGCTCTGATTTGTTCGAAGGCGTGCCTGTGACCAAATCGCCTTCGGAGGTAACGATGCTGGAAGAAGAAAAGATCAGCGCCTACTATGCCGGTGGCACGATGTACGCCGCCGCCAAGCGCAAGCGCGGATTCTGAAACTCAACCGGAGAGGTCGCCAATGAGCGAGCATGACGATTTCGCCATAGAACCGGTGCCCGGTCTGCCTGCGGCACCGCCAAAGGGCGAAGTGGTTCTGTGGCAGGGACGGCCCGAAACCTGGGCTCTGGCACGCGAGGCTTTGGGGGTGACCTGGGTCGCGGGATATTTCGTGGTTCTGGCCATCTGGCGGGCCAGTGCCGTGGCGGATGGCTCTGTCGGGTCGGTGGTGGTGATCATGCTGCCGTATCTGGTCATCGGTCTGATCACCTGCGGCATCCTGCTGGGCCTCGCGGCGGTTCTGGCGCGGACCACGGTTTACACGCTGACGACGGCGCGGGTGGCGATGCGGATCGGGGCGGCGCTGACCGTGACGCTGAACCTGCCGTATACCCAGATCGCAAATGCCAGTCTGGACCTGAAGCGGCGCGGTACCGGCACGATCGCGCTGGAAACCATGGGGGAAACCCGGCTGGCCTTTTTGGTCTGTTGGCCGCATGTGCGTCCGTGGTTTCTGTCACGCACCCAGCCCGCGCTGCGCTGCATCCCCGATGCGGCCCGCGTAGCGCAAATGCTGTCAGAGGCCGCCGAAACCAGGGTCAGCCAGCCGGTCGTCACCCGCAACATGACTTCCACGGCCCTGTCCGTGGCCGCAGAATAGGAGGCGCCGATGCCTGCCCGTCCCAACCCCACGATGCGCAGCAGCGACCCGCACATGATCCCGCCGGTCCTGTTGCGGGGAATGCTGGCGCTGGTGCTGGCTTGTCTGGCCGTAGTGACCTTTGCCGTTGTCACCGACCGCGCCCCGGTCGGCGTGCCGAAACCGGCGGCGATCGTGGCCGAACGCACGATCATCCTGCAGGGCGGTGGCGCGCAGGCGGTGACGGTGCTGGACGAAAACGGCAAGGTGTTGATGGACCTCGCGCATGGTGGCTTCATCACCGTAATCCAGAACGCGAATGAACGCGCGCGGTTGGTGAAAGAGGTCGATAAACTGCTGCCGCTGCGTATTGTGAAATACGCCAATGGCCGCCTGACGGTGCATGACGACTATACGGGTTGGAGTGCGGAACTGGGCGCGTTCGGTGGCGACAACAAGGCCGCGTTCGAGCGGCTGATGGCGCAGTAGCACGCCAGGAAAGGAGATCAGAATGGGATTTTTCCGCAAGATCGAAGAGCAGGTGCCCTGCACCGTCGAGGTCAGCCACCGTTTTGAAAGCCTGCACGCGCATGTCCGTTTCAACAACGGCGCCATCGTGCACCCGGGCGACGAAGTTCTGGTGCATGGCAAACCCATTGTCGCCGCTTACGGCGAGGTGATCGTCGAGGATCGCACCGCCACCATCACCCGCGCCACCCCCCTTGAGCGCCTGTGGACCCGGATGACCGGTGACTTCGGCTTCATGGAGTTGTGCGAGTTTTCCTTTTCAGACGAGGTGACACCATGAACGCGACGCCGATGGATCTATACCCCGATCACCCCGAAGCCGACCTGATCGAAGAGCCGACCGTCGATACCACCGCGATGGCGACTGAAACCACCCTGCTGAACCCGCGGTTTTACACCACCGACTTTGACGAGATGGACCGGATCGACGTAACTTCGGTGCGCCCGGCTTGGGACAAGCTGATCGCCCAGATGAAATCCGACCCCAACAAGGGCCATTTCAAGAAGAACGCCGAATGGGACGCCAACTGGGCCGACATGCCGGTCCCCCTGCGCCGCGAGTTCGTCGATTTTCTGGTGTCGTCCTGCACCGCCGAATTTTCGGGCTGCGTGCTTTACAAGGAAATGAAGCGGCGCGGCAGTAACCCCGACATCTGCGAGCTGTTCAGCTACATGTCCCGCGACGAGGCCCGGCACGCTGGGTTTATCAACGATGCGCTGCGCGAGGCAGGGGTGGCGGTGAACCTCGGGTTCCTGACCAAGGCCAAGAAGTACACCTATTTCCGGCCCAAATTCATCTACTACGCCACTTACCTGTCGGAAAAGATCGGCTATGCCCGCTATATCACGATCTTCCGCCATCTCGAGGCGAACCCCGACAAACGGTTCCACCCGATCTTCAAATGGTTCCGCGAATGGTGCAACGACGAGTTCAGCCATGGCGAGGCGTTTGCCCTGCTGATGCGCACCGACCCGAAGCTGACGCAGACCTGGGCCAACAAACTGTGGATCCGGTTCTTTCTGACCGCAGTTTATTCGACGATGTATGTCCGCGACCATCAGCGGCCCGAATTTCACAAGGCCCTGGGTGTGGATATCGAGTGGTACGACCAGCGCGTCTATCAGATCACTTCCGAGATCGCCCGGCAGGTGTTCCCGGTGGAAATCGACATCAACCACAAACGCTGGCTGCCCGCTTTGCGCCGGATGCGCGATGCCTTCACCGAGATGGACGCAGCGAAAAAGCGCGGCGGTCTGGGCGGCTGGATTGGGGCGAAACTGGCCGGGCTGAAGGCCGGTTTGGCCTTTGCCACGCTTTTTCTGATCCCGGTGAAGCATTCGACCCCGCCCGTCAACGTCCGGCTGGAGCCAAGCTATTGAAACCGGCCCGCATCAGGGGCTCGCGGCCATGAGCGAAAACCCGTGGCTCGCTGCAGGAATCGCGCTGTTCGCCTGGTGGTTCGCCACCGGGGCCATCCTGTGGCGGGTGCGGGTTGCCGACAATCGCGCGCAGGCAGGCGATAGTGACGCGCACGCGATGTCGGTTCTGATGGGTGTTCCGGTTCTTGCTTTTGGTATTGCGATGGTGCTTGGCGCCCGGGACGACCCTTCGGCCAATGGCACCTACCTTGGCTTTCTTGGTGCACTTGCGCTGTGGGGGTGGATCGAGCTTGCATTTCTGTCGGGCGTCATCACCGGTCCGAACCGCGAACCTTGCCCTACCTTTGCGCGTCCCACCAACCGGTTCTGGCGCGCCGTTGGCACCATCCTTTGGCACGAAGCGGCGCTGTTTTGCACGCTTGGCGCATTGGCCTTCCTTGGCGTCGGCGCGCAAAATCCCTTTGCATTTTATACATTCGCGTTGCTATTATTCGCGCGTATCTCTGCCAAATTTAATCTCTTTTTCGGTGTGCCGCGCATCAACACCCAGTTTCTTCCATTGCCTTTACGCCATCTGCCCAGTCACTTCCGCTTTGCCCGGATGAATCCGCTTTTTCCGGTTTCCGTCACCGCCCTGACAGCTGCAACCGCCCTGTTTCTGGAACGGACAGTGACGGCGACCACCCCCGGAACGACCACCGGTTTTGCACTTTTGACCTGCCTTTGCGCGCTGGCCCTGTTGGAACACTGGTTCATGGTCCTGCCGCTGCCCGATGAAAAACTATGGCGCTGGATGCTTCCTGTCGCCAAACCCACCAGCCAATCCAGCCTGCACGAGGATGCCAATGGACTTTGACGCAATCTTTCGCGACCAGATCGACACGCTGAAAGCCGAAGGCAATTACCGTACATTTGCCGAACTGGAACGCAAGCGCGGCGAGTTTCCACGCGCGGCAAACCACAAAGATGGCGAAGTGACCGACATCACCGTGTGGTGTTCGAACGATTATCTTGGCATGGGTCAGCACCCTGCAGTGGTCAAGGCAATGGTCGACACCGTGCAGGCCTGCGGGACGGGCGCCGGGGGAACCCGCAATATTTCGGGCACCAATCACCACCACCTGCTGCTGGAGGCAGAACTGGCCGACCTGCATGGCAAGGATGCAGCGCTGCTGTTCACCTCTGGCTACGTGTCGAACTGGGCGGCGCTGTCGACGCTTGGAAGCCGTATCCCCGGCGTTGTGATCCTGTCGGACGCGGGCAATCACGCCTCGATGATTGAAGGCGTTCGCCATTCCCGCGCCGACAAGGTGATCTGGCGGCACAACGACTGGCGTGACCTTGACCGCAAGCTGGCGGCGGTGGGCGACCGGCCCAAGATCGTGGCGTTCGAAAGCGTCTATTCGATGGATGGTGACATTTCGCCCATCAAGGAAATCGTGCAGGTGGCAAAGGCCCATGGCGCGATGACCTATATCGACGAGGTTCATGCGGTCGGCATGTACGGGCGTCGCGGCGGTGGCGTCAGTGAACGCGAAGGGCTGGCGGATCAGATCGACCTGATCGAAGGCACGCTCGGCAAGGCTTACGGCGTCGTCGGCGGCTATATCACCGGGTCGGCGGTGATGTGCGACTTCATCCGCAGCTTTGCCAGCGGATTCATCTTTACCACCGCCTTGCCACCGGCGATTGCGGCGGCCGCCACTGCCTCGATCCAGCATCTGAAAGGCAGCCAGATCGAACGCGCCCGCCAGCAGGTCCAGGTCGCAAAACTGCGCGCGAAACTTGATCGGGCAGGGATTCCGCATATGGCCAACGACAGCCACATCATCCCGGTGACGATCGGCGATCCGGTGAAATGCCGGATGATCAGCGATATCCTGATGCGTGACTGGGGCATCTATGTGCAGCCGATCAACTATCCGACTGTGCCCAAGGGCACCGAAAGGCTGCGCATCACGCCCTCGCCGTTCCATTCGGACGCCGATATCGACCATCTGGTCGCAGCACTTTCCACCCTGTGGCAACGTTGCGCCTTGGCTCACGCTGTCGCGTGATTTAAGCTTTGTCTGTAAATGCTGCTGTAACGGTTGTTTTGCAGTGATCACCCTTGGAGGACTAACATGAAACTCAACGCTATTCTGATTGCATTGCTGGCAACCAGCGCTCCTGCCTTTGCTGCTGGCGATGCTGCCAAGGGCGAGGCCGTGTTCAAGCAGTGCCAGACCTGCCATGTCGTCGCGGATGCGGACGGCAAGGTTCTGGCCGGCAAGGCCGCCAAGACCGGACCGAACCTTCACGGCGTTGTGGGCCGCACTGCGGGAACCTACCCGGACTTCAAGTACGGCGACGACATGATCGCAGCCGGGGCCGGTGGTCTGGTATGGGACGAGGCCACGCTGACCGAATATGTCATGAACCCGTCCGCGTTCCTGAAGAAGACGCTGAACGACACGGGTGCCAAGGGCAAGATGCAGTTTCAGGTCAAGGACGCGGCGAAGGCAGCCGATGTCATCGCCTACATCGCGTCGCTTGCCCCGGCGACCACCAACTGATCGCGCGAAACGGGTTTTGCAAAGGCTCGCCTGTGGCGGGCCTTTGAATTGACTGCGCCGCCTTCAGGCGCGCAAGGCGATCTGTCCCAAACCCAGCGTGCGCAGGACAACCGCCTGAATGTCGGCGGCCGCAAGTCCCGCGTCGGCATACATCGCAGCCGGGCTCGCCTGCTCGATAAAGCGATCGGGCAGCGTCATCGTGCGCAGCCTCACGCCACCATCCAGCAGGCCGGCATTGGCCATATGGTGCAGCACCATCGCGCCGAAACCGCCCACGGCGCCCTGTTCGACCGTGATGATTACCTCGTGATGCCGTGCGAGTTGCGCGATCAGGTCGGTATCCAGCGGCTTGGCAAAGCGGGCATCGGCGATGGTCGCCGAAACGCCCAGCGTCGCCAGCGCCTCTGCGGCAAGGTGGCATTCGGCCAGATGCGCGCCAAACGACAAAAGCGCCAAGCGGCTTCCTTCGCGCACCACCCGACCCCGACCGATTTCCAGAATCCGCCCGCGTTCGGGCAGCGCCACTCCCACCCCGTCGCCGCGCGGATAACGAAACGAGATCGGGCCCGCGTCATGGGCCGCCGCCGTTGCGACCATGTCCACCAGTTCGGCCTCATCCCCCGCCGCCATCACGACAAATCCGGGCAATGATGCCAGATAGCCAACATCGAAACTTCCGGCATGGGTCGCGCCATCCGCCCCGACAAGCCCTGCGCGATCAATCGCGAATCGCACCGGCAGACCTTGCAAGGCCACATCATGCACGATCTGGTCGTAACCGCGTTGAAGGAACGTCGAGTAGATCGCAACGAAGGGTTTCAATCCCGCCGCCGCCATCCCGGCGGCAAAGGTCACGCCGTGCTGCTCGGCGATGCCCACATCGAATACCCGGCCGGGAAACCGCCGGGCCATGATGTCAAGACCGGTGCCTGATGGCATGGCCGCCGTGACCCCGACAATCCGCCCGTCCCGCGCGGCCTCTTCGGTCAGCGCTGCTCCAAAGACGCTTGTATAGGCTGGGGCGTTCGATTTTGCCTTTGTCTGCGCGCCAGACAGCACATCAAACTTCGCGACACCGTGATACTTGTCGGCCGAGGTCTCTGCCGGGGCATAACCCTTGCCCTTGACCGTGATCGCATGGATCAGGACCGGCCCGGTCGCCCGGGCCTTTGCCGCCCGCAAAGTCGCCAGCAGCGACGGCATGTCATGCCCGTCGACCGGCCCGATATAGGTAAAGCCCAGCTCTTCAAACAACGTGCCGCCGCCCGGCATGCCCGTCACCAGCGCCCTCGCCCGCCGTGCGCCATCGCGCAAGGGGCCGGGCAGGGCGGCCTCGAACCCTTCTGCCATGCCGCGCAGGGCGGCAAACGGTGCTGATTCCGACAGCCCGTTCAGGTACTTGTTCAGCGCCCCCACAGGCGGCGCGATGCTCATGTCATTGTCGTTCAGGATCACGAACAGCCGCTTTTTCAGATGACCTGCGGCGTTCATCGCCTCATAGGCCATCCCGGCGGTGATCGCGCCATCGCCGATCACGGCAATCGCGTCGCCCGTCGGCTGACCCATCTCGCGCCCGATGGCGAAACCGAGTGCGGCGGAAATCGAGGTGCTGGAATGCGCCGCCCCGAACGGATCATACTCGGATTCAGACCGCTTGGTGAACCCCGACAACCCCCCACCCTGCCGCAGCGTGCGCATCCGGTCGCGCCGCCCGGTCAGGATCTTGTGCGGATAGCACTGATGGCCGACATCCCAGATCAGCTTGTCCACCGGCGTGTTGAACACCGCGTGAATGGCCACCGACAGCTCTACCACCCCCAGCGACGATCCCAGATGCCCGCCGGTCTCCGACACGACCGAGATCACCTCGGCGCGCAACTCGTCTGCGACGCGGCCAAGCTCTGCATCCGACAAACGGCGCAGATCGGCGGGGATTGCCACGCGGTCCAAAGTAGGGGTCAAGGGGCGGGTCATTGCGGGCTCCTTAGCAAAGGGATGCCGGGGGTCCTGTCACCGACAGGTAGCGGACCAGGCCCGCAAGGCCAAGGGCCCGGGCGGGGCCGTCAGGACACAAGAAGACATCGGCCCGGGCTGCAAACCGCTGCCCGGGCCGATGTCAGATTACACGACCAACGAGGTCTGGACGGTCTCGATCGCGCCATAGGGTGAGGGCGCCTGCTTGCTCTCTTCGGGAAGGGTCTCTCCGACCAGCCAGATGGCGTAGACGAAAAGCAAGATCCCCACAAAGACGAGGGCGGCATAGGACGCCCCCCGTATCATCTCACCCAGACCCCACAGCTTCAACCGCGTCATGTGGTCCTGTTCGTCATAGACGTTCTTGTCGGTCATGATGGTCCCTCAATCCAACGGAGCAAAGCCGTGGTCCTGTGCCCAGACATACCAGTTGTCCACCACAGTCCCCGTAAGCAGGATGCCGATCCCGCCGGTCACGCCCACCAGAACGGCGAACCACCAGGCCCAACGGTGGATACCCTCCATCGTGGCGTTGAAGCCCATGGTCCAGCGCCAGAAAAGCGCGGCCCGTTCCGACGCCGTGCCCCGGTCCACGATCTGCTCCAGCTCGCGGTCGCCACCCAGACGCGTCACCGACAGGATGGTAGCGCCGTGCATCGCGAACAGCAGGGCCGAGCCATAGAGGAACACGATCGAAAGCGCGTGGAACGGATTGTAGAACAGGTTGCCGTAGGTCAGGCTGAATAGGTTGGTCCAGTCGAGGTGGCTGAAGATGCCGTAAGGCACGGCTTCCGACCACGATCCCATCAGGACCGGACGGATCAGGCCCAGCACCAGAAACAGCCAGATCGCCCCGGCGAAGGCATAGCAGACATGCTTGCCCATCCCCAGCGCCTCGGCCCGCAGATAGGTACGTACCCACCAGGTCAGCACGGAGATCAGCAGGAAGAACGACGCCACCACCCACAATCCGCCCTGGTCCATGGGCGGGATGCGCAGACCCCATTCGGCTGATGGCGGCTCCAGCGAGAACCAGAACAGATCGCGCAGGAACACCGCCGGATTATACCCCGCCTGACCCCAGTAATGCATGCCGACGATGACGAACCAGATCAGCCCCGTCGCCACCGAGATGACGCCAAAGGTGCCTAGGTAGATCGGCCCCAACTGTGCGTTGCCAAACCAGCCAGCCAGTGTCGAAAAGCTTGCACCCTTGCTCCGGTTATCCAGCGCCACTCCTTCATGCATGCCCATTTCGGGCATGGCCTGAACCTGAACCTGGGTGAAGATGTTTTGATACTCAGCCATTGACGCCTCCCGGAATATTCACCCACCACGGCAGTTCAAGATACCAGTTCCACCATTCCGACCACTGATCGAACCAGATTGTGCCCGAAATCACGATGCAGATCGCACTCCAGAACCCGGCATTCAGCGCCAGCAGCAGACCAAGACGATGGATGCCCAACGTGCCAACCGAATAGCCGATCAGATCGCGAAAGAAGGTGTCTTCGTGGTCAGGCGTCTTCATGACCTTGCCCGGACCTGGATTGGCCGCCGACAAGACCAGCGCCCCGTGCAGCGCAAGCGCCAGCGCGTTGGTGAAGAAGAACGTCACCGCGATCATGTGCGCCGGGTTGTAGTGGAAGTTGCCGTACTGGTAGCCGGTATTGCTGACCCAATCGAGGTGGCTGAAAATACCATAAGGAAAGGCATAACCCCACGCACCCATCAGGATCGGGCGAATGACCACCAGCGTGACATAGGCAAAGATCGCCACGCCAAAGGCAAAGGGTACATGAAACCCGATGCCCAGCTTGCGGCAGATTTCAACCTCGCGCAGTGCCCAGCTGACGAAGGCCCCGATCGCGCAAATCGTGATGATCTGCCACAATCCGCCCTGAAGCAACGGGGCCGCGCCAAGACCATACTCCAGCGCCGGCGGATTGATCGAGATCAGCCACGGGTTCCAGGTTGGCCCCATCGCCGCGCCGTAAAAGATCAGAATCGTGCCAAGGGCCGCGAAGAAAAACGTCGTGACCCCAAAAAAGCCGACGTAAAACGGCCCGACCCAGAAGTCGAACAGGTTCCCGCCCACAAGCGTGCCTCCTGGCACGCGGTATTTTCTTTCGAAGCTGAGCAGTGCCATGCTTCCCTCTCCGCGCGTATGTGGGACCTCCCCAAGGCGCGCGCCTCATGCGCACGGCGGTGGTCGATCATTGACTCTGTGATACGTTGCGGGCGGCCCGGAAAAGGTCGCCCGCAACAGGGGCAGTCCAGGTTACTCGGTCACTGCCGTAGCGCGCCCGTACTTCGCCGCTGCAATCTCGAACCAGTTGTAGGACGGGTTCGACAGCAAAACGAGGTGGATCATCGCCGCCAGCAGGAACAGGAACACGCCCTGTGCCACGAAGACGCGACGGGGATCGAAAATCAGCCAGATCTTGTAGAACTTGCTCATGTCATTTTCCCTCTCAGAACCACGGCTGCCAGATGAACACCGCCAGATGCGCGACGATGGCTACGGCCGAAAACAGCCAAAGCCCGCTCATGTAGACGGAATGCAGTTCCTGCGCCTGCTGGTCGGTCAAACCTGTGAACGACAGGTCACTCTTATCAGCCATACTACCCTCCGGATCGTCAGACTGACACCACACACCCTGTGGCTGGGTCACGGCCAGGCGGAATGCCTTTCCGATCCATCACCCCTGACGAGGGGCGAATTGCTGTCGCAGGGGTTACCCACGGAAAATCATCGGTGTGATCGCGGTTGCGTCCTTCCAGGCCCGGGTCGCTGGGTCGAGGCGCGGGATGTGGCCCCGGATCACGGTTTCTCCGATCCAGCCCACCACATGCACCGGCACGGCAATCAGCAGGATCAGGGCGAAATAGATCTTGAATTCGGCCCGGGGCACGCGCGGCGCGTGGTGCGCGTGGCCGTTTGCGGTCTGGTCGCTCATGTCTTCTCTCCCTCGTTGCGAACGGCTTCTGCACCGTGCAGAGCCTCCACGGTTTCACGCACGACCCGTTCGGCCCCCTGATCGAGTGCGGCCTTTTCGGCGGCATCGCGCAGGGACCGTGCAGCACTGATCCGGGTCAGGATCGGGTGGCGGTTGACGATCCGGTCAAGCGCCTCCTGCGCATCGACATCCCAGGGGAAGTCGCGCCGCAGGGTCGTAGGGGTCGCGGCCACCGAGTCCATCTCGGTGCCCAACGGCAGAATGTGAAAGAGGGCGTCGAACAGGCTGTTGCACACTTCCTGCAACAGCCAGACCGCCCCGCCATAGCCCATCACCGGGCTGCCCGTGTGGCGGCGGATCGCAGCGCCGGGGAAACTTGCGGCGATGAAGCTGGGCGCAGGACCGAACCCGCCCTTCAATTCGGCCAGGTACATCTTCTCGTTGATCGACCCCATCACGACCAGCGGGCGATGCTGTTTCAGCAGTGCGCGCACCGCCTCGTTGTTGGTCTTTTGCCCCGGTATCCGCGCCACGGCAAAGGCGCAGGGCAGACCAAGATCGCCTTCCAGATAGCCGCGAATGCCGCGCGCGTAGGTCTCGTTCGCCACGATCCCGAAACTGGCCGTCGCAAAGAAATCCTGCGTCACCGACCGCCACAAATCCCAGACCGGTTTCAGCGTGCTGTGCTTCTCACGCTCGATGAACGGCTCGGGGTCGAGGTTCAGCAACTCGCCCAGCCTGCGCAGGAATTTCGTGGTGCTGTCCATGCCCACGGGGGCCTGCAGGTAGGGCTTGCCCAGAACTTCGGCCAAACCGCGGCCGAATTCGCGGTACATACAGATATTCACATCGGCATTCACCAGATGCCGCATCTCGGCCACATGCGCACCAAGCGGCATCACTATGTTCACGTCCGCTCCGATGCCGGTCACCAGACGGCGGATCTCGTGCAGATCGCTGGCCATGTTGAAGACGCCGTACATCGGGCCAAGGATGTTGACGCGCGGTTTCTGGCCCTCGTCGCGTTTGGTTTCCGGTGGCATCCGGCCCTTGGTCATCCCGAACTCGGTGAAGATCCAGGTCATCGCGCGGTCTGCGGTCTGCCACTGATCCTCGTCGATGGTGCGCGGCAGGAACCGCTGGATGTTGGTGCCCATTGGCGTGACGCCACCGCCGATCATCTCGGCAATCGACCCCGTGACCACCACCGCAGGCAAAGCCGGGTCAAGCGTTTGCCAGGCCCGGCGCATAGCACCTTCCGTCCCGTCGCGGCCCAGCTCTTCCTCGCCCAGACCCGTCACCACGATCGGCAGTTCATGCGGCGGCAATCCGTCGGTGTTGTGCAGCACGGACGTCACCGGCAGGTTTTCACACCCCACCGGGCCGTCGATGACCACCTGCAACCCCTTGACGGCGCAGAAGGCATAGACCGCCCCCCAATACCCGCCAGCTCGGTCGTGATCCTGGATCAGCATCCCGCGCCCCTTCGGATGAGGTTGGCGGCGGGGGCTTCACACCCCCGCACCCCCGTGGGATATTTATGAACAGATGATAGGGAAGAGATCATATCATCTCCTCTGCCTTTGCGGCCCGTGCCGCTTTGTCGAGTTTCTTCTGATGCGCCGCTCGGAAATCCGGCCGCAGGTTTGGCGCGCCTTCCCAGATGCCGGCGGTATCGCCGTGACCCACGCCTTCGAAGAAGGCTTTCATGTCGTCCATCCGGGCCTTGCCCGCCATCGCGGCATTGACCACCGTGGCCAAAGAGCCCGCCCCCGCAGGCCCCATCAGGGGCCGCGCCGAAATCAGGTTGGTAAAGTACAGCGCCGGGATCGCCCGCTCTTTCGCTTTCTGCACCACCGGGGTCGTGCCGATGGCAAGGTCGGGCCGGATCGCCTCCATCGCCGACAGGTCATCCTCAAGGCTGGCGCGGAACTTGACCTTCACGCCCTTCGCCTCAAGCCATTCCAGATCGGGCGCGGACCATTGGGTCTTCGGGCAAGCCGTCCCGACATACGGCACATCCGCCCCGGATTCGATCAGCAGACGCGCGACCAGCAGTTCAGACCCTTCATAGCCCGACAGCGTGATCGTCCCGTTGATCCGGCTCCCTGCCAGGGCCGCCTTGATTGCAGGCAGAAACGCATTCTGCGCTGCTGCAATCCGCGCCGGATCAACGCCATAGGCATCGCCAATCGCGCTCAGCCACGCTGCCGTGCCGTCAAGCCCGACCGGAGCCGAGCCGACAACCTTGCGCCCCGCCGATTGGAACTCGCGCACCGCCGCCGTGTAGAAAGGGTGGATCGCCGCCGCCACATCACAGTCGAGTGCAGCATACAACTCGCGCCATTCGCGGCAGGGCACCACCGGCCCTGCGGCCAGTCCAAGGGGTGCCAGCATCGCACCGATCATCATCGGATCGGCCGGAAACATCTCTCCCAGCAGGGCCACGGTCGGGCGATCCGACTTGCCGCCAACCGGTGCTTGCACCGGCCCGGCTTCAATCTCGGCGCGCGCGTATTTCAACATCGCGCCCGCCAGCACGTCCTTTGCCTCGGCGTGAGTGGGAATCCCGAACCCTGGAACGTCAATCCCGATGATCCGCACGCCGTTGATCTCGCTGGGCAGCAGCTTCAACGGCACACCGCTGGCGGTCGGCACGCAGAGGTTGGTCACAATGATCGCGTCGTTGCGTTCGGGGTCCGCCAATTCATGGACCGCGTCGCGGATATCTTCGAAGAGCTTGCCGGTCACCAGCGATTCAGAGTTGAAGGGCACATAGCCGACCGACCGCCGCGCCCCATAAAAATGCGACACAAACGTCAGCCCATACACGCAGCAGGCCGAGCCCGACAGGACCGTCGCCACCCGCCGCATCCGTAGACCCACCCGCAACGACCCGAAGGCCGGGCACATCGACTGCGGTTTGTCATGCGGCCCCTGCGGATAGTCGGCGGCATATTGGTCGAGGATCTCGGATTTGCCCGCAGCCCGCGCGGCATCGCGCAGCGTCGCACCGGAGTGACAGGCACCGTCGCCAGTGGCAGCCGTCTCCGGCACCTCTTGCCCGGCGGGCAGCGCCGTCAGCGGTGCCGTGCTGTCATATCCGATTTCCCCAGTCATTTGGCTCCCTTGCGGGTCAAACGCTGTAGGTCGGCTTCGATCTTGGCCAGCGCGTCCAGGTCAAACATCGTCGTACACAACCTCCAGCGACTTCTTCAGAACCGCGTTCTTGCCGCGCATGTCGGCATCGGTGGCGGGGGTCAGCACAAAATTCGCGCCCGTCGTCTCGGCATCGAACAGGCTCAGAAGCCCATCTTGGTTGACCGGCGAAGGACGCACCGGCGGGGCAATCGCCACCGCATCGGCAAGTGCTGCAAACATCGGGCCCCACTGCGACTCGTAGCTGCCAACGATCTGATAATTCGCGGATTTCTTGCGCAGGTCGTCGTCTTGCGGGATCGCCGCCAGCACCGGAATACCCACAACCTTGGCAAAGGCCGCAGCCTCGCCCGTGCCGTCATCCTTGTTGATCACAAGCCCGGCTATGCCGACATTGCCGCCCAATTTGCGGAAATACTCCACCGCCGAACAGACGTTGTTGGCGACATACAGGCTTTGCAGATCGTTCGAGGCGACAAGGATCACCTTCTGCGCCATGTCGCGTGCGATGGGCAGACCGAACCCGCCGCACACCACGTCGCCCAGAAAATCCAGAAGCACATAGTCGAAGTCCCAGTCATGGAACCCCAGCTTTTCCAGCAGCTCGAACCCATGGATGATCCCGCGCCCGCCGCAGCCGCGACCGACCTCGGGCCCGCCCAACTCCATCGCGAACACGCCGCCGCGCTTGAAGCAGACATCGCCGATCTTGACCACTTCGCCCGCCAGCTTCTTGCGGGTCGAGGTTTCGATGATCGTCGGGCATGCCTTGCCGCCGAACAAAAGGCTGGTGGTATCCGACTTCGGGTCGCAGCCGATCAGCAGCACGCGCTTGCCCATTTCGGCCATCATATGGGACAGATTGGCCAGAGTGAACGACTTGCCGATGCCGCCCTTGCCATAGATTGCAATGATTTGCGTCTTCTTGGTCGGCGCGCCCTGCGGGATTTCCAGCGTCGGCTCTTCGGCAGCCTCGTCGCGCAGCCGCTGATCAAAGGCCTTCAGGTTCGGGATGTCCAAGGTCATGCGTGGCCCTTCCAGTCGAGGATCATTTTCAAGCAGTCGGAGTCGGTGAACGCCTGTTCATATGCCTCCGGGGCATCGGCTGCGGGGCGGGTGTGGGTCACCAGACCGGCCAGCGACAAGGCACCGGATTCGACCAGTTGCCGCGTGGCGATCAGGTCGGATGCATCCCATTCGGCAGCGATGCGCAGGCGGGCCTCTTTCATGAAGGCGGGAGGGAAGGCGAAGGAAATCGGGGCGGTGTAAAACCCCGCCAATACGATCTCGCCGCCGCGCGCAATCCGCCCGATCAGGCTGTTCAGCAGGTCCCCTGCCCCGGAGGCATCGTAGATCGCCTTGTAATCGCGCCGCGGATCGGCCTCGGGATACACAACCTCGTATCCGACGGCGCCGGACTGACGCGCCGGATTGGTTTCCCACACGGTTGGTGGCTTTGCCCCGGCGGCGACGGTCAGCCGCGCCAGAAGCCGCCCCAGAACCCCATGCCCGACAATCAGATCGGGCAGCGCGCAATCGAACCCAGCGATGGCATGACGCGCCGTTGCCGCAAGCGCCAAGAGCGCACCTTCGGCCTGAAATCCCGCATCAATCCGGGTCAGTCGGGCGCTTGCCGAAACAAGATGCTGCGCAGCCCCGCCGAACAGGCCCCGCACCGGTCCGGCCTGTGTTTCGGCAAAGCAGTTCGCACCTGGCACAAATACATGATCGCCGGGTGCGTAGCCCGACCCACGGCCCGCCTCGATCACCTCGCCTGCAGCCTCGTAGCCGGGAACCAGCGGATATCCCATACCGGGAAAAGGCGGCATCGTGCCGGACCAGAACAGCTTTTCCGTACCCGTCGAAATGCCGGAATGATCGATCCGCACCACCACATCATCTGGTCCCGGGGGGCGCAACGCCAATTGCCCGACCGACAAGTGGCGGGGACCTGACAGGATGACGGCGCTGGTCTGCATGGCTTCCATGGCGCTTTCCGCTTTCCCGAAGATTCGATGGCCGCAATAGCCGTAAGTGTCACTCTATTCTTACACATTGTACTGTCAAACAAAATTGACAGTTTGATGTAAATCAATTCCGTCGCTTAGCGGCGTGCGGTGATCACCGAGGTGACGAAAGGCCGGAAACCCGGCTTTTGCAGGATCGTACCAAAGCCCGCCCGACCTAGCAGACCTGCGATGTCCGCAAGCGATCTGGTGCGCCCGGTTTGCATCGCCAGAGTGTAAATCGCAAAGTACACATCCGTCGCACGATCCGGGGTTTCCCCGCCCGACATCGGCTCGGCGATGATCAGCCGCCCGCCAGCCGGCAATGCGTGAAACACCGCCGTCAGAAGCCGTTCCACCGTCGCGTCGGCATGGTCATAAAGCACCCGAACCAGAGAAATCGCGTCTGCCCCCTGCGGTAGGGACTCGTCGCGGAAGCTGCCGGGATGAATGGTGCAACGCGCCGTCAGGCCCGCCGCCGCGAACCGCGCCGCCGCCGCCGTGACCACAACGGGCAAGTCGAAGAGATCAAGCAGCAGCCCGGGATAGGCCGCCCCCACCGCAGTCAGAAACGCCCCCGTGCCACCGCCCACATCCATCAGCCGCCGTGCGTCCGACAGATCGATCATCCGCAGCGTGTCTTCGGCCACCAGCACCTGGCTGTCCGCCATCAGGTCGGAATAGGTGGCCGTCATGCCCGGATCGACCGCGCCTGCCGCACCAAAGACATAAGGCCAAAACTGCGCCAGTTCGGTCTGCGTGCCGCCGCGAAAGAAGGCGACGGGGTCTGCCAGATCTGCATAAAGCGCGCGGTGGTGGCGCACCATCGCCTCCAGCCCCGGCACGCCCAGCATTGCCGCCCCGCGCAGCGCAATCGCAAACCGCCCGTCACGCTGCCGTTTCAACAGCCCCAACCCGGCCCCTGCCTGCAACAGGACCTGCATCCGATCCGGTGCAACTTCGCATCGCGTGGCCAAAACAGCCGCCGACAACGGTGCATCCTGCACCAGGTGCAGCACCCGCAGTTCCACCAGCGCCATCAGGGTTTGCGACTGTACAAAGCCTGCGACGAGGTCAAAAAGTGCTGCCCCTTCGGCCCGCGCCACCCGCCGCAGAACCGGCATCCGGGCGGCAAAAGACTGAAACGCCCGGGATCCCGCCAGTCGCATCAGCCGCCCGCGAAGGGTCGCCCCCGGCGCAACAGGTCGGTCCGGCAGATCGGTCACGTCAACCCCGCGCGGCCTGTGAATAGGCAGGGGCGACGGGTGTCATCTTTTCGGCATAGCGGCGGACCATTTCTGCCAGCATCGCCTCGCCGGGACAGGCCGGGATCGACGCGATTGCCCCGCCCAGAATGTCTTTCAACCGACGGATCGCTCCTTGAACGCCCAATTCTGCCACGGCATTGGGGCGATCATGTGCCGCATCCTGCCCGACGGGTTTGCCAAGGGTTTCAGCGTCATACAGCGCATCGCGCAAATCGTCGGCCACCTGAAACGCCTCGCCGATCCGCGCGCCAAGCTCTTCCCACTGGTCCGGTTCCTGCCCTGCGGCGACGGCCCCCATCTGCGTGGCTGCAATGAACAGCGCCCCGGTTTTCGCGCGGTGATAGGCTGACAAGTTCACCTTCGGCTCGCTCTCCCAGCCTTGACCCGCGCAGATGCCATCCGGCATGCCCGTGCGCCGCGACAGGATGCGCACCAGATCCAGGGCGCGGCGCGGCTGATCGCATGCCGCATCGGCCAGCACGTCAAAGGCCAACACGATCAGGCTGTCGCCGGTCAGCACGGCAAGCGGTTCAGAGAACGCACGATGCACGGTCGGCTTCCCGCGCCGCATGTTGGCGTCATCGAAACAGGGCAGGTCGTCATGCACGAGGCTCGCGCAATGGATCAACTCCAGCGCGACTGCGGCGGCATCGGTAAGCGCGGGACGATCCTCGCGGCAGGCGGCGGCGACCGAATAGAGGATGGTGGGGCGAATATGCGCGCCGCCCGGGGTAACGGCATAGTGCAATGCCTCGGCCAGGCGGCCCGGCCCCCCGGTCTGGGCGCGGGCGATCGCCGCGGCGTTTGCCCTTTCAAACCGGATGGTGTTCGGCATGCGTCCCCCTGTTGCCGGCTGAAACCGGCGGATGCGATGGGATGTGTCAAGATAAAATGACACACAACTGTAAATCATACTGGACAGCTTCGCGCCCCGAGTCAACAATCGGCTGTGATGAAACATCCCGGTCAAAAAAGCCCAAACAAGAAGAGCATCGTGGTGATCGGTGCGGGCATCGGCGGATTGTGCGCCGCAGTGCGGTTGGCCGCAGCCGGACAGCGCGTGACAGTGATCGAGGCACAAGCGACACCTGGCGGCAAGATGCGTGCGCTGGCCAGCGATGCAGGGCCGGTCGATGCCGGGCCGACGGTACTGACAATGCGGGGCGTGTTCGATGACCTGTTCGCGCATGCAGGCGCGCAGCTTGACGATCATCTGACGCTTGTTCCGCTGCCGATGCTGGCGCGGCATTTCTGGCCGGATGGCAGCACGCTTGACCTCTTCACCGACCCCGAAGCCAGTGCTGCGGCCATCGCCGATCTGGCGGGCGCGCGCGCAGCCGACGAGTTTCGCCGCTTTCATCGCCTGTCAACCGGGGCTTACACCGCCTTCGATGCGCCGATGATGCGGGCCCCCAGGCCGCGCCTTGCAGCGCTTGCGTGCAGCGCTGCCCTGAACCCCCGGCTTTGGCGCATGTTGCTGCCCGGCATGACGCTGGCCCGGCAGCTTGCGGCGCAGTTCACCGATCAACGTTTGCGGCAATTGTTCGGGCGCTATGCCACGTATGTGGGTGGCGCGCCTGACGTGTCGCCGGCGGTTCTGGCGCTGATTTGGGCCGCCGAGGCGCAAGGCGTCTGGGCGGTGCAGGGCGGCATGCATCAATTGGCGCGGGCCTTGGCGGACTTGGCCGAACGCCATGGGGCCGCCATCAGCTATAACGTGGCGGCACGGCGGATCGAGCGGCAAGGCGGGCGGGTGATCGGGGTCGAACTGTCGGATGGGCGATTGCTGCGCAGCGATCTTGTGGTGTTCAACGGCGATCCGGCGGCGTTGCTGGCGGGGCTTTTGGGCAACGGCCCGCAGGGGGCGTTGAAACCGGTGGCGGCCCATCCGCGCAGCCTTTCGGCCTGGGTCTGGGCCTTTGCGGCGCGGCCCGCAGGCGTCGATCTGGCCTATCACAACGTGTTTTTCTGTGATGACCCGGCGCTGGAGTTTGGCCCGATTGCCGCAGGCCGGATGCCAGACCAGGCGACGCTGTACGTCTGCGCGCAAGATCGCGCCGTCACCGACCCGGGCGGCGGGCCGTCAGGACAGCTTGAACGGTTCGAGATCATCATGAATGCCCCGCCGAAAACCACCCAATCGCCAGGAGAGATTGCCCAATGTCGCCTACGGACTTTTCCGCAACTGGCCCGGTTCGGTCTGACATTCGATCCAGCCCCGAAAGACGCCAACCTGATGACGCCACAGGGGTTTGCGCAGTTGTTTCCGGGCTCGCAGGGGGCGCTTTACGGGCGCGGTCCGGTGGGGATGCTGGCCCCGTTTCAGCGGCCCGGCGCGCGGACGGCGTTGCGGGGTCTCTATATGGCGGGGGGCGGGGCGCATCCGGGGGCGGGGGTGCCGATGGCGGCCTTGTCCGGGCGGCACGCGGCAGAGGCGATATTGAGCGACCTGACTTCCGCGTCGAAGTAGCGCCTGACGGCTATGCCTGGTGGTATGTCGATGGCGTGTCCGATGATGGCCTGCGCGCCGTGTCGGTGATCGGGTTCATCGGGTCGGTGTTCTCGCCATGGTATCGCTGGTCGGGGCGGCGTGATCCGCAAAACCATTGCTGCATCAATGTAGTGACTTATGGCCCCGGTGGGCGGTTCACCATGATGGATCGCGGGCGGGCGGCCTTGCGGCAAAGCCGGGATGCGTTGGTGGTCGGGCCAAGCCGGATGGCCTGGGACAATGGCGTCTTGGTGATCGACGTGGACGAGGTATCAAGCCTGCCGATAGTTTCGCGCTTGCGCGGGCAGATCCGGTTGACTCCGTCTGCGATCACGGGGGTCGAGGCGGTGCTGACCCCGGATGCAAGCCACATCTGGCGCCCCTTTGCCCCCACCGCCCATATCGAGGTTGATCTGACCCAAGGCCACCGCTGGACCGGGCATGGGTACTTTGATGCCAATTTCGGGTCGGCGGCGCTGGAGGCGGATTTTCGGCGCTGGACCTGGGGTCGCTATCCGCGCCGTGCGGGGGGGGCCACGTGTTTTTATGACGGCATTCGGCGGGATGGATCGACGCTGGCACTGGGGCTGGACATTGCAGCTGATGGTTCGGTGACCGAGATTGCACCGCCGCCATTGACCCGATTGCCCCGGACGCTCTGGGGGATTTCGCGTGACACGCGGTGCGATCCGGGGCATCGGCCACGGCAAGTGATGCAGATGCTGGAGGCGCCGTTCTACAGCCGGTGTCTGGTGGAAACCGTGCTGGAAGGGGAGCGGGTGACAGGGGTGCATGAGGCGCTGGACCTTGTGCGGTTCCGGTCGCCCTTGATGAAGCCGATGCTGGCGGTGCGCGTGCCGCGCCGGGCGGGGTGGAGCCGTTGAGAGCGCGGGGATTTCACACCCCCGCACCCGCCCCAAAAAGCGGGGGTTTCACACCCCCGCACCCCCGTGGGATATTTGTGCCAATGTGAAAGGATGAGGATCAGGCGGGCTGTGGGCCGGGATTCATCTGCATCACGCGGAAGTTTAGCGCGGCGGCAATTGTAACCCATATGAGGTAGGGGACGAAGAGGAGGCCCGCCCAGACGTTCAGGTCGAAGAAGGCCAGCGTAGTTGCCGCGACCGACAGCCAGAGGCCCACCATCACCACCATAGCGGCGCGCATCCGGTGCAGGCCGAAGAACACCGGCGTCCAGAGCGTGTTGAACGCGATCTGCAGCCCCCAAAACGCCAGCGCCTGGCCATTTCCGGGCAGCACGGCGATCCAGGCGGCGGAAACCGCCATGCAGATGTAGAGCACCGACCATGTCACTGGAAACACCCAGCCGGGCGGTGTCCAGACCGGTTTTGCCAAGCCATCGTACCATTTGCCGGGTTCGAACATCGCGCCGGTGGCCGCAGCGGCGGCGCAGGCAGCAAGAAAGGTCAAAAACAGGCCCCAATCCATCGCATTTCCTTTTCAGTTCCTTGCGAAAGATAGATCAGGCCCGGGCGCGCTCCAACCCTCGGCGCGCACGATCTTGTGCCTCGAGTTGCGCAAAGACCGACAGAACCGCCTCTGATCGGCCAAAACGCTGCGAGTGGCGGGCGGCTGCTTGCACCAGAAATGCGACTTCGGGTGTCGGGGCTGCGTGCAAGGTGGCGGGACCGGGGGCCACCATTGACACCCCGCTGCGCATCACCGACAGCACCAGCCAGCCGAGTTTCTGGCGGCCAGAGGTGCGGGCGCGGCAGGTGATGCTGTCAAATCCGTTGCGGCGCACCGAGGTGCCGATCCCGGCATAGACGTGGCGCGCGGCATAGATGCCGGGGCGGCAGGCCAATGGCAGGGCGGGTATGCCTGCCTCGGACCGGGTATAGAGATGATCAGCCGCGGTCAGCAGGCGTGCTGTCAGATCGCGGATGCCTGCATCGGCCTGTGGGTCGGCAAGGAAGGCGGCAGGCGCTTTCCCGATCTCGTCCAGCCACTGCAACGGCAGATAAAGCCGCCCGGCCCGCGCATCCTCGCCCACATCGCGCGCGATGTTGGTCAGTTGCATGGCAAGCCCCAGATCGCAGGCCCGTGCCAGCGCATCGGCGTTGCGCATCCGCATCAGGACGCACATCATCGCGCCCACTGCCGCCGCAACCCGCGCGGAATAGTCCAGAACCCCTGACAGCGTATCATAGCGCCGCCCGACAGCGTCCCAGGCGAGGCCTTCAAGCAGGGCTTCGGGCAGGGCGCGGGGCATATCGAAATCGGCCACCACATCAGCAAAGGCACGGTCGGCGGCAGAATTGCGCGGGCGGCCCGCGTAAACCAGGTCCAGGCGGTTGCGCAGGCCCAGCACGGCGGGCGCCTTGTCGTCGGTGTCGTCCACCGAGTCGTCGGCCAGCCGGCAAAAGGCATAAAGCGCGAGCGCGGGGTCACGCACCCGCGCGGGCAGCAGTTTGGACGCGGCATGGAACGACAGCGATCCCGTTCGGATCGCCTCGCGGCAATGGGTCATGTCTGCTTGGGCGATCATTCTGCTGCCATCCTGAAGGCGGTTCGATGCGGTGCGTCGGGCACCAGTTTGCCCAGCACTTCGGCCGAGGAAATCACCCCCGGCAGGCCTGCGCCGGGATGGGTGCCCGCGCCGACCAGATAAAGGCCCTTTGCCTCTTCGGACACGTTGTGGGGGCGGAACCAGGCCGACTGCAGGATGCGCGGTTCGATCGAAAAACCGGTGCCAAAGGGCGCGAGATAACGGGATTCGAAAGTCTGCGGAGTGAAAACCAACTGTTCTGTCAGATGATCGCCAAGGCCGGGCAGCAGCCGATCCTCGAGCATCTTCTGAACGCAGACGCGGTAGGGTTCGGCCTGTTCGGCCCAGTTCACCCCGTTGTCAAAGCCCAGATGCGGCACGGGCGACAGGGCATAGAACGTGTCATCCCCCGGTGGTGCGCAACCTTTGTCGGTGACGGACGGGCGGTGCAGATAAAGGCTCATGTCTTGGGCCAACCGGCCCTTGACGAAGATATCGGCGATATGACCCTTATAGCGCGGCCCCACCGCAATCGTGTGATGCCCGACCTTTGGCCATTTCAGCGCGGTCCCCTTGGTCCCGAAATACCACACGAACAGCCCCATCGACCAGCGCGCGCGCCTCAACCGCGAGGGCGTCCAACGTTTGCGGGGATGGTTGCGCATCAGCCGGTCATAGGTGTGGCCCGCATCGGCGTTCGACACCACGACATCGGCCCGCAGCAGCTGCCCGTCTGCCAGCCGCACGCCGACAGCCCGCCCGTTTTCCAGCAGGATCTCATCCGCCTCGGCGTTCAAACGCAATTCCCCGCCCTGGGCCGCAATCACGCCCGCCATCGCCAGCGCAATCGCGGCAACCCCGCCCATCGCGTAATGCACCCCGAATTCCTTTTCGAGGTGACTGACAAGGATATACATCGAGGTCACGTGAAACGGATCGCCGCCGATGAACAGCGGATGAAACGACAGAGCAAAGCGCAGGCGTTCGTCCTTCACGCGGCTGGCGGCATGGGCATAGACCGACTTGTCGGCACGCAGCATGGCGAATGTCGGCAGCACCTTGATCAGGTCCCAAAGCTTGTGCATCGAGCGGCGGCCAAGGTTTTCAAAGCCGAACTGATAGCGCGCCTCGCTGTCGCGCAGGAACCTGTCAAAGCCGGCCAGATCGGATGGCGACAGACGCGCCACCTCGGCCCGCATGGCGTCGGTCGATTGGCGGGCGGTAAAGGTCGATCCGTCCTGCCACTGAATCTGATAGAAATCGTCAAGCGCCCGCAAATCGACATCGTCGTCAAAGTCGCGCCCGCAGGCCGTCCACAATTCGCGGAAAAGCTGCGGTACGGTGACGATGGTGGGGCCAAGGTCAAAGCGGTGTCCGCCCTGGCTGATCGACGAACCGCGCCCGCCCGGCATGTCAAGACGGTCGATGACCGTCACGCGGTATCCCTTGGCGCCAAGCCGCATCGCGGCGGCAAGGCCCCCCAGACCCGCACCGATGACGATGGCATCAGAGCCCGAATCGCAAGGCTGGGACGGAAGGGCGGAAGCAGAATGTGTCAACATGAGGCGACGATATACTGTCTAGTCAGATTTACAATATGTGCCGTGGGCGCATACGAATTTCCCGTTTCGGCTTTCGCGCGGCTGCAAAGCCTGACAAACTGATCGAGTAACCAACGGCAGAACCGCCATGCAGACCGTCAGCCTTACCCTCTACCGCTTTCCGTCGCTGGCTGCGCGGGTTTGGGTGCTTGGGCAGATGGGGCTTGCGCGGCTGTCGTTCTGGCGGATGCGCGATGTCGGGTTTGTCAAACTCTGCGGGTCGGGCACGGGAGAGGGGTTTACCCCGCGCCCCAATACGAAAGTCTGGGCGATCCTTGCGACATGGCCGGATGCAGCGACCGCGCGGCGCAACCTGGATCAGGCGCCGGTGTTCCGGCGCTGGCGGCGCCACGCGTCGGAAAGCTGGACCATCCTGCTGAACCCCACTTCGGCGCGCGGTCGATGGTCGGGCCTTGAGCCCTTTACCCCGCAGCCCGCCACTGCCGGCCCCATCGTCGCCCTGACGCGGGCCACGATGAAGCCGTCCACCTTTCTGCGGTTCTGGGGCCGGGTGCCGGATATCTCTGCGGTCATCGGCTCGGACCCCAACGTGATCTTCAAGATCGGGATCGGCGAGGTGCCCTTGCTGCATCAGGTCACCTTCTCAATCTGGCCCGATGCCGCCGCGATGGCGAATTTTGCACGCGGCGACGGCCCGCACGGCCGCGCCATCAAGGCCGTGCGTGACGAAGGCTGGTTTTCCGAAGAGCTTTACGCCCGCTTTTCCATCCTCGACGACTGGGGCACATGGGAGGGCAAAAGCCCCCTCGCCCGCACCAAGGACGCCGCATGAAACAACCCTTTCCGTTTTCGGCCATCGTAGGCCAGGCCGCGATGAAACAGGCGATGGTGCTGACAGCGATCGACCCCGGCATCGGCGGGGTGCTGGTGTTCGGGGACCGTGGCACGGGCAAATCGACCGCCGTGCGGGCGTTGGCCGCGTTGTTGCCGCCGATTACCGTGGTCGAGGGCTGCCCGGTCAATTCGGCGCGCCCCGAAGATGTTCCGGTCTGGGCCAATGCCACAACAGGCGCGATGGTAAGCCGGCCTACCCCGGTCATCGACCTGCCTCTGGGTGTGACAGAGGACCGCGTGGTGGGGGCGCTCGACATCGAACGGGCTCTGACGCGGGGGGAAAAGGCGTTTGAACCGGGGCTGCTGGCGCGGGCCAACCGGGGGTATCTTTACATCGACGAGGTGAACCTGCTTGAGGATCACATTGTCGATCTTTTGCTGGATGTGGCGCAGTCTGGCGAAAATGTCGTCGAACGTGAAGGCCTGTCGATTCGTCACCCGGCGCGGTTCGTTCTGGTTGGCTCGGGCAATCCCGAAGAGGGCGAGCTGCGCCCGCAATTGCTGGACCGGTTCGGGCTGTCGGTCGAGGTGACATCGCCGCGAGACATCGAAACCCGGGTAGAGGTGATGACGCGGCGGGATGCCTATGAGAACAGTTTTGATCGGTTCATGAAGAAATGGCGGGCGCAGGATACCGCTTTGCGCAAGGCGATCCTGACGGCGCGGAACGGGCTGAAAGAACTGAAAACTCCGGGGGTGGTGCTGCATGACTGTGCTGCGTTGTGCATCGCGTTGGGGTCTGATGGGTTGCGCGGCGAGTTGACCCTTCTGCGCGCGGCGCGGGCGCAGGCGGCGTTTGACGGGGCCAAGGTTGTGACGCGGGCGCATCTGAAATCGGTGGCGGCATCGGCGCTGTCGCACCGGTTGCGCCGCGATCCATTGGACGAGGCCGGGTCGGGTGCACGGGTGGCACGGACCATCGCCGAGGTTTTGCCCTGATGGAGCCGCTGACGCCCTGGCAGCGCGCGGAACTCGCACTTTGCGTGCTCGCGGTGGGGGCAGAAGGGGTCAAGGGGTTGTGGCTGCGCAGCAGGGCGGGGCCGGTGCGGGACCGGGTAACGGGGGCTTTTGGGGCGTTGGCGCTTCCTCAGCGCCGCATCCATCCGGGGGTGGATGATACGGCGCTTTATGGCGGGGTCGATCTGGCGGGGACGCTTGCGGCCGGTCATGTGACGCGGTCGTCGGGGGTGCTGGATGCGCCTTGCGCACTGGTGCTGGCCATGGCCGAACGCTGCCCGCCGGGGTTGGCCGCGCGGCTGGCGCGGGTGCTGGACGATCCGGGGTTTTGCCTTATTGCACTGGACGAGGGTATCGAGGGAGAAGCGCTGTCAGGCGCGCTGACCGACCGGCTGGGCTTGTTTGTCGATCTGGACGGGATCGGCTGGTCTGACACTGCCGAGATTGCGCCCGACCCTGATCGGCTGGCCATCGCGCGCGGGATCACGGTTTCGACTCCGCCGGATGCGGTTGCGCAACTGACGCGGGTGGCGGCGGCGCTGGGCATTGTGTCACTGCGCGCGCCGCTGCTGGCGCTGGCTGTGGCGCGGGCGCTGGCGGCCTGGGCCGGGCGGGACGCCGTGACGGATGACGATCTTCGGCGCGCGGCAGAGTTGGTGCTGGCGCATCGGGGCGATGTGCCGGACACCGTGCCCGAACCGGCGCCAGCGCCGCCGCCCGATCCCGGAGAGGCAGAGGCCGAGCCGCCGCAAGATCTGGGCGACCGCATCCCGGACGATATCCTGCTGGAGGCGGTGCGCGCCGCCTTGCCTGCGGATGTGCTGGCGCGGCTTCGGGCCGGGCGGGCGGCGAAATCGGCGCGCGGGTCGGGGGCGGGGGCCGTGATCAAGGGCAACCGGCGCGGGCGGCCCCTGACGCCCCGGCCCGGCCAGCCGGGATCAGGACTGCGGATCGATCTGGTGGCGACCTTGCGCGCGGCGGCGCCCTGGCAGGGGGTTCGCGGGCGCAAGACCTTTACTGGGGGAGCCAAGGGTTTGGCGATCCGGGCCGGCGATCTGCGGATCAAGCGGTTTGCCGAAACCTCGGACCGCTGCCTGATCTTTGCCGTCGATGCCTCTGGCTCATCCGCGATGGCGCGGCTGGCCGAGACAAAGGGCGCGGTCGAGTTGCTGCTGGCGCAGGCCTATGCGCGGCGCGATCATGTGGCGCTGGTGGCGTTTCGCGGGGCGGGGGCGGAATTGATGCTGCCGCCGACCCGGTCACTGGTACAGACCAAGCGCAGGCTGGCGGGGTTGCCCGGGGGCGGGGGTACGCCGCTGGCCGCCGGGTTGCGCATGGCATTCGAGGTGGCGGCGCAGGCCCGTGCCCGGGGCATGACGCCAACAGTGGCGCTGTTGACCGACGGGCGGGGGAATGTGGCACTTGACGGCACGGCGAGCCGCGAAAGGGCCGAGGCGGATGCCCAGCGGCTGGCCCGCGCGCTGCGGGGGTCGGGGGTGCCTGCGTTGGTGATCGACACCGGCAACCGGCCGCAAGCCAGCCTGCATGTGCTGGCGGGGTTGCTGGATGCGCCCTATATCCCGCTGCCACGCGCGGATGCGCAGCGTCTGTCGGCGGTGTTGTCTGCGGCATTGGAGGGATAGATGACGCCGCTGCGCCTGCCTGCCGACTGGCCGCTGCGCGACACCTCGCGGCGCATCGCGTGCCGTCCGCATCTTTGGCATGTGCAAGAGATGGGGGCGGGGCCGCTGGTCTTGCTGCTGCATGGGGCAGGGGGGGCGACGCATTCGTGGCGCTACCTGATGCCACTATTGGCGGGCTACCGTGTGGTGGCGATTGATCTGCCGGGGCAGGGCTTTACCCGGATGGGGTCGCGCCGGCGGTGCGGTCTGGACGCGATGGCCGAGGATATCGCGGCGCTTTGCGCGGGGCAGGGCTGGCATCCCCATGCAGTGATCGGCCATTCGGCGGGAGGGGCGCTTGCGCTGCGGCTGGCCGAGATGATGCCGGTGGCGCGGGTGGTCGGGGTCAACGCGGCGCTGGGGACGTTTGACGGGGCGGCGGGGTGGCTCTTTCCGTTGATGGCGAAACTGCTGGCGGCGACGCCCTTTGTGCCGCAGGTGTTTTCGCGGCTCTCTGGCACGCCGGATCGGGTGGCGGCGCTGCTGGCCTCGACCGGGTCGAAGATCGATGCGGCGGGGCTTGGGCAATATCTGCGGCTGTTGCAGATGCCGGGCCATGTCGATGCGGCGCTGTTGATGATGGCGCAATGGAAACTGGAGGGGTTGTTCGCGCGATTGCCGGGTGTTTCGGCGCGGGTGTTGCTGATCACCGGGGCAAACGACGCCACCGTGCCACCGGGAGTGTCAGAGAAGGCGACGGGGCAGATCCCAGGGGCGGTGTGGGTGAACCTGCCGGGGTTGGGGCATTTGATGCAGGAAGAGGATGCGGGCGCGGTGGCGGGGGTGGTGCTGCCGTTTCTGGCGTAGCGTTTGCGGAAAGGCCGGGGGGTTTCACACCCCCCGGACCCCCTGTGGGATATTTAAAGACAGAAAATGATCAGCGTTTGCCCGCGACCCTTGCGTTCCGCGTGGCGATCAGTTTCAGGCGCAGCGCGTTCAGGCGGATGAAGCCTGCGGCATCCTTCTGGTCGTAGGCGCCGGCGTCTTCTTCGAAGGTCACATGTTTCTCGCTGTAAAGCGAGTGATCGGACCAGCGGGCGACGGTGCGGGCGCTGCCTTTGTAGAGTTTGACGCGAACGGTGCCTGTCACATGCTCTTGGCTTTTGTCGATCAGGGCTTGCAGCATCTCGCGTTCCGGGCTGAACCAGAAGCCGTTGTAAATCAGCTCGGCATAGCGAGGCATGATGCTGTCTTTCAGATGCCCTGCACCTGCATCCAGCGTGATCTGCTCGATGCCGCGATGCGCTTCGAGCAGGATCGTGCCGCCAGGGGTTTCGTAGATGCCGCGGGATTTCATCCCGACGAAGCGGTTTTCCACGAGGTCCAGGACGCCGACGCCGTGTCTGGCACCCAACTCGTTGAGTTTGGTCAGCAGGGTGGCGGGCGACATCGGCACGCCGTCGATGGCCACTGCATCGCCGCGTTCGAAGGTGACTTCGACCATCTCGGCTTGGTCCGGGGCCTGTTCCACCGGTGTCACGCGCTGATAGACATAGTCGGGCGCTTCCTCGGCCGGGTTTTCCAGAACCTTGCCCTCGGAAGAGGTGTGCAACAGGTTGGCATCGACCGAGAACGGCGCCTCGCCGCGCTTGTCCTTGGCAATCGGGATCTGGTTGGCCTCGGCATAGGCCAAAAGCTGCGTGCGGCTTTGTAGCGACCATTCGCGCCAGGGTGCGATCACGCGCAGATGCGGGTTCAGCGCGAGGGCCGACAATTCAAACCGCACCTGATCGTTGCCCTTGCCGGTAGCACCATGCGCCACGGCATCGGCCCCGGTTTCCGCTGCAATCTCGACCAGACGTTTGGCGATCAGGGGACGGGCGATCGAGGTGCCCAACAGGTAAAGCCCCTCATAAAGCGCGTTGGCGCGAAACATCGGGAACACGAAGTCGCGCACGAATTCTTCACGGACATCCTCAATGTGGATGTTCCGGGGCTTGATGCCGAGCAAGATCGCCTTGGCCCGCGCGGGCTCCAGTTCTTCGCCCTGGCCCAGATCGGCGGTGAATGTGATCACCTCGCAGCCATATTCGTTTTGCAACCATTTCAGGATGATCGAGGTATCCAGGCCGCCGGAATAGGCGAGAACGACTCTTTTCGGCGCAGACAG
Source organism: Paracoccaceae bacterium (assembly GCA_031400505.1). Classification (GTDB taxonomy): domain Bacteria; phylum Pseudomonadota; class Alphaproteobacteria; order Rhodobacterales; family Rhodobacteraceae; genus JAIYDJ01. Next base: position 123,729 of record JANNPZ010000084.1, on the reverse strand, counting down.
GCGTGCGGCGGACATGATCAAGCTCCTTCTGGTGACTGGAAATCGCCTCTATTGGCTTTTGCAGGGGGGAACAAGACCGATTGGCCTTGCGCGCGCTGCACGCTATGCAGGGGGATGACCGATTTTGTCGATGCCGCCCGCCAATCCACCCGCGCCTTGCGCGATTTGTTTCCCCGCACGCCGCTGCAGCGCAACGAACATCTGTCGAAGCGTTATAATGCCGAGATCTGGCTGAAACGTGAGGACCTGTCGCCGGTGCGCAGCTACAAGCTCCGCGGCGCATTTACCGCGATGCGCAAGTTGCGGCTGCGCCGGCCCGAGGTGACGGCGTTTGTCTGTGCCAGCGCCGGCAATCACGCACAGGGGGTGGCCTTTGCTTGCCGGCATTTCGGGGCGACGGGAACGATTTTCATGCCGGTGACGACGCCGCAGCAGAAGATTGACAAGACCCGGGCTTTTGGCGGCGATGCGGTGCGGATCATGCTGACCGGGGACTATTTTGACCAGACGCTGGCGGCGGCACAGGCGTTCTGTATCGACGAAGGCGCGCATTTCCTGTCGCCGTTCGACGATCCGGACGTGATCGAGGGGCAGGCGTCGGTCGCGGTCGAGTTGCTCGAGCAGTTAGGTCGGTCGCCCGATATGGTGATTTTGCCTGTCGGTGGGGGTGGGCTGTCGTCGGGGGTGACCGCCTATTTGCGGGCGCTGTCGCCGATGACTGAATTTCGCTTTGTCGAACCTGTGGGCGGAGCCAGCCTGACTGCGGCCTTGCTGGCGCAAGAACCGGTCAAACTTGCGCGGGTGAACTCTTTTGTCGACGGAGCCGCCGTCGCGCGGCTGGGCGAGGCGAACTATCGCCTTTTGTCCTGGGTCAGGCCGGAAGAGGTCCTGCTGGCCCCCGAGGATCGGATTTGCGTGACAATGCTGGAAATGCTGAACGTTGAAGGCATCGTTCTGGAGCCCGCGGGGGCGCTGACGGTCGATGTGTTGCCCGATCTTGCGGATCAGATCGCAGGAAAGACGGTCATCTGCGTGACGTCGGGCGGCAATTTCGACTTCGAACGGTTGCCCGAAGTCAAAGAGCGTGCCCAGCGACATTCCGGCGTGAAAAAATATTTCATTCTGCGCATGCCGCAGCGTCCCGGTGCCTTGCGCGAGTTTCTGGCGATGCTGGGTCCGCAAGACGATATCGCGAGGTTTGAATACCTCAAGAAATCAGCCCGCAACTTCGGGTCTGTTTTGATCGGAATTGAAACCAAGGAAGCTGCGAGTTTTGACCGTCTGTTCGCGCAACTGGATGCGGCAAGTTTTGCCTACCGCGACATCACAAACGACGAAATCCTGTCAGAGTTCTTGATCTAGGTCGCCACAAGGCTGCATTCGGCCACGAACGCCTGCCGGGATGCAGCGTAGGCGCTACGAACGGCGTCCAGGTCGATCTCTGTCGATCCGCCTGCCGCCCGTCGTTCGCCATCCTGGCAAAGACCGGCGAGTTGCGCGAAACCCAGGTTCAACGCCGCACCCTTCAGGAAATGCAGGTCCTTTTCCAATGCGGCGGCCCCGCTGCCGATCGACAGCCGGGCAATGACCTCGTCTGACTCGTCGAGGAACATGGTTGCAACCTCGGCAAAGTCTTCTTCGCCTATTTCGTCCTTCAACTCGCTGATACGGCACCAGTCTATCATTGAATCCCCACACAGCTGCCCACGCTTTAAGACAAGATGAACCTGCGTGTTTAACGATCGGTAACTCCGTCAAAACACAGAACGAAAGAGTTTATCTTTCACCGAACCTTAAGGGAGATGGTCAAAAGAAGAGGTCGAGAAACTCATGAGGACGCTGTGTTGGCACTTGCGCATCCACGAACAAAACGCGAGATCGAAACCGTAACGGCTGAACAACACCATATTCTGGTGGTCGATGACAGCAAAGCACAGCGCAGGATGCTGTCGATGCGGCTTTCGCGCTGGGGCTACCGGGTTTCCGAAGCCGAATCGGGCGAAGAGGCGCTCGCGCTGTGTCAAACCACCCTTTTCGACGTCGTGCTCAGCGACTGGATGATGCCCGGCATGTCAGGACTTGAACTGTGCCGCGCCTTCCGGGCTTTGCCGCGGGATGGCTACGGTTATTTCATCTTGCTGACCTCGAAATCTGAAAAGACAGAAATCGCTGACGGTCTTGAACAGGGTGCCGATGATTTTCTGACCAAGCCTGTCAGCCCCGAAGAATTGCGGGCGCGCCTGCGTGCGGGCGAACGGATCATCGGCATGCAAAGCGAATTGGTCGAAAAGAACCGGCTGGTGAATGCGACGCTTGGCGAGTTGCAGTTGGTCTACGATTCGCTTGACCGCGACCTGATCGAGGCGCGCAAGCTGCAACAGACCCTCGTGCGGGATCGCTACCGTGACTTCGTGGGTGGGGCTGTGTCGATGATGTTGATCCCATCGGGCCATGTCGGCGGCGATCTGGTGGGAAGTTTCCAGATCAACAGCCGTCATCTGGTTCTGTTTTCGCTCGATGTGTCCGGGCATGGTGTCGCATCGGCCATGTTGACGGCACGGCTTGCGGGTCTTTTGTCGAGCAATACCGCGGAACACAACATCACGATGTCTACCGGCTCGCGGGACCGCGCGGATGCCTGGCCACCCGAAATGGTTGCGTTCCGGCTGAACAAGATGATGATTGAGAAAATTCAGGTAGACCAGTATTTTACCATGGTTTACGCGGACGTTGATCTGCAAAGTGGCGTCTGCATGCTGGTCCAGGCTGGGCATCCGCATCCTTTGATCTTGCGCGCGGATGGCGAAGTCGAAGTTGTTGGGGCTGGAGGGCTGCCCATCGGGTTGATCGAGGGCGCGGTCTTTGAGCGTATCACGTTGCGGCTGCAGCCGGGCGACCGGTTGGTGATGATGTCAGACGGAATCACCGAATGCCCCGATCCGAATGGGGCCGAGCTTGGCACCGAAGGCGCCGCCGAACTGCTAAAGGCCAGCCGTCACCTGGGCAGCCCCGAATTGCTCGAGGCGATGATATGGGACCTGACCCGCCATCACGGGGTTTCCGATTTTCCCGACGATGTGTCGGGGATCATTTTCGATTTTCACGGGCCTGCCAGCTAGTTGCGCAGCACATGGGCCAGCATGGCGCGGTCACCCGAATTGCCCAGCAGCCCGTCGCCATTGGCTGCGTGGGTCCAGATCGCGAGATGCCCCGGTTCGCGGGGGGGGCCAAGGCACAAGATGGGGCGCGCGAGAAAGACCTTGCACAGCTTTTCGGCCCAAAGGTCATATTCAGGCATGTAGGTGAACCGCCGGTAAGCCCCCAGATAACGCGGCGGGCCGATGGACCATCCGGTTTCTTCGAACACATCGCGGTGTAGGGCGGCAATGGGCTGTTCGCCGGGGTCGATTCCGCCGCCCGGCAATTGAAACTCGGGCACAGGCTCGGTCTGGTGGGTCAAGAGAAGGTCGTCCCCGCGCAGCAGAATGGCATAGACGCCCGGTCTGCGCCTGTACCGCCGCCCCGACTGCGCCGCGTCGCCATACCGCCTGATCATCGCTGCCCCTTTGGTGCCCCGGTTGCCCTGCCTATATTGGCGCGGTATGCACGGGCAATCGCCCAAAGGAAATCCCATGTCCGCCACACAACTCGCCTGGGACGACACTGTCCTGCCGTTTCAGCTTGACCGTTCCGACATTCGCGGCCGCGTGGTGCGGCTTGACGGGGTGCTGGACCGGGTCTTGCGCCAGCACGCCTATCCCCCGGTGATCGAGGCGCTGGTGGCCGAGGCGGTGGTTCTGACCGCCCTGATCGGGCAGGCGGTGAAACTGCGCTGGAAACTGTCACTGCAGGTTCGCGGCAAGGGTCCGGCGCGGCTGATTGCCACCGACTATTATGGCCCGACCGACGATGGCCAGCCCGCCCGCATCCGCGCCTATGCCAGTTACGACACCGAACGGCTGGAGCTTGACGCGGTGCCCTTCAGCCAGATCGGCGAGGGGTATTTCGCCGTGATGCTGGATCAGGGCGAAGGCATGGTGCCTTATCAGGGCTTTACGCCGATCGCCGGCCAGTCGCTGGCCAATTGCGCCGAGACGTATTTCGCGCAGTCCGAACAGCTTCCGACCCGATTCGCAGTGACCTTTGGCAAAAGCCAGACACCCGGCGAGGCGCTGCACTGGCGCGCGGGCGGCGTGATGTTGCAACACATGCCGCAGGTCGGCATGTCGGTCGAGGTGGCCGCCGATGCCGGGTCGGGCGAGGGGGGGTTGTTGCACCACACCGACATTCTGGGGGGTGACGCGGGCGAGAACTGGACGCGCTGCAACATCTTGCTGGACACGGTGGAAGAGCTTGAACTGATCGGGCCGTCCGTCGCGCCGACCGACCTTCTGGTGCGGCTGTTCCACGAGGAAGACCCCCGCGTGTTCGACCCGCAGCCCTTGCGCTTTGGCTGTTCGTGTTCGGCCGACAAGGTGCGCAGCACGCTGTCGATCTACAGCCAGAAGGACATCCGCCACATGACCACCCCCGAAGGCGTGGTCACCGCAGACTGCCAGTTTTGTGGCGCGCATTACGAGCTTGACCCCAAGACGCTGGGGTTCGAGGGCACAAATGCCTGACCTTGACCGCCTGCGGCAGGCGCTTGCCCGTCCCGCAGGGCCATCGTCGGATTACGACCTGAACCCCGGTTTCCAGATGCCGCAGGGTCGCACGTTGCGGGCGGCGGCCGTGCTGGTGGCCGTGTCGCCGCAGGGTGTTTTGTTGACCAAACGCGCGTCGCATCTGAAACACCACCCCGGCCAGATCGCCTTTCCGGGCGGCAAGGTCGACCCGACCGATGCCTCGCTGGAAGATTGCGCGCTGCGCGAGGCGCGCGAAGAGGTGGGTCTGCCGCCGGACCATGTGCAAATCCTCGGGCGGTTGCCGGCACATGAAACAGTGACCGGGTTTGTGATCACGCCGATTCTGGCATTTGTTACCGAGCCGTTCGCGCCGATCCCCGAACAGGGAGAGGTGGAGGAAGTGTTCACAGTCCCGCTGGCGCATCTGACCGACCCTGCCCACTATGGCGTCGAGGCGCGCCGTTGGCAGGGGCAGGTGCGGCGGTACTATGCGGTGCCGTGGGGGCCATATTACATCTGGGGGGCGACGGCACGCATCCTGCGCGGGCTCGCCGACCGGGTGGCGCGATGAGGATCGCGGGCGGTTGGATCGACCATCCGGGCACCCAGGCCTTGTGCGGGTCGCTGGAGGCGGGCGGGTATCAGGCGCTGTTCGTCGGGGGGTGCGTGCGCAATGCGTTGCTGGGCGCGCCAGTAGCCGATGTCGATCTGACCACGGATGCGCTGCCCGAGGTTGTCACTGAACTGGCCGAGCGCGCCGGGTTTCGCGTGGTGCCGACCGGGGTTGCGCACGGCACGGTCACGGTCATCGCAGCAGGTCTGCCGCATGAGGTGACCACCTTTCGGCGTGACGTTGAAACCGACGGGCGGCATGCGGTGGTGGTCTTTGCGCGCGATGTGGCGGTGGATGCAGGTCGGCGCGATTTCACAATGAACGCGCTTTATGCCGACCGGCACGGCACGGTGATCGACCCGCTTGGCGGTCTGGCGGACCTATCCGCGCGGCGGGTGCGGTTTGTTGGCGTGGCAGAGCAGCGTATCCGCGAGGATTACTTGCGTATCCTGCGGTTCTTCCGGTTTCATGCGTGGTACGGCGATCCTGCGGGCGGGATCGATGGCGATGGGCTGTCAGCCTGTGCGGCGCTGACCGACGGAATAGCAGACCTGTCGCGCGAACGCATCGGGGCCGAAATGGTCAAGCTGCTGGCGGCCCCCGACCCTGCCCCCGCAGTGGCCGGCATGGCGCAGGCTGGGGTGCTGCAGGCGGTGCTGCCGGGGTCTGACCCGCGCGCACTGGCCCCGTTGGTGCATCTTGAGGACGGCCTTGCGCCACGCTGGCAGCGGCGGCTGGCGGTGTTGGGGGGGGCGGCCGACTGGCGGTTGCCGCGCGCAGAAAGTGCTGCGGTGCAGCGGGTCCGGGGCGGGATCGGATCGACCGTGACGCCCGCAGCCCTGGGGTGGACGCTGGGGCCGGACCTTGCAGCGGATACGGTTCTGGCGCGGGCGGCGGTGCTGGAAGCCCCCTTGCCACCCGGCTGGCAGGCCGGAATTGCGCGCGGGGCGGCGGCGGTTTGCCCGGTGACGGCGGCGGATCTGATGCCCGCGCTGCAAGGCCCCGCCTTGGGTCAGCAGTTGCAGCACTTGCAAGACCGCTGGCTGGCGTCTGACCTGACGCTGACCCGCAAGGACCTGCTCGGCTGACGGTTCCCCTTTGCTGCGATCCGGGGTATAGGATGTCTGAACCCACCCCGAGGCAATCATGTTCAAGTTCTTCGAGGGGCTGGTTGACCCCTATGCACCCTATGCGCAAAGCGACACGCCGCCCCGCAAGTTGTGGCCTTTCCTGAAGGAATACATCGAGCCGTTCCGCGGCGTCTTCGCCGTGACGGCGGTGCTGTCGGTCATCACGGCATTCGCCGATGTCGCGCTGATCTGGTATGTGGGGCGGGTGGTGGACCTCTTGGCAACCGGGGCGCCGGAGCAGGTCTGGGCCAGCCATGGCACCGAGTTTCTGCTGGTGGCCGCGGCGATCCTGATCGTGCGCCCGCTGATGATTGCCGCCGATGTGGCGCTGCTGCACAACACCATCCTGCCCAATTTCGGCACGATGATCCGCTGGCGGGCGCATCGCCATGTGATCCGCCAGCCGGTCGGCTGGTTTGAGTCTGATTTCGCGGGCCGCATCGCCAACCGCATCATGCAGACACCGCCTGCCGCCGGGGATGCGGTGTTTCAGACGTTCGACGCGGTGGCCTTTGCTGCAGTGACCGTGATCGGGGCGGGGTTCATGCTGGCGGAGGCCGATCTGCGGCTGCTGGCCCCGCTGATGATCTGGTTTGCTGTCTATGCTCTGCTGGTGCGCTGGACGCTGCGCCGCGCAGGGCCCGCTGCGATTGCAAGTTCGGATGCGCGGTCGGCCGTGACCGGGCGGGTGGTCGATGCCTATACGAACATTCATTCGGTAAAGCTTTTCGCGCATCACGACGCCGAGCTGGACTATGCACGCGAGGCGATCGAACACGCCCGCGCCACGTTTCAAAAGGAAATGCGCATCATCACCAAGATGGACCTCGCGTTGACCACGCTGAACGGGTTTTTGATCGTGTCGGTGATCGGGCTGGGCATGTGGCTGTGGTATGGCGGTGCGGCCACCATCGGCACGGTGGCCGCGGCGTCTGCGTTGGTGCTGCGGCTGAACAACATGACCTACTGGATCATGTGGGCGACGACCGCGCTGGTGCAGGCTTTGGGCGTGGTGGCCGAAGGGATGCAGACGATCACCCATCCGATTTCGCTGGTGGACCATCCGCAGGCGGTGCCCTTGCGGTTGACCGAGGGGCGGATCGCGATTGAGGGCGTGTCGCACCACTACGGGCGCGGGTCGGGCGGGTTGCAAGACCTGAGCCTGTCGGTGGCACCGGGCGAAAAGATCGGTCTGGTGGGCCGTTCGGGTGCGGGGAAATCCACGCTGGTGAAGCTGATGCTGCGGTTTTATGACACTGAAGGCGGGCGTATCCTGATCGACGGGCAGGACATTGCAGGTGTCAGCCAGGACAGTCTGCGCCGCAACATCGGCATGGTCAGTCAGGACAGCAGCCTGATGCACCGGTCGGTCCGCGCCAACATCCTTTATGGCCGCCCCGATGCGTCCGAGGCGATGATGATCGCCGCAGCCCGGCAGGCCGAGGCGCACGATTTCATCCTGACGCTGGAAGACCCCGAGGGGCGCACCGGCTATGATGCCCATGTCGGCGAACGCGGCGTGAAACTGTCGGGCGGGCAGCGGCAGCGCGTGGCGCTGGCCCGCGTGATCCTGAAAGATGCGCCGATCCTGATCCTTGACGAGGCGACGAGTGCGCTCGACAGCGAGGCAGAGGCGCTGATCCAGAACGCGCTGTTCGGGGTGATGCAGGGCAAGACGGTGATCGCCATCGCGCACCGGTTGTCCACCATTGCCGCGATGGACCGGATCGTGGTGCTAGAGGATGGCCATATCGCCGAAGAGGGCAGCCATGCGCAGCTTTTGGCGAAAGATGGCCTATATGCCCGGTTCTGGGCACGCCAATCGGGCGGGTTCATCGGGCTGGAGGATGCCGCCGAATGAAGGCACTGCTGCGACTGGGCACGCTGATCGACGCGTTCCAACCCGCCGACGGCCCGCCACCGCAACGGCTGGGGGCGTTCATGAACTGGGGGCTGAAAGGCTCTTGGGGTGCCTTGGGGCTGTCGGGGGCGGTGTCGGCACTGTCGGGCACGTCCGAAGTGGTGTCGGCGCTTTTCATCGGTTGGGTGGTCGATGCGGCGATCAATAGCGGGCCAGAGCGGTTCTTTGCCGACAACGCGGGCCTGATTTTCTGGTTTCTGGCCTTCTATCTGGTCCTGCGTCCGCTGACCTTCGGGCTGGCGGCGGCGTTCAACGCGGTTGTCATCGGGCCGAACGTGATGCCTTTGGTGCTGTCGCGCCTGCACCGCTGGACGCTGGGGCAGGCGGTTACGTTCTTTGACAACGATTTCGCAGGTCGCATCGCGCAAAAGCAGATGCAGGCGGCGCGCGCGATCACCGATGTGGCGACCGAGGTGATCAACACGGTGTTCTTCGCGCTTGCATCGGTGATCGGGTCGGTTCTGGTTCTGGTGGCGCTTGATCTGCGGATTGCGGCGGCACTGGCGGCGTGGCTGGGCGGGTATGTCCTGCTGATCCGCTATTTCCTGCCGATCATCCGCGCCAATTCTGCCGAGCGCGCCGCGTCGCGCGCGATGGTGTCGGGGCAGGTGGTTGATACCATCACCAACATCAAGACGGTGAAACTGTTCGCCCATGCCGCGTTCGAGGACAAGGTGGCACTTCGGGCGATGGATGTGTTCCGCGACCGCAGCCTAGAGTTTGGCGAGATTTCGACCTGGTTCCGGCTGTCGCTGATGACGCTGGCCGGGGTGCTGCCGGTGCTGTTGATCGGGGGCGCGGTTCTTTTGTGGCAGGCCGGCATGGGGACGGCGGGCACGATTGCATCCGCCGGTGCGATTGCGATGCGCATCGCGCAGATGTCGGGCTGGGTCAGCTTTACCTTGATGTCGATCTATACCGGCGTGGGCGAGATCGAGGATGCGATGAAAACGCTGGCCGCACCCCACACGCTGGCCGATGCGCCGGATGCGGTGGACCTGCCCGCGATCAAGGGCGAGGTGCGGTTCGAGAACGCCAGTTTCGGCTATGGCCGGGCGCGGGGCGGGGTGCGGGGCATCAACCTGACGATCCGGGCGGGCGAAAAGCTGGGCATCGTGGGGGCCTCGGGGGCGGGGAAGTCGTCGCTCGTGTCGCTGCTCCTTAGGCTATACGATGTGGAACAGGGGCGCGTGTTGGTCGAAGGACAGGACGTTCGGCGGGTAACACAGGAATCCCTGCGCCGTCAGATCGGTATGGTCACCCAGGAAACCGCGATGTTCAACCGCTCGGCCCGCGACAACATCGGCTATGGCCGCCCCGACGCGACCGAAGCCGAGATCATCGCGGCCGCCCGTCAAGCCGAGGCGCATGGCTTTATCGAAACCATGCAGGATCATACCGGGCGGCGGGACTATGACGCCTATCTGGGCGAGCGAGGCGTGAAACTGTCGGGCGGGCAGCGGCAGCGCATCGCCTTGGCCCGCGCTTTCCTGAAAGACGCGCCGATTCTGGTGCTGGACGAGGCGACGAGTGCGCTTGACAGCGAGGTTGAGGCCAGCATCCAAGAGGCGCTGAACCGGGTGATGGAGGGCAAGACCGTGCTGGCCATCGCGCACCGTTTGTCCACCATCGCGGCGATGGACCGGATCATCGTGCTGGACCACGGGCAGATCGTCGAAGAGGGCAGCCATGCGGCGCTGCTTGCGAAGGGCGGCCTTTACGCCCGCTACTGGAATCGGCAGTCGGGCGGCTTTATCGGCGTCGATGTGGCAGCAGAATGACCGCCGCTTGACGCGCCTGCCGCAACCCGGCAAGGCATCGGCCGGTAACGCGGGTATCGCATGCAACTGACCATCGACAGGCTGGGCCATCTGGGCGACGGCATAGGGCAAGGCCCTGACGGCCCGATCTATGCCGCGCAGATGTTGCCTGGTGAAGTGGTTGTGGGCGACGTGCAGGGCGACAGGATGCTGGTGCCGCGCATCCTGACGCCCTCCTCCGTTCGCGTCCGGCCCCCTTGCGCCCACGCCCGAACCTGCGGCGGCTGCGTGGTGCAGCATGCGGCCGATCCGTTCGTGGCCGACTGGAAGCAGGCCATCGTGGCGGGTGCGCTGGCAGGTCAGGGGCTGACGGCGCGGTTCCTGCCGATGCACATCTCGCCCGCCAGATCGCGCCGCCGGGCTGTTCTGACGGGCAGGCGGACCAAAAGCGGGGTCCTTTTGGGCTTTCATGCACGCGGGTCGGACATGCTGGTGGCGGTGCCGCAGTGCCAGTTGCTGCACCCGGATCTGCTGGCGACGCTGCCTGCGCTGGAGGCGCTGGTGCGGATCGGGGGTACCCGCACGACCGAGCTTGTCCTTACGATCACCCGCAGTCTTGCCGGGCCGGATGTGTCTGTGGCGGGCGGCCGCGAGTTGACTTCCGATCTGCGGATGGATCTGGCCCGGCTGGCGGAATCCCATAACCTCGCCCGCCTGACCTGGGGCGACGAGACGGTGGCCCTTTGCGCCCAGCCGATGCAGCGATTCGGTGGCGTTCTGGTCACCCCGCCCGCGGGGGCGTTCCTGCAAGCGACGGCGGAAGGTGAGGCGGCCCTGCTGCGCGCCGTGGCACTGGCGATCGGCCCGGCCCGGCGCATCGCCGATCTGTTCGCGGGCGTCGGCACATTTGCCTTGCCGCTGGCCGAACGGGCCGAAGTGCTGGCGGTCGAAGGTGACCCTGCGATGACAGCAGCACTCGACAAGGCGCAGCGCAACGCCGGCACCGTGAAACGCATTGTCGTACAAACCCGCGATCTGTTCCGCCGACCCATGGAACCCGATGAGTTGCGCGGATTGGAAGCCGTGGTGATCGACCCGCCCCGCGCCGGGGCCGAGGCGCAAACCCTTCGGCTGGCAGCCGCACAAGTGCCGGTGATTGCCTCGGTGTCCTGCAACCCGGCAACCTTTGCCCGCGACGCCCGCATCCTGACCAAAGCCGGCTATATCCTCGACTGGGTGCAGGTGATCGATCAGTTCCGCTGGTCCGCCCATGTTGAACTGGTCGCCAGATTCGTGCGTTCGGCGGATTGACGCTCACCAACCCGTTATCCGGTGCCGTCTAGGCAAATCGGCAATGTTCCGCTAACGATCAGGGAAAACGGGGCGGTTGATGGCAGTCTTTCGGGTTTTGGTTCTCTGCGTGATCGGCTTCACGCTGGCGTCCTGCGGGTCGTCAAAGTTCAAGGCCTACAATGGCCCGGCAGTGACCCTGGTCGAGGTGCACAAGGCTGATCGCAAAATGTACCTGCTGCATCACAAAAGGGTGCTCAGGACCTACGACATCGGGCTGGGCTTTGCGCCCGAAGGCCACAAGCAGTTCGAAGGCGACGGAAAAACGCCCGAGGGCAGCTATCAGATCAGCCACCGCAACCCGGATTCAAGCTATCACTTGTCACTTGGCATTTCATATCCGAACCGCAACGACCTTGCCTTCGCCGAGGCATCCGGCAAATCGCCGGGCGGCGAGATCTTTATTCATGGCGAGCCTGCGGGTGTTCCCAACCGTCTTGACTGGACCGCGGGCTGCATCGCCGTTTCGGACAAAGAGATCGAGCGGATTTACGCGATGGTGAAACCCGGCACCCGGATCAACATCCTGCCCTGATCTCGTGCGGCATTCGCCAATCAGGCACCCGTTATCAGCGTCCACCAGATTTTTCCCTGTGGTTCCTGGAACCACGAGAACCCAATCAACCGTGCAGCCGGATCGAGCAGCAGGTCGCGCGTGTCTGCCTGACCCATCCAGGCTGACAAGGTTTCCAGCTCGGTCTGATATGTCTCTGAAATCAACTCGCCTTGCAAAGTGCCGGTAAAGCCGACGCGTTGAACCCGCAGCAGGGGTGAAGATCCGTCAGACCCGAAATGCCACGGGCGGTTTTGCACCGACATGTCGCGCGAATGTGTAGCCGCCGCCGCATTGAGCGCCGCGTCATACGACAGCGGTTGCGCCCCTTTTGCTGACCGCAGTGCGTTCACCGAGTCAAGCATGCGAAACGGGATCTGCGCCGCCAGCGCGTCGTCAATGAGGTAGAGACTGGGCAGCGGCTTGCCATCTGTGCCCAAAGTGGGCCCCCGGGATGTACATGCCATCAGCCCTGCCACACTGCCAAAGAGCAAAACCATCCGTCTGTTCATCATAAACTCACCTGCTGGCGGCCGTTGGGACACGCCACCTTCGCATGTTCCTTTACCCAAGGGCGACAGTTTATCCAAGACCCCGTCTGTTCACGCAAGTTTTCCGCAAGGCTCCGCCTGGTGACAGTCCTTTGATTTGCAGTGGGCCGCGCAACTGGATAGAGTTGGACGCCAAGCGCAGACAAGGAGACCGTCGCATGACCGCAGTAAAACCGACGCGCATCGATCGCCGTGCCTTTCTTGCGGCCGGAACGGCAAGCGCATTGGTTCTTCCGACAGGCGCTGCCATTGCGCAAGCTGGAAGCATCGAATTCGACGCGCCGGTTCGCAACAACTTTTCAAGTTTCCGGATGCTGGACTGGCGTGGCTATTTCGAGAATACCAACAAAGGCGCGATCTTGTGCGACATCACCTCGCGCGCGTTGCACTATTGGTCGGAAGATCAGTCGATCTATCGGCTCTACCCCACCTCAGTTCCGCTGACCGAGGATCTGACCCGCAAAGGCCGGACCGAAGTTGTGCAAAAGGTCGAAAATCCGGCATGGCGGCCGACCGCCTCGATGAAAGAGCGTCATCCCGAATGGCCGGACGAGGTTCCTGGCGGATCGCCGGAAAACCCGCTGGGCGTGCGTGCGCTCTATCTGTCATGGACGTATTATCGCATTCACGGCACGCACGACACGCGCAAGATCGGGCGTCGTTCGTCCAGCGGTTGCGTGGGCCTCTACAACGAGCACATCCTTGAATTGTTCGGATACGCTCAGGTCGGAACACAGGTGTTGCTAATTTGACAACATAACTGCGCTGCTGGTGCGGTGCCCGTGACACCAGATTGCAATTTGTCGGCCAGACTGGTTATTCAGAGTGTACGAGGAACAGTCTTGGGTGCATGCCGCGGCCTCTGCTAAACGCGTTGGTATGCAATAACTGGAGGTTAATTATGAAGAAAATCGCGCTCGCAGCCGTTCTGGCAGTCGTCGCATCCACCGCGTTCGCCGGTGGTGTTGCTGAACCGGTCATGGAAGAAACTGTTGTGGCCGCTGCCGCTTCGTCTTCGGCTGGTGGTATCATCGTTCCGTTGCTGTTGCTGCTCGTCGTTGTGGCAGTTGCATCGAGCAACTGATTTCGGCTCAATACCAAAGGGGCGGCAGAGCTTTCTGCCGCCTTTTTGCATTCAGGTATCTGCCCAATCCGTCTGCGGATGGCGTCAGATCCAGCCTGCAAGGTTCGTCTGAATGATCTGCACCAGCGCTGTCACATGCGCAGCGTCGTCATTTAGACAGGGAATGTAGGTAAAAACCTCTCCCCCGGCATGTTCAAAAGCCTCGCGGATCTCTCCGTTGATCTCTTCCAGCGTTTCGATGCAATCCGCCGAAAAAGCCGGTGCCATAACCGCGATTCGTTTCTTTCCGGCCCGCGCAAGATCAGCCACATGTTCGACCGTATACGGCTTCAGCCATTCCTCCGGGCCGAACACCGATTGAAATGTCGTGTCGATCGCGCCTTTTTCCCAACCCAACCGTTCGCGCAACAAGCGCGAGGTTTTCTGGCACTGACAGTGATAGGGGTCGCCTGACATCAGATAGCGTTTCGGCATCCCGTGATAGCTTGCGACCAGCACATCGGGGCGGTGATTCAACCCGGCATAGGCGCGCTCGACCGATTGCGCCAAGGCGTCGATGTAGACGGGGTGATCATAGTATTCTGCCACTGTTCGTGCCGCAGGTTGGCGTTTTTCCAGCATGAGCGCCCGGAAAAACTGGTCATTCGCCGTCGCCGAAGTTGCCCCGGCGTAATGGGGATAAAGCGGGAAAAACAGGATCTTCTCGCAGCCGGCCTCGACCATTGCCCGCACTTTGGATTGGGTGGACGGATTGCCATAGCGCATGCAGAAATCGACCATCACCGTGTCGCCGTGATGCGCCGCGATCCGTGCCGCAATCGCGGTGGTCTGATCCCGCGTGATGGTCATCAGCGGGCTTTCGTCTTTCTCTACGTTCCAGATCAGTTTGTAATTCGCCCCGCTTGTGAAGGGCCGCTTGGTCAGGATGATCAACTGCAACAGTGGTTGCCACTTCCACGACGGATAATCGATCACCCGCTTGTCTGACAGAAACTCGTTCAGATAGCGCCGCATCGACCAGTAGTCGTGATTGTCCGGTGTGCCCAGATTTGCCAGCAAGACGCCTACCTTGGCGCGCCTGACCGGTGGGTGGGTGGGTGGCGCATGGGACAACCGCTCGGTGCCTGCCGTCACGATGGTCGAAGGCGTCTGATCAAACATCTGCGGCATCTTTCTGCGGTCTATCACCCGGAAATAAGGGTTTCGGCCCCCGCGTCAACTGCCCAAGCTGTCGCGATGCCGGGTTGCGCTGTTCAGCGCCTCTTCCAGCCGGGTTTGCGCGGAACCAGGGCGCAGGGGTTGCTGCTGGCTGTCGTGCGGGGCCCAACCCGTCAACGTGATGATATCGAACGTGGCGGGGATGCGGTCGCCGGTGCCCCACACCTCGCGGTAAAGCACGTCTGCCCGTGCGAAAACAGCCCGCGCAGTGGGTCGGCGCAGCCGCGCGGCCAGCGCATTGCCCTCGCCCATCGCGCGCAGATCACGCATCAGGTGGTAAATGTCGCGGTACATCACCCGGCGGGTCACGCTGTCAGCCACCGGCAGCGCCAGACCCGCACGTTGCACCAGCCCGCCCAGATCGCGAATCTCTGCCATTGGCAGCACACGCGGTGACAGCCCGCCCGTTACCTCGGTTTCTGCTTGCGCCAGTGCGCTGCGAAGCTCATGCAGGGTTTGCCCCCCGAACACAAGCGCCAGCAACAGACCGTCCGGCCGCAGCGCGCGCCGGCATTGCACCAACTGTCCAACCGGGTCGTTTGCCCAGTGCAACGCCAATGCATGGATCACCAGATCGTGCGCGCCAGGTTGCAGGTCCAGGCGGTCTGTGTCGTGCACAAAGCGCGCTTGGGGCAGCGCGTGCTGCCACAGATCGGAAAATGCCGACACAACGGCAGGCGCTGTAAACGCTTTGTTAACCTCGCTGAGCCTTTCCTGAACATCAGATACGGCCTCTACCTGCAAGAATGGGTCGTGCGCGCGGGCGCGGTTGCGCCGCAGTGCGGCAAGGTCGGTCAGAAGGGGTGGCGGCTGCATGCGCCTAGGATAGGAGTGGACGATGGGAATGCAAGCCGCACTCCACCTTATCTATCCGCCGCAATGCCTGACCTGCGCTGCGCCGGTTACATCAGATTTCGGGCTGTGCGGGGCGTGCTGGCGCGAAACGCCGTTTGTCGCAGGTCTGGTGTGCGACCTGTGTGGCGTGCCGCTGCCGGGCACCGATGACGGCCACGCTGTCCATTGCGACGATTGCCTGACGATTGCCCGACCGTGGAGCAGGGGCCGCGCGGCGCTGCTTTACAAGGATAACGCCCGACAGATGGTGCTGGCGCTGAAACATGGTGACCGGATCGACCTGGCGCGGCCCGCGGCCCAGTGGATGCACCGGGCAGCAATACCGATCCTGAAACCGGATATGCTGGTGGCGCCGGTGCCGCTGCACTGGCTGCGGCTGATCAGGCGCCGCTACAACCAGTCGGCGCTGCTGTCTGCCGGGATGGCCCGGTTGGCGGGCTTGGATCATTGTCCCGACCTGCTGGTGCGCCCGCGGTCTACCGGCAATCAAGATGGCCGCGACCGTGACGCGCGTTTTGCCAACATGCGTGGTACGATTGCCGTGCACCGCCGCCGCGTTCACCGGATTGACGGGCGGCATGTTCTGTTGATCGACGATGTCATGACATCGGGGGCAACCTTGGCCAGTTGTGCCGAGGCTTGCGTTGCCGCTGGCGCAATCGAGGTATCCGTTCTGGTGATGGCCCGCGTTGCGAAAGATGCCTAGATCCGTATAGTGCCGCAAAGCTTTGGGATTTGATCATGAAGCCAGTCGAGATCTACACCACGCCAACTTGCACCTATTGCCAGGCAGCCAAACGGCTGCTTTCCAGAAAGGGTGTTGGCTTTACCGAAGTCGACGTGTCGCAGGATGCAGCGCTGCGCAGCGCGATGTCAAAACGTGCCGGCGGGCGCAGCACCGTTCCGCAGATATTCATCGCGGGCGTGCACGTTGGCGGTTGCGATGATCTGCATGACCTAGATGAAGCACGCCGCCTAGACATGATGCTGGCCGAATAGGATGCGCGCTGGCCTGGTACAGCTTAACGTCAGCGATGATCCGGGGGCCAATCTGACCGAAACCGTGGCGCTGGTCCGCGCGGCGGTGCAGGGCGGTGCGCAGTTCGTGCTGACACCGGAATGCACCAACCTGCTGTCCTCCAACCGCGACCATCAGCGCAGCCTGTTGCACCAGCAAGCAACGGACCCGACGCTTGCAGCCCTGCGGGCAGAGGCGCAGGCGGGGCAAGTCTGGCTGCTGATCGGGTCGCTGGGTCTTAAGACCGACGACGCCGATGGCCGCTTTGCCAACCGCAGCTTTCTGATCAGGCCGGATGGCGGCATCGCAGCCACCTACGACAAGATCCACATGTTCGACGTCAACCTGTCGGAAACCGAGGTATACCGCGAATCGGCGGCTTATCGGCCGGGCACGCTGGCGGTCCTGGCCGACACGTCGATTGGAAAAATCGGGATGACGGTCTGCTATGATGTCCGCTTTCCCGCGCTTTACCGCCGCATAGCGCAGGCCGGTGCGCAGATACTGACGGTTCCCGCAGCCTTCAATCACATCACCGGGGTCGCGCATTGGGAAATCCTGCTGCGCGCCCGCGCGATTGAAACCGGCTGCTATGTGCTGGCTCCGGCCCAAACCGGCTTTCACCCTGAAATGCTGACCGGTGGTAAGGGCCGCACGACGTTTGGCCATTCGCTGGCCATATCCCCGTGGGGCGAAGTGATTGCCGACGCAGGCACAGATCCTGGCGTGACCTTTGCAGAGATCGACCCCGACGCGGTGAAACGCGCCCGCGCGCGCGTGCCCAGCCTGACCCACGACCGCAATTTCGACGGTCCATAATGACCACCGAACGCAACGAAGACACCGCTGTCGCCTTGTTCGGCGAATTGTTCATGGCCGATCAACTGGCACGCAACCGCATCTCCAAGGCCCTGCCCAAAGGGATGCAGCTGTCGCATTTTTCGGTGCTGAACCACCTGGCGCGCATCGGTGATGAACGCACCCCGGCGCAGCTTGCCCGGGCATTTCACGTGACGCGCGGGGCCATGACAAACACGCTGGCCCGGCTGGAATGGGCGGGTCATATCCATATCCGCCCCGACTGGAACGACGCGCGGCAGAAATTCGTCGCAATCAGCCCAGCGGGCCGTTCGGCGCGCGATGCAGCCCTGCAGGTGGTAACGCCGATGATCGGCGATGTTGTGGCGGCTTTGGGCGCAGAGCGGGTTCGGTCCCTGCTGCCTGTCCTGCGCGAATTGCGCATCCGGCTGGAGGCTGACGAGTGACGACGCAGACCCCCGATCACTGCGCTTTCATGACAAGAGCCGCGCAGATTTGTCGCCGTGCCAAGCTGTGCCGGATGGTCCGGTGATGGCAAAGGGCCGCCTTCCCCTGCCGCCAAAATTCATGGCTGCGCTCTTTCGTCTCTACCGCCGCTCGGAACAGGCCGAGTTGGACCTGATTGCCGCGGGCGTCGCGTTTTATGGGTTTTTGGCGATCTTTCCCGCGGTTGCCGCTGTGATTGCCATCTGGGGTGCGCTGTCGGACCCCAGCGTGATCCGAAACGAGGTTGCCTTGCTGCAAGAAATCCTGCCGCCCGATGCGTTTGATCTGATCCGCGATCAGGTTGACGCATTGTTGGCGGTCAGTCAGCGCGGGATTGGTTGGGCCACTGTGCTGTCCACGTTGTTTGCATTGTGGTCGGCCCGCGCCGGAGTTGCGGCGATGATCCGCGGGTTGAATGCGGTGCACGGTTTGCCCAATCGCACCGGTCACTGGCACCAGTTGCGCGCGCTGGTGATGATGCTGGCACTGGTCGGGCTGGTTCTGGGGGCAATGTTGCTGTCGATCATCGTGCCGCTGCTGGCCGCCGGAGTACCGGCCTTTGCCCGCCAGTTTACAACGCTGCAACAGGTCAATCAGGCGATGGGGCTGGGGCTGGCCGTGCTGGCGTTGGGGCTGACTTACCGGTTCGGCCCCAACCACCTGCGCGCGCCGCCGCTGCTGACATGGGGGTTGTTGGTGGCCATCGTGCTGTGGGGGGCCTCGGCGCGTGGTTTTATCCTGTATCTCGAAAATTTTCCTGCATACAACCGGGTTTACGGGTCGATCGGTGCCGTGGCTGCGTTGCTGATGTCGCTTTATGTAAGCGCTTATGCGGTGCTGTTGGGGGCTGCGGTTGATGCCGAAAGAACCCGCGCGCGGCGTCAGTAGTCCTTTTCCAGAAATATCCCGATCCCGCTGTTGCCATCCGAACCCGATCCCGCCTTCAGCGTGATGTGGCGCGAAAGATCAAGGTTCAGATCGATCCGGCTTTGCCCCGCCTGACCCACTGTCACTTCGGTATAAATCTTTTCTGTCAGATACTTGCCCGCCGTGACCGAGGCCGCCCCCGTCTCGCTGTCGGTTTGCACATCCAGATTGTCCAGTCCGATCCCGCGCCTTAGCCGCGCCACCAGACCATCGCCACCGCGTCCGGCCAGACTGGCTACTGCATTGGCAAGTTCGGCCGCCTGAAACGCCGACAGTTTCTGCAATCCCTGTCCGAACAGCAATTGTGCCAAAACCTCTTCTTCCGGAAGATCGGGGTCAGAGGTGAAGCTGACCTCCGGATCGGTCGCGACCCCGCTGACCGCCACGGTGACCTCGAAGCCATCGGTGCTGCTGGTCGCTTTGGCATTCAGATAGGGAACCAGGGCCCCCTCCAACTGCAACAGCGCCTCTGACAGCACCAGGCGTTTGCCCAGAATGTCCAGCCGTCCCCGGATCAACTCGAACGCGCCAAACGGCACGATGGCCGCAGTGGTGCCGGTCAGTGTGACCTGCCCGCCAAGTTCTGCGTCCAGTCCCCGGCCCCGTACGAACAGCCGGTTCGGGGCCACGATCAGCAGGTTCAATCCGAACCGCCCCGAACCTGCCGATGGCCCATCAGAGGCGTTGCCCAACACCCCTGCCCGGGCCCTTGTTTCGCGCACAGCCGGCGGCTCTTGCACATGTTGCAACCCCGGCAGATCGCCCGCCCCGCCAAACCCCGTGGAAGGAATGCGCAACTCGGTTTCTGTCAACGCGAGCCGCCCGCCAATCAGCGCACCGCCCGCCAGCGGCCCCTCGATCGTCAAGGCGCCGTTCACCGTTGTTTCGTAGAGATCCGGATCGCGCAGCACCACTTGCGACAGATCCACCGCCAGCGACCCCACGTTCGGTGTGGTCAGTCCCACTGTCCCGCGGACCGCAAGCGTCCCGCCAGAGGATATCGCCGAAACTGCCTCGATCCGCGCCACGCCGGCTGTCACTACCGCCTTGGCTGCAATGTCTTGCAGCGAAAAGTTCTGCGCCGGATCAGCCAGCCGTCCGCCTTCAAGCGCCACGGTTCCCGACAGCGAAGCAAGGGCAAGCGGACCGCGCAAGGCAAGGTTCACCCGCAGCCCCCCCGACACCGCGCGCGGATCGATGAAAGCGTTGGCCAGTGCCGCCTGCGCCGTACCGGTGATGGCAAGGTTCGCCGTCGGTCCGTCGATGCGCCCCTTGACCGATGCATTGACCTGGCCCGGTCCGGTGCCGGTCAGGTCCAGAATGATCCCGTCGCCATCATCAATCGCCGTTCCGCCGACCACCAGCGGCCCCGGGAACTCTGGCACCAACAGCCCCAGATTGGCCAGCCGCGCCTGTAGCCCGATCGTGCTGCCAGCTTCACCAACGTCACCCCGTGCGGCAAAGCTGATCTGCGGGTTCACAATGTCTGCCTGTTCGATCACCAGCCCGGTGTCACTGAACCGCAAGGCCACCGTCACTTTGCTGTTGCCGCCAATGACCCGGTCCACTTGTGGTTGCCCGACCGCCAATCCGGAGCCGACCCCATCCAGCGTCACGCGGTTCCCGATCAGCCGCAGCTTGCCCTGCAATCCGCCGCCATATCCAGCCCCAAGCACAGCCAGATCGTCCAGCCGCACCTCGGCGCTGACATCATTCGCCCCGGTGGCCAACTGCCCCTGTGCCGTTACCTTCAAGCCATTGCCCACAAGCCGTATCTCGCGCAGCGTAGTGCCCGTTTCGTTCCGCCGTACCGAGGCATCAAGCCGGGTGTTTCCACGCAAAAGACCATCCAGCTGCGCGATCCCGCTGCGTAACTCGTTCCCTTCGACCAAACCCACCAGATCGAACTGCCCGGACAATGGACTGCCGTTACCGCTGACTGAAAGCGTTCCCTTGCCTGCCAAGGGCTGTCCTGCCAACCCCGAGAAGCGCGACAAATCCTCAAACCGGACGTCGCCCGAACCTTGCAGCGCAAAGCCGTCTGTCAACCCCTGAACCGATCCGCGCAGCGCCACAGCGTAGTCCGTCCCGTTCAGGGTCAACTGCGATAGCCGCGTCTGCCCGGTGCCCGCCTGCCAATGGCCAAGCGCCGTCCCCGAAACCTCGTTGCCCAAGGCCTGTGCCAGCGCGGGATCGGTCGGTGCCAGCCCGGACGCCTTGAACGCGACGGTCGCCCCGACCACTGGAAGCGCGGCATTTCGCGAAATCCGCCCAGATGCCGTCAACGTCATCTGTTCGGCGCTGAAATCTGACCGGTCGAGTCCGATCAGATCGGCCTTCCCCGACCACCCTTCGCCTTGCGCCGCATCATAGCGCAACGCCAGCGTACCCTTCGTGACCCGGGTTTCCAGATCCGTGGTCAGTGGCAAAAGCAGGGGCAGTCCATCGGCAAGACCCAATTCGCCGGAAATGTCGAACCGCATCGGCAAACCATCGGCGTCCAGTGCCGCACTGCCAAACAGGTCCAGCGCCTGCGCCTGAACCCGGAACACGTCCAGCGACATCCGTCCAAACGGATCGCGCGACCCGGCGGCCGCAAGATTGACGGTCGATCCGAAAAACTCGACGTACTTGGGCAGAAACACCGGGGCCAGATCGCCTTCCAGACCAATGATGAACCTGTTCGTGCCCGCCCCGTCGCCCGAAAGCTGCACATCGCCCTTCAGCCGCACCACATCATCGGTCGACAGGGACACCCCCGCGGCAAAGCCTGTGATCGGCCCTGTGCCTTCAACCGTCAGTGCCGCCGAAGGCGCACCAGGCACGCCCAGCAACCGGACTGCGATCCCGTCCGCATCCTCGACCGCAGACAAATCCACAGACAGCACCCCGGTCGCGTTCAGATAGGATGCCTCAAGGGAGATCTTGGCGGCCTTGTCGTCGGTCCTTTCCAGCAAAAGGGCGGTGCTGCCTTCGCCACCCGCAAGCTGCATCGACGCCTCCAGCCGTGCGGTGACCGCCTCGCCCAGCACATCGGCCCCCAGAATGATGCTGTCAGCGGTGATCTTGTCAATCTTCACCGAGACCGGCAATTCGGGCAGCGCAAATGCCTGCGCTTCGGCAGTTTGCGTATCGGCGGCCGGCGGCACGCGGTCCAGCACGATCTCGGCGGCGGTCAGCGCCGTAATGTCGATTGCCCCCGAAAACAGCGCAAGCCGGTTCCAATCCAGCGCAACTTCCGTCAGCGTCAGCCAGACCCCGTCATCGTCGGAAATCGTCATCTGCTGCAGGGATGCGCGCGACGACAGCGCGCCGGCAAAGCCGGTGATGGTGACGCGGGCGCCCTGCGTCGACAGGTTGTCCTCAAGCAGGGCCGTCAGATAGTCGCGGTCATCCTGCGCCAAAGCCGTTGCAGGCGACAGGGCAACCGCAAGGACAAGACATACGCGTTTCAAAACGATTGCCCCAAACCAACGTAAATCTGCACGCCGTTGCCGGTATTGCCGCTGACCGGGGCCGCAACATCCAGCCGGATTGGCCCAAAACCCGTCTCATATCGAACTCCGATCCCGGCGCCCGAGTGAAATGAGCTGTCCGCTGCGCCAAATCCCAGCCCGATTTGCCCGACGTCAAAGAACCCCACCACCCCGAAACTCTCTCCGATCCGAACCCGTGCCTCGATCGATCCGCCAAGGTAGTGCGTTCCGCCAATTTCCAGATTGTCGATGCCTTTCAGCACGGAAACCCCCAAGGACTGATAGGGCTGTCCCCGCACCGTGCCCCCGCCACCCGAGTAAAACAGATCGTCGCGCGGCGTTCCCAGCAGGCTTGATCCGAGCACAACCCCTGCCTGCAACCGCGCCGCGAGCACGAGCCGCTCGCCAATCCCCCGATATCCCCGCAGATCCGTCGTCAACCGGAAGCCATTGTCAGTCGTGGAAAAACCAAGAAACGGCTTGACCTCTGCGTCGATGAAAAACCCGCTGGTCGCATCCACCTTGCTGTCGCGCCGGTCCCATGTCGCCCCCACCGGCAGCGCAAACGAGCGGTACTCGAAGTCGCCCGTTGCGTCGCTGCCGTTCAGGTAGTCATAGGCCAACCCGGCGCGTGCCGTCAGTTCCGTTGAAAAGACATGCGTGAATGTCAGCCCCGCCGTCGCGACATTGGCCGTGTAATCCGCCTCGTCCAGACGCCCGATGCCAAAATTGATCGCCGCAGTCGTATCCGGCCCCGGGGTCGCGGGGCGGCTTAGCGTAAGATCCAGCGCATAGTCGATGCCGCCTTCCTGCACACCGATATTGGCGACTTCGCCCTTGATTTCCAATCGCTCTCCGCCGCCCAACAGGTTGCGGTGCAGCCATCCCCCGGTAAACTTCAGCCCGTCGTCCGTCGCCAATTCCGCCCCGAACGAATAGCGTCGCGTCCGCGCCTCGACCACCGTTGCGGTGATGTCCAAAAGGTCAGGCATCCGCAACGCATCCGCCTCGGTCAGCGTGACCGAACTGAATACCCCCGTGCGCCGCAGCCGGTCGGTGGCGCGGTTCAGTTCGGACACGCTGAACACCTCGCCTTCGGGCAGGCCTGCGATCTTGCGCACACGGTCCTCGCGCATCCGCGCCTCGCCATCCACCACCAGCCGCCCGAACCGCAGTTTCGGCCCCGGGTTCAGCCGCACATCGGCTGCAAGGATCGCCGCGCTGTGATCCGCCACCACATCCTGTTGTGCCACGGCGGCCTTGCCATGGCCGATTTCACGCCAGCCTTGAACGCCCGCCAGCGTCGCGTCTGCCACGACGCCGCTTAGCGCCGGCTTGCCAGGGACAAACCCGCCCGGCAGCACGGTATCGCGCGCCAATGGGGTCAGGGCCACCTCGCCAAAGACAAAGCGCCGCCCCGGATCGACCGTCACCTCGATCACCCTGATCTGACCGGGCGCATCCAGAGGGGCGATACCCGCGGCCTCGCGCCCGTCGATGCGCACGTTGATCACCGCCGAATAATGCCCCGCCGCATAAAGCGTAGACAAAAGCCGGCCATACTCTGCCAGCGCATCGGCAAACAGATCCTGTGGGTCAGTGTTTTTTTCGGCCTGCGCAGCCAGCAGGATGGAGGCATCGCGCAACGACCGCTCCAGCCCCTTGTCACCGCCCGAAACGGCAAAATCCAACCGCTCAAGCGCCGACCCGCCGCCACCGGAGACCCAGATCAACAGACCCGACGCGGCAAGAACCGGGATCAGACGGCGACGCATTCTCGTTCCCTTTAGGCTTTGCGTCACTATCACCTGTGCCGGTCCAAAGGGCAATGCAATGCGGGCGCCTCGGCGCCGACAAGCCAAGGCTTCAGCGCAAAACTGCTGGCAGAAACCGCGCCCGCATGGGACAAGCCCATATCCCCAGTCGGAGCTTTTGATGACCTATTCCCCTGCCGTTGACCGTTACGACCGGATGATCTACCGCCGCTGCGGGCGTTCGGGCCTGAAACTGCCCGCGATCTCGTTGGGGCTGTGGCACAACTTCGGTCACGACACGGCCCATCAGACCAAACGCGCGATCTGCCAGACGGCGTTTGATCACGGGATCACGCATTTCGACCTTGCAAACAACTATGGCCCCCCGGCTGGCAGCGCTGAAGAAGCGTTTAGCGACATCCTGAAGACCGACTTTGCCGGCCACAGGGACGAGCTGATCATCTCGTCCAAGGCGGGCTATCATATGTGGCAGGGGCCCTATGGCGAATGGGGGTCGCGCAAGTCGCTGATCGCGTCGTGTGACCAGAGCTTGCGGCGCATGGGGCTCGATTATGTCGATATCTTCTATTCGCACCGGTTTGACCCCGACACGCCATTGCACGAAACCATGGCTGCGCTGGATCACATCGTGCGGTCGGGGCGGGCGCTTTATGTGGGTATTTCGTCCTACAATTCGGCCAAGACGCGCGAGGCGGCGGCGATTTTGGCTGACCTTGGCACACCTTGCGTGATCCATCAGCCCAGCTATTCGATCCTGAACCGCTGGGTCGAAAAAGACGGGTTGAAAGACACGTTGGCCGAGCTTGGCATCGGTTCGATTGCCTTCACGCCGCTGGCCCAGGGGATCTTGACGCGCAAGTATCTGAACGGCATTCCCGAAGGCAGCCGCGCGAGCCAAGGCAAATCGCTGGACCCTGCCGTGATCACGCCGCGCGCGCTGGCTTCAGTGCGGGCGCTGGACGAGATGGCGCAGTCGCGGGGGCAGACGCTGGCCCAGATGGCGCTGGCCTGGGTTTTGCGCGCGGACGGCATAACAACGGCGCTGATCGGGGCGTCAAAGCCCGACCAAGTGGTCGACTGCGCCGGGGCAATTGCAAATTTGGAGTTCAGCGCCGATGAGCTTGGGCGGATCGACGAGATTGCCGAGGAGAAGGATCTGAATCTGTGGGCGAAGTCGTCGGAAACCGAACGATGACCCAAGACAATGGCCGGACGGGTGCGGGACGACCTATCGCTTTACGCTTGTCGTCACAAAGTTGCATGACAGATCCCGCGCCGAAATCGACCATGACCAGCCCAGCGGATTGAACACCATCCCCTTGCGGTCCACCGGATCAAGCCCAGCGCGGCGAAGCAAGCCATACAATTCATCCGGCGTTATGAACTTGTTCCAGTCATGCGTCCCTTTCGGCAGCCAGCGCATCACATGCTCGGCCCCGATGATGGCCATCAGATAGGACTTCGGATTGCGGTTCAGCGTGGAGCAGATCATCATTCCGCCGGGGCGCAGCAACTGCTGGCAGGCGGTCAGATAGGCCAGCGGATCAGACACATGCTCGACCACTTCCATGTTCAGAACCACGTCGAACTGCTCAAACGCTGCCGCCAGATCCTCGGCGGTGGTATGGCGATAGTCGATGGTCAGGCCACTGGCTGCCGCATGGACCTGCGCCACAGGAATGTTTCGCGGGGCGGCATCGGCACCGACCACATCTGCCCCCAGCCGCGCCATCGGTTCTGACAGCAATCCGCCGCCGCAGCCAATATCCAGCAGTCGCAACCCCTTGAACGGCAGGGTATCGTTCAGGTCGCGGTCAAACTCGGCGGCGATCTGGCCGCAGATATAGTCCAGCCGGCAAGGGTTCAGCATGTGAAGCGGCTTGAATTTGCCGTTGGGGTCCCACCACTCGGCTGCCATCGCCTCGAATTTGGCAACTTCCAACGGATCAATCGTCGTCATGGTTCTGCCCCAATGTATGCCCAGTAGCGGGCCACGTCGCTTGCGTTATATAGGATGGTGATGGATCAGAGATCAGGCCAAAAGCGCGCAGTCGAATATCTGTACCCCCCCGTTGATCCCTTTGATCAGCGCGTGATCGACATGGGCGACGGACACCGCATCTATGTCGAGCAGTGTGGAAACCCGCAAGGCGTGCCCGTTCTGGTGTTGCACGGCGGTCCGGGGGGCGGCTGCTCACCGGCGATGCGGCGGTATTTCGATCCGGCGGTCTACCGCGTGGTGCTGTTTGATCAGCGCGGCTGCGGACGCTCGCGCCCCCATGCGAGTGTCGTCAACAACACGACCTGGCATCTGGTCGCGGATATCGAGGTGATCCGCGAGGCACTGGGAATCGATGCCTTCATCGGTTTTGGCGGCTCCTGGGGGGCTACGCTGGCACTGGTCTACGCGATCAAACATCCGACGCGCGTGACGCATCTGGTGTTGCGCGGCGTGTTCTTGTCGACCCGGGCCGAGCTGGACTGGTTTTACGGCGGCGGGGCGGGGGCGTTCTATCCCGACCTGTGGGCCCGCTTTGTCGACATCATCCCCGAAGACGAGCGTGGCGATCTGATCGCAGCCTATCACCGACGGCTGTTCTCGGGTAATTTGGCCGAGGAAACCCGGGCCGCGCGGGCCTGGGCCAACTGGGAGAATGCGCTGGCCTCGGTGCATCACAACGGCCCGATGGGCGAAAGTCCCGCCGATTATGCCCGCGCCTTTGCCCGGCTCGAGAATCACTATTTTACCCATGCGGGCTTTCTGGCCTGCGACGGCTGGATCATTTCGCAGAAGGCCCGCATCGCCCATATCCCGACCGAGATCGTGCAGGGCCGGTTTGACATGATCTGCCCGCCCGTATCGACATGGCGTCTCGCCGATGGGTGGGCGAACTGCCGTGTGCAACTGATCCCCATGTCCGGGCATGCGCTGTCGGAGCCGGGGATATCCGAGGCGCTTGTGGCGGTGATGAACGGGTTGCGCGCTTAGCGCTTGCATCGGGCTCCATGCGGCCCTATAAGCAATTAACAGCGGTTTCAGGGTCCACACCTGAAGCTACCGATCCGCACAACGGGCCGCTTGGCCCGTTTTTCATTTTGTGGTGGCTGCTTGGCCCGTTTTTCGTCTCTGGAAACCTCATGTCCGATCTGATCGCCAAAACCGCCATCGACCGCCGCCTGGCCGATATCGTCGGCCCCGTGATCGAGGGGTTGGGGTTCGAACTGGTGCGCATTCGCCTGATGGGGGGCAAGACGCGCACCCTGCAGATCATGGCCGACCGCCCCGAGGGCGGGATCATCGTCGAGGATTGCGCGACGATTTCCACCGCCGTCTCTGCTGTGCTGGATGTCGAAGACCCGGTCGAGGACAACTACATCCTCGAAGTCTCCTCTCCCGGCATCGACAGGCCATTGACAAGGCTGAAGGATTTCGACGTCTGGGCCGATTACGAGGCGCGGATCGAGACGACGGAACTAATCGACGGCCGCCGCCGCTTCAAGGGCAACCTGCGCGGAACAGAAGGCGAGGAGATCTTGATAGAGATCGAGGAGCCTACCGGCAAAGTGACTATCGGGCTGAAATTCGACTGGCTGTCGGAAGCCAAGCTGATCCTGACCGACGAGTTGATCGCCGAGATGCTGCGTCAGCGCAAAGCCAGCGGCGTGATTGACGATACGCAATTCGACGAAATTGAAACATCCGAAGGGGACGAGGCCGAAGAGCCTGAAACCCCGCCTACGAAACACTGACCGGGAGTTAGCGATATGGCTATTACCTCTGCCAACCAGTTGGAACTGCTGCAAACCGCCGATGCCGTCGCGCGGGAAAAGATGATCGAGCCGGAACTGGTGATCCAGGCGATGGAAGACAGCCTCGCCCGCGCCGCAAAGTCGCGTTATGGCGCGGATATGGACATCCGGGTCAAGATCGACCGCAAGACCGGCCGCGCCAGCTTTGCCCGCATCCGCACGGTGGTCGAAGACGACGCGGTAGAGAATCACCACGCCCAACTGACGGTCAAGCAGGCGAAACAATACCTCGCGGACCCAAAGATCGGCGATGAGATCATCGACGAGGTGCCCCCGGTCGATCTGGGCCGCATCGCCGCACAGTCGGCCAAGCAGGTGATCCTGCAAAAGGTCCGCGAGGCCGAGCGCGACCGGCAGTACGAAGAATTCAAGGACCGCAAGGGCACCATCATCAATGGCGCGGTCAAGCGCGAGGAATACGGCAACATCATCGTCGACATCGGCCGTGGCGAGGCGATCCTGCGCCGCAACGAAAAGATCGGCCGCGAGGCGTATCGCCCCAACGACCGCATCCGCGCCTATATCAAGGACGTGCGCCGCGAGGCACGGGGGCCGCAGGTGTTCCTTAGCCGGACCGATCCGCAGTTCATGGCGGAACTTTTCAAGATGGAAGTGCCGGAAATCTATGATGGCATCATCGAGATCAAGGCCGTGGCGCGCGACCCCGGTTCCCGCGCCAAGATCGCCGTGATCAGCTATGACAACTCGATTGACCCGGTGGGTGCCTGCGTCGGGATGCGCGGCAGCCGGGTTCAGGCGGTGGTCAATGAGCTTCAGGGCGAAAAGATCGACATCATCCCGTGGAATCAGGATCAGGCCACGTTCCTGGTGAACGCGCTTCAGCCGGCCGAGGTCAGCAAAGTGGTGATCGACGAGGAATCGGGCAAGATCATCGTCGTGGTGCCGGACGAACAGCTTAGCCTCGCCATCGGCCGCCGTGGGCAAAACGTGCGCCTCGCCAGTCAGTTGACGGCGCTCGACATCGACATCATGACGGAATCCGACGAATCGGCCCGTCGTCAGGCGGAATTCACCGAACGCACCAAACTCTTCGTCGATGCGCTGGATATCGACGAGATGATGGCGCAACTGCTAGTGTCGGAAGGGTTCACCAACCTCGAAGAAGTGGCTTACGTCGAAGTGGACGAATTGCTGTCGATTGACGGGTTCGACGAAGGTACGGCAGGTGAATTGCAGGCCCGTGCCCGCGACTATCTGGAGGCGGCGAACGTCAAGTCGATGGAGGCGGCACGTGCCTTGGGCGTCGAAGATAGTCTGGTCGAGTTTGAAGGCCTGACGCCGCAGATGCTGGAGGCATTGGCAAAGGACGGCATCAAGACACTTGAGGACTTTGCGACGTGCGCCGACTGGGAGTTGGCGGGCGGCTGGACAACGGTGAACGGCGCACGCGTCAAGGATGAAGGTGTGCTTGAAAAGTTCGACATGTCGCTGGAAGAGGCTCAGCATCTGGTGATGACGGCCCGTGTCATGCTTGGCTGGGTCGATCCGACCGAGCTTGCGGGGGCTGCAGCCACTGAAGAAGAGGAGGCCGAGGTGTAGCCTCGGGACCCCTTTGACGCGCGGCGGCAAGGACGAGCAACAAGACGACCCGGAACGCAAGTGCATCGTCACCGGCGAAAGCGGACCCAAATCCGGTCTGATCCGGTTTTGCGTCGGCCCCGAAGGCGAAGTTGTGCCCGACATTCTGGGAAAACTGCCCGGACGGGGGTTTTATGTGTCGGCGGAACGGGCGGCGTTGACCAAGGCCGCAACGAAAGGGCTTTTCAGCCGCGCCGCGCGCCAGCCGGTCAAGGTGCCGCCTGATCTGGTGGACACGGTTGAATTTCTGCTGATGCGGCGGGTGACCGACCTGTTGTCGATGGCCCGCAAGGCCAGCGGGGCGGTGATGGGCTATGAAAAGGTCAAGACCTGGCTGGCCAGCGGCAAGGCAAAGGTGTTGTTGCAAGCCTCTGACGGCTCGGAACGCGGCAAGACCACGTTGCGCGCGCCCGACGGGCCTGCGTCGCTGATCGACTGTTTGACGGCGCAGGAAATGGGTTTGTCGTTTGGCCGCGAACGTGCGATACACGCCGCGCTTGCCGCTGGTGGACTCACTTCTCGTGTTGTAGAGGAAGCGGCAAGGCTGGCCGGGCTCCGTCAGGGGGCCGTCCGGCAATTGGGCGGTGTGACCGCCGAAAAGGATATGAAAGACGCATGACCGACTCTGACGGCAAGAAACCCCTCGGCTTGGGTGGCGCACCCCGTTCCGGACAGGTGAAGCAAAGCTTCAGCCATGGCCGGACCAAAAGTGTGCTGGTGGAAACCAAACGCAAACGGGTGGTTGTGCCAACCAAACCGGGAACGCCTGGGGCAACAGGTGGCGGAGCCTCGCATCTGGGCGATCCGTCCAAACGCCCGGCGGGAATTTCCGATGCCGAAATGGAACGTCGCCTGACGGCGTTGCGTGCGGCAAAGGCGCGCGAGCTGGAAGACGCTGCGCGCCGCGCCGTCGAAGACAAGGCCCGCGAAGAAGAACGCCAGCGCAAGCGTGACGAGGCCGAAGCCCGCGATAAAGAAGAACGCGAGCGCGAAGCCGCAGCCCGCGCCAAGCTCGTCGAAGAGGCCCGCGCAAAGGCCGAAGCAGAAATCAAGGCCCAACGCGAAGCTGACGCCGCCAAACCACAAGTTACATCGCGTCCTTCGTCCTCGCCTGCTTCGGCGCGCCCTGCCCCTGCCCCGAGTCAGGAAGACGCGCGCGGTCCTGCCAGCGCCAAGCCGGGTCTTCCCGCCCCGCGCAAGACCGACCGCGAACGCGATGACCGCGCCACCGACCGTGGCGTCAAGGCCAAGGGTGACGAAGGCCGCCGGGTTGGCAAGCTGACCCTGAATGACGCGCTGGCCGGTGAAGGCGGGCGCACCCGCAGCCTTGCCGCTATGAAGCGCAAGCAGGAAAAGGCGCGTCAAAAGGCGATGGGCTTCAACAAGCCCGAAAAGCAAGTGCGTGACGTGCAGTTGCCTGAAACCATCGTGGTGCAAGAACTTGCCAACCGCATGGCCGAACGCGCCGCCGATGTGGTCAAGAGCCTGATGAAGATGGGCATGATGGTCACGATGAACCAGGCCATCGACGCGGATACCGCCGAACTGGTGATCGAGGAATTCGGCCACAAGGCTGTACGCGTGTCGGATTCGGACGTCGAGCAGGTCATCGACCATGTGAAAGACGCCGACAGCGACATGATCGTGCGCCCGCCGATCATCACGATCATGGGCCATGTCGACCACGGCAAAACCTCGCTGCTGGACGCGATCCGGCATGCCAATGTTGTCTCGGGCGAGGCGGGCGGGATCACGCAGCACATCGGCGCCTATCAGGTGACGACGGATACCGGGGCGAAGCTCACGTTCCTTGATACGCCGGGCCACGCGGCCTTTACCTCGATGCGGTCACGCGGCGCGCAGGTGACGGATATCGTTGTGCTGGTGGTGGCGGCGGATGATGCCGTGATGCCGCAGACGATCGAGGCGATCGCCCATGCCAAGGCGGCGAAGGTGCCGTTGATCGTGGCGATCAACAAGATCGACAAGTATGACGCCAACCCGACCAAGGTGCGCACTGACCTTCTGCAGCATGAAATCGTCGTCGAACAGATGTCGGGCGATGTGCAGGATGTCGAAGTGTCGGCGAAAACCGGGCAGGGTCTGGCTGAATTGCTGGAGGCGATCAGCCTTCAGGCCGAAATCCTTGAACTGCGCGCCAACCCGAACCGGGCGGCGTCGGGTGCGGTGATCGAGGCCAAACTAGACGTGGGCCGCGGTCCGGTAGCGACGGTTCTGGTCCAAAACGGCACGCTGCGCAAAGGCGATATCTTTGTCGTGGGCGAGCAGTGGGGCAAGGTCCGCGCGTTGGTCAACGACCAGGGCGACCGGATCGACGAGGCCGGTCCTTCGGTCCCGGTCGAGGTGTTGGGCCTTTCGGGCACGCCGTCTGCCGGTGACACGCTGAACGTGGTGGAAACCGAGGCGCAAGCGCGTGAAATCGCCGACTACCGCGCCAAGACCACCAAGGACAAACGCGCGGCTGTCGGTGCCGCGACAACGCTGGAACAGTTGATGGCGAAAGCCAAGGCGGATCAGTCGGTTGCGGAACTGCCGATTCTGGTCAAGGCCGATGTGCAAGGCTCGGCCGAAGCCATCGTTCAGGCGATGGAAAAGATCGGCAACGACGAGGTTCGGGTGCGCGTTCTGCATTCGGGCGTAGGGGCCATCACCGATTCCGATGTCAGCCTTGCGGACAGCAACAACGCTCCGATCATCGGCTTCAACGTGCGCGCCAATGCGAGCGCCCGCGCGACGGCGAACCAGAAGGGGGTCGAGATCCGCTATTACTCGATCATCTATGATCTGGTCGATGACATCAAAGCCGCCGCTTCGGGTCTGCTGAAGGCCGAAATCCGCGAAACCTTCATCGGTTACGCGCAGATCAAGGAAGTGTTCAAGGTTACCGGCGTCGGCATGGTCGCAGGGTGCCTCGTCACCGAAGGTATCGCCCGCCGGTCCGCCGGGGTGCGTTTGCTGCGTGACAACGTGGTGATCCATGAAGGCACGCTGAAGACGCTGAAACGCTTCAAGGACGAGGTCAAGGATGTGATCTCGGGTCAGGAATGCGGGATGGGGTTCGAGCGGTACGAAGATATCCGTCCGGGCGATGTCATCGAGATTTTCGAGCGGGAAGAGATTCAGCGCAAGCTGGCCTGACTTCGAAGTTTGCGTTGAAAAAAGCCGGGCGAGAAGCCCGGCTCTTTTCATTTAGTCCTGCCGGTTACTGTGCCCGAACGGGAGCAACCGGAAATCCGACAAAGGTCTTTTCATCGACCCTCACCATGATCTTCCCGTCTGCCATCTGAGCAACCAGCAAACCCTGAACCGATACGCAGCTTCCCAAAGAAATCGTCCGAAGCATCAGCAAATCCCCCAATCACCATGCAACCTAAAATTATCGCAAAAAGTTGACAAAACCACCACAATCTCGCCAGAATCGCAAAAACTTTCGGCTGAACGAAAACTATGGCACGCGCGACACGGAACTAAAGCCAGTCGCGCAAAGCCGCGATGAGTGGCAGATCCGCCGGGGGCATTGCGTAGTCCCGCATTCTTTCCGGGCGAACCCATGCCAGCGCCTGCCCCTCGCGCCCGGATGCCGTCCCATCCCACCGACGGCAGGCGAAAAGCGGCATCAAAAGGTGAAATTCGTCGTAGGAATGGCTGGCAAAGGTCAATGGCGCGAGGCAGCTTTTCCAGGTGTCGATCCCCAGCTCCTCTTGCAGTTCGCGAATCAGGGCGGCCTCTGGCGTCTCGTCTGCCTCGACTTTGCCACCGGGAAACTCCCACAACCCGGCCATCGATTTGCCTTTCGGCCGCTGCGACAACAGGACCCTGCCATCGACGTCGATCAGCGCGACCGCCGAGACAAGGACAGTCTTCAAGACCGATAATCCGCGTTGATCTCGATGTAGCGGCTGGTCAGATCGCAGGTCCACACCGACCGGGCAGCCTTGCCCAGACCCATATCTACGCCGATCACCAACTCTGACCGCTGCATGTAGGCCGCGCCATCTTCTTCGCGATAGTCAGGGTTGCACCACCCCGCTTTTGCCACAACCGTGTCGCCAAAGGTGATCTTCAGCCGATCACGATCCGCCTGTGCGCCCGACTTTCCGATAGCTGCGACAATCCGACCCCAGTTCGGATCCTGACCCGCGATCGCGGTCTTGACCAAGGGCGAGTTTGCAATCGAAAATGCGATCCGTGCAGCGTCTTCATCACTGGCAGCACCCGTCACCCGCACCTCGACGAATTTCGTGGCACCCTCGCCATCACGGATCACCTGATGCGCAAGACTGGTCATCACGCCCTTCAGCGCGGCCTCGAATGCTTTTGCAACCGGGCCCTTGACCTCTGCCGCAGCGGATTGACCCGTCGCCGCAATCAACAGCGTGTCCGATGTCGAAGTGTCGCTGTCCACAGTGATCGAGTTAAATGTCGATTCGACGTTGCGCGACAGCATCTTTTGCAGATTTGCAGGTGAAATCCTTGCATCGGTAAAAATGTAGACCAGCATCGTCGCCATATCGGGCGCGATCATCCCTGATCCTTTTGCAATCCCGGCGATCTGAATCTCGCCGCCATCGCCTTGAACAGTTGCACTTGCGCCTTTGGGAAACGTATCGGTGGTCATAATCGCGCGCGCGGCCATTTCAATGGCATCTTCCGACAAGGCGCTGACCAAGGCCGGAATTTGCGCCGTGATCCGTTCATGTGGCAACGCCACTCCGATCACGCCGGTTGACGACGAAAAGACGCGGGCAGCTGGCAGACCAAGGGCGTCGGCCGTGCCGGTCGTCACCGCAGCCACCGCCAAATCCCCCACAGCGCCGGTAAACGCGTTGGAATTGCCGGAATTCACGATGATCGCGGCACCAGCGCCGACGGGCACTTTCATCGCAAGCTTTGTCTGACAGTCGCGCACGCAGGCTGACCGGGTCGAAGACCGGGTGAACACCCCCGCCATCGCAGTGCCGGGTGCCAGTTGCACCAGCATCACATCGCGGCGGTTGGGATAGCGCACCCCCGCCTCGACCGCCGCAAAGGCGACGCCGGCAATCCGTGGCAGAACAGGAAACGCGGCGGGGGCAAGGGGCGAGACGGGTTTTGTGGCCTTGACCACCGCCAGAGCCGCCGGTTTGACCGGCTTTGCCCCCAATTCGGCCCGAAGCATCTTGAGCTGCTTCT
Source organism: Paracoccaceae bacterium (assembly GCA_031400505.1). GTDB lineage: Bacteria > Pseudomonadota > Alphaproteobacteria > Rhodobacterales > Rhodobacteraceae > JAIYDJ01. The sequence goes on along the minus strand of JANNPZ010000084.1, from coordinate 88,966 downwards.
TGAGCACCTTTGCTTCGGCCTTCCAGTCCGTCTTTGCCATGATTCCCGCCCTTGCCGCCGATTATTTCTGCAACAACGTTTCGTTGCGCAAAAGGCTTGGGTCAATCCCGATCCCGGGTTTCTCGATCTTTGCGGCCTCGGATAGCGTTTTGATGTGATCTTCGACGGCCTTCGCTTCGATTTCCGCAGCCAATTCGTCGCGCAGCTCGTCCAGCGTCGGCACCGAAGCGATCCTGGTTTCGGAAAGTTTGATCAGATGCCAGCCGAAATCGGTCTGAACCGGGCCTTTCACCTCGCCCGCCTTCATCGATACCACGGCATCTTCAAACGGTTTGACCATCTGCCCAACGCCGAACCAGCCCAGATCGCCGCCATTTTGCGCCGCCCCGTCGGTCGAATTCGTCCGCGCCAGTTCAGAGAAATCCGCGCCGCCATCGATTTCTGCCTTTAGCTCGGCTGCCCTTGCTTCTGTCTCGACCAGAATATGCGCTGCATTGTATTCGGTTTTCGGGGCTGAACCCTTGAACCTTGCGTCATAGGCAGCCTGAAGCGCCTCGTCGGTCACCGCCGCTGCTATCACTGACTGGAGCACAATGCCGGACAGATAGCCGCGCCGGTCATTTTCCAGCGCCAGCGTGTCGCGCCGGGAAATTTCCGGCAGCGACTGCTCCAGCGCCTCTTGCTGCACCAGCTGGTCGAGAATTCCCTTGAACAGCACGTCATCGGGCAGTTGCTGATACTGTTCGGGCAGTGTCGCGCGCAATACGATCATGTGGCCCAGGGTGATGGCCTTGCCGTTGACCGTGGCAACCACCGTTTCGGCGGTCGTGTCTTGCGAGGCGGCCGGCAAAGCCAAGGTGGCCGCGATGGCCAAACTGGCCCAAAAACGGTAGTGCTGTCCCATATCACCCACTCCTGATCCGGCTGCCATTGCGCGCCACGTTGACACTTTCAGGCCCGTCCCTTACATCGCACCAGTCATGTGCGACAGGGTCAGCCGACCTTTGCGGTCCTTCTAGGCAAGGCGGTGAGGGCGGGCAAGGCCCATGCCCCACACGACTGTGTCAGCAACGGACGGATCGGATTTATTATGCTGGGTTTCGGGGCGCTGACGCGCAAGGTTTTCGGCACGCCGAATGACCGCAAGGTCAAATCGGTGCGCCCGCTGGTTGCAAAGATCAACGCGCTGGAACCGCAATTCGTCGCCCTTTCCGATGATGGCATCAAGGCCAAGACCGCCGAATTTCAAAAACGCATCCAGGAAGGCGGTGAAAGCCTGGACGCGCTGCTGCCCGAAGCCTTTGCCAACTGCCGCGAGGCGGGCAAGCGCGCCTTGGGTCTGCGCGCGTTCGATGTGCAGCTGAAGGGCGGGATCTTTCTGCATCAGGGCAACATTGCCGAAATGAAAACCGGCGAGGGCAAGACGCTTGTGGCGACCTTCCCGGCCTATCTGAACGCGCTGGCGGGCAAGGGCGTGCATATCGTCACCGTCAACGACTATCTCGTGCGCCGCGATGCAGACTGGATGGGCAAGATTTACGGCGCGCTCGGCCTGACCACCGGCGTCGTTGTCCCCTATCAGCCCGATGCGGAAAAGCGTAGCGCCTACAAGGCCGACATCACCTATGCCACCAACAACGAGTTGGGGTTCGACTATCTGCGCGACAACATGAAAAGCGCGCTTGACGACATGGCGCAGCGTGGCCACTTTTTTGCGATCGTGGACGAAGTCGACAGCATTCTGATCGACGAGGCGCGCACGCCCCTGATCATTTCCGGACCGTCGCAGGACCGCAGCGATCTTTACCAGAAGGTCGATCTGCTGATCCCCGAACTGAACGAAGCGCATTTCAAACTGGACGAGAAGACCCGCAACGTCACCTATACCGAAGATGGCAACGAGTTTCTGGAGCAGCGTCTGATTGCCGCCGGGATCCTTCCCGACGACCAGTCGCTTTATGATCCCGAAAGCACCACGATCATCCACCATGTCACGCAGGCCTTGCGCGCGCACAAGCTGTTCACCCGCGACCAGCAATACATCGTGCGCGACGGCGAAGTGATGTTGATCGACGAATTCACCGGCCGGATGATGCGCGGCCGCCGCCTGTCGGACGGGCTGCACCAAGCCATCGAGGCCAAGGAACATGTGGCGATCCAGCCGGAAAACGTGACTTTGGCGAGCGTGACCTTCCAGAACTACTTCCGCCTCTATGACAAACTGGCCGGCATGACCGGCACGGCATCGACCGAAGCCGACGAATTCATGGAAATCTACAAGCTGGGCGTCGTCGAAGTGCCGACCAACCGCCCGGTTGCCCGCAAGGATGAACACGACGCGGTCTATCGCACCACACGCGAGAAATACGAAGGCATCGTGAAAACGATCCAGGAAGCCACGGTCACCGGCCAGCCGATCCTGGTTGGCACCACGTCCATCGAAAAATCCGAAGCGTTGTCGGCCTTGCTGAAATCCGCGAACATCCCGCACAACGTGCTGAACGCGCGCCAGCATGAACAAGAGGCGCAGATCGTTGCCGATGCAGGCAAGCTGGGGGCGGTGACCATCGCCACCAACATGGCCGGTCGGGGGACCGACATCAAGCTGGGCGGAAATGTCGAATTCAAGGTGATGGAGGCGCTGGCCGCACAACCCAACACCCATCCAGACGAAGTGCGCGCGCAGATCGAGGCGGACCACAAGGCTGATGAAGACGCGGTCAAGGCCGCAGGCGGTCTGTTCGTGCTGGGTACCGAACGCCACGAATCCCGCCGCATCGACAACCAGTTGCGTGGCCGGTCGGGTCGACAGGGTGACCCCGGACGATCGTCATTCTTCTTGTCGCTGGAAGACGACCTGATGCGGATTTTCGGATCGGAACGGCTGGACAAGGTGCTGTCCGGCTTGGGGATGAAGGAAGGCGAGGCCATCGTTCACCCGTGGGTCAACAAATCGCTGGAGCGCGCGCAAGCCAAGGTTGAAGGCCGCAACTTTGATATCCGCAAGCAGCTGTTGAAGTTCGACGATGTGATGAACGATCAGCGCAAGGCCATCTTCAGTCAACGCCGCGAGATCATGGAGGCCGAGGACATCGGCGAGATTGCGCAAGATATGCGCCATCAGGTGGTCGAGGATCTGGTGGACGGCTTCCTGCCGCCAAAGTCCTATTCCGACTCGTGGAATGCCGAAGGCCTTTACGCCGCCGCGATCGAAAAGCTTTCGCTTGATGTGCCGGTGATGGCCTGGGCCAAGGAAGAAGGCGTCGATCAGGCCGTGATCCGCGACCGTCTGCTTTCGGCGTCCGACGCATTGATGGCGGGGAAACTGACGGCTTTTGGGCCAGAGACGATGCGCAACATCGAAAAGCAGGTGCTGTTGCAAACCATCGATGGCAAATGGCGCGAACATCTTTTGCGGCTTGAACACTTGCGGTCCGTCGTCGGCTTCCGCGGCTATGCGCAGCGCGATCCGCTGAATGAATACAAGACCGAGAGCTTTACCCTGTTCGAGAACATGCTGAACACTTTGCGCCAGGACGTCACGCAAAAGCTGGCGATGATCCGACCGATCACCGCCGAGGAGCAACGGGCCATGATGGCACAGGTTCTGGCCGAACAGCAGGCCGCACCGGCCAATCCGACAGCGACTGCACCCGTCGCCGTACCACCTCTGAGCTATCCTGCAGCCCGCGCAGGTTTTGATGCGACAAACCCCGATACCTGGGGCAACCCTGGCCGGAATGACACCTGCCCGTGTGGCTCTGGCGAGAAATTCAAACACTGCCACGGGAAACTGGTCTGAAAATCAGTTAGTTGGCGATTTGGCAAAGGCATTTAGCCTTTGCTGGAAACATTCCATTTTTTGGCCGCCCTTTTGCCTAGATTGCGGCCTAAGCCTGCCTCTGACCTTAATGGGTGGAGAAGAACATGCGCATTGATCTTGGCGGTTTCGACAAGCGCAGATTGACCCGCGTTGTTGCCGTTATCGCCGTGGCGCTTGCGACCGGGCATCTTGTGCAAACGGTGGCTGCACGCGAAGGGCGGTCTGAACCTGTCGAAGGTCAGGGCACGGCGAAACCAGCAGCTGTCGTGCAACTGGCCGCTACGAACGATTCTGTCCCAGCGGGTCCGGTTGACAAGGTTCCGTTGCCGGTTGTCGCATATGCCGCGACAGCGCCTGTCGTGCCTTCAAACGCCGCTGCCACTGCTTTTGCGGTGAACCGAATTGCCGGCGCCGCTTTGGCATCACCCGCGGCACTTGCCCCGGACCAGATTGCAGCAACCCCCGTGAAACTGGCCCCCGCAACACTGGCCTCCGCTACGGACCTTGCAACAGATACCTGCCCGGTCACGCTGGACTTGATGGTTGATCCAGGCGCAATGCTTGGCCTGACGTTGTTGGCCCCGTGCCATCCGAACGCGCGGGTGGTGGTCAGACATGCGGGTCTTGCCGTCACCGCCGTGACGACGGCCACAGGTTTGATGTTCTTGGCGCTGCCCGCGCTGGAAACAAGCGCAGCGGTTGATCTGCGGTTCGCCGACGGTACCGTGGTGTCTGAAACGGTGCAGGTTCCGGATCTTGCTACCCTGCGTCGGTTTGCGGTGCAGTGGCAGGGCGATGACGCGTTTCAACTTTACGGGTTCGAGGAAAAGGGTCCGGTTTCTGCTGCCAATCCCGGCTTTGTGCCAATTTCGGACCTGCCGCAATCCGCTGGGTTTCTGACCCGGCTTGGCGATGCCAATGCCGATGCGCCGATGTTTGCCGAGGTCTATACCTATCCGGCCAATGGTCGATCCGATGTGGTCGTCGAAGCCGCAGTAACCGATGCGACCTGTGGGCGCGAATTGCTGGGCGAAACGCTGGCTTCATTGGCTGGCAAAGTCACGGTTATCGACTTGACGCTTTCGATGCCGGAATGTGATGCCGTCGGCGATTTTCTGGTGTTGAATAATCTGGTTCAGGACACGACACTCGCCGCTGCGAACTAAGGTGCGGGCGGGCGACCTATGCGATCAGTCTTGCGCGCGGCGATCTGCGCTGCGTTGGTGTTGGGCGGCCCCGCGCTGGCGCAGGATGTTACGCTGACGTCACGCGACGGGTCACTGACCTTGGCTGGGACGCTGCAAGGGTACGACGGCGAGTTTTTCCGGATCGCAACGTCATACGGCGCCCTGACTGTCGATGCCCAAGGGGTGATCTGCGATGGCCCGGCTTGCCCCGACCTGACCGCCCCCAAAGCCGTGATCCGGTTGGTGGGTGCGGCGGATGCCGGTGCGGCGCTGCTGCCGCCGCTGATTGCGGCCTTTGCGCGCGCGCGCGGTTTAAACACTACACCCGGGGTGCCGACGGTGATCACCGAACCTGCGTCCGGGCAAGTTCTGGCCGAGTTCAGCTTTTTGCCAATGCCGCCCGACGCGGCCCGCGCGGCGGCAAAGGCAGGGCAGGCCGAGTTGATTGTTGCGGCTGCTGCCGATGCAGAGTTTGGCTCGCGTGCCCTGGCGCTGGATGCCCTGATCCCGATCGTGGCACGCGACAATCCGCTGCCGCAGATCTCGACCGTCGATCTGGCGCGGGCGCTGGCGGGCGAGGTGACAAACTGGGCACAGATCGGCGGACCGGACATGCCGCTGGTACTGCACGCGCTGTCGGCGGACACAGATCTGCACCGCGCACTTTCTGCGCGGTTGGGTCGTGATATTGCCGCGGCCGTGACCCATCCCGATCTGGCTGCTATGGCGCGTGTGGTGGCGCGCGATCCGTTTGCACTGGCAGTCACCGGCCGCGCAAGCGCTGGCGCTGCCCGCATGCTGCCGATGACAGACAGCTGCGGCTTTCCGTTGTTGCCGACACCGCTTGCCGTCAAGGCCGAGGATTACCCGCTGTCCTTGCCGATCTACCTGCTGACCCCGCGCCGTCGCCTGCCGCTTGTCGCGCGCGAATTTCTGGAGTTTCTGGCCTCGCCGCAGGCCAATGCCGCCGTGGCTGCGGCGGGTTATGTCGACCGACGCCCGGAACGCCAGCCGATGACCGCCGATGGCCTGCGATTGATCAATGCAATCAAGGGCGCGGGCGACGAGACTACACTTGCCGATCTGCAACGTCTGGCAGGCGTGATGGATGGGGCGGATCGTCTGTCTCTGACGTTTCGGTTTCAGGACGGTTCCAGTGCGCTTGATGCGCATAGCCGCGAAAATCTGACGGACCTGGCGCGCATGCTTGAGGCGGGGTTGTTTCGTGACACGGCATTGATCCTTGCGGGATTTTCCGATGGGTCGGGGCCGGCAGAAACCAACCTCGATCTGTCCGGTGACCGTGCACAGGCGGTTTTGGCCGCGTTGCAGGTCGAAGCGCCCGGCCTGACGCCAGCGCAGTTGCCAAAGGTTCAGGCATTTGGCGAGGCGCTGCCGATGGCTTGCGACAGTACGGTTCCCGGGCGTCGGCTTAACCGGCGGGTCGAGTTGTGGTTGAAGCCGGTGTTTGTCAAGGACGCCTCTGCGGCTAAAGATACCCCTTTGCCTTGAACGACAGCTCTCGGGATTTGCCGATGATCAGGTGGTCGTGCAGCGTGATCCCCAGCACCGTTGCTGCATCCTGAACCTGGGCAGTCATCGCGATGTCGCTGTCCGAGGGGGTCGGGTCGCCGGACGGATGGTTGTGAACCAGAATCAACGCGCTTGCGTTCAACTCCAGCGCGCGCTTGACCACTTCGCGCGGATAGACCGGAACATGATCAACCGTGCCGCGCGCTTGTTCTTCATCCGCGATCAGCACGTTCTTGCGGTCAAGATACAGGATGCGGAACTGTTCGGTTTCGCGGTGTGACATTGCGGTGTGGCAGTAGTCCAGCAGTGCATCCCACGAGGATAGCACCGGCCGGTGCATCACGCGTGACCGCATCAGGCGCTGGGCGGCTGCTTCGATGATCTTCAGTTCCTGTACCACCGCATCGCCCACCCCCTTGACGGCCATCAGGCGCGCGGGCGGGGCCGAAATCACCCGATTGAAATCACCGAACGTCTCGAGCAGCAGCCGCGCCAGCGGTTTTACATCCATCCTCGGGATGGCGCGAAACAGCACCAGTTCCAGCAGTTCGTAATCCGGCATGGCCGCAGCGCCACCTTCCATAAAGCGCGTGCGCAGCCGTTTGCGGTGATCGGCGATGTAGGACGGCTGCTTGCCAGGGGGCAGCGTCGCCTCATCAACGTCGCCGATCGGGGCGAACAGCATCGGATGTTCGTGAAAGCCTGTGCGTGCCATGCCGGCAGACTGCCATGCAGGTGTAAACCAACCGTTAACCGAGATATTGGCGCAGCGCGGGCGGCGGCTCGGCAAACAGTGCCTCTGTCGGCACCGGGGCTGCGGCAACCCCATCCGCCACAAGCACGGTCAGGTCGGCAAAGCGGCGCGCGTCGTCCGGGTCATGCGTCACCATCAGCACTGTCGCCCCCACTGCCAACTCTGCCACCAGCGTCAGCAGTTCTGCTTTCAACCCTGGCCCCAGCGCCGAAAACGGCTCGTCGAGCAGCAGCAAGGCACGCGCCTGCAACAACACCCGCCCAAGTGCCGCGCGCCCGGCTTGCCCGCCTGACAATGCGCCCGGTTTGCGCCCGCCCATCCCGCGCAGTCCCAACCGCGCAAGGACCTGATCAACCTCCATATGCTGCGCGGCCGTCAGTCGCAGGTTGGGGGCCAGCGCCAACCCCATGTTTTGCGCCACTGTCAGGTGTGGGAACAAATTCTGGTCCTGAAACAACATGCTGACTGGCCGCGCTGCGGGCGCCAAAGGCCCAAGATCCCGCCCCTCCCACAGCACCCGCCCCGCCGTCAATGGCACAAACCCTGCCAGCGCCAACAGCAGCGTCGATTTCCCCGCCCCCGACGGCCCGATCAGCGCAACGCGCGCGCCGGCCGGTACCGCCCAATCCGCCGTCACGCCAAATTGGCCCGCTTCTGCCCGCATCCCGTCAAGTTGCAGCATGTCGCCCCCACTGATCACACAACGCGAACAGCGCAAAACTGCAGGCCACCAGCAGCAGCGCTGCCGACGCTGCAAGGTCGGTCTGATAGCTGCCCATCAGTCGCGCGACCACAACCGGCAACGTGGCCGCATCTGCAGCAAAAAGCACATTCACCCCCAGATCGCCCATCGACAACGCCGCCGCCACCCCGGCGCCAAACCCCAGCACCCGGCGCAACCGGGGCAGCGTCACCAGCCGGAACAGAGCCCAGGCCGGCATCCCGAGCGCCACCTGCAACCTTCCGTAGTCGTTCTGCAAACTGCGCATTTCGGGCACAATCAACCGATAGACGAATGGCAAAGCCACCGCCGAATTGACCAGCACCGTCACCGGCAACGCGACCGCGGCAGGCCGGATCAGCGGATGCACCAGCAAGAACATCCCCGTGCCCAGCGCCAGCCCGGAGGCCGCCATCGGCAGCATCGCCGCTAGTGCCACCCACCCCGCCCGCGCCTGTGCCAAAACCACTGCCGCAGATACGGCCAACCCCGCAGACAGCACCGCCACCAAGACCGATCGCCCAGCCGCCGCCCAGACTGACCCCGGCAGACCAACCACCCCCGGCAAGCCGCCCGCCACCACCGCCCCCAGCGGCCCCAAGACAAACATCACTGCCACCCCGATCCAGACCGCATCCGCCCCGCGCCGCCACCCGGCTGGGCCCGCAACTAGACCCATCCGGTCCAACCCCGGCCCGAACGCCGCAGGCAGGCTGATGCGCCCCGCCACCGCCACCGCAGCTGTACAAAGCCCGACTTGCACCACCGCCAGAGCCGCTGCGCGGTTCAGATCAAACTCGAACAGCACCGCCTGATAGATCGCAAGTTCTACCGTGGTCGCCCCTGGCCCCCCGCCCAACGTCAGCGCCACCGCGAAACTCGACAGGCAGACCAGAAACACCACCAGCGCCGCCCCCGGCAGAACCGCGCGCAGCATTGGCCGCCCTAGATGCCGCGCGATGGCCCCCGGCGCCATGCCCAGACTGCCCGCAAGCCGGAACCTTTCTGCCGGGATCGCCTGCCAACCGGCCAACAGCATCCGCACCACCAGTGGCAGGTTCAAGAACACATGCGCCAGCAAAACACCCTGAACTCCGTAAATCGAAACCGAACGCGGCCACACCGCATCAAATTGCCCACCCGCAAAGGGCAGCCACGCCTGCGTCAGAAGGCCAAGCCCCTGACTTACAACGCCCGATTTCCCGAATACCGCAATCAGCCCCATCACCGCCACGATCCCTGGCAAAAGAAACGGCGCACCCATCAGCATGATCACCGCGCCCCGCCCGGCAAATTGCCGGCGCGCCAGCGCCCGCGCCACCGGCACCGCCAGCGCGCAGGACAGTCCGGCCGACGCTGCCGCCTGCCACAGGGTGAACCACACCACCCGCCCATCGCCTGCGGCCAGCCGGAGCCACCCCCCGGCCGCGATGAACACAGCCAGAAGCGGCCCAAGAACCAACGCCACAACCAAAGCCGCAACGCTGGCCTGGGCTAGTTTGACAGGGCTGCGCGCCATTCCTCTACCGCCTCCACCCGCATCGCCTCGGCCTCGGATTCGTCCAGAAACAGCACCTTCCCGGGCATCGGCAGATCGGCCCAGCCCGCCGGCCATTGCGGCTGCGGCAAGGCCGATGGCAAAGACCAGTTCGCCGCCGGAATCGCTTTCTGAAACTCTGGCGTAAGGATCCACGCCAGAAATGCATCGGCCAAGGCGGGCTGATCGGTCGCTGCAATCTTGCCGACCGTTTCAGCCATGAAATAATGCCCCTCCGGGAAAATCGCGGCCTTCTTTGTCGCGTCCCCTTCGGCAAACAGGTGATAGGCCGGTGAGGTGGTATAGCTAAGCACCATATCCGCCTCGCCTGCAGTGAACAGGCCATAACTTTCAGCCCAATCCTTGGTGACGGTCAGGATATGGGGCGCAAGATCTGTCCAGAAGGCGCCTGCCTCGGCCCCGTAAACCGCCTTGACCCACAGCACCAGCGCCAGGCCCGAGATCGAGGTGCGCGGGTCCTGGATCACCACTTTCACCCCCTCGGGCAGATCGCGCATCGCCGCAAGCGTGGCGGGCGGGTTGGCCATGCGGGTGGTGTCGAAGATGAAGGCGGTATGACCCCAGTTGAACGGCACAAAGGTGTCATCCGGCCATTCCACCGGCAGCGTCAACGCCGACAAATCCTGCCCGTGCGGCGCAAAGAAGCCGGTTTGCCGTGCGCGGGCCAGCACGTCCGTGGTCAGGCCGATCACGATATCTGCCTCTGTCCGCCCGCCCTCCAGCAACAGGCGGGGCAACAGGTTGCCGGTCGAGAATTGCAGGTCGCAGGCGCAGAACGCCTCGAACCCCCTCTCGATGGCGGGGCCGGGGCCCCATTCGGACGTAAAGTAGTCGCCCGCATAAACAGTCAGGACTGGTGTTTCTGCTGCTGCCGTCAGGGCAACGCAGGATAAGCCAGCCGCAAGGAGTGTGGTTTTCATCGATCTTCTCCAATTGCGACGGGACAGGTCGGGCAGGAGAATTCGAACGAGAACCCATGCACCTTCCCTCCGCCGGTATGATCCGGTTCAGGTTCAACGGGTCCGCTTTCGCATCTCAGCCACTTGGGCACCCCGAGGTACGTTGCAGGATACGGAGTTGGGCGGCGGGCGCAAGGGGGTGCGGCGTTGCGGGCGCAAGGGGTTGAAAACGCAAGGTTAACCGGGCGGTTTTCGGGTGCGACGGGGTATGGCGCGGGGCTGGTTTGCATATGGCGCGTAGGGCTTTGCGCATGACGTGGCGGGTTGGGGCGGGCGTTAACCGTCGCGCGCGAATCAGGGGATTGCGGGAGGGGCGGGGCGCGGGCAAGGTAGCGTTCACGCTTTGCTAACCCTGTTGGGAGAGGCTCGGCAAAGCAGCAGGGGCGGGCATGGCGAACCATCTGTATTACGGCGACAACCTGACGGTGCTGCGCGACAGCATCAAGGATGCGTCGGTGGACCTGATTTATCTCGACCCGCCGTTCAACTCGAACGCCAGCTACAACGTACTGTTCAAGGGGCCGACGGGCAGCGAGTCGGCCGCGCAGATCGAGGCGTTCGACGACACCTGGCACTGGAACGACAGCGCGGAGGCGGCGTTCGGCGACGTGGTCCGCGGGGGGAATGCGGCGGCGACCACCATGCTGCGCGCGATGCGGTCGTTTCTGGGGGACAACGACATGATGGCCTATCTGGCCATGATGGCGGTGCGATTGGTCGAGTTGCACCGGGTGCTGAAGCCGACGGGTTCGCTATATTTGCACTGTGACCCGACGGCGAGTCACTATCTGAAGATTTTGCTGGATGCGGTGTTTGGGGCGGTAAGTTATCAGAACGAGATCAACTGGAAGCGGACTACGACGCACAGCGACAGTAAAACTTGGAGCCGTGTTTCAGACATCATCCTTTTCTACACGAAAGGGCAGAAGTTCATTTGGAATACACCGAGAGAAGCCCATTCGGATTCATATTTGGCGAGCAAGTATCGTCACGATGATGGTGATGGGAGAGGTGTCTATCGTCTTGATAACATGACGAGTCCTAACCCACGTCCGAACATGATGTATGAATGGCAAGGGCACGAAAGCCCACCGAAAGGCTGGCGCTACTCTTTGGAGACTATGACCCGTTTGGATTCTCAAGGCCGCGTATGGTATCCCACGTTGAAGAACGGCGCGCGAGATACGTCAAAGCGTCCGCAACTAAAACGGTATCTCGCCGACCAAGAGGGCGGTGTGATGGGCACCGTATGGACCGATGTTTCCCCCCTTAACTCCCAAGCCCAAGAACGCCTCGGCTACCCCACCCAGAAACCCGTCGCCCTGCTCGAACGCATCCTCAACGCCTCGTCCAACCCCGGCGACACCGTGCTCGACCCGTTCTGCGGCTGTGGCACCACCGTTCATGCGGCGCAGAAACTTGGGCGGCAGTGGATCGGGATCGACGTGACCCACCTCGCCATCGGGCTGATCGAAAAGCGGCTGCGCGATGCGTTCGAAGGGGTGCAGTTCACCACACACGGGGTGCCGCAAGACCTTGAGGGCGCGCGGAACATGGCGGCGCGCGGGCGTGAGGACAAGAATTACTACTTCGAGTTCGAGAAATGGGCGCTGAGCCTGATCAATGCGCAGCCCGGCAACCTGTCGAAGAAGGGGGCCGACAAGGGGATCGACGGGAACCTTTACTTCGGGGCCAAGCACGAGGGGCGCGGGATCGTCAGCGTCAAGGCGGGCGACAATGTGGGCGTCGCAATGATCCGCGATCTGCGCGGGGTGATCGAGCGCGAGGGCGCCGGAATCGGCGTGTTCCTGACGCTGACCGAGCCGTCACGCCCGATGATCACCGAAGCGGCGGGGGCGGGGGAGTATGAGCTGCCGGGCTTTGCGCCGGTGCCGCGCATCCAGATCGTGACGATCGAACAGGCGATGGCGCTGCGCGACCGGGCGGTGCGCCTGCCCGCGCGGCGGGATGATGCGTTCAAGCGGGCGGTCAAGGAGGTGGACGGCAAAGCGCAGGGCGCGCTTGACCTTTAGCGCCGCGCGCGGGGGGTTTATCCCGGCGGGGGGGTGGCTTATGTGTCGGTCCAAAGGAGCACCGCCATGAGTTTCAACACCTTTGGTCATCTTTTCCGCGTCACGACCTGGGGTGAGAGCCATGGGCCGGCGATTGGCGCGGTGGTGGATGGGTGTCCGCCGGGTGTGGCGCTGACCGAGGGGGATATCCAGCCGTGGCTGGACAGGCGCAAACCGGGGCAGAACAAGTTTACAACTCAGCGGCAAGAGGCGGACGAGGTGCGCATCCTGTCGGGGGTGTTTGACGGGGTGACGACGGGCACGCCCATCGCGCTGGAGATCCAGAACACCGATCAGCGGTCCAAGGATTATGGGGCGATTGCGTCGGCGTTCCGGCCGGGGCATGCCGATCTGACCTATCACCAGAAATACGGGCTGCGGGACCATCGCGGCGGCGGGCGATCCTCGGCGCGCGAGACGGCGAGCCGGGTCGCGGCGGGCGGGGTGGCGCGGGCGGTGCTGGCCGCACTGGTGCCGGACCTGAAGATCACCGGGTATATGGTGCAGATGGGGGTGCGCGGCATCGATCGCGCGCGGTTTGATGCAGGGGTGATCGACGCCAATCCGTTCTGGTGCCCCGACCCGGTCGCGGCGGTCGAGTGGGAGGGGTACCTGGACGGGCTGCGCAAGTCGCACGACTCGGTCGGGGCCGTGATCGAGGTGGTGGCGACCGGGGTTCCGCCGGGGCTTGGGGCGCCTTTGTACGGCAAGCTCGACAGCGATCTGGCAGCGGCGATGATGTCGATCAACGCGGTGAAAGGGGTCGAGATCGGCGACGGAATGGCGGCGGCAGGCCTGACCGGGGTGCAGAACGCGGACGAGATGCGGATGGGGCCGGAGGGCGTGCTGTTTCGGTCAAACCATGCGGGGGGGATCCTGGGCGGGATATCGTCGGGGCAGCCGGTGGTGTGCCGCTTTGCGGTGAAGCCCACGTCGAGCATCCTGACGCCCCGGGCGACGGTGAACGAAGCGGGCGAAGAGATCGACCTGATCACCAAGGGGCGGCATGACCCTTGTGTGGGCATTCGCGCGGTGCCGGTGGGCGAGGCGATGATGGCCTGCGTGCTACTGGACCATCTGCTTCGGGATCGGGGGCAGACCGGCGGACTTCGGGGTGTTATCGGGTAAAGTGGTGCGGTTTTTTCGGGTGACGCGGAACCCTGCCACGCCGCATTGAAAACAGAGCAGTCGGCCGTTTTCAGGGGTTCGCGGGCACGCGGGCCTGCGGGTCGCGGCGTCTGGTGTTTCGGACAAGATGTTGCCATGGCGGGGATTGTCCTTGCATCAAGGGTCATGGCATCGGGATATTGGAGCAAAGAAACCGATCCGAAGGTGCAGGACCGGGCATACGACATGGCAGGAAAGGTCAAAGGGTGACAACGGGCGCAAGGCTGACATCCGGGTTTTGGGTTGCTGCCTATCTGGCGCGGCTGCGTCTGGCCAGCATACCCGCCTATGTCGCGCGCGGCGACGAAACGGCGGGCGCAGTTGTGGTCAAGGTGGCAACACTGGATGGCCGGGCGCAGGCGTTTCGCCGCCAGTTCGATCTGGCACGTGATGCACAGGTCTGGGTGATGCTGGCCGAAGGGGCAGAGGCTGATGTTGACGCCCTGCTGGCCCGCGAACGGCAACGCGACCGGGACTTGTGGGTTATCGAGTTGGAAGACCGGCAGGGGCGCACGTTGCTCGCTGAGGACGGGATTTAGGACCGGGCTTGCCCAGACGGCAATGCCCGCCGATACTTGCAGCATGGACTGGCAAGACGAAGGTGCGATCCTGACCATGCGTCCGCATGGCGAAAGCGCCGCAATCATCGAGGTGTTCACCGCAGCGCACGGCCGTCATGCGGGCGTCGTGCGTGGGGGGGCATCACGCAAACTTGCGGCGATCCTGCAACCTGGCAGTCAGGTGCAGGTCTTTTGGCGTGCGCGCCTGCAAGATCATTTGGGCGCCTTTTCGGTGGAACCGGTGCAGTCCCGCGCCGCCATGATGGCTGACCGTCGGGCGCTGTCGGGATTGAACGCTGTCTGCGCCTTGCTGCGGCTATGCCTGCCAGAGCGAGAGCCGCACCCGGTGATGTACCCAGCCACGATTGCGCTGCTCGATGACCTGGAAAGCGGCGGCAACTGGCCCCTGCGCTATCTGCTGTGGGAAGTGCTTTTGTTGGAGGAGTTGGGGTTCGGGCTTGACCTGTCGCGGTGCGCGGTGACGGGGGAAACCGGCGATCTGGCCTTTGTCAGCCCGCGCACAGGCCGCGCGATAGGCCGGGGGGCTGCAGGGATCTGGGCCAATCGGCTGATGCCACTGCCCGCCTGTATGTTGGGCCAAGGCCCGGCCAGTCCGGCCGAGTTGCGCCTTGGATTGACCATCACCGGCCACTTTCTGCGGCGCGAGTTGGCTCCGGTGTTGAACGACCGCCCTTTGCCCGACGCCCGCAGCCGGCTGGTCGAACTGTTGGGGCGCTAAGCCTCGGACAAAAGTGCCTGCAAATCCAGTCTGGCCGTGACCATGGCCAACGACCCGTCCGGTTTGCGCGGCCATTCGGCCTCGGGCCGGTCGCGGTACAACTCGACCCCGTTGCCATCAGGATCATCCAGATAGATCGCCTCAGACACGCCATGGTCCGATGCCCCGGTCAGCGGCCAGTCCGCGTTGACCAGACGTTGCAGAACCTGGCCCAGGGATTTGCGGTCGGGGAACACAAACGCGGTGTGAAAAAGGCCAGTGTGACCCGCAGGCGGCGAGGTGGCCCCGTGCGATTCCCAGGTGTTCAGCCCGATGTGATGGTGATAACCGCCCGCCGAGAGAAACGCCGCCTGCGCGCCGATGCGTTGTTGGACATCGAACCCCAGGATGCCGCTGTAAAAGGCGATCGCACGGTCAAGATCGGCAACTTTCAGGTGTACATGGCCGACGCGGGTCGTTGGGGGCAGGACTGGCATGTGTAACTCCGTCACTTGTGCAACGTCAGTCTACACCACTCGGACGCGCACCCCTACGTTCCGCTTTGCACAGGTTCGGTGCGCCTATAAAAAAAGACCCCCGGACCGGGGAAAGATCCGGGGGCCATGTCAGGCCGGGAACGCGTATTCCACGCGTCGGACAGGGGGGACAGCCCGGCACGGACTGGGCAACAAGGCCCACGGCGTGAAGGTGCCGCCCAAAGGAATCGATTCCATGAAGGTTTCAAAACAATCCACAGCGATCAGCGGCGCGAGCGGATCATTCCGATGATGTCATAAACCTGATCGATGATGGGACGCGCAATCGCCTCGGCCCGGTCCGCTCCTGCGCCCAAGATCCGGTCAATCTCGCCGGGGTCCTGCATAAGCCGCGTCATTTCGGCGGTGATCGGTGACAGCTTTGCCACCGCCAGATCGGCGAGCGCCGGTTTGAACGTGCCAAACTGCGCGCCTGCATAATCCGCGATCACTTGAGCGGGCGTGTGGCCTGCCAAAGCCGCATAGATGTTGACCAGATTGCGCGCCTCTGGGCGGTCGCGCAACGCGTCAATGCTGTCAGGCAGCGGCTCGGCGTCGGTTTTCGCCTTGCGGATCTTCTTGGCGATGGTGTCGGCGTCGTCGGTCAGGTTTATGCGCGATTGATCCGACGGGTCGGATTTCGACATCTTCATCGTGCCATCGCGCAGGGACATCACGCGGGTCGCGGCCCCTTCTATCACGGGTTCCACCACCGGAAAGAAGTCCACGCCGAAGTCGTTGTTGAACTTGATCGCGATGTCGCGGCACAATTCCAGATGCTGCTTCTGATCGTCGCCCACTGGGACATGCGTGGCCTTGTAGGTCAGGATGTCGGCAGCCATCAGGGCGGGGTAGGCGTAAAGGCCCAGGCTGACGTTCTCGGAATTCTTGCCGGCTTTGTCCTTGAACTGGGTCATCCGGCTCATCCAGCCCATCCGCGCGATGCAGGTGAAGACCCAGCCCAATTCGACATGCGCCGTCACCTGGCTCTGGTTGAACAGGATCGACCGCGCCGGATCAAGACCGGCCGCGATGAAGGCCGCCGCCCCTTCGCGCGTGGCATGGCGCAGCTTGGCCGGGTCCTGCCAGGTGGTGATCGCGTGCATGTCCACCAGGCAGTAGATCGTTTCGATCCCCTCGTCCTGCTTTTCGACGAAGCGTTTCAACGCGCCAAGATAGTTGCCCAGCGTGATCCCGCCCGAAGGCTGGATGCCCGAAAAGATGCGGGTGGGGAACACAGGCGTTTGGACCGGCTGTGACATGGGAACTCCATCTGGATTATGTGGCTGCAACGGCTTATCGCTGGCAAGGCAAGGCGTCAACCGACGCCGGAGGATACGATGGACCACAACGCCCCGCCCTTGAACCCGCTGCCGCCCGTTGTCTGGGTTCTGGCGCTGCCTTTGATCGCGATGGAGGTGGTGCTGGGGCTGGAATCCGCCGGGCTGGTGGGGGGGGCTGCCAGTGGTTGGCGGCTGGATGCGGTGCAGCGGTTCGGGTTTTCACCCGAGCTGCTGCGGGCGATGGTCGAGGCGGGGCAGTATCCGCTGGCGGGGCTGGCGCGGCTGGTCACCTATCCGCTGGTGCATGGCGATTTTACCCATGCGCTGTTTGTCATCGTGATCCTGCTGGCGCTTGGCAAGATGGTGGGCGAGGTGTTTGCCTGGTGGGCGGTTCTGGCGGTGTTTTTTGGTGCGGTGATGGCGGGGGCGGTTGCCTTTACCTTGTTGCCCTTGGGGCAGGGGGCGCTGATCGGTGGATATCCTGGGGATTACGGGTTGATCGGGGCGTTCACCTACAACCTGTGGGTGCGGCAGGTGCGGTCTGGCGGCAACCAGCTGCGCGCGTTCCAGATGATCGGGTTTCTGATGGGGTTTCAGTTGCTGTTCGGCCTGTTGTTTGGGGGCGGCTGGTACTGGGTGGCCGAATTGGCGGGCTTTGTGGCCGGGTTCTTGGTGTCGTTTGTGGTCAGCCCCGGCGGAATTGCCCGGTTGCGCGCGCGCCTGCGTCAGCGTTGACGCCGCACAGCGCTGCGGAAGTCTGACAAACGGAATGCGCCGATCAGGGTGCCGATGGCGAAGTATCCCGCAACCCCCGCCCCCACCATACCGGCAAGCGCCAGATACCGCAGCCCGCCCGTCTGCAACGGCCCCGCCAGCTGCCATGCCACCCCGGCCAATAGCCCGCCCATTAGTGCGGACGCCGCAATGATGCGCGGCACGCGCGCGGCAAACCGCGCGTCTAGCCGCGCCTCTGGTCCCATCGCGCGCGACCCGAACCACAGTTGCGCCAACATGATCCAGCCCGACAGCGTGGTGGCCAGTGCCGCGGCGGCAAAGCCGATCACCGGCATCAGGCCGATGGCAATTCCGGCATTCGTGATCATCGACACCACCGCATAGTTGAACGGGCGGCGGGTGTCTTCGCGGGCATAGAACAACGGCTGCAGCACCTTTTGCAGCACAAAGGCCGGCAGCCCCGCGCCATAGATCGCGAGTACCAGGGCCGTCGCCTGCGCATCCGCCGCCGTGAACGCGCCGCGCTGATACAGAACCGAACATAGCGGCCCCGCAATCACCATCAGCGCGACAGCCGCAGGCAGCGTCAGGGCCAGCGCGAACTCGGCCCCCCGGTTCAGGCTGTCGCGTCCGCCCTGCGCATCCCCTGCCCGCAACCGGCGCGACAGATCGGGCAGCAGGACCGTGCCGATGGCAATGCCCACCACGCCCAACGGCAGTTGATACAGGCGATCCGCATAAGACAGCCAGGCCACCGCGCCGTCGGTAAAGCTTGCCACTTGCCGCCCCACCAGCAGGTTGATCTGCACCACCCCGCCCGCCAGCACCGCCGGTGCCGCGATCAACGCAAGCCTGCGCAATTCCGGCGTCAGTTTCGGCAGGCGCAGCGGAAAGCGGTAGCCGAGCCTGCGCGCCGACCATAGCGTAAAGCCAAACTGCACCACCCCCGTCACCGGCACGGTCCATGCCAGCGTCAGGCCCATATCCCACCCCGCCCGCGCCGCCAGCAGCATCGCCGCGATGAACATCAGGTTCATCAGCACCGGCACGAATGACGCCTCGGTAAACCGGCCATGCGCGTTCAGAACCCCCGACAGCAGTGCAACAAGGCTGATGAACAGGATGTATGAAAACGCGATCCGCCCGAAATCGACCGCCATGTCAAACCGCGCGTCGCCGACAAAACCGCTCGCCATCGCCCAGACGAGCCAGGGCATCGCAAATGTGCCAAGGATCGAGAACACCACCAGCACGCCGCCCAACCCGTTATAGGCGTCGCGGGCAAAGCTCGCCGCATCCTCGCCGCCTTCGAGTTTCTTCGAAAACATCGGCACAAAGGCCATGTTGAACGCGCCTTCGGCAAAGAAGCGGCGAAAGGTGTTGGGCAGCGAAAACGCGATCAAAAACGCCTCGGCCACCGGGCCAGACCCAAGATAGGCCGCCATCATGATGTCGCGCACAAACCCCGCGCCCCGCGACAAAAGCGTCCAGCCGCTGACGGTGATGACATTGCGGATCATGCTGGCGGGTTTCATGTCGCCGCCCGTTCCGCGCCATCGGCGATCGCCTGCCGCAGCTTGCGTTCCAGCGCCTCTTGCCGCGTCCGGGTGTGCAGTTTCAGACCGAACAAGTCCTTGACATAGAAGGTGTCCACGACTTGCGCCCCATAGGTCGCGATCACGGCAGAGGCGATGTAGATGTTGCTCGCGGCCAGCGTGCGCGTCAGGTCATAAAGAAGGCCGGGGCGGTCGCGGGTATCGACTTCGATGATCGTGTAGATGTCGGACCCGTCATTGTCGAACACGATATGGGTCGGAAAGCGAAACTCGCGCTCGCGTTTCTTGACACGGTCGCGGTTTTTCAGCGCGTCGCGGGCGACAACCTCGCCGCGCAGGGTTTTTTCGATCGTGGCGCGCAGGCGGGGCAGACGCGACACTTCGTAAGGGCGGCCTTCGATGTCTTGCACCCAGAACACGGCCGTGGCGAAACCATCTTTTGACGTATAGGTGCGCGCATCCACCACATTTGCCCCGACCAAAGCCAGCGCGCCCGCCAGCCGAGAAAAGATGCCCGGATGATCGAACAATGCAAAACAGGCGCGCGTTGCGTCGCGGGCGGGTTCGGGGTGCAGGTCGATGCGGATCTCATTGTCCGGAAGGTCGATCAACAGGCGCGCGAACACTTCGTGCGCATCGGTAGACAGGCTCTGCCAGTAGGGAGCGTAGTGCCGCGAGGTTTCCGCACGCAAATCGGCGGCAGGCCACGCGGCAAGACGGTCGCGCAGCGCGCGCTTTGCCTCGTCCTGGCGATGCTCGCGGTTGATGGATTCGAGGCCACCTTCCAGCGCCTGTTCGGTATCGCGGTACAACTGGCGCAGCAGCATCGCCTTCCAGTTGTTCCATGTGCCGGGGCCGACGCCGCGAATATCGCACACGGTCAGCACGCACAGAAGGTCCAGCCGTCGTCGGGTTTTCACAGCCTTGGCAAAGTCGCGCACCGTGCGCGGATCGCCGATATCGCGTTTCTGCGCCATGTCGGACATCAGCAGATGATGGCGAACCAGCCATTCCACGGTTTCGATTTCATCGGTGGTCAGGCCAAGACGCAAGCCAACGCGACGGGCAATCTGTGCGCCCAGAATGGAGTGTTCCTCGGGGCGCCCTTTTCCGATGTCGTGCAGAAATAGTGCGAGATACAGCACGCGGCGGTTCACGCCGGCTGCAAGGATCTTGCTGGACAGAGGCAGTTCTTCGATCAGTTCGCCCCGTTCGATCTGCGCCAGCGTGCGGATGCATTGGATGATGTGTTCGTCCACCGTGTAGTGGTGGTAGACGTTGAATTGCATCATGGCCACGATCGGCTCGAATTCCGGAACGAAGGCCGACAGCACCCCCAACTCGTTCATCCGGCGCAAAGCGCGTTCGGGGTTGCCGTGTTTCAGCAACAGATCAAGGAAGATTTGCACCGCCTCGGGGTCGCTGCGCATCTCGTCGTCAATCAGGCCGACGTTTGCCCCTATCAGACGCATGACGTTGGGGTGCAAAAGGTAAGCCGAGCGCAGCCCCTCTTCGAAGACGCGCAGAATGTTCAACTTGTCGGACAGGAAGGCGGCGGGATCGGTCACGTCGATCCGCCCTTGCACCAGCTTGAAGCCGGCGCGCAATCGTTTGGGGCGCTTGAACAAGCCCAACAGCGACGCCTCTGGTTTGACGTGCCGTGCCTCAAGTTCGGTCAGAAAGACGCGGGTCAACTCTCCGACTTTCGTGGCCTGTCGGAAGTAATCCTGCATGAAGATCTCGACCGCGCGGCGCCCGCCGGCATCACGGTAGCCCATGCGTGCCGCCACCTCGACCTGCTGATCGAATGTCAGCTGATCCGTCGCCCGCCGCGTGATCAGATGCAGATGGCACCGGACGGCCCACAGAAAATCCTCTGCCCGCGCGAAAGTCTGGTATTCATCCTGCGAAAACAGCCCCGCTTCGACCAAACCATTGGCAGACGGCACGCGGTGCAGATATTTGCCGATCCAGTAAAGCGTCTGCAAATCGCGCAGACCACCTTTGCCCTCTTTTACGTTGGGCTCCAGCACATACCGCTGTCCGCCTTGTCGTTTGTGCCGCCCGGAACGTTCGGCAAGTTTTGCCTCGACGAATTGGGAACCTGAATTGCGAAAGAGGTCCGTCCACAGTCGATCACCCAGTTCGGCTGCCAGGGCTGCATCCCCGACTATGAAGCGGTACTCCAGCAAGGCGGTGCGGATCGTCAGATCCTCACGCCCAAGACGGATACAATCCTTGACGGTGCGGCTGGCGTGACCGACTTTCAGCTTCAGGTCCCACAAGAGATATAACATCGATTCAATCAGGCTTTCGGCCCAGGGTGTAAGCTTCCATGGCGCCAAAAACAAAAGATCGACATCGGAATGCGGAGCCATCTCGGCCCGGCCATAGCCACCGACAGCCACGACGGCGATGCGTTCGGCCTCGGTCGGGTTCGGCGCTGGATGCAGGTGGGTGCGGGCAACCATGTAGGCCCCATAGACCAGCCCGTCGGTCAGAAACGCCTGCGCGCGGACCAGACTGCGTGCGGACAGCGGGTGTGCGGCAAAAGCTGCGGCAAGGGCTGCATTTCCGGCATCCTTTGCCGCCGACAGATGACGCGCGGCGATCTGTCGGACTGTCTTGCTGTCCTGCTCGGCACGGATGTCCGCCTTTATCCTGGCCAGCAAAAGCGGCACGTCGACGATCGCCGATGCGGGAAGGATCAGGTCCGTCGGCACCTCGAGATCAGGCAAAAACGGCGGTAAGGGCTGAACGGAGATCTGTTTGGGCTGTGCCACTTGAGTTTGCGCGGGATCAGAACCCCGCTCCGCCAAAGTTGCGAGGTGCCGGGTCGATGACGACAACCTGATTGTTGCGGATCTCTGCCACGGCAAGGCCCCGTTCGTTGGTACCGTCGCCGCGCAGCCGGAAAATGCCGTTCACACCGACAAAACCAGCCCCTTGCGTCAGATTTGCCGCCGATATCGGCCCCGACTGACTGCGCTGCGCCAGCGCGCCGATGGCAGCGATGCCGTCATAGGCCAGTCCCGAGATCGGGTGCGGCGCCTCACCGTAGGCCGATTGATACCGGGCCTGGTACTGCGCAAAAAGGTTCGGGTCTGGCAAGGCGAACCAGCCGCCCTGCACGCCCGGCAACGCGGCCGTCGCCGCCGGAATATCCCAGCGCGTAAGCCCGATCAGCTGTGTCTCGGTACTGTTCAATCCGTTGTCGCGCAAAAGTTGGGTCACCAGCGGCAAAGCCCCTGCCGTGTCTGCCGTCATGAACACCGCGTTCGCCGAGGCCGAGCGGACCATGGCAACGATCCCAGGCGCCGCGCCGACCACGCCATTTTGCGAAAACTCATAGCTTTCCACCCCGACCACCGTACCGCCAGCCCGCGCCACGCCACGTTCGATCGCGGCCCGGCCCAAATTGCCGGCGGTGTTGCGGTCGTGCACGATCACGATGCGGCCTTTGCCGTTGCGAACGGCATGGCCGGCAAGGCGCGCTGCGGTGTTGTCAAACGTAGGCCCCAACACAAAGACATTGCCGCCGGCAATTTCGGGATTGTTCGAGAAACTGAGGACGTTGATCCCGCGCCCCGCCAAAGCAACACCCGCCGCATTGGCCTCTTGTGCAAAGACCGGCCCCAGAATGATCTGGGCACCTTCATCCGCAGCCTGCACAGCCATCGCCTGCGCCTGTCCGGGCTGACCGGCGGTGTTGTAGACCCGCAGGTCGATGGCAACGCCGTTGAGATCGGCCATCGCAAGACGTGCAGCGTTCTGCAACGACCGTGCCAGCAACTCGTCACTTGCCTGCCCCGATCCACCAGGGACCAGCAATGCAACGACCACGGCACCGCTTCCGCCCGAGGACGGCCCTGGTCCGTTCAGAACCGGACCGGTGGTGCAGGCAGCCTGCGCCAGCACCGCAGCACCAAAAACAAACCGGACCAGAGACTTGCGGGCAAACGCCAAAACAGACAACATGGGCAAATCCTCACTCTCTATCGCGCGGACAACGTCGTTTACGCTAGGGCTTTCAATAGAAGAAGTAAACTTGTCAGGACACACGCACGTGACAATCGACCAAGCCCCGCCTGTCGCGTTCTCCTATCGTGCCGGCACAACGCCGAACCTTGTGCCCGGGTTGTATTTCATCGCAACACCGATCGGTGCCGCCCGTGACATCACACTGCGCGCGCTGGATATTCTATGGACGGCGGATATTCTGGCGGCGGAAGACACACGCACCCTGCGACATCTGATGGAAATCCACGGCGTGCCGATTGCGGGGCGGCGGTTGGTGGCCTATCACGATCACAATGGCGAAACAGCGCGGCCAAAGTTGCTAGCAGCGCTGCGCGACGGCAAATCTGTGGTCTATGCCTCGGAGGCAGGAACACCTCTCATTGCAGATCCCGGGTTTCAGTTGGCGCGCGCCGCGATTGCGGACGATGTGCCGATGTTCGCCGCACCCGGGCCATCCGCCGTGTTGTGCGCGCTGGGCGTGGCCGGCCTGCCAACCGACCGGTTTTTGTTCGCGGGTTTCTTGCCGAACACCAAATCTGCGCGTTGCCGCGCCCTTTCCGAATTGCAGGCCGTTCCGGCCACATTGGTGTTTTATGAATCACCCCGCCGCCTGGGCCGGAGTCTGCAGGATATGGGAGCAGTGCTCGGTCCAGAACGGCAGGCCGCCGTATGCCGTGAGCTGACGAAACGCTTCGAAGAAATCACCCGAGCGTCGCTGGGTGAGTTGGCAGGGATCTTCGCAACGCGTGATGTGAAAGGCGAGATTGTCGTGGTGGTCGACAAAGCCGCCCCTTTCGTGCCGGATGAGGACAGTCTGGATCAGGCGTTGTTAACCGAGCTGAAAGTATCTTCTGTGAAAGATGCTGTCAGTGCTGTGTCTTTGCGGCTGGGGATTGCCCGCCGGGATGTTTATCAGCGGGCAATTGCGCTGGGGGATACGGAATGACCACGACAGTCAGACACCATGCCGGAAAGGTCGCATATCGGGCGGGACTGGCGGCCGAAGAGCAAGTGGCGATGCACTACACCAGGATGGGTCGGGCGATTGCGGCACGGCGTTGGCGCGGCACGGGCGGCGAAATCGATCTGATTGCGCGAGATGGGGCCGAGGTGATTTTCATCGAGGTCAAGAAAAGCAAGACGCATGCGCAGGCTGCAGATCATCTGACACAGCGCCAGATCCTTCGAATTTACTCCGCCGCTGCCGAATTTCTTGGCGGCGAACCGCGCGGGCAGGCCACCGATGTCCGTTTTGACGTCGCGCTGGTCGATCAGTTCGGAAGGATCGAGTTGCGCCAAAACGTCTTCGCCGCCTGATTAATTGCATCTGCCGTTCCACTGCGCCATCAAGGGGCGTCAGATCAGGAGAGACCGATGTCATTGAATGTTGCCTTGCAGATGGATCCGATAGGCGCGGTCAATATCGACGCAGACAGCACGTTTCGTATCGCGTTGGAAGCGCAGGCGCGGGGACATCGGTTATTCTTTTACACGCCGGACAAGCTGGCTTTCGTCGAAGGCCGTGTGGTTGCGCGCGGATGTGCGATCGAGGTGCGTCGCGAGCGGGGAAATCATGTTTCCTATGGACCCGAGACGGAAGTAGATCTGGCAGAGTTCGACGTCGTCTGGTTGCGCCAGGACCCGCCGTTTGACATGGGCTACATAACAACAACGCATCTGCTGGAGATGATCCATCCGCGCACTCTGGTCGTGAATGATCCGTTCTGGGTGCGCAACAGCCCCGAAAAACTGTTGGTTCTGCGGTTTCCCGATCTGACGCCGCCAACCGCGATCGCAAGAGATCTTGCGACGATCCGGGCGTTCAAGGCGCGGCATGGGGATGTCATCCTCAAGCCGCTTTACGGCAATGGTGGGTCTGGAGTTTTCAGGCTGGATCCACAGGACCGCAACCTGGCGAGCCTGCACGAGTTGTTCATGGGCATGAACCGGGAGCCGTTGATCGTGCAGAAGTTTTTGCCGGCGGTTGTGCGCGGTGACAAAAGGGTGATTCTGGTGGATGGCGAACCTGTGGGCGCGATCAACCGGGTGCCGCAGGCTGGCGAGACCCGGTCGAACATGCACGCAGGCGGTCGGCCCGAACCGGTCGGGTTGACCGCGCGTGATCTGGAGATTTGTGCGGCTATCGGCCCGGTTCTGCGCGAAAGAGGGCAGGTTTTTGTGGGCATCGACGTCATCGGCGATTTTCTGACAGAGATCAATGTGACCTCGCCGACCGGGTTGCAGGAGTTGGAGCGGTTTGACGGGATCAACGCGGCCGAGCGGATATGGCAGGCCATCGAAGCCAAGCGGGCCTGATCACGACTTTGCGCTGATGGCGATGCGAAAGCTGACTGCCTCTGCAATATGGGGCAGACGAACGCGCTCCGATTGCCCGAGATCGGCGATTGTGCGGGCGACGCGCAGGATGCGGTGATAGCCGCGCGCCGAAAGGCCAAAGCGTTGGGCGACCTTGGCCAGCAGAGCGCGGCTTTCGTCGTCCGGGCTCGCGAACTCCTCGAGAACAGCGCCTTCGAGGTCGGCGTTCACCCGCATCTGCGGGTGGTTGGCAAAGCGCATCTCTTGTCGGGCACGGGCCGCCGCCACGCGCGCGCCGACCTGCGCCGAGGTATCGCCTGTCGCGGGTAGGTCGAGGTCCGTGTAGGCCACGGGTGGCACATCGACCCGCAGATCAAAGCGGTCCATCAATGGCCCCGAAATGCGTCCCAGATACTCGTCCCCGCAATGGGGCACCTTTGCACAGGCGCGGGCGGGGTCAGTCAGAAAGCCGCATTTGCAGGGGTTGGCTGCCGCAACCAGCAGGAACCGGCAGGGGTAGCGGACATGGGCATTGGCGCGGGCCACCACCACGTCGCCGGTTTCGATGGGTTGGCGCAGCGTTTCCAGCACCGGCCGCGCGAATTCGGGGAATTCATCGAGAAAGAGCACACCGTTGTGTGCGAGGCTGATTTCGCCCGGTTTGGCGGATTTGCCACCTCCGACGATGGCCGCCATCGACGCTGTGTGGTGCGGTTCGCGAAATGGGCGGCCACGCGAGATGCCGCCTTCGGTCAAAAGGCCGGCGAGCGAGTGGATCATCGAGGTTTCAAGCGCTTCGGTTGCCGACAGCGGCGGCAGGATGCTTGGCAGACGGGCTGCAAGCATGGATTTGCCGGACCCCGGCGAGCCTATCATCAGCATGTGGTGCCGCCCGGCGGCGGCAATTTCAAGCGCGCGTTTTGCGCGTTCCTGTCCTTTGACGTCGCGCAGATCGCGGGTGAAAGGGTCGGGGACAACCTCGCCTGCCTCTGCGGGGGTGATGGGCTGCTGCCCGGTGTAGTGGCGCACGACGTCGCCCAAAGTGGCCGGGGCAAGCACTTCACAGGCGCCGACCCAGGCGGCTTCGGCACCGCAGGCCTGCGGGCAGAGCAGGGTCCGATCATCCTCGGCGGCGGCCATTGCGGCGGGAAGCGCGCCGATCACCGGCATCAGGCGGCCGTCGAGCGACAGTTCACCTAATGCCAGCGTCTGTTCGACTTCGTGTTTCGGGATGATTTCGAGGGCTGCGAGCAGTGCCAATGCGATGGGCAGGTCGAAATGCGAACCTTCCTTTGGCAGGTCAGCGGGTGACAGGTTTACCGTGATGCGTTTTGACGGCAGGGCGATCGACATCGCGGCAATGGCGGCGCGAACCCGTTCGCGGGCTTCGGACACTGCCTTGTCTGGCAGGCCGACGATACTGAACGACGGCATGCCGGGCGACAGGGCGCATTGCACCTCGACGAGGCGCGCTTCGACCCCCTCAAAGGCCACTGTGAAGGCCCGTGCCACCATGGGATGCTCTCCGTTTACCTAGGTTAACGGGTAGCAGTGCAAAGGTTTACGATAGGTAAATGGCCATGAACTTCGGCCAGGCTTCGGGGTCTGCGACTGTTTTGTCGCGGCAGAAGGCGTTGCAGAAGCCAAAGCGCCGGCCATCCAGTTCCATGACATGCGTGATGGATTTTCCGGAATAGGGGCAGACCTGATTTTCAGCCTGCGTTCCGTCTACCGCGCGGGCGGGCAAAGGAGTTGGGCCGGGCCAGGCGCGTGTCGGCCATTCGCGGCGGTAGAACGGTTGATCGGGGCCGTCGACCATGCCCATGGCACGCCAACGGCGAAAAGATGGATGCGACAGGTGTTGTGCCACATACCCCTGAAGCGGCGCAGTGAGGGGCAGGTTGTAGCTCGCGATCCGACCTGCCACCGGCGCAAAGAAAGCATCGGCTGCGCAATACTCGCCACAGAGCCAGGGTCCGCCGGATTGGGCGAGCGCCCAAGCCCAGATCTGTTCCAGCCGGGCGAGGTCGGCCAGTACTTGCGGGGTAGGGCTGCAATCGGAGTAGCTCACCCGCAGGTTCATCGGGCAATGCGAGCGCAACGCCGAAAAACCTGAATGCATTTCGGCAGCAAGAACGCGGGCCATGGCGCGCAGGTTGGCTGCCTTTGGCCAAATTTGCACGTCCGGGTGCCGGGAGGCCAGTTCTTCGGCAATCGCAATCGTTTCGGGAATGATCGATCCGTCGGGCGTGCGCAACGTCGGGGCGGTGCGGGCGGGCGGGAAATCTTGCAGGATCGTCGCGAGTTCTTCCGTGTAAAGCTGCGCGCGGATGGTTTTGACTGGCAGGTCAAAGGCGTCGAATAGCAGCCAGCCACGCAGAGACCAGCTGGAGTAGGCTCGGTCGCCAATCACGAGGTCATACATCGGGCATTCCTTTTTTTGGTCAGCGGTTTGTGTTTTTCGCCCCGCGCGTCTTTGGGGTCGTCGCGCAGGCAAGAGGATGGCATCTGGTTGGTGCTTGCGCAAAGCGTGTTTTGTGCGGCGACGCATCAAGGGCGGTGATTGATCCGGCCTGTCTGCCATCCATCTGGGCCAAGCGAAAGTTCGGTCAGAGACAGGTTGTCGATCCTGTGGGCAAAAATCTCGGACGGGGTTGCATTCAGAGCGCGCTGCAAGGCTGCAAGGATCGCGCCGAAATGGGCAACGATGATGATGTTCGCGCCGGGATGGGTGGCGGCAAGCCGGTCTGTGGCGGCCCAGACGCGTTGGGTCAGGTCGTTCCAGCTTTCACCGGCGGGGGGGCGGACGTCGCCCGGTTCTTCCCAGAAGGCGCGGATGTGGTCGGGGGTGTCGGCTTCGATCTGCGAAAATCTGCGCATCTCCCAGGTACCAAAGTGCATCTCGCGCAGGTTGCGGTCGTCAGGCAGGCGCGGGCCGGGGCAGATTGCGTCGGCGGTAGCCGTGGCGCGGATCAGGTCGGACGAGATGGTAAGCGCGTTTTCAGGCAGTGTGGCACGCAGACGCGAAAGCGCGGCAAGATCGGTCAGATCGGCGGGCAGGTCAGTCCAGCCAACCATGGATTTTGCGTGCGTCGGACCATGGCGAACCCAGAAGAACCGCGTCATTTCAGGGCGACTGGCAGGCCCGCCACAACCATGACCGCCCGCGTCGCCTGCGCTGCAAGGGCCTGGTTGAGGCGCCCTTGTGCATCGGAAAAGGCGCGCGAAAGGGCGTTGGCGGGGACGATGGACCAACCGACCTCGTTGCTGACAACGATCACCGGGCTGCGGCAGGCGGCAAGTGCCGCGATCAGCTGGGTGGTTTCCACCGCCAGGTCGTGTTCCGCCAGCAGGTGGTTGGTCAGCCACAGGGTGGCGCAATCGATCAGCACGATCTCGCCGCGGGGCACCGCCGAAAGAGCTGCGCACAGATCCAGCGGGGCCTCGACCAAATGCCAATCCGGTCCCCGGTCCAGACGGTGGAGTGCAATGCGGGCGGTCATCTCGGTGTCAAACGCCTGCGCCGTCGCGATGTAGCGGCGCTTCAGGCCTGTGGAAAAAGCCAAACCTTCGGCATGGCGTGACTTGCCCGACCGGGCGCCGCCCAGAACCAGAGTCATTCCTGATGTTTCAAGTGATCCGGTCACAAGCGCTCCGCGTAGATTTGACATGAAGAAAACACACGTGTGGAGTTGGAAATGGCACTTGATGGCTATAACGACCAAATCATGTCGCGCCAAGCGCGTGCGGCAGAACTGCTTGACGCCGAAACCGAACTGCGTCTGGCCTATGCGTGGCGAGATCAGCGCGACGAAGCAGCGCTGCACCGCTTGATTACTGCCTACATGCGGCTTGCGATCAGCATGGCGTCGAAGTTCAGGCGCTACGGTGCGCCGATGAATGATCTGATCCAGGAGGCGTCGTTGGGCCTGATGAAGGCCGCCGACAAATTCGACCCGGACCGGGGTGTCCGCTTTTCGACCTATGCCGTTTGGTGGATAAAGGCGTCAATCCAGGACTATGTGATGCGCAACTGGTCTATGGTGCGGACGGGGTCCACGTCGAGCCAGAAGAGCCTGTTTTTCAACTTGCGCCGGGTTCAGGCCAAGCTGGAGCGTGAAGCCGCGGCGCTGGGCGAGCGGCTGGACAGCCACCAGTTGCGCGAAAAGGTCGCAATCGAGTTGGGCGTGCCGCGCGGAGACGTCGAGATGATGGAGGGTCGGTTGATGTCGTCCGACCTGTCGTTGCATGCGCCACAGGCCAGTGACGAAGATGGCCGCGAGTGGATCGACGCCTTGGAGGATGAGGGACCTCAGGCCGCAGAAGTTGTCGCGGATCGCCACGACAAGGCACAGCTGCGCGAATGGCTGCTGTCAGCTCTTGCCCAGTTGAACGACCGAGAGCGCTACATCGTGGCGCAACGGAAGCTGGTCGAGGATCCGCGCACGCTGGAATCGCTCGGCGCCGAGTTGGGGTTGTCGAAAGAGCGGATCCGGCAACTGGAAGCCGCGGCCTTTGCCAAGCTGAAGCGCGGATTGCAGCAGCAATCACCCGAGGTCCATGCGATGTTGATATGAGGCCGGTTCTGGTCTGGCTGTTGCTTGCGGGTGCGGCGCTGTCCAGTCCGGTTGCCGATCTGCGGGCTTTGCCAGTGGCCGACATCGTAATTCTGGGCGAAGTTCACGACAATCCGCAGCATCACGTCAATCAGGCACTCGCGACGCGGCATATTCGACCAGGTGCATTGGTGTTCGAGATGCTGACACAGCAACAGGCGGCCCTGATCACGGCCGAGAACAAAGGCGATCCGGGCTTGGGAGAGGTTTTGCGGTGGGCCGAAGCCGGTTGGCCTGATTTTGCGATGTATCAGCCAATCCTGACCGCAGCGCCCTTGGCGGCAGTCTATGGTGCAGCGGTTCCGGGCGAGGCGCTGATGGGCGTGCGTGATCCGGCTGCGATAGCGCTGCTCTTGCCCGATGCGCGGTTTGGTCTTGCCAAGGGTCTTGCCACCGCAGATCAGACCGCCCGCGAGGCCGAGCAGATGGAGGCACATTGCGCCGCGTTGCCGGTCGATCTGTTGCCCTACATGGTGGCCGTGCAACGCCTTCGGGATGCAACTCTCGCGGCGCGCGCGCTGGAGGCATTGAAGGCGCATGGCGGGACCGTGATCGTGATCGCAGGGACAGGCCATGCGCGGCGCGACCAGGGCGTTCCTGCCGCGCTGGCATTGGCGGCCCCAACGGTAAAGGTTCTGTCGGTCGGCCAATTTGAAGCCGACCCTGACCCCGATGCGCCATATGATCTGTGGGTGGTGACGGCCCCGGTGGACCGCCCCGATCCTTGCGCCACTCTCCGGGGTGGCAATTGAAGGCGCGCACGATTGGGCCTATGCAGGGGTGACCAATGCGAGGCCGCCATGCTGAAAGACAAACGCATCCTTCTGATCATCGGCGGTGGGATAGCTGCCTATAAATCGCTGGAGCTGATCCGGTTGCTGACCAAGGCCGGGGCGCAAGTGGTGCCCGTGCTGACGCGGGCGGGGGGCGAGTTTGTCACGCCGCTGACTGTCGGGGCGTTGGCGGGGTCAAAAGTCTACCGCGATCTGTTCGATCTTGGGGACGAGGCCGAAATGGGGCATATCCAGCTGTCGCGGGCCGCCGATCTGGTGGTGGCGGCCCCGGCGACGGCCGATCTGATGGCGCGAATGGCGGGGGGGCAGGCGGATGATCTGGCGGCGACCATCCTGCTTGCGACCGACAAGCGGGTGTTGCTGGCCCCGGCGATGAATGTGCGGATGTGGCATCATCCGGCGACGCAGCGGAATATGGCGCAACTGGCGGCAGATGGGGTGCTGATGGTCGGGCCGAATGCGGGCGACATGGCCTGTGGCGAGTTCGGCCTGGGGCGGATGGCCGAGCCGGCCGAGATTTTGGCGGCGGTCGAGGCGGCCTTGGGTGGCGGGTCTTTGGCGGGGGGGTCATTGTTGGGGCGGCATGTCGTGGTGACATCCGGGCCCACGCACGAGCCGATTGATCCGGTGCGCTATATCGCCAACCGGTCGTCGGGGGCGCAGGGCACGGCGATTGCGGCGGCGCTGCGCGATCTGGGGGCAAGGGTAACGTTTGTGACGGGACCGGCGAGTGTGCCACCGCCGGACGGGGTCGCGGTGGTGCGGGTCGAGACGGCGCTGCAGATGCGCGCGGCGGTCGACGCGGCCTTGCCAGCCGATGTGGCAGTGATGGCAGCGGCGGTGGCCGACTGGCGGGTGGCCAATGTGCAGCATCACAAGATGAAGAAAGATGGGACCGGCGCGCCGGTGCTGGAGTTTGCCGAGAACCCGGATATTCTGGCTGCGATATCGCAGGGCGAGCGGCGGCCTGCGCTGGTGGTCGGTTTTGCGGCCGAAACCGATGACGTTGTGGCCCATGCGACGGCGAAACGGCTGCGCAAGCGGTGCGACTGGATCGTGGCCAATGACGTGTCCGAGGGGACCGGCATCATGGGCGGGACGGAAAACGCGGTGGTTGTGATCACCGCCGACGGGGCCGAAAGCTGGCCGCGCATGGCCAAGTCCGAGGTTGCCCGGCGATTGGCCCTGCGCATTGCTAAGGCGCTGGCATGACCCCGGTGTTGCGCCTGGTATGGGAGGATTGGGCGGATCGTAGCTTGCCGCTGCCCGCCTATCAGACGGCGGGGGCGGCGGGGGCCGATCTGTGTGCCAACCTGCTGCCCGAAGATCGCGCAGCCGGATTCACGCTTGATCCGATGCACCGGGCGGTTGTGCCAACCGGCCTGCGGGTCGAGATCCCTGCGGGGTTCGAGGCGCAGATCCGGCCCCGGTCGGGCTTGGCCACCCGGCATGGTATCACCCTGCCCAACACGCCCGGCACGATCGACGCCGACTATCGCGGGCCATTGGGTGTGGCGCTAATCAACCTTGGGCGTGACCCCTATACAATCCGGCATGGCGACCGGATCGCCCAGATGGTGGTGGCCCCGGTGCTGCAAGCGACGTTCGAGGTGGTAAAGGTGCTGTCAGAGACCGACCGCGGCACCGGTGGATTTGGGTCGACCGGAACCGGGCTGCGTGGATGACGACGGTTTTTCTGCTGATGGCGGCGCTGTGGGGGTTGGGTGCGGCCCTGCGCACGCCATACGGATTGCGCTGGGGAATGATTGCGGCTGTCTGGGTCGCGGTCGTGGTGTTGCACCTGACATTGCCCGCCGGCCATGCACTGCGGGTTGCGACAGGAGGAGAGGCGCGGGTCTGGCTGGCGCTGGGCGTCGTCGCGGGGCTGGTGATCGGCTATCGCAGCCTGCTTGGCGTTCTGCGGGCGCGTGCGGCCCCGGTCGAGGCAGCGCCAGCCGGGGCGTTCAAGGCGGCGGAGCTTGAACGTTACGCCCGCCACATCATGTTGCGCGAAATTGGCGGGCCTGGCCAGCGGCGGCTGAAGGATGCCAAGGTGCTGGTTGTGGGGGCGGGGGGGCTTGGATCGCCCGCGCTCTTGTATCTCGCGTCGGCGGGGGTGGGCTGCATCGGGGTGATCGACGATGATGTCGTCGAGGCGTCGAACCTGCAACGGCAGATCATCCACACGGATGCCGCGATCGGAATGGACAAGGTGCAATCGGCGATGGCGGCGATGCTGGCGCTGAACCCGTTCATCATTGTGCGCCCCTACAAGCGGCGGCTGGACGGGGACATCGCGGCGGGGTTGATCGGGTTTTATGATCTGGTGCTGGACGGGTCCGACAATTTCGACACGCGGTATCTGGTGAACCGGGTTTGTGCGACCCTTGGCAAGCCGTTGATTTCGGCGGCGATTACCCAGTGGGAGGGGCAGATATCGCTTTATGACCCCGCACGCGGAGGCCCTTGTTTCGAATGCGTTTTTCCCGTGCGGCCCGCGCCGGGCATGGTGCCGACCTGCGCCGAGGCGGGGGTCGCCGCCCCCCTGCCGGGGATCATCGGGGCGCTGATGGCGAGCGAGGCGGTCAAGCAGATCACCGGGGCGGGGCAGACGCTGATGGGGCGGCTGATGATCCACGACGCGCTGTATTCGGAGGTGCGGGTGATCGGGGTGAAGAAGCGGGCGGATTGCGCGGTGTGCGGGGTAACCCATTGAGGACGCTGGGTTAACTGGGCGGATTTCGGGTTTTCGGGGGGCTGGTTCGTGTATTGCTTACGTATGGCGGACGTATAGCTTGCGCCATGACGTGTGGCGCGGTTTGTTTGCGTTAACCATTCCTTTCGAATCACCCGCGGCGAGGTGACGGTCGCTTTCTTTGTTCGCCAACAAAAGGAACCTTTCCTCGCGCCGGACGGCATCAATTGGCAAGGGCAGCTTTGCGGACGGAGCGGACGTTAACTTGGTCGCAAAATTCCCGCTGGCAATCGCGGCTTCGTCGGCATCGGGCGGTTAAAGCGGACTATCGCTGGACCATTTGCTATGGATTGGCTTGGCCGTACGCCGTGTCCAGCGACCGACCGACGTCGCGCTTGTGGCGCTACGCAGCGGATCCCTTACCTGATGATCTCTGCAGCGCGTGCGATCACGTTATGCGGAAGGTCGATGCCGATCTGCAGTGCTGTCGCAAGATTGACGCAAAGGCGATGCCGTCTGACCAAGCGGACCGGGATGTCGCCTGCCTGTATACCACTTAGGATGAGATCGACCAGTGGCGGGATTTCAGGGATCGTCTGAAGCAGGCTCGTCCCGTAGGACATGAGGCCGTTGTGCTGCCACCCGTCGGGGAACATGGAGGCGAGCCGATGCTCGTTGGCAAGCGCGGCGATCGTCTCGAAGTCGGCGATGTTTCTGGGCACCTCAAGCACCTGGACCGCCCTGAAACCGCGGCTTGCCATTTCACGGAACACAGAAGCTCTGTCTGGTGTCGGACCGCGCACTCGAAACCACTCCAACGCGATGCCGAGCGAAGCCGCGGCATCCTCGCATGAGCGTTCGAGGGGATTGCCCCCGTGCGGACGCGGAATGTCCGCGTCGCTGAGGACGGCCACACGATCCAGACCCGGCAGTGTTGCTTGGAGCAGTGCCAACTGCTCGCGTGCGAGGCCGGGATCGAAGTTGGTCACGCCCGTCATGTTGCCGCCGGGTCGTTCTAGCGTCGCAGCGAAACCCAACTCGACGGGATCGAGCACGATTGCGAAAATGATTGGTATCTTGGACGTAACTCTTTGGCAGGCATTCGCTCCCACCGCACCGATAGCGACGATCAGATCCACATTCTGCCGCACCAGGTCCTCTGCGAGGCTCTCGGTACGCTCAAGAACACCTTCGGCGAAGCGAGGTACGAACGTTATCGTCTGACCATTGACATAACCGTGTTCTGCCATCGCATCGATGAAGCCTTCGAACAGAGAGTCGCGCCCCCGATGGAGAAGGACACCCAGACGCGTTGGCGTTGAATGCGGTCTGGTCACGTCAGCGCAGTCTCCCCGAGCAAGTTGGCGAATGCTCCAAGAGTGCCACATATAGACACTTCTATCAAATGCCGCTGTAAAGCAGAGCCGTGCCCGGGCCTTCGGCACGTCACAGATGAACGGCAGATATAGGCCGGGAACACCGCTGCGCCCGCCAAGGCCCCAGCCTCGCGATACCTACAGCGAACGTCCATAAAGGGCTCAAATCCGTCCTTGGGCTCTCGCGTCACGCCACGGACCCTAGGCCGCCGCCTCGATCAGCGCGGCGACGCGGGCTTGTAGTGCCCACAAGTTACGGTCGTGGATGCCGCGGTGTTCGAGGTGGGTGACGGTGTTCATCAGGTACTCGGCCCCGGTGCCCCAATAGCCGCAGGCGCGCGACAGCATGGCGGCTTGGTCTTCGAGGGGCAGGCGGGTGTAGGCGGGGGAGGCTCGGTTCATCGTGAAGGCGAGGGCGGTGGCGGGGCCTGAAGGCGTGCGGACTTTGATCCAGGTCGGCACGTTGTTGATCGGTTTGACGGTGAACTCGCGGCGGAAGAGGCGGTCGAGTTGGGCGGGGGTATCCTCGGGCGGCAGGTCGTAGAGCACGCCTTTGCAGGTGCCGCCGCGATCAAGCGCCATCATCAGGCCGGGGCAGTCGGGCGTGGCGCGGTAGCGGATCATTTGCAGGCAAAAGCTGCGGTGCAAGCCGTGGGCGGTGGCGGGGGATTCGGCGGTATGGGCGATCTCTGGTTTCCAGATCAAGGAACCGTAGGCGAAGAGGCGCAGTGGGCCGGGGGGGGCTGTGGCCGCGATGCGCGCCACCCATTCGGCGTAGTCGGCGTCGGTGTGCAGGATCATCCCCGGCGGCGGGCCGGTGTCGGGCACGGCGCGGTGGATGCGGGCGATATGGGCGGGGGTCAGGGACAGGGCGCGCGGCATGGCGGCAGCCTGGCAGACCGCAAGGAAGCCGTCAAAGGATTCGGGCGGTTGTGGCGGGGTGAACCCCGCCCTACTTGCGTTGACCGGGCCCTGTGGGCATAGTTCGTCATCCCGTTCACCATGGAGTGATGACATGAAACTGACCGCTGCCTTGGGCCTGATCGCCCTGTCGTTTGCCGCCCCCGTTGCCGCCGAAGTGCCCGATCTTGCGGGCCGCGAGATTGTCGTGGTGACCGAGAACGCCTATCCGCCGCTGCAGTTTCTGGATGCTGCGGGCGCTGCCATCGGTTGGGAATATGACGCGATGGCCGAGATCGCCAAGCGGCTGAACGCGGTGGTGGTCTACGAGAACATCAGCTGGGACGCGATGATCCCGGCGGTCAGCGAGGCGCAGTATGACATGGGGATGACCGGCATCACCATCCGCGATGACCGCAAGGAGAAGGTCGATTTCTCTGACAGCTACATGACCAGCCAGATGGTGATGATGGTGCGCGGCGACGAGGCGCGGTTCACCGACAAGGCCGGCTTTGCCGCTGACGAGGCCCTGCTGATGGCGGCACAGCCCGGCACGACGCCGTTCTATGTGGGTGTCTATGAGGTGCTCGACGGCAAC
This sequence comes from Paracoccaceae bacterium, assembly GCA_031400505.1. Taxonomy (GTDB): domain Bacteria; phylum Pseudomonadota; class Alphaproteobacteria; order Rhodobacterales; family Rhodobacteraceae; genus JAIYDJ01. The sequence goes on along the minus strand of JANNPZ010000084.1, from coordinate 52,489 downwards.
GAGGCCAACCCGCGCATCAAGCTGTTTGAAACCTTTGGCGCCACGGTCGAGGCGCTGAAGGCGGGCGATGTTGACCTCGTGCTGACCGATGGCACGGCGGGTGCGGGCTATGTCGAGGCTTCGGGCGGCGGGTTGAAGATCGTCGGCGAAACGCTGGGGACCGAGGATTTCGGCTTCATCTTCCCCAAGGGGTCCGATCTGGTGGCCCCGATGAACGCGGCAATCGCAAGCCTGCGCGCCGATGGCACGCTGGATGCGCTGAACAAGAAGTGGTTCCTTGACTACAAGCTTGGCCAGTAGGCTGGCCATCAAGCCCGCCCGTTGAACGCGCCTGATGACCGCGAACTTCCATGGTGGCTGATCCTGCTGGGCGGGATCGGCCTTTGGATGTTTTACGAGGTCTGGGCGAACGACATCTATGCGCAGGTGCTGACCACGCTGGTGCGCGGCATCTGGGTGACGATTGCGGTGACGCTGGTGGCCTATTTCGGGGCCTGCGCGTTGGGGCTGGCACTGGCGCTGGCGGGTCTTTCGCGGTGGATTGTGCTGCGTCAGGCGGCGCGGTTTTACATCGAGGTGATGCGGAGCATCCCGATCATCGTTCTGCTGCTTTATGTGGCGTTCGCGGCCGCGCCCGCGCTGGTGGTGGCGGTGAACTGGGTCGGGGCCTGGATCGGGGCGGATCCGTGGAAGACGCGTGATTTTCCCTTGATCGCGCGCGCGGTGATCGCACTGATGCTGGCCTATTCCGCCTTTCTGGCCGAGGTGTTTCGGGCCGGTCTTTTGTCGGTGGACAAGGGCCAGATCGAGGCCGCGCAGGCGCTGGGTCTATCGGGGGTTCAGCGGTTTCGGCTGGTGGTGTTTCCGCAGGCGTTCCGGGTGATCCTGCCGCCCTTGGGCAACGACTTCGTCGCGATGGTCAAGGACAGCTCTTTGGTGTCGGTGCTGGGTGTCGCGGACATCACGCAACTTGGCAAGGTGCTGGCCGCCGGGAACTTCCGGTACTTCGAGACGTATAACGTGGTGGCACTGGTGTACCTGACCATGACGATCGGATTGTCACTGGCCCTGCGGCGGCTGGAGGCGCGGTTGCGGGCAAAGGACCGGACTGATTGACGTCAGGGCACCAAAGCTTGCGGCTCTGCGCCACGTGCCAGGCGGTAGAATGCGTTGCTGTTGACCCGCTGCCATGGTCCTTCGGGTGCATCAGGCCAAAGGACGCGCACTTCGACCTCGGTGGCACTGCCAAGGCCGAAGTGCCACCAGCCAAGACTGCCCGAGGCGTGGCCACCACCCGAGGTGATCTCGTGCCGCTGTACCGCGTCGCCGCTGCGCACCTCGATCCATGCGCCGATGGCATCGACGTTGGGGGCTGGTTGGTTCAGCCGCAGATGCAGCCAGTTGCCCGCATCGGGGGTCTGGTTACGCCAGATCTGGACCGGCGCGTTGCGGTTAACCACAATCAGGTCCATCCGCCCGTCAAGGTTGAAATCCGCAAGCTGCGCCCCGCGTGACGGCTGCATCGAGGCAACGCCTGCGACATCGCCCATCTCGATGAACTTGCCATCCGATCCCCCTGCGACCAGCAGGTTGTTGGGGTCATCCCGCGCGAAATCTGGCATGTCCCAGACGTTGCCCTTGGCGATGAACAGATCGGCCAGGCGATCGTTGTTCACATCTGCAAATTGCGCGTGCCAGCCCGTAGAGGGGCGCAAGTCGCCGCCCGTATAGGGCCGGTGGGCGGTGATGCCGTTTGCCCAGGCGATGTCTGCATAGGCGGGGCCTTTCGCGTCAGGTTTCAGGGTCTGGAATTTGCTGTCGGCCATGCTGGTCAGGAAATAGTCGGGGAAGCCGTCGCCAGTGACGTCGTGGCTTGCGATCCCCATGCCCCAGACCCGCAGGCGTGCCCAGCCTTCCGCCTCTGTGTATAGGCGCGGAGCGCCGTCGGGGGGGATGTGCCAAAGTTGCTCTTGCCCGCCCTTGTAGTATTCGCGGTCGTTCGACACCCGCAGCGATGGCGTACCGGACCGGTTCCAGTCGGTGAACAGCATGGACAAGGCGCAAAAGCTGGGGGTCAGCGGCAGGGGTGGGGCGAAGCCGGTTCTGGTGCCTATATGAAGCCAGTTGTCGGTGCAGGAGCCCCAGGGGAACGCCTCTTCGGCACGGTCGATGTAATTGCCGATGGCAAGGGTGGGGAAGACCGCGCCCGGCTGCCATGTGGCCGAAAAAGCGGTAGACCAGCCATCACCGCCGTCAAACCCCCAGGCGATGTTGGCATTTTCGAACTGGCAGTTGCCGGTGCCGCGCATCACGGCGTTTTCGCCGACCCGCAGCAGGATCACATCCATCAACCCGTCGCTGTCGATATCGAGCGGATAGGTGCCAGAGACATTCGGGACCTCCAGCCCGCTGCCGGCAAGGGGGGCAAAGGCGAGCGCGCCGCCGGGGGGGCTGTCGTTGCGCCACAGGCTGGCGGCAGAGGTGCCGCCGGCGATCAGAACCTCGGGGCGGGCGTCGCCAGAGCAGTCGAAGGTCGCGACCCCGCCGCCGACGATCTGCTCCCATTCGCCGGTGTAAGTGGCAGTGATGCCGGCCGTGGCAGTTTCTTCGGTGAACTTGGGCGTCTGGGACGCGGCGACGGGGCTGGCAAGAACGATCAGAAGGGGAATGGCGATGCGCATCAGTTCTTTACCGTCGTCAGGGCGTTGATTTTTGCGCCGATGCAGCGACCTTGATCAAGGCCGTGTTCGATCGCGGAGCGAAAGTGGATGCCGCCGTAAAGGCGCGACAGGCCCGCCTCGTTCGCGGCTTGCCAGAAGCTGGTGAAACTGCGCGCCGCCAAGCCGTCATCTTCGTGGGTGGCATCGGTGAAGGCGTGGTTTTCGCCATAAAGTGCCGTAAGAACCGTGGCTGCAGCGCCCGACTGCGTGGAATGGCCCGATGGGTATTCGGGGAACGGCGGGGTGATCAGCATCGGCTCCCATTTCGGGTCGATGACGCGGCGGATATAGGTGACGGGGCGCAACAGGTCGTACTCGAACTTCGAATACCAACAGCCGATGAAAGCGTCCGACATGGCAAGGCCCAGCCGCGCCAGCACATCGGCATGGGTGGCAAGGTCGGCGTTGTCGCGTTCAAGCAGGTCGAGCGCGATGAACATCCAGTGACCGGGCGGGGTAGGCGACAGCATCGGGTCGTCCGACCAGAACCGGGCGATGGTTTGCTGGTCCTTGGTCAGGGTGGCCTGCACGCTGACCACCTCCAGCGCCTCGGTGTGGAACTGCGAGCCCGGGGTTTCGCTGTAATCAGGCGGTGGTGGCAGGGGGCAAGCGTTGCCGGCGGGCATCACGAAGGGGCGGTTGGTGCCCCAGTGCGGCAAGAGCGGGGCTTGCTGCTGGCGCACCAGCGAGGTGGGGACCCAGGATTCTGGCAGGGGGTTGGGTGTGTAGCTTTCGGGGAAACCCATGTTTGCGATATTCGCGCCGCCGTCGTCTTGCGACCATTCCAGGATGTGGGCGGCTACGGCCCGGCCATGGGCGGTGCTGCGCGCCACCAGGTCGTCGGGCAGGCCTGCGGTGATCTTGGCGCCGAATTTGTCGGTCATCGCGGAAAGGGCGCGTTTCCCGGTCGGGCCGGTGTTGGCAAACAGCGCCGAAACGGTGCTCGAAAGGGCCGCGTGCAGGGCCGTGGCCTCGTCATGGGGCTGGCTTGGGTCGCGCGCAGGGCCGGTAGTCAGACCATTCAGCTGTCCGGAAAGGGGGGTCATATCTGGCGAACCACTCGCAGTGGTTTCATAGACCGCGACGCCAACATAGCCCATCGCCCGTGCCGCGACCGGAGGTGACATCGTGGGCGTGTGGCGGATCAGTTCCAGAACCAGTTTGTACCAGGCGCGCACAACTTCTGTCGCCGGCACCCCGGATTGGGCGGCGGCAGGGGGCACCGTGATGGTGGCGAGCAGAGCCAGCACGGCAAGATGGCGCAGGAATTGCATGAAGGCCTCTTTCTTGTTCGCAACAGGAATGCACGCCGCCGAAGTTGGGGGCAAGGCCTTTGCGGCGCGGCTACATCCGGCGGACGGTGCTTTCGTCGATGCGCAGGATAAGCAGATCGTCGCGGCGCTCAAGCTGGCCTTCGAGTTGCACGGGCAAGGCTGTGAGGTGCAGCAGGGCGGCGGGCATCGGGCCGCCATCGGCTGCGGCAAGCAAGACCACAGTGGTGCCCTGCACCGGCAGTTCCATCACCAGAACCGGCGGCAGGCCACCTTCGACGCACAGATTGGCGCAGGCCTTGTGGGCCAGCCCGGTGCCCGGTTTCATTGCGCCGCCATAACACTTGCCATCGCAAATCTCTCCGGTCAGCCGCCAACGGCCGAGGTCCTGGGTGGGGGCCGGGGTGAAGGCTTCGGGGTTGGCGGTCGGAACGGCAGATTTCGGGTCGAGCAGCAGCATCTCAAGATCGCCGCGCTGTACGAACACCCCGCCGATGTCCAGCATCGGCGTGCCGCGATCGGTGCGGCCTTGGGCGCCGATCTTGTCCTGCCCGCCCAGAAGAACGGCACGCGCGGGCGCATCAGCAGTGGCGGGCACCCGCAAGATCGGGTAGGGCGCGGTTTCCAGCACGCCGGTCAAGCTGCCGCCGCGCAGATCATTGGCATAGCGCCCGGTGCCGGGGTCGATGGTGCCCAAGGGCAACAGCAGCGCCAGCAACGCCAGCCCCGCCACAACCACCGCCCCGGCGCCAAGGGCAAAGTCGCGGATCGCTGGCGGGGTCTTCTTGAAATAGCCGACAAAGAACGGATCAGCGGGGGTCAAGAGGGCCTCCTGTCTGGGGAATGATCACGGGTTCTACAACGGTGCCCAAAGGCAGGGCGGTGGGATCGACCCAGACCCGCGACCCTGTTAGCCTGACGCGGTATTTGCGGATGCGCTCCTTGAACGGTGGCGGCGAACAGCCATCCTCGAGACGGTACTGATAGCCGTGCCACGGGCAGGTCACAAAGCCGAGCACCACCTTGCCTTCTCCCACCGGGCCGCCCTGGTGCGAGCAGACATTAGACAGCGCCGAAAGCTTGCCCTTGAACTTGAACACCGCAATCCGCTCTCCGCCGGCACCCGCCCCGATCAAGGCGCGGCCTTCGGTGAAATCGGCCAGATCGCCGAAATCGACCCAGCCGTCCTGGACAGTGCTTGCATCCAGCGCGCTGTCGCGGCGCGTCTCGCGCAGTCCTGCAATCAGATGCAGGGTGATCAGCCCGGTCATGCTGGTGGCCACCACCACCAGTGTCACGGGATTGCCCCCGCCGACCAGCGACCCCAGGGCAATATGCAGGATGATAAATGCATAGGCGGCATAGATCATCATGTGCAGGCCCTTCCAGACCCGCGGCGTCAGGAACGACAGCCAGAAGTCGTGGCTGGTGGCGGCCATCAACACCATGATCGTCAGGGCGGCGACCCCGAACAATTCGAACGGAAAGCCGATGATCTGGGTGACGCTGGTGTTGGCGGTGAAAAGCGCCTCGATCTGGCTGACGGGAGCGAAAGAAAAGTACCAGTCGAGCACGGATTTAGCGTGCAACACCGCGATGACCGCTGTGATCACCCCGAAATGGCGGCGGTTGTACAGCAGGGGCAAAAAGCGGCGGTCGATGCGGGCCAGCGGGCCGATGGCGAGGATCACGCTGAGCAGCAGAAACGCACAACTGCCATAGGCGCGCATCTCGTAGATCGGGGCCTCGATCAGGCGTACCGCGGGCGAAAGGCGCGGGGCCACATCCATGAAGATCGTCAGGTATGCCGCGACCGCGAACAGCAGAATCCCGTCGTAGATCAGCTTGGTACGGTTCCACAATACGGGTTTGTAGGTGTGGCTCATTCGCTGGTCTCGGGTGTGGGGGGTGGTTGCAGTAGCATGGGTGCGCGTTCGACGACCTGGCTCGCGGCAAGGGACAGGATCACGCCGAGCGCGAGCGGCAGCAGGGTGGCAAGGACGACCCAGGCCCGCAGATGGGCGATGCGCTGACGGCGGATCATCGCGGTTGCACGCGCTGGCGTTCAAGCCCGATCCAGCGGATCAAGACAAGCGGCCACAGCAGCACCAGCCCCGGCAGCCACAAAAGCCGCGCAAGCCAGGCTCCCCGGGCCGCCTCGTCGATCCGGTCGACGCCCACCAGCACAAAGGCCAGGGCCGTGACTGCCCCAAGCCCGCAGTAGATGTAAGCTGCGGTTATGAACATCACCATCGTCGTGGTCCCCCGTTACACCAGACCTGTGGCGTTGATCGCAGCCCCGGTCACCACGGCTCCGGACGGCGAGACCAGAAAGGCGATCAACTCGGCAATCGCCAATGGCGGAATCCAGACATCGGGTTTGGCATTGGGCATCGAGGCGCGGTTGGCTGGTGTGTCGATGGTGCCGGGCAGGATGCAGTTGGCGGTGATGCGGTCGCCCCGGTGTTCGGCGGCGATGCTTTCCACCAGCCGGATGACTGCGGCTTTGGATGCGGCATAGGCCGCCTGCCCTGCCACCGCCTTCAGCCCGGGCTGGGCCGAGATATGCACGATGCGGCCGTGCCCCGCCGCCAGCATCGCGGGCAGGACGGCTGCACTGGTGACAAGGGCCACTTTCGCGTTCAGCCGCATCATCAGGTCCCACTGATCCGGCGCCTCGGCGGCAACCCGGCCCACGGCAAAGCCGCCGACTGTGTTGACCAGTCCGGTGACTTTGCCGAACCGCGCCACGGCTTCGGCCAGCACGCCATCCATCGAGGCCTTGTCGGCCAGATCATGGCCGCTGCACCACAGGATGCGGTCGGTATCGATGCCATCCTGTGCGGTGTGAAAAGCCCGTTCGCTGCGGTCGGCGCAGATCACCCGCGCACCGCGCAGCGCAAGCATGCGGGCCACCACTGACCCCAGATTGCCCGCCGCGCCGGTGACGATGATCGTTTCGTTGCTAAGTGCCATGACACCTTCCTCTATCTTGCCGCAAACGGCCATTCTGGTTGCAGGCCGCCTATTGCATTGGCGGCCTGCGCAACCCCTCTCAGGGAGCTTCGTTCTTGTAAGCGGCAGTGGCAGCGGCGCGGCTGGCTTCCCGCTGTGCATGCCAGACGTCGAACACCCGCACGCCGACTTCCTTGGACTTTGGCGCAAGCCAGGGGGCCGCGTCCAGTGTAACCTTGGCATCCGCCAGCCCCTGATCCCAGCGCTGCGTCATCGACGAGCGGCTGAATTCGTAGTCCTTCTGATAGCCCTGCGGTGCCATCGGGCGATAGATCAGCTGCACGATGTCCTGCGTCGTCACGCAGCCCATTTTCCACAGCCGCTTGGCTTCGGGCGTGTCGGCCAGTTCGGAGGGCAACATCTCGATCAGGTCGTTGATCGCGTGGCGCACCTCGTGCTTATGGGTGTGGATATCGGTGTTCATCCGGGTGCGGCTGGCAAACCGGATATCCTTTTCGCGTTCCGACACGTCTTCCAGCGTTGCAGGCAACTGTCCGTGGGCCTGAAACACGTCAACCTGAAAGATCAGCCTGCTGCGGCGAGGAAGCTGATCAAGAACATAGGCCAGTGGGGTGTTCGAAACGATGCCGCCGTCCCAGTAATGCTCGCCGTCGATTTCAACCGCCGGAAATCCAGGGGGCAGCGCACCTGACGCCATGATATGCTCGGCGCGGATCGTGGTCTTGGTGCTGTCGAAATAGGCAAAGCGCCCGGTGCGCACGTTCACCGCGCCAACGCTGAGGCGCGGTTCGGTTGCAGCGTTGATGCGGTCAAAATCCACCAAACGCTCCAGCGTTTCTTTCAGCGCCGAAGTGTCATAATAGCTGATCGGTTTGGTCGGGCTGACCCATTCCAGCACCTTGCGCGGGGCAAAAAAGCCTGGCTGCCCGAACAGCAGCGCATTCTGCGCGGCGATCTTCTGCGTCAGCATCGATATCCCGTCGAACGGGTTGGTGGGCCAGCCCCACGCGGTTTCGGTGATCTGATCCCAGAAGGCGCGGATTTGCGCCACCTGGGTTTCGGGCGGGTTGCCTGCGATAAGGGCGGCATTGATCGCGCCGATCGAGATGCCCGCGATCCAGTCGGGCAGATAGCCCGCCTCGGCAAGCCCCGAATAAACCCCGCCCTGATAGCTGCCCAAGGCCCCGCCGCCCTGCAGCACCAGTGCGATCTTTTCAGGCCGTGACGCGCCGGGAGATGGGTTTTGTGGCTGTTTCATAACTCGTTTCCTTGTTTCAGACGGGTCAGTCCCGTCAATTGCCCCCCGACCCAACCAGGAATCGTCAGACTTTACGCATTTTCCAGATCAAAGTCGCGCGCCAAAACCGCCGCTGCGGCCAGAACCGCCACAACACATCCCGACATCGCGAGCCAGCCGTAGGCGGTGTAGACTTGCCCCAGCACGATCGCCCCGATCAGCCCGCCCGAGAAATAGCAGGCCAGATACAAACCGCTTGCCGCCGCACGGTCGCCCATTGCGGAGCGGGACACAAAGCCGGTCGCAAGCGCCTGGGCCAGAAACGTGCCCACCGCCACCAGCGCCATACCCAGCAACACGCCCGGCAGCCAGTTCAGCGCCATCAGGCCGACCCCCAGCACCGCCAGCGCCAGCCCGCCCCAGGTCGCCCGGCGGAGCCCGATATACGTGGCGAGCGCGCCCGCCTGTGCGGTGGTCAGGATCGAGGGCAGGAACACGAAGTAAACCGAACCGAGCGCCATCATCGAAAGGCCGAACCGGGCGCCGCCAAGTTCGAAATTCACATAGGTGAACACACCGATGAACACGAACAGGATGCAGAACCCGAACGCAAACGCCGCGCGCAGTTTCTGATTGCCAAGGTGCATCGCCACTGCCGTGAACGGTGAACGCCCGTGATCGACGCCTTGTTTCATCTTGGGCGAGCGGTGGATCGTGGCGGCCACCAGCGCAGCCCCGGCGAGGTTCAGCACGGCGAAGACATAGAAGCTGATGTCGATCCCCCATTCGTCCGCCACGCCAGAGGCAACGTACCGTCCGATCAGATTGGACGCCACATTACCCGTCACATAGGCCCCGAACGCCCGGCTCGCGGCGGCCCCCGTCATCCGCTCTCCCAGATAGGCGAGCGTCAGGCTGAAGGCCGTAGCCATGCACAGGCCTTGTGCCACGCGCAGGGCCGCGAACACTGTCACCGTCGGGGCCCAAGCCAAAAGAAGCGTCGGGACCGACAAGACGGCAAGTGCCGCCACGATCCCCACGCGCCGGTCGATCCGGTCGGCAAACAGCGCCACTGCAAGGCTCGCCAACGCCATGCCGAAGGTACTGGCGCTGACGGCGGCGCCCATCGCGGCGGGTGACACACCATAGCGCAATGTCAGGCCGGGGATGATCACTTGTGTGGCAAAAAGATCAACCAGCGTAAGAAACGCGATCACCGCGATCAGCAGGAACTGCAGTGTACTGCCGATCCGTGTGGTTGGACTGGGATCGGCAGTGGTCCTCGTCATGGCATGTTCGTGTCGGGCATCGGAAGCGGTGCAGGCTTTGGAGCGACCGGGATCACGTCCGCCGAAATCAAAACGACGGGCTGATCGGTCTCATTGGCCCACCAATGTTTGTGACCTTTGCCAAACTCGGGCGAGGATTCGCCGGTTTTGTGCAGCACGGGCACGGCACAGAATTCCGTGTGTTCAACGATCTCGCCCGACAGGACATAAACGATTGACGGGCGATCTTCATGATTATGGGTCGGGACCACACCGCCGACTGCGACTGTCAACAGTCGCATCCGCAGATGAAAGTTGCCCATGCCACGCCAGCCCGTCATATCAACTTCATGCAGCACCGGGCGCGTCACACCGATATCGGGCGCATTTTCAATCTCGCGCGGTTCGGTCAGTTTTTGATCTTCCGGGCATTGTCCGGCAAAGCTCGCGGTCGACAACAATCCCAAGCTGAGAATTGCAGCGAATGACGTTTTCATGACACGTTCCTTTTCAAGTGGTGCCAAATCGATTCGGCACGCGCAGTGTCGCCTGAGCAAGCGCTGCGCGGCAGACGTCCTTTGTCTTTGTATTCCATAGACCTGCGCTATGACGATTCTATGAGGGTCAACTATGCACGTGAGCTACTTTGCAGGGGAAGGATGATACGGCGTGGAATACGATCCCAATGAAGCTGCTCGTAAGGCCCTAGCAATGGATGGTCCATTGTCTGTCCGGTTGCGGATGATTGATGACGATTTCCGCACGCGCCTGACAGATTACACTCTTGCGATGGACAAGTTGGTGGCGCGATTGCATGCAGGCAACGCCATTTCCGGTATACCCAAAATCGGAGAGATCTTTCCAGATTTCATCTTGCCCGACGCGCGGGGTCGTCTTTGGCGATTGGAAGATGCACTGAAAAACGGGCCGCTGGTTCTGTCTTTTCATCGCGGCTACTGGTGTGATTTCTGTCACCTCAACATGACGGCGCTTGCGGAAATCAGCCCTCAGCTGGCGGCAGTCGGTTGCCAGATTGTCGCGATATCGCCCCAAAATGCCGAAAATGCCGGCAAACTTGCCGCAGCGGCGGGCGCCGACTTTCCGGTGCTATGCGATGTCGGGCTTGGCATCTCGACGGTTTTGGGGCTTAGCTATGTCGTCGATGATCAGTTGCGCAACGAATTGTCGCTGCTTCAAGTCGATCTGGAAGAGGCAAATCTGGGCAATGGTTCCCTGATGCCGATCACCGCGTCATTCGTGCTGGCGCAAAATGGCGTGATCACCGCACGCCATGTCGAACCTGACCCCCGATTGCGAATGGACTCGCGCGCAATTGTTCAGGCGGCTTGCGAGCTCCAGTTTGCCGCTCGAAGCTGAGTTAGAAACAGATTGAGAGCGGCACCGCGCAGCCTGCCGCTGACAGTGGTTGCATACATGTCAAAGCCGAAGTCGGGCCCCGTCAGATCACGCCGCACCAGACCGGCGCGCGCATGCGTCAGGGCCGGCAGATAGGCAACGGACTGGCTCGACGCAAGAAATGACATCAGATCGTCATCCCTTGCGAACTCCAGTGCCGGGCGCAAAGAAATGCCACTTTCATCAAGATGCATGCGCAGGCGGGTGGACACACCGCAATCGGGGCGGTGCAGCAGGCTGGCTCCCGTCAAATCCTCTGGGCAGATTCGATCCTTGCGCGCCAGGGGATGGTCGGCGCGCAAAACCAGGGTGTACTCGCAACGGTAAAGCGGCCAATACTCGAACCGTTGCCACCCTGCCTCGGGTTGCGGGCCTAGCAGGATTTCCAACTTTCCTTCGCGCATCTGGTTTTCCAGATCGACCGGCATGCCACGCCGGATTCGGAAATCAAACTCGGGAAAGGCGCGCGCCAGTTCCAGCAGATGCGGCACAAAGGGTTCCAGTGGGATGCCGTCACGCAGGCCAAGCTCCAGACTGACGACGGATTTGGCCCTGATTGCCTTGGCCAGCCGCATTGCCTGATCTGCGTTATCGATGCACGTCTGCATCAGCGGCAGCATGCGATTGCCCAGATCGGTCAGGTGGGTCAGATTGCGTTCGCGGCGAAAAAGATCGCCGCCAAGTTCAACCTCCATCAGGCCGATGGCACGGGTCAGCGACGGCTGCGTGACGTTGCATTTCATCGCTGCGCGAGTGAAATTCAGTTCCCGCGCGGCGGCCAGAAAATACCGAATCTGTTGGATTTCCAAAGCCAGTATCCCTATTTTGACATGCCGGACACCGCAGCGCGCCCAACGTGATCGCTGATCCCATCTTTGCGCACGTCCTTTTCCCCTTTGCCATCAGCAACATCCAAGCCATGCCGATGGACGATTGTCAGATTGAATCGCTGCAACCCTGCAACACCCCACACTTGACTGGGCATACCTTGGGCAGGGCAAGAACGTCTGTCAATATCGGATGGCAAGGATGCGCGGCGGCCCGCTATCGGATGACCTTGAGATTGCATGCCAAATGGACCCGTTGACCAGTCCGATTCAGCGAAGCCCTGCAGTTGCCTCAGCGCTTGTCTTGCGCGGTGTAAAGCCCGACAATTCGCCAGCCGGTGGTTTCTTTCTGGCAGATCACCTCGACCAGCCAAGGCAGTTCGGCGGGCTTGGCTTTGGTGCCAAGGATAAGAACCAGTGGCAGATGAAACACCGCCGAATCGGCATCCAGCAGGATCACTTGCGAGGCTTCATACTCTGGGATGACCTGCCAGACCTCGGCCCTTTGAAATTCCGCCATCCGATCCAGCATTGCCTCGCGGCCCCAGACCGGACGGCCATCGGAAATCCACAGGAAATCCGGGCGATCCGACAGAAGTGGACGCACGGCGTCAATGTCATGGGCGTTTTGCGCCGCCACAAAGGCCGCATAGAGAGCGCGGATGTCTTGTTGCGGGTCGGCCTTGGCAGGACCGGACAGCAGGAGGCCGGACAGGGCCAGCGCCAGCACAATCGGCAAAAGTCTGCGCATCATTCTTCCTGTTCGTTGGTGATCGGGCTGCGGGCGCGGTTGTGCAGCACCAAGCCTTCGTGCGGGTCATGGGGGGCGTCCCAGGGCCGGTCGGCCAGCGTTTCGCGCATGTCGGCCAGACCCGCCGCCCAGCGGGCCGAAATCCCGGCAGGTGAAAAGTCGATGTCCTTGGTGTGGTCTTCGTTCTTCAGGCGGGGGGCGAGCAGGCGAACCACATGCATCTGCGTCTTGCAGCCATAGCCGGCCAGGGCCTTGACTTCGTTGGAATTGCGCGACTCAGGCGGCAGTTTGGCGACCAATTCGGCAATGACGTGCCGCATCTTGTGCAACTGACGCTGACGCTTGATCTGGTTCATCGCGCGGCTGGCGTATTGCAGGTCTTTCTCGCGGTTGGCGACGTCCCAGATGCTGCCTGGTTCTTCGCCCTGACGACGCCACAGGTGAACGGCAAAGACGATGCCGGATTTGCGTGGGTTGTCGTCGAACACAACCTCGACCGGGGTATTCGACAGGATGCCGCCGTCCCAGAAAAGCTCTCCGTCGATCCGGATCGCCGGGAAGGCGGGTGGCAGGGCCCCCGAGGCGAGGATGTGGCGGAGGGTCAATTCATCTGTCCGCGAGTCGAAATAGCGCATCTCGCCCGACGAGACGTTGGCTGCGCCGAATGTGACCCGCGGGGTTTGCCGGTTGAGGAGGGCGGGGTCGATCAAACCTTCGAGTGTCCTCAGCAAAGGCGCGGTGCTGTAATATCCGGCCTCGTCGGGGCCGAGCGGCATTTTGGGGCCCATGAAGGCCATCGGGTTGGGCGCAAAGAACCCCGGCAGACCGGAAGTGATCGCGTTCATCGCGGCAAAAGTGCCGCCCAGGAACGGCAGCGATGACATCGCGGTGACCGGGGCCGGGTGGCGCACCCGTTCCCAGAACGCGCGCAGGCGATCCACCCGATCTGCGGGGTGGTTGCCCGCGATGATGCCCGCGTTGATCGCGCCGATCGAGGTGCCGATGATCCAGTCAGGCTCGATCCCCGCCTCGTGCAGCGCTTCGTAGACACCGGCCTGATAGGCGCCCAGGGCGCCACCGCCCTGAAACACCAGGATGATCTGGCCATGCCCGGCAAGGGGGTTTGCAGGTTTGGGGGGTCTGGGGGCCATGACCATTCTCCTAGTGGGCTGTCCAGCCACCATCGACCGGCAAAGCTGTTCCGGTGATCGAGGCTGCAGCGTCAGAGGCCAGAAACGCGGTCAGCGCGCCGATTTCGGCCACGGTGGCGAATTTCTTGTTGGGTTGCTGGGCCAGCAGGACGTCGCGGATCACGGCCTCACGTGCAATTCCATGCGCCGCCGCCTGCGCGTCGATTTGCGCCTCGACCAGCGGCGTCAGCACATATCCGGGGCAGATTGCGTTGGCGGTGATGTTTTCTTCGGCCACTTCCAGCGCGGTCACTTTGGTCAATCCAATGACGGCATGTTTGGCTGCAACATAGGCCGATTTGAAGGGCGAGGCGACCAAGCCATGCGCAGAGGCGATGTTGATGATCCGTCCGCGCCCCAGTTTGCGCATCATCGGCAGGGCCAGCCGCGTGGTGTGAAATACCGAGCTTTGGTTCAGCGCGATGATCAGATCGTACTTCTCTGGCGGAAATTCGGCCAGTGGCGCGACGTGCTGGATCCCTGCGTTGTTCACCAGAATGTCGAGCCGCCCGAAAGCAGCTTCAGCCTGCGCCATCAGGGCTTCCACTGCGGCGGTGCGCGACAGGTCGGCGTGCAGATACACGGCCTTGTCACCAAATTGCGCTGCGATTTGCGCGCCTTGCGCTGCGGGCTCGATCCCGTTCAGGATCACTTTTGCCCCGTGGGTCACAAGGACCTGCGCAATTCCCAGACCGATGCCGCTGGTTGATCCGGTCACCAGGGCAACAAGACCGTCAAGGCTAGTCGTCACGATGTGTCCTTTCATAGTTGGAGCGAAGGCCGGCCTCTGTTCGTCCAGTCAAAACAGATCCAGCGGTCAACGTGTGAAATTTCGAGCGCCGCGCAAGGCCGGGCTACGAACTGGACGGCCTGCATATTGTAGCTAGTAGACCACGCCATAACCGACTGATCTGCATGCGGATTAGATGCCACCAATCCCGCCGGACCGGTCGCATCGGTTCAATAGCCGTTTTGCATGACGACGCGCGCCGCACATGCCGGGTCAAACCTTGCGGTGAATGTGTCGCATTTAAAGAAACTGCATCAGCAAACTGCGCAACCCTGCTTGGATTCTGCCGCAAAATCTGCAATCGGGGCGGCGATCCATTGAAAGTGTGCCCCGATGACTTTGCCTGTCGCCTCGTCCTTGCCCACAGACGCCGCAACGCTGACCCATTTGCAGCGTCTGGAAGCGGAAAGCATCCACATCATGCGCGAAGTGGTGGCCAATGCCGACAATCCGGTGATGCTTTATTCCGTCGGCAAGGACAGTGCCTGTATGCTGCATCTGGCCAAGAAGGCGTTCTACCCCGCCCCGCCGCCGTTTCCGCTGCTGCATGTCGATACGACGTGGAAGTTCCGCGCGATGTACGAGATGCGCGCACAGGCCGCCGCGGACGCCGGGATGGACTTGCTGATCTACCAGAACCCCGAGGCCAAGGAAAAAGGCATCAACCCGTTCGATCATGGCTCACTGCATACTGACATGTGGAAGACCGAAGGGTTGAAGCAGGCGCTGACCAAGTGGAATTTCGACGTGGCCTTTGGCGGCGCGCGGCGGGACGAAGAGAAATCCCGCGCCAAGGAACGGGTGTTTTCCTTTCGGTCGGCCAATTTCCGCTGGGACCCGAAGAACCAGCGCCCCGAGTTGTGGAAGCAATACAACACCCGCAAATCGAAGACGGAATCGATCCGGGTCTTCCCGATCTCGAACTGGACCGAGCTGGACATCTGGCAATACATCCATCTGGAAAACATCCCCATCGTGCCGCTTTACCTGAGCGAGATGCGCCCGGTGGTCGAGCGGAACGGGTTGTTGATCATGGTCGATGATGACCGCATGCCGCTGGCCCCCGGCGAGGTGCCGCAGATGAAGTCGATCCGGTTCCGCACCTTGGGCTGTTATCCGTTGTCGGGGGCGGTGGAATCGAACGCCAAGACCCTGCCGGAAGTCATTCAGGAAATGCTGCTGACCACCACATCCGAACGGCAGGGCCGCGCCATCGACCACGATCAGGCCGCGTCGATGGAGAAGAAAAAGCAGGAAGGGTATTTCTGAGATGTCTGTCGAGAACCCCATTTATGTGACCGACCAGTTGATCGCAGACGACATCGACGCCTATCTGCACCAGCACCAGCACAAGACCATGCTGCGGTTCATCACCTGCGGATCGGTGGATGACGGCAAATCGACCCTGATCGGGCGGCTTCTATACGACACCAAGATGATCTTTGAGGATCAGCTTGCCAGCCTTGAACATGACAGCAAATCGGTCGGCACCCAAGGCGGCGAGATCGACTTTGCCCTGCTGGTTGACGGACTGGCTGCAGAGCGCGAGCAGGGCATCACCATCGACGTGGCCTACAGGTTCTTTGCCACCACCGCGCGCAAGTTCATCGTGGCTGACACGCCCGGCCACGAGCAATACACCCGCAACATGGTCACCGGCGCGTCAACCGCCGATCTGGCGGTTATTCTGATCGACGCACGGCAGGGGGTGCTGACCCAGACGCGGCGGCATTCGTATCTGGTCAACCTGCTGGGCATCCGCAACATCGTGCTGGCGGTCAACAAGATGGATCTGGTCGGCTACGGCCAGGACCGGTTCAACGAGATCGTGCGCGACTACACCGCCTTTGCAAAACAGATCGGGTTGCCCGAGTTTCTGGCGATCCCGCTGTCGGGCCTGAAGGGCGACAACATGATCGCCCATAGCCCGGAAATGCCTTGGTACACCGGGCCGTCGCTGTTGGAACATCTGGAAACAGCACCCGTCAACAACAGCCGGATGATCGACCGCCCGTTCCGCATGCCGGTGCAGTGGGTGAACCGGCCCAACCTCGATTTCCGCGGCTTTGCCGGGCAGATCGGCGCGGGCGTGGTTCGGCCCGGCGATGCGATCCGGGTGTTGCCGTCCGGCAAGACCACAACTGTCAAATCCATCGTGACGCTGGACGGCGATCTGGATGTCGCGGTGGCCGGGCAGTCGGTCACGCTGACCTTTGCCGACGAGGTGGATTGTTCGCGCGGCGATGTGATCACGATTGCCGATGCGCCTTGCGAAGTGGCGGATCAGTTCGAGGCGACGCTGGTGTGGATGGACGAGGCAGAGATGCTTCCGGGTCGGCCGTACCTTTTGAAGATCGGCACGCAGACGGTGACGGCTTCGGTCACCGAGCCGAAGTATGAGGTCAACGTCAACACGCTGGAGCATCTGGCAGCAAAGACGCTGCGGCTGAACGCCATCGGCGTGGTGAACATCGCCACCGACCGCCCAATCCCGTTCGAGGCGTATGCCGACAACCCCGATCTGGGCGGCTTTATCCTGATCGACCGGATCAGCAATGCGACCGTGGCGGCGGGGATGATCCGCTTTGCCCTGCGCCGCAGCCAGAACATCCACTGGCAGGCACTGACGGTGGACCGTGACGCTCATGCCGATCTGAAGGGGCAAAAGCCGGGCGTGGTCTGGTTTACCGGCCTGTCGGGGTCGGGCAAATCGACGATTGCCAATCTGGTTGAAAAGAAGCTGCACGCGCTTGGGCGGCATACTTATCTGCTGGACGGCGACAACGTGCGCCACGGGTTGAACCGCGATCTGGGCTTTACCGATGCCGACCGGGTGGAAAACATCCGCCGGGTGGGCGAGGTGGCCAAGCTGATGGCGGATGCGGGGCTGATCGTGCTGACGGCGTTCATCTCGCCGTTTCAGGCCGAACGCCGGATGGTGCGCGAGCTGATGGTTGAGGGCGAGTTCATCGAGGTGCATGTCGACACGCCACTTGCCGTGGCCGAGGCGCGCGATGTGAAGGGGCTTTACAAGAAGGCGCGCGCCGGGACCTTGAAGAACTTTACCGGGATCGACAGCCCCTACGAAGCGCCTCAATCGCCCGAGATCGTGGTGGATACCGTGGTGCTGTCGGCAGAAGATGCCGCTGAAAAAATCGTCGCGGCGATCCTTGCGCGGTAAGTCGTAGCCAAGGGGGGTTGATGTTCACGAACGGGGGTAGGGAACTCTTAAGGGTTTTCGAACCACAGTTCGGCATGTGTCCCGGCTTTCGGTGTGGATAAAGGCACAGCCAGCGAATCATCTTGAATGCGGCGTTGATCGCCATGGAAATTTCGGTGTCGAGAGCATATGATGTAGGGCAGGCCCCACCCCGCATCCTGCGGCGCGGCGCCGGATTTGGCGATGCTGCGGCGTCGCAAAGTGGAGTTGTCGATGAAGCGCGATGAAGTTCCCCAGGTCGGAGCCGCCAGCGGAACAAAGACAACCAACCCGCCAGAGGCCGAAAACACAAAAAACGCTGCTGCACCCGTTGAACGGCCCTTCGGGTTGCGCCGTGCTGCAGCAACGCCAGTGGTTGCACGCCCCAAGATGCGCGCCGACCTGCGCTTTGTGCATGAAGGTCCGGCGGCTGACACCGGCCAACGTTTGCCCGGACGGCTGCGCATCATCGACCTGCGCAATGACCGCAGGTTCGACTTTGACGCACAAGAGCATTTCCTCTGCACGGCCGCCGATGGTCTTGCCAGTCCGGAAGACCTGCAACTTCGGTTGCAAAATCTGACGGATCATCCGTTGACTGCGGTGCAGGTTGCAAAGTTTTTCCGGCGGTTGAACATCCTGGGGTTGTTGGAGCCTGATGAGGCCGCGCCCGTTGTGGCGCCTGCGATGCGTCTGCGCAACCGGGCCGCACGGGCCCCCGCTGTGACAGTCGGCGATGTGTCGGTTGCGAAACCAACTGGCGAGCCAACGGGATCAAAATTGACGCTGGTACGGTCCAAGAAGGCAGAGAGCGGGGCGCCTGCGCCAAAAACCGCTGCGGCCGAAGTTGCAAAGCCGGTTTCCGTACCGGCTCCCGAACCGCTCCAGCCCGCGCCTGATCCGGCACCTTCGGCCCGTCGGTTTGTGGCGCGCAGACCCTCTGCCACGGTCGGTCGGGTCGACGATCCCGCAGACGGCGTTGTGTCGCATGAAACCGGATTCGGAGGCGCAGAGGCGCAAGGCCGATTTGCCGGTCGGATGCGGCGCAACATTGGCGGGATGGGCGGCGGTATGGGCGGGATGCCAGGCGGGATGGGCGGCGGAATGGGGGCCATGCCCGGCGGCATGATGGCGATGGGCGGCATGGGCGCAGGCATGCGCGGCATGCGCGGCCGGATGGCACCGGAACCGCAAGCAAAAGAACTGGGCCCCACCCAGCTTCCGCTTTTCAATCCCGATCTGCTGTTTCGCGTGCTTTACTACGCCCTTTGGCCGTTGAAGTTCTTCCTTTGGATGCTGTTGCCGTTGACCGTCTTTGCCGGAATGACGCTGATCCAGAAGATGCCGGAGGTTGCCAGTGACGTTTCAGCGCTGATTGCCAGTTCCGGCCTGGTGATGACGCTGCTGATCGGATTGTTCGTCAACAGCTTTGGATCACGCGTCGCACAGGGACTGGCAATCACCGCCAACAGTGGACGGGTCAAGAGCATCGGGATCAACCTGCTGCTTGGCTTTTTCCCGCGTTTTTACATCGACGACAGTGCCGTGGCGCGGTTGGACCGCAAAGGCCAGATCTGGGCTTTCGCGGCGCCCTTGATGTTCCGGCTGTCGCTGTTTGTGTTTGGTATCCTGTTTTGGGCGGTGTCGCGCGACTCTGGCGGGTCGGCCCCGATGGTGGCGCTTGTCGTGGCGAAATTCGGGCTGGTCATGTTCCTGATTACGGCCTGGCCGATGATCCCGGGTGACGGGATGCGGTTTATGGGGGCCGTACTGGGCGAACCGAGGCTTCTGGCGAAATCAATCATGGCCGCGCGGGCGGTGTTTCTGAAAGGGCGCCTGCCGCCGACAATCCGCCGGGACGATGCCTGGCCGCTGGCGCTTTTTGCCGTGGGGACGGTTCTGACCACTTCGCTGATCCTGGGTTTGGGTGCGATCTTCATCCTGATGGCGCTGCAAAGCAGGCTGGACGGGCTGGGCGTCAGTATCTTTCTGGCTCTGATGCTCGCAGCAACCCTTTGGGTCCTTGCGATGTCCAAGACGAAAAGCCGCCAGCAAAAGGCGACTGCTTTGGGTGGCATGGCCGGGGCAATGGGCGGCCAGACCGGCACGATGACCGCCACGGGCGGCAAGGTCGCGCTCCGCGGCCCGGACCTGCAGCCCGGCGAAGGGGACCACGTGGCAGGACGCGCGGATCTTGACCCGGCACAAGCTGGCGCGCGGCCTGCAACAAAGACCGCCGCCGATGCCTTGCCAAACCGGGCTGGCGTGGTCTGGGCGGTGATCGCGTGCGGGCTGCTTGTCGCGGCGTTTCTGCCATATCGGTACGAAGCCGGGGGACGGGTCGAAATTCTGCCAGCGGCTCGTGGAACCGCCGTAGCCCGAACTGATGGCGAAGTTGTCGAGGTGTTTGTCGCGCAAGGTGATCGCGTGGTTGCCGGCACACCTTTGGTCCGCCTGTCGGATTGGGATCAATTGGCCAGCATCGCCGTCACAGAGGCGCAGCTTGCCGGAGCGCAGGCAGAACTCGCCAAGCTCGAGGCGGGGTCGCAACCCGAACAGATTGACGTGGCCAAGGCAAAGCTGGCGCGGTCCGAGGCAATGGCATCCTTGCGCAAAGCCGAGGTTGAACGCGCCCGCAGTCTGGTCGCCTCGCAGGCCGTCAGCGCGGCGGCCGTCGAAAAGACCGAGGCCGACTATGCCGCGACTGTCGCCGATGTCGAGGCCGACCGGGCATTCCTGGCGCTGACCCTGGCTGGCGCAACATCGGAAGAATTGCAGATCGCACGGGCTGCGGTTGACCGTCTGGAACGCGAATTGGCCTATGACAAAGGTGAACTTCAACGGACGCTCATCGTGTCCCCGATGGACGGGACAGTGGTCACGGCAGATCTTAACTTGCGTGTCGGGGACTACCTGAAAATTGGCGACGAGTTTCTGGCAATTGAAAAGACCGACGTTGTGACGGCGACGATTTCCATCCCCGAAGCTGACATCGGCTTTATCAAGCCCGGCCAGTCGGTACGGCTGCGCGCGGAAAGCCAATCCGAAATCGAAGTGACCGGGGAAATTCGCCAAGTCGCTCCGGTCGCCGAAGATGCAGGCTATGGCCGGATCGTCCGGGCCACCGCCGTTTTCCCCAACAGTGATGGCCTGCTGCGATCTTCGATGACAGGCTGGGCCAAGATCGAGGGAAGCGAGATGCTTGTTTGGGAGGCATATCTGCGCACAATCGTTCGGTTTGCAAAAATCGACGTCTGGTCCTGGATACCGTGACGCCTTGACGTGTGGCGAAGCGACGCATTTAATCCGCGCAGCAACGGATTTCCGCAAATTCGGTTGCGCCGTCAATGGCGCATGGATAAATCGCGCGTCGAGGATGGACTGCAGACAGTGTGGTGACCGATCTGTGAAGTTCAATTTGGCAGATATCGGAATTTTGTAGGGCATCATGGCAGAAACTCCTGAAACACCCGACATGGACGAAACCGCGCCGAACCAGGGCACGCAGTCCGGGCAACCTTCTGCAGATACCGCGCCTGCCGCTTTGCGGCCCGGCTTTGGCGGCTTCAATCGCCAGTTCGGCCAAGGCCGCTTTGGCGGAGGGATGGGTCAAGGACGCTTTGCATCGGGTAGCAGCGATACACCGCCGGCAACAGCGCCCCAAAACAACATGGGTCAGCCAGTTTTTCAGGGCGGCATGATGAACCGCGGGCCGATGGCGGGCGGTGTGCCGGGTCAGGGCCGGTTTGCGGGTGGGATGGGTCAGGGCATGATGGGCCAGGGCCGGTTTAACGGTGCCATGGGTCGGTTTGGCGGTGGTGCCGGAATGATGGGTCTGCCGGGCATGGGCCAGCAGGGACCGGGCCAGCCGGGTATGGGCCAGCCGGGTATGGGCCAGGGTCGCTTTGGTGGTGGCATGGGCCGTTTTGGGCCGGGCGCCGGTGGGGCGGGCGGCATCGGCCAAGGTCGATTTGGCAACGCAACACTGCCCGGCGGACTGGCGCAGGGTGTGCGGCCTGCAGCGGGCCCCATGGGCCCCATGGGACCGTCCGGCGCGGGTCCAGGGCGGTTTGGCCCCGGTGCTGCACCAAACCCCGGACCTGGCCCAATCCAGGGCCCCGTCCATGGCCCCGGGCCAGGAATGGCGCAAGGGCGTTTCGGTGGTGGTATGGCGGGGCAACCAGGGCCGGCGATGGGCCCTGCGCAGGGTCAATTCAACGGATGGGCTATGCCCGGGGGGCGTTTCGGTGCGGGCATGGGGCAGGGTGGACCGGGACAGCCGGTTCCCGCACCCGGCATGGGTCGCCGTATGATGGGGCAAGGCTTCTTTGGCGGCGCTGCCGCAACAGCAGCGGGTCAAAATGGCATGACAGGTGCTCCGGGTATGTGGGCCGGCAGGCAAATCGGGCAAGGCCGGTTTGCGGGGTGGACGGGTCAGGGCGCGGCGGGTCAGGGCGTAGCGGGCGGCGGCCAGATGCAGGGTCGCGCGTGGCCGGCGGCAACGGCGCAAGGCAACTGGCAGATTGCGCCTGCACCGGGAATTTTTAGCCGTGCGCTTTCCAATCCGAACGGCCCAGACGGTCATCAGCAGGGACATGGAACCATCGTGCCCGCGCCTGCGGTCACACCTGTCGAGGCCAAGGATCCGCGTGAGCCCGAGGGCGGTTGGGTCAACTGGCGCGCTGCGAGCGAGACAAAGAAGACCTGACACCTGCTGATTGAAAGTGCTCGGTTGTCGGCGCGTGTCATACGAAAGCCGCATAGGTCAGTTAGCGCTAGGCATTGGCCGTTGACGGGTTATTATGGGATTTGAGCGAAGTTGCCAGCGCTTGTACCGCGACCAATGGCAGGTTGAGCATCGTCTTTGGCAAAATGCAGTGTTTGGAATGGAACGTGTCATGTCTTCAGGTGCATCCCGGTTGCCGATCATTCTTGCTTCGAACCCACCGGGATTGCCATCGGCCGGTATTGCGATTGCGGCCGCGCGCGCGGGACATGTGGGCCTGCTTGATCTTGAATTGATTGATCCTGCGGCACCCGCAGCGCAGCGCGAAGTGACGCGGTTGATGGGTGCGCTTTCGCGTGGTTGTGCCGGCCAGTGGGGCATCAAGGCCGAACTGGCAGCCCTGCCGGCGCTGGCAGGTCTGTTGGGGCCACACCGCCCCGACTGGATTGTGGTGACAGAAGCTGTTCCGGCGGAACTGGCCGAGATCTGGCCTGCGTTTGCCGCGCGCTGGCCCGGTTGCCGGCTGGTCATCGAGGTGCGTGAGGCCACTGGGATCGCGGACAAGATTGCGGCGCTGGCTGCATGTGGCGTGCACGGGTTTCTGGCCAAAGGTTTCGAAGCTGGCGGTCCGGTGGCGACAGAAACGACGTATATGCTGATCCAGTGGTTGCGCCGTCTGACCGATCTGCCTGTTTTCGCGCAGGGCGGCATCGCGCCCGACACCGCTGCGGCGGTCATGGCTGCGGGGGCGTCCGGAATATTGCTGGACTGGCAGTTGGCGCTGTTTGATGCGGCAGAAATGCCTGCTCGTTTGATGCAGGCAGTTTCGGCGATGGATGGCAGCGAAACGCGCTGCCTTGGCCTTGATCTGGGTCTTGGGGTCCGCACGTATTGGCGCGCCGATCACGCCCCGTCGCGAAAGCTGGACGCGCTGGAGCGGGAGTTGAACGCGTCCGGCCAACCGCAGGCTTTGGCGCGGGAGAGTTTCATGGCGGCTTTGCGGGCCGCTGTGGCACAGGGTCCGGCAGATCAGGCGCTGTGGCTCGTGGGGCAAGATGCGGCATTTGCCCCGCAGTTCCGTGCCGGGCACAGCCGGCTCGGGGCGGCACTTGATGCGCTGCAATCGGCGACTGCCGGGCAGGTTCATCTTGCCGCAAGCCAGAATGTGCTGGCCAAGGACGCACCGATGGCGCGGGCCATGGGCACCCGGTATCCGGTTGTGCAAGGGCCGATGACGCGGGTTTCTGACCGGGCCGAATTTGCGTTGGCCGTGGCGAAGGGGGGGGCACTCCCGTTCCTGGCGCTGGCCTTGATGCGCGGGGCCGAAGCGGGAATCCTTGTGACCGAGACGAAAGCCCTGCTGGGCGATCTGTCCTGGGGTATCGGCATTCTGGGATTTGTCGATGACGATCTGCGGGCAGAACAGACGCAAGTGATCCTTGATCACAAGCCGGGCTTTGCCGTGATTGCAGGCGGGCGGCCTGATCAGGCACTCGCACTCGAGAGGGCCGGCGTTGCGACCTATCTGCATGTGCCGTCGCCGGGGTTGTTGAAGCTGTTTCTGGAAAGCGGCACGCGGCGGTTCATCTTCGAAGGGCATGAATGCGGCGGGCATGTCGGGCCCCGTACTTCGTTCGTGTTGTGGCAGCAGGCCGTTGATGTGCTAATGGCGGCTTTTGCGCCGGGCACGCCGATGGATGTCGAAGTCTGGTTCGCGGGTGGCATCCATGACGCAGTGTCAGCGGCGATGGTTGCGGCTCTGGCTGCACGGATTGTCGATCGTGGGGCGAAAGTCGGCGTGCTGGTCGGCACCGGCTATCTGTTCACGGCCGAAGCGGTGGCGGCTGGCGCGATCCGGCAGTCTTATCAGGACCTGTTGTTGCAGGCGCAGGAAACCGTGCTGCTGGAATCCGGCCCCGGCCACATGACACGGGTGGCCGACAGCCCGATCGTGACAGAATTCCGCGCCGAAAAAGCGCGGCTGCAACTCGAAGGTCTGTCAGGCAGCGACTTGCGCGACCGGTTGGAGCATTTCAACATCGGTCGGTCGCGGATCGCGTCAAAAGGCGTAGACCGCAACCCGGCCCGTGCAGCCAATCCTGACGCACCGCGGTTTGTCGACATCTCGCCGGAAGATCAGTTGCGTCTTGGCGTCTACATGACAGGTCAGGCGGCGGGTCTGCATGACCGACCGACGACGATAAGCGCGCTGCACGAAGACCTTTGCGACGGTGCCGTCGCATGGATGGCCGCGCTGGTTGCGCAACCGGCAGCGGTGGCAGTCCCCGAACCGGCAGAGGGTCCGGGTGCCTGCATCGCTATCACAGGCATTTCCACGATCCTGCCCAAGGCCGTGAATTCCTCGCAATACTGGCAGAACATCCTCGACAAGGTGGACGCCATCGAAGAGGTGCCTGCCCGCCGTTGGGATTGGCGTCGCTATTACGACGCAGACCGCCATGCGCCCGACAAGATCTACTCCAAGTGGGGCGGCTTTCTGAACGAGATGGAGTTCGATCCGCTGCGCTATGGCATTCCGCCAACTTCGCTGCCACAGATCGAACCCTTGCAGCTTCTGGCACTTGAGGCGGTGCGTCAGGCGCTGGAGGATGCCGGATATCCGGGCGGGGTCATCCCTGATGCCGCTTTGCGGAAACGGACTTCGGTGATCATCGGGGTTGGCGGCGGGGCCGGGCCGCTGGGGCAGAAATACGCCGTGCGGTCAGCCCTGCCGGCAATCGAAGGGCGGGTGTCGGAAACTGCCGCCGCACGACTGCCCGAATGGACCGAAGACAGCTTTCCGGGTGTTTTGCTGAACGTGATCGCAGGGCGCATCGCGAACCGGTTCGATCTGGGTGGCGTGAACTTTACCGTGGATGCGGCCTGCGGGTCGTCGCTGGCCGCCGTGATGCTTGCCGCGCGCGAACTTGAGGCCGGCACGTCCGACATGGTGATTGTCGGCGGGGTGGACAGTTTCCAAAACCCGTTTGATTTCCTCGCATTCTCTAAAACCCGCGCGCTTTCGCCTCGGGGGCGGTGCCGGACGTTTGACGCGAGTGCCGATGGCATTGCGATCTCGGAAGGTTTGGCGCTGGTCGTGCTGCGCCGGTTGGCAGATGCTGAGGCCGAAGGCGGCCGCATCTATGCCGTACTGCGCGGCGTGGCGGGGTCGTCCGATGGCCGTGATCTGTCACTGACAGCGCCGCGCGCCGAAGGACAGCAAGAGGCCCTGCACCGGGCCTATGCCCAAGCGGGGATTTCCCCGGCGACAGTCGGAATGGTCGAGGCGCATGGCACGGGCACCGTGGTCGGAGACCAGACTGAGATTCAGTCGCTGTCACGCGTCTTTGCCGACAGCCGGTCGGATCGGCAGTTCTGCGGCGTTGGATCGGTCAAATCCATGATCGGGCATACCAAGGCTGCTGCGGGGTGTGCCGGGATGATCAAGATGGCGCTGGCATTGCACCACCGGGTGCAGCCAGCCACGCTGAACGTGACCGTCCCGAACCCGAACGCCAATTTCTCGGAAAGCCCGTTCTATGTGCAGACCGAGGCTCGGCCCTGGCTGCGTTCGGGAAACAGTGCGCGTCGTGCGGGCGTCAGCGCCTTTGGCTTTGGTGGTACGAATTTTCATGCCGTTCTCGAAGAATACGAGGGTGGCTACCTTGATGCGCATCAAGAGCCTTTCCGCCTGGATTGGGCGGAAGAGGTCCTTGCGTTCTCGGCGGCCAACGCGGCCGATCTGGCGCAGGCGCTGGAACGCGCGGCAGCCGGGATTGCCGCTGCCGACCCTGCCATCCGTCTTGCGGATATTGCAGCCAGTCTGGCGCATCGGTTCGATCCGTCAGCCGGCGCGCGCGCGGCGGTGGTGGCCGCAATTGCCAACCGCAAGGACCTGATCGACCGGCTGTCGCATTTGGCCGCAGGATTGCGCAGCGCGCCGCCTGCAGCGGATGGTGTTCCACGTCGGGTCGATCCGCGCGGCAGTTTCCTGGCCTTGGGGGCGGCACTGTCACCGGGCCAGGTTGCACTGCTGTTTCCGGGTCAGGGCTCGCAGTACCCCGGCATGGCAGCCAGCCTTGCGATGCATTTTCCGCTGGTGCGCCAGACCCTTGAAGAAACGAGCCAGTGGCTCGCGGGGCGCACGCCACAGCCGCTGTGCGACTTGATCCACCCGATCCCGACGCTTGATCCTGACGTGGCAGCGGCGCAGACCGCGCTGCTGACCCGCACCGACGTTGCCCAGCCGGCCATCGGGGCGGTCTCGCTGGCTGTGCTGCGGTTGCTGCGCAGCCTTGGCTTGCAGGCTGGTGCTTTTGTTGGTCACAGCTTTGGCGAATACACCGCACTGCATGCTGCGGGGGCGTTTGACGCCACCACCCTGTTGGATCTGGCCCATGCGCGCGGCGATGCCATCATGCAATCGGTGCAGGGGACTGCGGGGGATCTGGGCACCATGTCAGCCGTCGGGGCAGACGCCGCGACGGTACGTGCGGCTTTGGGCGGCGACGGCTCGGTCGTGCTGGCGAACCTGAACGCGCCGGACCAGACGGTCATTGCCGGGCCGACGTCGGCCGTGGCCGCTGCCGGCGATCGCCTGCGTGCGGCCGGCCTGAATGTGCAGCCGCTGCCGGTGGCTTGCGGGTTTCACTCGCCCTGCGTCGCCCCCGCGCGCGACCGTCTTGCCGCCGCTTTGGCTGCGGCGCAGATCGGGGCGCCCGGATTGCCGGTTTACGCAAACGCTACGGCCGCGCCCTATTCGGCGCAGCCTGAACAGGTGCGCGGCCAACTGGCCGATCATCTGATCAGCCCGGTCGATTTCGTGGCAAGCGTGCAAGCGATGCATGCCGCAGGCGCGCGACTGTTTCTAGAGGTCGGGCCGAACGGAGTACTAAGCCGGCTGGTGGACCGGTGTCTTGCCGGGCAGGACGGCGTCCTGGCTTTGGCCTCGGACGGCAAGGGCAAGGCCGGGATCGGCGCTTTCCTTGGTCTGCTTGCCGGGGCTGCTGCGGCGGGTCTGCCGTTGACGCTGGGCGCGCTGTGGTCGCGGCGGGCACGTACTGACCTTGATGTGCTGACGTGGGATCTGGCCCGCTCGCTGCCGAAACGGCCTTCCGTTGTGTGGCTGATCGATGCGGCCAATGTGCGCCCACTGGGCGGCGAGGTGAACAAGCTCGGTTTTGCGACCCCTGTGGAAGACGACATCGTTCCAGCGGCCGTCGTGTTGCAACCCGTATCGGTTGCGTCGCCAGTGGTGCAGCCCGTCATTGCTGCGCCGGTGGCTGTTGTGGAAACCGCCCCCGGACCCGGTATGGCCGACACGGCTGCGGCTGAATTCGCCTTGCGCCGGCACCACGAGTTGATGACGCGGTTTCTCGACTCCAGTCGCGAAGTGATGCTGGCCTATATCGGCCAAGGCGCAGTCCCAGCCGGACGTGCCGCGCCATCGGTCGTGGCAGCGCTGCCTGCTGCCCAAGTGATGCCGCCTGTTGCTGCGCCTGACCCTGTCACGACTTTGCCCGCCGCGCCTGTTCTGGCGCTGCCCGTGGCCCCGACGGTGCCCGCGCCGGCCCAAAGCGTTTCGCTGGCCACCGTGACGGACGCGCTGCGGGCGTTGATTGCCGACCGGACGGGGTACCCGACCGACATGCTGGCCGCCGATCTGGACCTTGAGGCCGATCTGGGGGTGGACTCGATCAAGCGGGTCGAGATTGTCGGCGCGCTGCGGATGCAGCTGTTGCCGCAGACCGCAGGAACCGAGGCTGTGCGCGAGGCGATGGGCCCGGTGGCGCGGTCGCGGTCGATTGCGCTGATTGCGGCGAAGTTCATCGAGGTTGCCGGCGGCTTTGCCCCCGCCGCCGCCGCCGCCCCAACCAGCCAGACCCCGATTGCGACGACGGCTATTGCCCCGCCGGCATCTGTCCCCGCGCTGACGCTGGCCACCGTGACGGATGCGCTGCGGGCGTTGATTGCCGACCGGACGGGGTACCCGACCGACATGCTGGCCGCCGATCTGGACCTTGAGGCCGATCTGGGGGTGGACTCGATCAAGCGGGTCGAGATTGTCGGCGCGTTGCGGATGCAGCTGTTGCCGCAGACCGCAGGAACCGAGGCTGTGCGCGAGGCGATGGGCCCGGTGGCGCGGTCGCGGTCGATTGCGCTGATTGCGGCGAAGTTCATCGAGGTTGCCGGCGGCTTTGCCCCCGCCGCCGCCCCCGCCCCCGCCCCAACCAGCCAGACCCCGATTGCGGCGGACAAGCAAACGTCGCCGATGAAATCTGCCGTATCCACGCGGGACGTGCAGCATTGGAACGCGCGGTTCGTGATGGTCCCGCAAACGATATCCGATACAGGCCCGGCAACGGCGTTGCCGGTGGGGCGCTATGCCATTACTGACGACGGAACAGGGTTGTCACAACATCTGGCAACGGCCCTTGCAGCATTCGGATTGCGGGCTGAAGTGCTGGACGCCGGCTTGCCGGATGCCGATCTGCGACGTCTGGTGGATATGCACAGGGATTGGGTGGGCCTGTTCCACCTCGCGCCGCTTGGTGTGTTTGCCATGACGCGGCAGGGTCAACCAAAAGACTGGCATGGCGACGTCACGCGCGCAACGCGGGCCCTTTACACGGTGTTGCAGGCTATGGGGCCTGGTCTTGTGGCCAGGCGCGACGGAGTTGTGATCACCGCCTCTGCGCTGGGTGGGGCTTTCGGTTTTGATGGCAGCGTGCCGGAAAACCCCGCTGCGGGCGGGGCGCCGGGATTGTTGAAGGCCGTTGCGCTGGAATGGACGGCGGTGCATTGCCGCGCGGTCGATCTGGCACCAGGCATGGCACCGGACGCGCAGGTGCAGGCCTTGCTGGACGAAGCCACCTACCGCACGGGCCCGGTCGAAGTGGGGCGCGCACCGGGAAACCGGCTGGAGCTTTTGGCCGAGCCGCGGAGCCTTGCGCCTGACAGTCCGGTTACGGTTGGCCTGAACCCTGGCGACGTTATTCTAGTGACGGGGGGCGCGCGCGGGATTACGGCAAAGATCGCGCTGCATCTGTCCCAAATGGTCGCGGCGCATTTCGTGCTGATGGGCACCCAGGCGGTTCCTGATGCGCCGGAACCTGCGGATATCGCGGGGCTGGCGGTGGCCTCGGCGGTGAAGGCGGCGCTGATTGCGCGCGCAAAGGCTGCCGGACAAGCCCCGCGTCCCGCCAAGATTGAACGGCAGTGGCGCGAGATCCAGAAAATCCGCGAGATCCGCGAAACCCTGTCCGCCTTGCGAGTGGCGGGTGCTAAGGCCGATTACATTGCGTGCAACGTGCGCGACCGGGCAGGCTTTGCCGCGGCAATCGGCGCCATCCGCGACCGTCTTGGCCGGATCGACGGTGTGCTGCACGGCGCGGGTGTGATCGAAGACAAGTTGTTGGCCGACAAGACGCTGGACAGTTTCGAACAGGTGCTGCGTACCAAGACCGACAGCGCCGAAACTCTGGCGCAGACCATGGGACTGCTGCCCGGTCTGGGCGCGCCTGCGGGCGGGCGGCCGCGGTTTGTCGTGTTCTTCACCTCGGTCGCGGGGCGGTTCGGCAATCGCGGGCAGGGCGACTATGGCGCTGCGAATGAAACCGTGTCGAAATTCGCCCGCTGGCTGCAGGCGCAACCGCAAGCGGCGGCGACCCGGATTTGTGCGGTCAGTTGGGGTCCGTGGGATACTGGTGCGGGCGGGATGGTATCGCCAGAGATCAAGGCGCAATTCGATGCGCTGGGAATCGTGCCGATCCCGCCTGAACTGGGTGTTGCGGCGTTGGCAGCCGAGTTGCGCCACGGCAGTCTGGACGAACCCGAAGTGGTTTGGGGCGAAGGGCCTTGGGCACGGGACGCGGCGCGCATGGTCACTGCGGGATTGATCAGAGCCGCAGAATGACATCCGGACCACAGGACGAACCGATTGCCATCGTCGGGATGGCAGGCATTTTCCCACGCGCGCCGTCAGTACGGGCGTTCTGGCGCAACATTCTGGCCAAGGTGGATGCAGTCGACCATGCCCCAGAGGATTGGGGTTCGGCTGGGCTGCTTGACCCGTCAAGCAAGGAAAACGACCGGATCTACACCGATCAGGGCGGCTTTCTGCGCGACCTTGCCGTGTTTGACCCGCTCAAGCACGGGGTGATGCCCAATTCGGTGGACGGAGGCGAGCCGGACCAGTTTCTGGCCCTTCAGGTGGCAACCGAGGCCGGCGAAGACACCGGGCTTGCCGTGCGTCCGGTGCCGGGTGACCGGGTTGCGGTGATCCTGGGGCGTGGCACCTATATCAATCGCGGATTTACCACGGTGGTGCAGCACGGTTTGATGATCGACCGGTTTCTGGCCATCCTGCGTCAGTTGCATCCCGATACGCCTGTCGAAACGTTGGTCGAATTGAAGCTGCGGCTGAAGGCGTCATTGCCGCCGTTCAACCCCTCGATGGCGCCGGCGCTGGTCCCCAATCTGGTTGCGGGACGGATCGCAAACCGGCTTGATTTCCGGGGGGCGAGTTACATCATCGACGCCGCCTGTGCGTCGTCGCTGATCGCGGTGGAACGCGGGATCGCCGATCTGCGGGCGGGCCGTGTCGACATGGCGATGGTTGGGGGGGTGCATGCCTCGACCCCGCCTCCGATCTATCAGATCTTTTGCCAGCTGGAAGCGTTGTCGAAGAAGGGCAGGATACGCCCGTTTTCGGCCGAGGCTGATGGGACCCTGCTTGCCGAAGGGGTGGGTATCTTGTGCCTCAAGCGGTTGTCGGATGCCGAGGCGGCAGGCGACCGGATCTATGCAGTGTTGCGCGCAGTGGGTGTCGCAAGCGACGGCAAGGGCCTGAGCATTCTGGCCCCGCGACCCGAAGGCGAGGAACTGGCCCTGGAGCGCGCCTATGCCGAGGCCGGGATCGATCCGGCCAGCGTCGGTCTGCTGGAAGCACATGGAACGGCAACCAGTGTCGGCGACCGTACCGAAGTGGAAAGCCTTGCCAAGCTGTTTGGCCCACGGCGGGGGGCTGCGGCGGATGTTGCCCTTGGTGCGGTGAAGTCGATGATCGGTCATTGCCTGCCGGCGTCGGGTGCAGCCGGGCTTGTCAAGGTCGCGCTGGCGCTGCACCACAAGGTGCTGCCGCCGATGCTGGTCGACACGCCGAACCCGGCACTTGGGCTTGATACGTCGCGGTTTTACCTGAACACCGAGGCGCGGGCCTGGGTGCATGGCGGGGATGCACCGCGTCGGGCCGGGGTCAATGCGTTTGGCTTTGGCGGGATCAATGCGCATGCAATCCTGGAAGAGTATGTGTCCCCCGCGATGCGTGACGCGGCTGACCGTCTGCCCCCCGCCGGCGAAGCGCCCGCGCCAGAGATTGACCGCCCGACGGAAGTGTTCTTTTGCAGCGCAGCGGATGCGACCGGGCTTGCGGCCGCTCTTGCTGCCCTGAGGGCTGATCTCGCCGCAGGTGGCAGCTTGGTGGCCATCGCGCGCCGGCGTGCGATCGATGCATCGCCGGACGCGGGCCCTTGGCGCGCGGCGGTGGTCGCGGGCAGCCTGGAACAGGCGATGGCGCATGCAGGCCGGCTGGCGGATGTATTGGGGTCGGGCAAGGTGCGGCTGCGCGACCGCAAGGGTCTATACCTTGGCAATGATCCGGTTGGCGGCAAGGTCGCGTTCCTCTTTCCCGGCGAAGGCAGCCAGTCCGCAGGCATGCTTCGCCAGTTGATGCTGCACAAACCCCTGATGCGCGGCTGGTTCGATCTGGCAGAGCGCGCTTTTGCAGATCATCCGCGCGGGCTGGGTCCTTCGCAGGCATTGATCGCGGCCGAAGCGGCCGATGGCGCGCTATGGCGGATGGATATCGGGCCCGAGTTGATTTTTGCAGCCAACCAGTCGGTGGCAGAGTTGTATCGCCACATGGGTCTTCTGCCCGACATGCTGGCTGGCCATTCGACGGGCGAGTATTCCGCACTTTACGCCGCCGGCGTCACCCGTCGGGACAGCGCCACGGTTTTGCGGGGCGAGATGCGGGCGTTGAACGCGCTTTACGAACGGATGGAGGCCGAAGGTGCCATTGTCGAGGGCCATCTGATCACCTTGGGCGCAGTTGACCGGATGGCGTTGCGCGATCATCTGGCGGGCCGCGATGATCTGTTCCTGGCGATGGACAACTGCCCGAACCAGCAGGTTCTGGCTGCAACGACGCCTGCCGCGCGACAGGCAGCGCTTGCACTGGCAGATCAGTTGGGCGGGCTTTCCGATGTTCTGCCCTTTGCCCGTGCCTATCACAGCCCCGCTTTTTCACCGTTTGCCAGTGCGCTGCGGGGGTTTCTGGCGGACTTGCCGATGGCAGCGCCGGACCTTCCGGTCTATTCCTGCCTGACAACCGAACCCTTCCCTGCCGACCCGGACGCAATCCGCGACCTGGCTGCAGGCCAGTGGTCAGGTGCCGTCCGCTTTACCGAAACGGTACAGCGCATGCATGACGACGGCGCGCGGGTGTTTCTGGAATGCGGGCCGCGCAACAATCTGACCGCTTTTGCGGCAGACATCCTGCGGGACCGGCCGCATCTGGCGCTGGCCGTCGACACGCCGGGCCGTGGCGGGTTGGAGCAATTGCACCACTTTGCAGCGCAGTTGTGGGTGGCAGGTGTGCCATTCGATGCAGGCAGTGTCATTGCGCCGCTTGACACCGAGGTGGTGCCTGCCCGCAAGCCGACTGTGTTGAAAATGGGGCTTCAGCCGCTTGTTCTAGGCTCGACCGAAGGCTTGCGGCTTGCTGCCCCGGCTGCGATGCCGATACCCGTCGCAACGACCCCCATCGCCTTAGCCGCCGCCGCCCCCCTACCCGCTGCTGTGCCAGACACGGTTCTGTCCGCACAAACCGCCGCGACGCCCCCCGCTGTCGCCGGTTGGTTTGACATGATGGACCGATTTCTCGCGCAGGAACGCGATCTGATGGCGGCTTTCTTTAACAAACCGGGCGCGCCGGCCACGGCTGCCGCGGATGGGACAGCGTCGCTTGGGTCTGCGCAGGGCATGCGCTTTCCGTTGCTCGACTCGGTAGAGCGCAGCATCGACGGCACCTCGCTTGTGGCGCGCATTCGCGTTGATGCAACCTGCATGCCCTACCTTCGGGATCACTGCTTTGGTCGTGACATCTCGCGGCTGGATCCGACGCTGTCGGGGTTGTCGGTGGTGCCGCTGACCTTTTCGATCGAGGCCCTTGCAGAAGCGGCGGCAGCGCTGCGTCCTGACCTGAAAGTGGTGGCGGTCACAGAGTTGCGTGCCTCGCGCTGGCTGGCAATTGACGGCAAACCGTTGGATCTGGAGTTGGACGCGCAGATAAAGGCCGAGGCGGGCGGTGTGGTCAGAACCCACGTGCGCCTACGCGAGGCGCAAAAGCCTGGTGGCCCCGTGCTGCGCCCCATCCTGATCGAGGCCGGGGTAGAATTGGCGGAAACGCTGCCCAAAGCACCTGTGGCGACACTTCGCCCCGGAATCGGTGCCGACCGGATCATGGATGCGCCGCTTGCCGCGCGCTGGGACCGCACGGCGATCTACGACCGCATCATGTTTCATGGCCCTGCCCTGCAGATTGTCGCGCGGATGGACGAAGCGAGCGACACCCATGTCAGCGGCATTCTTGACGGGCTGCCGGCGACTGGCCTGCTGGCAAGAACCCCTGCTCCGGTGTTTGAAACCGATCCTGCGACGATGGACGCCGTGGGACAACTTGTGGGTGTCTGGGCTGCCGAACGCCTGCCAGAGTCGTTTCACATCTTTCCCTTCCGGATGGACCGGCTGGACATCTTCCGTGCACCATTGCGGGCCGGGGTCGCGGCGCGCTGTTCGGGGCTGGTCTCTTTGGTAAGCGCTGACGAGATGCGGTCGGACCTGGAGGTTGCAGAGCCTGACGGCCACCTGAATTGCCGCGTGACCGGATGGTGGGACAAGAGGTTTGACCTGCCGGAGTCGTTTTTCAAGGCACGGCTGACCCCTGCCACCGCTCGCCTTGGGCGTATCCTGTCACCGGTAGGTCTGCCGGATGGTGTTGTGGTCACGCTTGTTGATGGTCCCGATGCGGCTTTGCTGGAGGGTTCGGGCGGTATCTGGGAAAAGGTTCTGGCCCATCTGATCCTGTCCGCCGATGAACGCACGGGCGCGTGGTTTGGCGCAGACGCCGGGCAGACGGCAATTGCGGATGCAGCACCCAGGCGGCGGCAGGATTGGCTGCGCGGTCGTGCAGCGGCCAAGGATGCGTTGCGTGCCTTGGCCGGTGCGGCCGTTGCCCCGGCGGACCTGGTGATACTGGCCGATCCGGACAGCCGCCAGCCGCTGCTTGTGCGGTCTGCCCATCAATGGGCCGGGCGCGTCCCGCCGATTGCGATCAGTCACACGGCAGATATCGCAGTTGCAGCAGCCGCCGATCCAGCGCGATTTTCGGGGGTCGGCATTGATGTGGAACCTTTGCGTCCCTGGACCGAGGCCTTTGCGCGAACCGCCTTTTCGCCATCAGAAGCCGCCGCATTGGCCGCTTTGCCTGCGGGGCCGGGGCGTGATGCGGCGATGACGCGGGCGTGGACCGCCCGCGAGGCTGCGGCAAAGGCGCTGGGACTGGGTCTTGAGGCAGCCGTAAGCCGATTTGCCGTTCAAAACCCTGGAGTGGAGGCTGGCCGGATCGTGATGCGCGATTTTGTGACCGGTTCTGCCGGACCGCAGACTGTCGGTTTTGATCTGCGAGGCTCGGACGGGACGGCACTTTTCGGAGCAATTTCGTGGATAGAAGCCTGAAATCGAGACTGCATATTTCAGTGGTATTTTCGGAAAGTTTCAGGCTTCGACAAAATCTTGCCGCCCTTTTACCTTGCGGCTGCAGCATTGTTCCGGGTATACTTCAAGTGTAGGTGATGAGATGATAAAATCGGAATTATGGTGAAACTCTCTGCAGCGGACGTAGGCATCGTTCTACGGGAAATTTTTGAAGATCTGGGCGAAGATCTTGATCTTGGGGATGTTTCCTTGAACCCCGAAATGCGCCTTCTGGACTCTGGCCTTGAATCCATCAGCCTCGTGTACCTCGTGTCAGAACTGCAGCAACACTATGGTCTTGGTGACCGCCTGTTTCGCCGCATGCGCGACGGCGGGACAATGATCCGGGATCTGACTGTGGGCGAATTGCAAGATATGGTCGTTCTTTTGAAGAACGAAATGGCGGCCTGACCGCAGTAACTGTTGATCGAGGGAAGTGGAATGTCGGCCAAAACGGTGATCATCGGCGTCGACGGCGCCACATATGACATTCTGGATCCGATGATTGCAGAAGGGCTGATGCCGAACTTGGCCGCCCTGATTGCGGGTGGCGCGAGGGCCATTCTGAAATCGACGATCCACCCGCTTACCCCACCCGCCTGGACCACTTTGATGACAGGTGTCAGTCCGGGAACACACGGCATTTTTGACTTCATCAAGGTCGATCGGTCAGGCTCGGTGCCTAGTTACACCCTTGCCACATCCGAGGATATGAAGGCTTCGACGCTGTGGGATATTGCATCCGCACGCGGCAAGCGGGTCACGACGCTGAACTTCCCGGTCATGTTTCCGGCGCGTCCGGTTGAGGGTGTGGTTATCCCGGGCTATGTGCCGTGGTCATATCTGGGGCGGGCAATTCACCCGCGCAGCATGGCAAAGCGACTGAAAGAGCTGGGTGTTTTCAAAGCCAGCGAGATGTCAACCGATTGGCAGCACGAACGCAAGGCCGTGCAGGGTCTTGGCGACGATCAGTTGGACGAATGGGTTACTTTTCACATCACGCGCGAGCGGCGCTGGCAGGCGACCTTGCTGGCGGTAATGACCGAGGATCCCTGCGATCTGACAGCGGTTCTGTTTGACGGGGTGGACCGGATCCAGCACCTGTGCTGGCATCTGATTGATCCGGCGACGCGGAACGACTACGCCAGCCCCGCAAACGAAGCGACGCGTCAGCTGGTGTTGCAGTATTTCCGCGAACTTGACAGTTTCATCGGTCAGATCGTGGAAAAGGCAGGGGACGAGGCGCGCCTTTTCATCGTGTCGGACCACGGGTTTACCCGGGCCGGAACGCGGATCTTCTATGCCAACACCTGGCTGGAGCATGAGGGCCTGCTCGCCTGGAAACCCGACACCGCGATGGACGATCAGGGCCGCATGGCGCTGGACGAAAACACCGAAGCCTCGACCTTGATCGACTGGGCGGGCACAAGGGCCTATTCCCTGTCGTCGTCTTCGAACGCGATTTTCATTCGCGCCGCCAAAGACAAGACTTCTCCGGGTGTGCAGCCCGAAGACTATGCGGCCTTCCGCGCCGATCTGGTGCAGCGGTTGTTGGCGGTTGTCGATCCGGCCAACGGTCGGCCGGTGGTTGCAGAGGTTTATCTGCGCGAGGCGGCCTTTCCCGGCCCCAACATGACAGAGGCGCCCGATCTGACGCTGCGCCTGCATGACTACAGCTTTTTGTCGGTGCTGCGCGCCGACCAGCCCTGCAAGGACCGGCGTGTTGCCTATGCCACGCATCATCCGGATGGAATTTTCATCGCCAAGGGACCGGGGATCCGGTCAGGAGAGCGCATCGATGCGCTTCGGATCGCCGATATCACGCCAACGGTGCTTTACTCGTTGGGCCTGCCCGTAGCGCAAAGCATGGAGGGTGTGGCGGCGACGGGTGCTTTCACGATCGACCATCTGATGTATAATGCGCTGTCTGTTACCTCTGACGCGATCCCGGGCGTTTCGTGGGAGGCCGGTTTTGGTAAGACCGGCGAGGCTTTGCCAGAAGATGCCGCGGAAGAGATCCGCGAACGTCTCAAGGCACTTGGTTACATGTAGGTCCGCACCATGCCCCGGGTACAGTTGCGCAATCACAAGGTGCATTATCAGCAAACAGGTCAGGGCCCGGATGTGGTGCTGATCCATGGGCTGTCATGCAACATCGCCTTCTGGTGGTTCCACGTGGCAGAGCATCTTGCCCACAGCCACCGGGTTACGGCGATTGACCTGCGTGGCCACGGCTTTTCCGGCATGACCGACACCGGCTATCGGGCGATCGACCTTGCGGGCGACGTGGCGGCGTTGCTTGATACGCTGGAAGTGACCGGCGCGAATGTCGTTGGTCACAGCTTTGGTGGGGCGGTCGCCGCGGCTTTGGCTGCGGAGCGCCCGGATCTGGTTGCGGAATTGACCCTGGCGGATGCGTGGCTGCCGTCGTTGCAGCCTGTCCCGCCGCTGCAGGGCGTATCGGAATGGTCGGCCACGCGGGCCCGCGCGCAGATCCGCGGCATCGAGATCGACGCGCATCTGCCGCTGGTGGTGCGCGGGTTGTTTTCCGAGCTGTTGGACGAGATCGACTTTTTGGCAAGCGAACACGATGACCGGTCGGTTCAGAAGGGTGCCGAGCATTGGGAGGATGACGGCCAAATCGATGCGCAGACTGCGGCATCAGACAGAACGGGCGGGCAAAGATCGCGGTTTGCCGCATTTTGGCCGGCACGTGGCCGCGCAGGCTGGGGCGGCGGGGCGCGGCAGTTTGTGCGCGGCGCGCAGCCGGGCCATGTTGCACCGCAGCAGCCGACCGTTCGCATGACGCCCGAAGCGCGCGAAGCCCGCGGGCAGGCGCTGCAAGGGGCACTTCGGATGACTGGCACCCCGGGACAGCCATCGCAGGCTGTTCGTCGCTGGCTTGACCTGATGCAAGGCACCCATGCGATTGCCGAGTTTCTTGACACCACTGGGATCGAAGCACCTGCTTTGCGCGACATCCGCAGCCGCGTCCGGTTGATTTATGGCGCACGGTCGGCCTACCGCCCGACAGCCGATGCCCTGCAAGCGATGTTGCCGAAGGCGCGGCTGCAGATCGTGCCGCGCGCATCGCATTACTTTCCGCTTTTGCGGCCTCAGGCGTTGTTGACCGCATTGGCGGATCATGCAGACCTGGAACCCGCGCGACCTGTGCCCGGCGCGCCGCTTCTTTGGCTGATCCCGCAGCGCAAAGAAGCGCCGGTGGCCACAAGCAGCCCGGCAGACGCCCGGTTGCGGCGAGAATTTTCCGTGTTGCGCGCGCTCGGCAAAGGAATGCCCCGGGTATGACTGATCGCAAGACCCCTGCGGGCACGCCGTCAAGGCGAGGTGTCGGCCTGACGCAAGGCAACTTCCGTCAACTTGCCAAGAACGGCGTGGGCGATTCCGCGAATGCCTATGTGCATGGCATGACCTACTTCGAGGGGCGGCTTTATTGCGGGATGACGCGCAACTCGTTCAAGCTGTTGAAGCTGTTTCCGCCGATCGACCCCCCGGCATTGGAACCCTGGCCGGTGTCGGTTCCGCCCAAGGTGCAAGATCTGGACATGCAGGGTCAGATATGGCGCTGGACGCCGGGTACCGACAGCTGGGAAATGGCGTACCGGTCGCCGATGATCCCTGGCAAGCAGGGTGAACCCGCTCCGCGTGACCTTGGCTATCGCGGCATGACGGTGTTTCAGGGCAAGTCGGACCACAAGCCGATGCTC
The DNA here is from genome assembly GCA_031400505.1 of Paracoccaceae bacterium. GTDB lineage: Bacteria > Pseudomonadota > Alphaproteobacteria > Rhodobacterales > Rhodobacteraceae > JAIYDJ01. Next base: position 13,574 of record JANNPZ010000084.1, on the reverse strand, counting down.
TATGCGTCCACGATGTCGACTGTGTTGCGGGGTTGCGCGGCGCATGTCCTGCGATCCGAGGATGGGCTGAATTTCGAACCGGCCTGCGAACCCGGCATCGGCAACCCGATGATCTCTACCTTTCGCGAACTGGTCGGTTTTGATGGCTGGCTCTATGCCCCTCCGGCGGGCGAGGGTATCCAGTTCAACTCGAACCGTACCGGCGTGCTGAAACGGTCGAACGACCCGGTTACCGGAAAATGGGAGGTGGCTTGCGACCTTGGCTTTGGCGACCCCACGAACAACGGCATCTTCATGATGACGGTCGCCAATGGTCAATTGTACGCGGGCACTTTCAACCAGTTCGAGGGGTATCAGGTCTGGACAACCCCGCCTTGTGGCGATGGGCCGTTGCAATGGCGCAAGGTGATTTCGCGTGGCGGGTATCGTGGGCCACTGTCCGAAATCGCCATGGGGATGGTCGAATTCAACGGCGCGCTGTATGTCGGCAGCTCGATTCAGAACGGCGGCTATGACCGGACCAACCTTGTAGGTCCGGGTGCCGGAGAGATCATCCGTGTCTGGCCCGATGACACATGGGATCTGCTGGTGGGTTCGCCGCGCGAAACGCCAGACGGGATCAAACGTCCGCTGTCGGGCATGGGGCCGGGTTTTGACAACATCTTTGCCGGGTACACCTGGCGGATGTGTGTGCATGATGACTGGCTTTATGTCACCACTTTCGACTGGTCGGTGTTCTTGCAATACGCCCACCGCCCGTCACCCACTGCCAAACGCATCGTCGGCGCCGTCAGTTTTGAACAACTGGCCGAAGTCGGTGGCGGGTTCGAGATGTGGCGCACCAAGGATGGCGTGAACTGGCAGCCTGTGACGCTGAACGGCATGGGCAATCCATACAATTATGGCGGGCGCACGATGGTATCGACCCCGCATGGTCTGGCATTGGGGACGGCAAACCCGTTTGGTGGGCCGTCGCCGGCACGGTTTGCGTCGCGTTGGGAGTATGTCGACAACCCGGATGGTGGCACCGAGGTTTTTCTCGGATCGACCGATCAGCAACCCTACCATTTGCCCGAAGCCACAGCCTGGCGGCCCACTGCTGCTGTCCCCGTTGTCACGGCGGCACCGGCGGAACAGCGCTTTGACATGGCGATCACCGGTGGCACGGGGTACTTGGGCCGCGCCCTTGTGCCGCAGCTTCTGGATGCGGGATACAGGGTTCGCGTTCTTGTACAGCCCGGAACCGGCGACGCGCTCGCCGAACATCCGGGGCTGGAAAAGCTGGAAGGCGTTCTGGAGGACCGTGCCGCGCTTGACCGGTTGGTTGCCGGGGTTCCGATTGTGTTGCACATGGCGGCGCGGATACCAGGATCGGCAAATCTGGCCACGCTGCGCCAGACCAATGTTGACGGCACCCACAATCTGCTGCGGGCCTGCAAACTGGCCGGTGCCGTGACGCGTTTCGTTTTCGTAAGTTCGGTTGCGGCCTATGAGCATCAGTTCAAGCAGGCAGAATGGCCCCTGCACGAGGCGCACGCGCTGCGAACGGATGGTGGGGATGATCTTGCGGACTATGGCATGTCAAAAATCGCGGGCGAAAACCTGACCAGGCACTACAGCCAGAAGGGTAAATTCGAACATGCGATTTTGCGGTTTGCCTTGATCTATGGCGTAGGTGACCCGACGGTGGATGTTTTGGTTCGCGAAAACGCGGCGAACCCGGAATTTGGCAAGAAGCTGGCCGCAGTGCCACCGCGCCAGTTCGTGAACATTCGTGACGCGACCGAAGCGATCTTGCGGGCCTGTTTCATGCCCGAGGCGCGCAACGAGACATTCAACATCGCCGGTCCCGATGTGGTTGGTCTGCACGAGATCGGCAAACTGGCCCGGATCGCGTCCGGCAACCCAACGCCAGAGGACCAGACCCCCGATGCCGAGCGGATCTGGCGGCGCTATCTGCAGCAGTATGACATGGGACGTGCGTTGCGCCTCATGGGCTATCGCCCGACCGTTCCGTTTTCCGAAGGTTTGCGCGAAATCATCGCAGCCCATCGCGACGCCGGAACAGCGCGACCGGCCGATGGGCAGACAAAGTCCGACGGATCAAGAAAAACGCAAGACGATGCGGCTGCGCTGATGGGGGCCATGTAACAAATGCCCAGTAGAGCGAGACCTGTCGAAAAAATCATGACGACGCACAAAGCGTGTTCTGATATCTATCGACAGGAAAAGAGCTCGACCAGCGCGGGCGGAATTGTGGGCTAAACAGAGGGTTTCGAAATGCCGGAAAGTAATTTGTCGGAAGGTTTTGTCGGCGGCGCCGTGGAAGGGGCCCCGGCTATCCAACGGGCGCAGACACTGATGCAAGAGGGTCGCTTTGCCGAAGCTCGCTATGGGCTTGAGCAGATCCTCAATCAGAACTCGCAGAATGTTCAGGCCCTGCTGACCTATGCTATGACCTTTCAGCGTGAAGGAAATCTGGACGAGGCCGCCCGCTATGTCGAGGATGCGATGGCGGTCGACCCGCGCAACGCCATCGCCCCACTGATGGCCGGGATGATCGGTTTGCAGGGCAACAACGCGGAATATGCCGAAACCAACTTTACGCTGGCATTGGAGTTGAACCCGCAATCGCAGCAGGCGTTGCTGGGCATCGCGCGGCTGCACCGGATGAACGGCGACTCTCAGGGGGCGGTCGAAGTCTTGCAGCGGATGGTCGAACTGAACCCGCACTCGATCCAGGCACGCCATCAGTTGGCTGGGGCACTGATGCGTGCGGAACGGACCGAAGAGGCCCGCGTACATCTGGAGCATGTGCTGACGATCAGCCCCGGCGACACCCGCGCGCTGGAGCGTTTGTCAAACCTGTATGGCGCGGATGACGGTTTTGAGCAGGCCACAGAGCTGATGGAAGACGCACTGAAGGCCGAACCTGACAACCGCCGGGTGATGATCTCTTTGGGGCGCGCCAGATTGAAGGCCAAGGACTGGAAAGGTGCCGAGCAAGTTCTGCGCCGCGCCGCCGTGGCAAAGGTGCCGGCTGCAATCGTGAACATGTTCCTGGCCGAAGCGTTGATCGGCCAAAAGAAACTGACCGAGGCGATGCGGCTTTTGTCGCAGATGCCACAGCGCGGCCCGATGCGCAGGGTGGCGCAGCGCCTTTACGGCGAGGCATTTGCGGCCGATGGCAAGTGGAAGCAGGCCGAAGAAAGCTTCCGTGCGGCGCTGCTGGCCCAGCCAGGAGCCGAAGGCAAGGCTGCGCTTGACAGGGTCGTTGCTGCTAAGGCGGCTAAAGCGGACATGTCGGGCGAACAGTTTATCGACCTGTTCCGGGCTGAACTGAAGCTGATGCGGGGTCCAGGGTCTGCGCGCCGCTCTGATGACGGACAGCAACGCTGGCGCCGTGGAATGTCGGGGTCCGGGATGCCCGCAGGCCCAGCTGGGGGCGGCATGATGCGCCGCCGCGGGATGGCGGCATCGCAAGGCGGTGGCATGATGGCGGGCGGAATGATGGCGCGCATCGCTGCGCGGCGCAACGGCCAGACCGCTGAAGGCGGCCAAGCGCCACAGGTCATGCCGCAGAGTGCAGGCTTTGCGGGTGGCGGCATGATGCGCCGCCGCATGGCAATTGCCGCTGGTGCACAGTCGGGTGGTGTTCAGACGGGTGGTGACGGCAGCATGATGCCGCAACAAGGCGCGGGTCAGGGCGCCGCGCAAGGTCGGGGTGCCGGCTTGGGCATGGCGGCTGGCGGCCGTTTTCGGGGCATGATGATGCGCCGTCGGGCGATGATGTCCGAAAACGAAGACCAAAGCTAAGATTGGCCGACCTGGACGCTGCCTCGGAATGCGTTGTCTGCAACGCGTTTTCTGTCCGGGGCAGCGTGCAGACGGAAGGAAAGTAGAAACGATGATCGAACATATATCCGACTGTGCCGCCATCGATTATGGCACGTCTGATCGGCTGATGATCCTGTTCAGCTCCAAGCCTGCGATGCGGAAGAATGTCTTCGACTATGTGACCCTGGTACAGGACATGCCTTGCACAAAGCTGTTCTTGCGGGACGCGCAATCGGACTATCTCTATCATACCGGCATAAAAGGTCTGACCTCGTCGATCGACGAGACGGTTGAGTTTCTGAAAGTGGTGATCAAGCGGATCAAGCCCGAGCGGGTGACCTTCATGGGTTTGTCGGGCGGGGCCTATGCCGCGATCTTACACGCGCATCTGATCGGGCAAGACCCTGAGTTCCGGGTTGACGACGTGCATGTGCAGTCAGCGGTTTCGTTTGTGGACAGTGATCTGCGCGACCGTCTGGGTGGGGGAGAACGCTTTGCCGGACTCTTCGACAGGGTTGCGGAGCTTGTTGCAAGCCGGGGTGAAGAGCACCGTTACATTGACCTTGCGAAAATCCTGTCGGCGACGCCGGGTGCCGTGCGGCTGCTTCGGATGTATTACGCGCAGGGTGACGCAATCGACGTGCTTCACACGCAGCACTTGGCGGGCTTTGCGCATGTGCAGTCTGTTGCCCACCCAAGTTTCTCGCATATCATGCTGGGGATGACCCTGATGCGCGATGGTCAATTGTTCCGGGATATGCAGATGTCGGTCGAAGAGTTGCTGGCAACAAACCCGTCAGCCGATCCTGTGCCGCATATGGTGCCGTCCTATCTGGGGGTCGCCGGCATCGCGGCACGACAGGGCTGACGCCGTTGCAGGGGGGCCACGCAAAGCGTGCCATTTGTTTTGACCGTCAGCCGGGGTTGCCCAAAGCGGAGCCGGATCGGGCAAGGGGTGTGGTCTTGTTGTGAACACCACCGGTGCTTCGACCATGCACGCCAAAAAGCCGGCAGCCCCGGTAGTCTAAGACGACCGCCAGCGGGCGGAAAATTTGTGCCGATGCCTGAAGGAGAGATTACGTGCCACGCAACCTCGTGTTTATCACCTATGACAGCTGCAGGTTGGATTCTGCCCTTGCGGCGAAGGCGCCGAACCTGAACCGGCTGGGCGAGATCGAGGCACGTTGGTCTTATGCGTCCTGGACCGCTCCGTCGCACTACGCCTACATGATGGGCCTTGTGCCACATAAATCCCCCCCGCATGTCTACGCGTCTGATGTGTATAAAGAGGATTTCCGGCGCTGGACCGACCGGCTGGACATTCCGCGGTTGCAGTTTGAAACGTTCCTGCCCGAACTGTCGTTGCCGGCAATGTTGCGCAAACAGGGTTATCGCAATTTTGCCCGTGTTTCGATGCCTGTGCTGAACCCGTTTACCGGGATCAACCGTGCCTTTGATGATTACCGCCTGATGCCGAACCACAACGATTTCGCAGGGATGGTAAATGACATTTCCTTCAGCGACACGCAGCCCAGTTTCTGGTTTCTGAACCTTGGGGAAACGCACTATCCCTACATGCTGAAGGATGCAGAACTGCCGCATATTTCCGGCCTGCATGGCGTGACAAAGGCGCTGGCCAAGGGGGGCGATGCCGGCGGCGCGGTGGATCGCCGCGAAATGAGCCTTGAGGAGTTTTTCTCTGACTCCGTGATGCGGGGCCTGCATCAACAGCAGATCCGCTGTGTCGAATATCTTGACGGCCTGTTGGGCGTGCTGTTCGACAAGGCACCGGCAAACACCTGGTTCATGGTCATGGGCGACCATGGCGAGGCTTTTGGCGAAGAAGGTTTCTTTGGCCATGGCCCGGTCATGCACAAGAAGGTGTTCGAAGTGCCGTTTGTCGAAGGGATTCGCCCGGCCTGATGTTGCGCTTTGGCAGGAACGGTTTGACCAACCGAGAGGATAGAATGAAACTTGATATCATTGGTGCGGGTCTGGGCCGCACAGGGACCCTGTCGCTGCGTTCAGCGCTCGAGACGCTGGGTTACCCGTGTTATCACATGCTCGACCTTCTGTTTGACCCCTACCGCAAGACCGATGTCGATTTTTGGCTGGAGGTTGCCGAAGACCCCGATCTGGTGAACCGCGACTGGGCGCGGCTGTTTTCAGGTTATCGGGCGACGGTTGATTTTCCGTCTTGCACGGTGTGGCGGCAGTTGGCGCAGTCCTACCCCGAGGCAAAGCTGATCTTTACCCACCACCCCCGCGGACCAAAGGGCTGGTACGCCTCGACCCGGGCCACGATCTATTCCGGAACCGGGTTCGAGGCGGGAACCGAGTTCGGCGCGAAGGTCAACCGGATGATCGATACGCTGGTGTGGCACGGCATGATGCAGGACACTATGGAAGACGAGGCCCTTGCCATTGCCCGCTATAATTCTCACTTCCAAGAGGTCTGCGATACGATCCCGGCGGACCGGTTGCTGGTGTACAGCGTCGATCAAGGCTGGGAGCCCCTTTGCGCATTCATCGGAGCCCCCGTGCCGACAGAGGCGTTCCCGCAAGTGAATGGGCGCGATCAGATGGCGCGCACGACAGAGCGGCTGTTGCGCATGCGCAACTTCGGGCTACGCAAGTAGGGGATCTTTTTCGTGCGGCTGGTTCCGCACTGTCAATGGGTTGCGCCGAAAATCTCAGCCCTTCGCAACGATATAGCGTGCGACCACATTCGACAGGGTCTGGATATCGGTAAAGTTTTCGGGGCTGAAGTCCGTATCGGCGAGGTGAAAGCCGAAGTGGTTTTCGATTCTGGACACCAGGTCAACCACCGCGAAACTGTCAAGTTCCAGTCCGTTTTCAAAGAATGGCGTTGTGGGGGTGATCTCTGCCCCGGTCCATTTCAATTCGCGCACGATCAGCGCAATCAGGTTTTCCGTAACCGAGTTCGTCATTAAACGTATCCTGCTTTGCCTGCGGCGGGTCTTGCGCCGGATGATGTTGCCTAAGTGATTTCCGACCGTTCATGCAAGGTCAATAGCGCCGTGCGCTATTGGTCTGGTCCGGTCGCCATTTCAGAAGCGAGGCTGACCAGCCTGCGACGATCAACCTTGCCAGACGGCAACATCGGCATTTCTGCCAGAACATGCAGTCGGTCTGGAACGGCGCGTGCCGGCAGATGCGCACGACAATGGGCAAGAAGGTCATCTGGCGTGCCCGACCCCATGCGCCCGACCGTCACAAAGGCCGCGAGCCCGACCCCCCGGCGCGACACGCCGGCCGCCACAACTGCCGACAGCGCCACACCCGCAGCACGGGCCAGAACGCCTTCGATCTGGCCCAGATGCACCAGCAAGCCGTCACGATTGACGGCATGATCTGCCCGACCCATCACCTCGATCCACGGCGCCTCTCCGGCAATAGGGGCGTCATGCAGGCGGATCAGATCGCCGGTGGGCCACAGGTCGGACGCGGGCTGCGTCAGCGCGCCGGTGTCTGCGTCGCAATAGCCCTGGCACCCGGCACCATGGACGATCCGCAACGCAACCGCGCCTTCTGCCGCCGGGTCGGGATCGCGCTGGGGTTCAAGGGCCAGTTGCACGTTGCCGACCAGCGGACCAGCGGTCAGGTGGCGCAAGGCCGCAGGACCCTCTGGCTGGCCCGCGCTGATGACCCCCATCTCGGTCGAGCCGTACAGGTTAACGACCGTGCCATGGTCGGCCTCGAACGCGGCGGCTTCGGAGGCCGACAGCCGGTCGCCCGCCACCACGATCAACCGGGCGCGCCCCGCCTTGCGTCCCAGCGCCATGACGGACCGGCACTGGCTTGGCACAAGGAAAATCGCCGTGGGTTCAAAACTGCGTTGAGCCTGAAAAATGACCAGCGGATTGCCTCGGGCCGCAATCCGGATTGCTGCCCCAACCAGAAGGCTGGGCAGCAGCGCCGCGCCAAAGCCGAACATGTGGTTCATCGGCACAGGAATAAGCACACGATCCTGTGCGGTCAGGCCCAGCCGGACCCCAGCCGCGTGGGAGTTGGCATAAAGCGCCGGGGTGTCGTGCATCACCCATTTGGGCGTGCCAGTTGTCCCTGAACTGCGCAGCCAGATACGCCCGGTCTGGCCGCGCGCCGGATCTTCGCCCGCGTCCTGAAACTGAAACGTCAGCGCCTCGATCGGCTGTCCCGGTTCGGGCGGAAGCATGACCGCATCGCAAAACCGGGGCCAATCCGGCAAATCGCCTTTTGCCGGGCGCGGGATCAGTGCAGCCCGCGTTCCGGTCTCCAGCACGGCGATCAGCGCCGCCATGGCGCCGAGCCCTGCATCAACCGGAATGCAAACCCGCGCACCGGTCAACTTTTCGGCCGCAAGTCGGTCCTTGATCCGTGCCACCCGGGCGCCAAGCTCGGTGCCCGAAATCTGTTCGGTATCGTCACAGACCGGGGCCTGCAGGGCGGGGTTCAGCAAGGGTAAACCAGTCATCGCGGACCTCTTGGCGGTATGAAGGACCGGGCGCATGGCGGATGACCCGGGTAGCCGTAGAAGGGCTCAGGCAGTCTGCCCCAGAAGTGCCGTGCCCGCATCGGGTCGGGCAAGAAGCGCAGGCAAGAATATTTCCGTCACCAAAAGTGGCGCATCGAATAGGATGAAAAGCGTTCTGCGCGCCCAGAACCCCGTTTCCGGACCAACATACCGCCAGTGTATTAACGGATCGAGCGGTGCATCCGGCAGGATATGGCTGAACTGGCGCGCGGTGTAGGGGCTTGGCCGTTCACCCGCGAACAACAGCGACCCCAAAGGGCGGTCGCCAAGGTCGACGATGCGCGGATGGGTGCGAAGGATGTTCGACGTAAAGACGGTCCGGGCGATCAGAAACGGCTCGTTGGCATGGCTCAGGCAGACTTCGCGCAAGGTGGCCTGATCGCTGTCCGGGAAGAAGCCCATCTCGTCTTCATGCAGCGGACCTTCTTGCTGCCGGCGGACAGTCACGTCAATTGCACCGCCCGCCGCGCGGCCCAGCGCAGCCGTCATCGAGGTTTCAAGGCCGATCCAACCGAGCACGAGTGTCGGAACGCCCTGTTCATGATGCGGATCGAAATCCCGCCAGCTACCAAAGTTCACACACAAATCCTTTCGCAAAATCCGACTGCCAGCGCGCCCTGATCAGACCTCGGCACCCTTGCATATGCCATGGGACCAGGTTTCGGGAAACCCGATATTGAGTGGTATCTGAGGCGTGCGGCCCTAGGCAGGGCGGAAAGATCATGGTATCGCAACCGCGGCTGGGTACGCTTCCGGTTGTGGTTGTCGGCTTCTTGCTCTGAATGACGGTCGGTCCAGGACATAAGTTTTTTTTGGGCAAAGGCTCCGCAGGTTTTCAAAGGACAGGCACTGTTAATGGCAAAGGTCCTCGTCACTGGTCCGACAGGAGCGTCGGGCCAATACATTCTTGAACGCCTGATGACGACGGATCATGACGTCTGTGTGCTGGCCTTGCCCGACTCCATGCACAGGATGAACTTCCGCGACCGGATCAGGATCGTGCCCGGCCACCTGCATGACCGCCAGTCGCTCGACGAAGCGCTGCAAGATGTCGATGTCGTGTTTCATGCGGCCTTGATCCGTCCGCAGTCGGTTTTCTCGCACGAGCGGATGCGGGATGTGAATGTCTCCGGCACGGCGGCGCTTGTCGATGCGGCAGGTGGGCGTGTGCGACGGTTTGTTCTGATCAGCGCGGAGGCGGTTTTTGCTCCGCATCGCTCGCCAATGGTCTGGCCTTTGCGGGATGACGCGCTGCGGATGGTCAGCGGCGACGCGCAGCAGGCCGCATTTGCCGAAAGCCTGATTGCGGCAGAGGACATCGTGTTTGACGCGGCAGATCGAGGCCAGTTCGAACATGTAACCTTGCGGCCGACCAATATTGCCGGTCGGTCAGGTGGCCTGATCGACACGATTGTAGACAATTCTTTGCGCAAACCGGTGCCAGAAGGCGAACAGCAGACCCTTGACGTCATGCATTGGATTCACGGCTCCGATGTCGCCCGGGCGGCCTTGCATGTGGCCTGGCACAAGGATGCGGCAAACCGGTGTTTCATTGCGTCAGGCGACCAGCCAGTCACGATCTATGACATCCAGGCGATGCTTTGGGACCTTTTGAATGTCGGGCGTCCCTGGCCAGTTTTGTCCGACACCGCCGCAAGGAACAATCTCGGTTTGCCGAAGTTCGAGTCGAAGGGGCTGAAAGCCCTCGGATGGATGCCGGAAAAGTCCATAAGGGATTGTCTGGCAGAATGTCTTGGCAGGCTGGAGTTTCACTCCTCTGCCTCGTTGAAAATTCCGCAGCATATGTTGGACAACTAGGGATAAGCCGCGTGCAAGAACGGAACAGACAGCCATGACCAGCATTCTTGTCAGCGAAGTCAGCAGCCGTTTGGGCCGGGCGGTGCATGATCTTCTTGCTTCGCGGGGTCTTTCGGTTGCGGTCGCTGATGAAAACGCGACCGCAGAAGCGGACGCGGCGCTGATCATTACCGATCTTGGTCCAGGGCTGATGGCACGGGCAACCCCGGAAAATCCGGGCACAGCAGGTACCGGGATTGGCGAAGATCGTCATGCGGTCATAAGATCCCTGATCGCGTCGGCAGCCGCACGCGGTCGTCGCATCGTGCTGGTAAGCGGGCTGCAGCAGACGCCAGGCATGCCGCCTGTCACCGACACGGACCGCGACAGCGTGCGGATCGAGGCTTTGCTTGCCCAAAACGCAGCACAGCGGGCGGTTATCTTGCGTGTGTCCGACGTCATGGACCCCACCGACCCTGACCTGCAGGCCGCGGTCCGCGCGCTGATCGATGCGAGTGCAAATGCCACTTGGCCCCCAAGTGACCACGTGCAGGTGATCGCGCTGACGGATCTGGCCGCCGCAGTGGTTGCGGCAACACAGGTGCGCGGTGTCGAGGGCAGATGGTTCGACATCGTTCACCCAAAAGCTGCTGGCGAGGAAGAAATCCGCGCAGAGGCGCAACGCATCGCGCAGATATTTGACACACCGGACATGACGGAAATCAAGCATCGCATGGACGACTCGCTGGTCGCTGTTCGCAGGCATGGTGCCGCCGCCGCAGAAGCGTTGGGGGTTCGACCACAAAACTCTTTGTACGTGCTTTTGGCGCAAACCATTCAGCTCATGGCGGCAGATGCTTTCCGTTTGGGGGTGGCCCAGCCGGTTCAGCCGCCAATGCCGGCGGTCTGGCAAGCGCTGGAAACCGGTGCGCTGCCGTTGGCGGGGTGCTGCGCCGTGGTCACGGGTGTGACGGGCAAGGTCGGCAGTGCCACAGCCCGCATGCTGGTCCGCCTTGGTGCGAATGTGACGGGTCTTGCCCTGCGACCCGAAACCGGGCTTGCGTTGGAGCATGCCTTTGCCGAGGAGTACGATTTTCTTGCGCGTCAGCGGCGCCGCCTTGATGCCGAGCGGCTGCGGCGCGACGGGGGCGCGGGAGGGCAATCCATCACTGGTGATCCAGGGCGGTTGCGCGTTCTTTCGGCCGATCTGACCGACCGCAAGGCACTTGCAGCGATAGCCGAACGATTGGCGGCAGAACTGCCCCAGATTGACATCCTGATCCATGCGGCCGGTGCAACAAGTCAAGATCGCAGGCAAACCGCGCAGGGGATCGAGGCAGTACTTGCCCTGCAAATGCTGGCGCCAGTTGCGCTGACCCGGCTGTTGGCGGAACCGCTGTGCCGCGCCAACAGCGCCTGGGTGCTGAACCCGGTTACTCTGGCACAGGCGGATCACCCATTCGAGCTGAACGACCTGCAAAGCACAACGAGCTATCGACCCACCCAGGTTGTTGGGCGCGCGCAATCGGGTCTGGTCGCGCTGACCGGTGCATTGGCGGAGGGTATGGCAGGAACAAACGTCAACATCGCGGCTGTTGCCTTGCCTCCGGTCCCGACGCCGTTCTTGCTGCCGTCCGAAGGGCCGCAACCCGGCGCGCAAACCCAAGTCAATCAGCGCTACTTGCAAATGCATACCCCGTCGCAAGCCGCTGCAATGCTGATCGAGGTGATGCTGTCGCAGGACTTTGCGCAAGCGCATGGTTGTTTGATCGTCGGCGAAACAGTTGCCGGGCCGATCCTGATGCCCGCCGACGATCGTGGCCGGATCGGCGCGCTCTGGACGGCCTGTGCGGCGCTGTCAGGCTTGGCAGAGTGAGCAAGACTTTGCAAACGATGTCGCAAACGATGGACGATCAAACGACCCTCGGCTAGTTTGCCGGGCATGCGGGGTCACGACAGCAGACCTGCCCGAAAGCCTGAGAGGACAGCAGAAATGACCAGCTTTTGTTATGCAAATTGGAAAATCCGGGGACGACAAACCATGGCGTCGAAGGTCGCATGCCGCATTTCGGCCGCCCTCATGTTCCTGATCGTATTTGTCGCTTTTGTCGCAGTACCTGAACACGCCACTGCGGCAGACCGGCAAGAGCGTACCGTCCGCGTCGGCGCGCAGGAACGCAGCTACACAGTGTATCTTCCCGACGGCGTGGCCGAAAAAAGCAACCTGCGGGTGATTATTGCCTTTCATCCGGCGCTCGCGGGCAGTGACTTCATGGCCGAGGCAACGCGCCTGCACAGTTTGCCCGCAGCACGGGATCTTATCGTCGTCTATCCCGAAGGCATCATGCGCACCTGGAATGCAGGCTTTTGTTGCGGGCCGGCCAAAAAGCGTGGCGTTGACGATGTGGCGTTCTTCAAGGCGATGATGGCGGATCTTGCAACGATTGCATCGATCCGGCCAAAAGCCTATCTGACCGGCTTTTCCAACGGGGCGCTGATGGCGTTTCATCTGATGTGCGAGGCGGGTGATCAGGTCGCAGCAGCAGCACCATTTGCCGGCTATCTGCCACCGGACGAAATGCGAGGTTGCCGGGGCGGACCGATCCCACTTTTGTACATTCATGGCGATGCCGACACCACGTCTGTCGTTGGTGGTGGTGCCACACGGAATCTGGGTTTCTTGCCGCCGGCCCGCGATGCCATTGATGCCGTTGCAGAGATGAACGGTGCAGATCTCAGCCAGCCAACCACGGTGGATGTGCCCGCGCTGGGCACCAGTTGTCTGCGGTTCGACGCAGGGTCGGCGGCGTCGGAAACCAGCCTGTGCGTGATCCCGGGGCTTGGCCATACCTGGCCGGGAATGGCGGAGCGCGGCGCAAACAGCCAGTTCGGTCCCGCACGGCCCGATCTGGCGGGGTCAGAGGCTATCATGCAGTTTTTCATGCAACACTGACGGCTGACACTGCAGGCCCAATTTCCGGGAAGGTTTCTGCGTCCGATCATGGCGTGCCACCCGCACTGAAATCCGCCGTCTGCGCAGCGCAATTTGTTGTGCAGGTGGTTATTGTTCTTGGCCGGGTGCTTGTGGGCCCCGCGCCGGCGCGCGCCGTGGGGCTAGAGGATGAAATCGCTGGCCTGCATGACGGTGGTGCCCAGCACCAGGATCTGCATGTCGGCTATGGCATCGCCGTTGATGTCCATTTCCAGCAGCACGAACGGATCGCCGCCAAAGCTGTAGCCGCGCATCTCGCCGGCCGAGCCTGCGCCCTGGCCTGAAAATCCCGCGGTGCCGATATAGCGGAATGCCTGATCGCCCGCAGCCAGGGTATTCGCGTCGATCCCGATCAGATTGATCACGTCTGCGCCATGCTCGAACCCGTCGATCATGTCGCGCGCCGCCTCG
>JANNPZ010000063.1:0-103751 GCA_031400505.1 Paracoccaceae bacterium | reverse complement strand
GGTAAACTCGCGTCGCAGTTCAAGGCGGCGGGCAAATCCGTGGTCATCGCTGCAGGCGACACCTTCCGCGCGGCGGCGGTCGAACAGTTGCAGATCTGGGGCACCCGTGCGGGTGTGCCCGTCCTGACCGCGCCGGAAGGGTCCGACCCAGCCAGCCTGTCCTTCGATGCGCTGACAAAGGCGCAGGCAGATGGCGCCGACCTTCTGATGATCGACACGGCGGGACGGTTGCAGAACCGCGCCGATCTGATGGAGGAACTGGCCAAGATCATCCGCGTCCTGCGCAAGATCGATCCAACCGCCCCGCACACGACGCTGTTGGTGCTGGACGCCTCGACCGGGCAAAACGCACTTACCCAGGTCGGGATTTTCCGCAAGATTGCCGATGTCTCGGGTCTCGTGATGACCAAGCTTGACGGCACCGCCAAAGGCGGCGTTCTCGTCGCTCTGGCCGACAAATTCGGCCTTCCGATCCATGCAATTGGCGTCGGAGAGCAAATCGACGATCTGGCCGCGTTCGATCCAGACGATTTTGCCCGCGCTCTGGTAGGACTTGATCCCTGATCCCTTTCATCTTGGCTGAAATATCCCGCGGGGGGTCCGGGGGGTGCGAAACCCCCCGGCCGGTCTGGCAAGGCGATACATGACATCCTGGCTCCTGTCCCTGGAAGGCACCCCCGCCGGGATCACTCTGGCGTTGTGCCTCGCGCTCGGCTCGGCCATGGCCCATGCAGTGTTCGGTGCGCTGCAAAAAGGTCAGCACGACCCCTGGCTGACCCGTGCCTCGATCGATCTGTGGATCTTCGTGCTCAGCGCGCCGGTCGCAGTGTTTGCAGTGCCTTGGCCACGGGGCATCGAATGGTTGGTGCTTTTTGGCGCCTTGGGCATCCACTTTGCCTACAAATTGACGATGGCGCTGGCGTATGACCGCGCAGCCTATACCGTGGTCTATCCGGTGGTGCGCGGCACCGGGCCGTTGGCGACGCTGGCTTTTGCCGCGCTTTTCCTGGGGGAACACTATCGCGCGCTGCAATGGGGCGGGGTCGGGCTCTTATCGGGCGCAATCCTTATGCTGGCGGCGGTGAACCTGCGCGGAGTGGGGATCGGACGGGCCGCTCTCTGGTCGGGATTGGCTTGGGCCTTTGCCGGAGGGCTGCTGGTGGCGGTTTATACGACCTATGACGCCTGGGGCATCCGCCTGACCCCCGATCCGTTCACCTTTCTTGCTTGGTTCTTCTTCATCACATCCACGGATTTCCCGACCCTGATGGCGATAAGGCTGGCACGCGGCCGGGCGACTTTGCCTGACCTCATCAGCCCGCTTGTCCTGCGCGGGATCCTTGGCGCGCTGGTGGCCTTTGTCAGCTTTGGCGGGGTGATGCTCGCCACGCGGCTGGGCCGGGTGGGCGAGGTGGCGGCACTGCGCGAAACCTCGACCGTGTTTGCCGCGATCATCGGCTGGGCGGTCCTCGGCGAAAAGGTCGGGGCACTTCGGGCTGCGCTGATGGGCCTGATTGCGCTTGGGGCAATTCTGGTGCAAATCGGCTGAGTGGAGGGTCCGATGACGGAAAAGAAAATAAGTCCCATCTTGAAACTCGGCCTCGAACTGGGGCCGGTCCTGGTGTTTTTCTTAGCCTATGGTCGGATGAAGGATCAGGTCTTCACGATTTTCGGATCGGACTATTCCGGCTTCATCGTCGTGACGGCCGCCTTCATCCCGGTCCTGATCCTGACCACGGGCATCCTTTGGGCGCTGACGGGCAAGCTGTCAAAGATGCAAGTGGCGACTGTCGTACTTGTGGTGATCTTCGGTGGATTGTCGGTCTGGCTGAAGGACGAGCGTTTCTTCAAGATGAAGCCTACGATGATCTATCTTTTGTTCGCCGCGATTCTCGGCTTTGGGCTTTGGCGCGGGCAGTCCTACCTGAAACTGGTGATGGAAGAAGCCCTTCCGATGCAAGCGGAAGGCTGGATGATCCTGACCCGCCGCGTCACTCTGTTCTTTGTGGCCCTGGCAATTGCAAACGAGGCAGTCTGGCGGATGATGTCCACCGAAGCTTGGGTGACGTTCAAGACCTTTGGCCTGACGGCCGCCTTGTTTGCGTTTTTCATGACGCAGGGCCGTCTGATGGAAACATACGGCACGAAAGATCAAGCCGAAGACTGATACCGTCATGCAGGGCCCAGAAATCAGGCAGGGCCCAGAAACTGCTGCGCCCCGACCGGAAACATCAGGCGCGACCAGCGACGGTCACGCCCGGTTGGCAACGCATCGCGAAGCTGGGGCAACGGGATCGCGCCATCCAGCACGGCGCGGTAAAACCTGAATATCCCCGGTCGCATATAGGGCGACCAATGGCAGATGCGCGCGGGCGGTGGCGGCAAGGCATGGCCAAGCCGGTCGAGCACGTCCAGCGTTGCCTTCCGGTCGATTTGCAGATCCAGCCAGTTTGGCAGGGGGCGTCCCGGCCCCTGACCCAAGGCCGTGTCGGTGCCAAAGCCCACAAGCCATTCCAGCGCAAAGTCGAACAGATCGTTCTCGCGGGTCGTGATGTTGACCACATCGACGGCGCGCCCGGCAGGGCTGTCCATGGCGGCGCGGGCGGGGCGGCGCGTCTCTGCGGCTGCCAGCAGGATCATCCGGCGGAAGTCGCCGGGGCGGGCATGCGGCAGTGCCTGAAGCGCCACGCGCGCGCCCAGAGAATGACCGATCACGTCCACCTGACGGGCCGGATCGATCTGGCGAACCAGGCCCGCCAGATCCGCCAGCGCCCTGCCCGCTGCTGCGGCGCGGCGATAGGCGCCCTGCACGGATCCCCGGGCTTTCCAACCAAAACCGATGGCCATTCCATTGTCGCCAGTCAAACCCAACTGCCGCGGCCAACTTGTGGCCTTGCGGTCGTCTGCAGGCGGGTTCATCGACAGGATGTGTCCATGTGGGCAGTGGTCGGCTAAACCTGGGTCAAAACGGTAGCCATGGATCATCACGACAACCGGGGATCTTGCAGGCAAGGCCGCAAGACAGGCCAACAGCTGGCCATGATCGATTTCCAACCCCTGGGCTGACACATCGGCACGAACAGGGGCGGGCGTTTGCGGCATGGCGGCCTTTCGCTGCACTCGCGTTGTGGATAACCCGAGCTTGCGACGTCTGGGTGAACTCTGCGTTACAGGTCCGTGACGATGCGGCAGTGCAACAGTTGACCTTTGGCCATGGCGGGGCTACTCCGTATCCGTGGCGCTTTGTTACCGGATTGCGGGCCACGTTAAACAAGCCGCTAAAGAGGTGTGGGTCTTGCCCCGGCACCTGTTTGTGGTCCGGGGCTTTTTGTTGACCGGAGACGGTGATGGATGACTGGAAGACACGCACGAAGCTGGTGCATGAAGGCAGCCGCCGCAGCCAGTATGGCGAGATGGCCGAGGCGATCTTTCTGACACAGGGCTTTGTCTACGAGACCTGCGAACAGGCGGAAGCGCGGTTCAACAAGGCGGGCGACGACGAATTCATCTACGCGCGCTATGGCAATCCAACGACCCGGATGTTCGAAGAGCGCATCGCGGCCCTGGAAGGTTGCGAGGATGCCTTTGCCACCGCATCGGGAATGGCGGCGGTGATGGGGGCGCTGGCCTCGCTGCTGCGCGCGGGTGATCATGTCGTATCGGCACGGGCGTTGTTCGGGTCGTGCCTTTACGTGCTGGAAGAGGTCTTGCAGCGTTATGGCGTCAAGGTAACTTTTGTCGATGGTGCGGACCTCGATCAGTGGCGGGCCGCTGTCGTGCCAGGCGTCAAGGCGGTGTTTTTTGAATCCGTTTCGAACCCGACGCTCGAGCTGATCGACATCGCGTCAGTTGCCGAAATCGCGCATGGCGTCGGCGCATTGGTGATCGTGGACAACGTTTTTGCCACCCCGATCTTTTCAAAAGCCGTGTCGCAGGGCGCCGATGTTGTGGTCTATTCAACCACAAAACACATCGACGGACAGGGGCGCGCCCTTGGCGGCGTGGTTTGTGGGACCAAAGACTATATCCGCAAGGTGCTTGAGCCCTACATGAAGCACACCGGCGGGTCGATGAGCCCGTTCACCGCTTGGATCATGCTCAACGGGATGGTGACGCTGGATTTGCGGTGCAGGGCCATGGCGGAAAGTGCGTTGCAGATTGCGACAATGCTTGAAACCACCGCTTCGGTGTCGAAAGTCATCTATCCGGGCCTGCCAAGTCATCCGCAACATGCGTTGGCCCTGGCACAGATGGGCTCTGGCGGCACCTTGGTCACGTTCGAGGTTGCCGGCGGCAAGGATGCAGCCTTCAAGGTGCTGAATGCGCTGCGGATCATGAAGATTTCCAATAACTTGGGCGATGCAAAGTCAATCGTGACCCATCCGGCAACCACCACGCATTCCCGTTTGCCCGACGACCAGAAGGCACGGCTGGGCATCACCCCGGGGCTTGTTCGGCTGTCGGTTGGGCTGGAAGACGCCAATGATCTGATTTCCGACCTGCAACAGGCGTTTTCGGTGATCTGACTGCTAAAGGCTGTCGTATAGTGTCGCAATGGCTGGCGGAATGGGTGTGGCCATCCACATCACGTCTAAAAGCGCCATGCACAGGAGCCGTGCCGATGAACATCCGTATGTCAGACCGTGAAACAAAGCCCAGCCGCGACGAGGCTGAGGCTGCATTGGCGCTTTTGCGCCGTTGGGCAGATCGTGCATCCGATGCTGATATCGTGGCTCTGGATCCGGCTGCCGGCGTTCTGGTGGGGCAGGGATATCCGGTGATGAGCCGTGATTATCCTGCAACATTTCGGGTGGATGATGCCTATAAGGACAGTCTGCCTGACTTGCAGAACGGCCCGGCCAGCCTGATCGTCGGGGCCCGCGCAACCATTCAGCATGTCGGGATTTCCAACTTTCGCCTGCCGCTGCGGTACCGGACGCGCAATCAGGGTGAGGTGATGCTGGAGACGTCTGTGACCGGCACAGTCAGCCTTGATGCGGAAAAGAAAGGCATCAACATGAGCCGCATCATGCGCTCGTTTTATGCCCACGCAGAACGGGATTTCAGCTTTGAGGTGATTGAGCGCGCTTTGGAAGATTACAAGCGTGACCTCGGCAGCTTTGACGCGCGCATTCAGATGCGCTTCTCTTTTCCGATGAAGGTAGAAAGCCTGCGTTCCGGTCTTGCGGGTTGGCAGTACTATGATATTGCGCTGGAACTGGTGGACATTGCCGGGGTGCGCAAGAAGATCATGCACCTTGACTATGTGTATTCAAGCACATGCCCATGCTCGCTGGAACTGTCGGAACATGCCCGGATGACGCGGGGGCAACTGGCCACGCCGCATTCGCAACGCTCGGTCGCGCGGCTTTCGGTCGAGGTCAAGGCAGGTCCCTGCCTGTGGTTCGAGGACATGATCGAGATTGCACGGTCAGGTGTTCCGACCGAAACTCAAGTGATGGTCAAGCGCGAGGACGAACAGGCCTTTGCTGAGTTGAACGCCGCCAACCCGATCTTTGTCGAGGATGCCGCGCGGTCGTTCTGTCTGGCCCTGCAGGCCGAACCCCGGATCGGCGATTTCCGCATTGTGGCCAGCCATCAAGAAAGCCTGCACAGCCATGATGCGGTGTCGGTGCTGACCCAAGGGCCGACCTTTGCCGCGACCAGCCTTGACCCCGGGTTATTTGCCAGCCTGTATCACGTCGGTTGAAATTGACGTGCATCATGGGCACGGCTAGACCCTGCCCATGATAGACTTTCGCCCCATCGTCTACGTTGTCAGCCGCATCCTGATCGTGTTGGCTATCCTGATGCTGGTTCCCGCGATAATCGACATGCGGGCGGGCCGGTCCAACAGCAATGATTTTCTGCAATCGGCAGTCATCACCGGCGGGATCGGGGTGCTGGTGTCGCTGGCCACACTGAACGGGCTGGGGCGGGGGTTGGACGCGCGGCAAGCCTATCTGCTGACCCTGTCGATCTGGATAGTTGTGCCATTCTTCGGGGCGCTGCCGCTGATTTTGGGCGAGCCGCACCTGAACTTCACCGACGGCTACTTCGAGGCGGTTTCGGGCATCACCACCACAGGATCGACGGTGATTGTCGGGTTGGACAATCTGCCTCCGGGGATGAACCTGTGGCGCGGGATGCTCAACTGGCTTGGCGGCTTGGGGATCGCCTTTATCGCCATGATCTTTCTGCCGGTGATGCGGGTTGGCGGCATGCAGTTTTTCCGCACCGAAGGGTTTGATACCTTGGGCAAGGCCCTGCCGCGGGCGACCGACATCGCGCGACAGCTGCTGTTTGTCTATGCCGGGCTGACGGTGATCTGCGCGGCCGCCTATGCCGCCATCGGGATGACGGAGCTGGACGCGGTTGTGCATGCGATGGCATCAATCGCCACAGGTGGATTTTCGCCGCTGGACGCAAGTTTCAACAAGTATGCCGGGGCAGGCGAGTATTTCGGAGCGTTCTTTCTGATCATCGCCAGCTTTCCCTACATCCGCTATGTGCAACTGGTGAACGGCTATGCCGGGCCATTGTGGCGCGACAAGCAGGTGTGGGGCTATCTGCGGATCATTTTCGCCGGGGTCGGTATGGTTACGATCTGGCGCGTTATCAGTTCCGACATGCCCGTTGAACCCGCCTTCCGCGAGACGCTGTTCAACCTGTCTTCGGTGATTTCGGGTACAGGGTTCTTTTCGGGAAGTTTCGGCGCATGGGGTGGGTTTGCGCTGGTGGTGGCTTTTGTCATGGGGCTGTTCGGGGGCTGTTCGGGGTCAAGCTCGGGGGCATTGACCATCTTTCGGGTGCAGGTGACCGGAGCGGCAGTTCTGGCACAAATCCGCCGGATCAACACGCCCAGCCGGATCAGCCCGGTCAAATACGATGGGCGCACGGTGGACGACGATGTGATGGGCGCGCTGATCCTGTATGTTACAGGCTATATCCTGACCATCGGCGTGATGAGTGTCGCCTGCACGCTGACCGGAGTGGACATGATTTCGGCGCTATTCGGCATCTGGTCGTCAATCGGCAACATCGGCTACGGCGTTGGGCCGATGCTGGCGGAAACCGGCACCTACCGCGACTTTCCAACAGCCGCGAAATGGATCATGATCGTCACAATGCTGATGGGGCGGCTGGCGTTGCTGGCGATGTTCCTCGTGGTGCTGCCGCGATTCTGGCAGCGCTGATCAGTCCCAGCAAGAGACCAGCACGGTCATCCCAAGCGCCTGTTTTGACAGCGCGTCTGGCGTCAGCGTACCGGTGGCTGCACCCGGTGTTGCAACACCCGCGCCGGTCAGAAACGCTTGCAGCGGCTCTGCCCCTGCGGCGAACGCGACGCCTTCGGGCAGTTTGCGGGCACCATCACCACCGGGCAGCAACAAGCCCACGACGTTGCCCGCAGGGTCCAGCACCGGCCCGCCCGTATCTCCGGGCAGCACCGGCGCGGTGATCCGACGCAACTCGGACTCGCCATTCAGACCGGTGACATCCTCGAAAGCGCCAAAGGTCAGAACCGGGGCGGACAGGGCATCGCCATAGGAATAGCCAGCAATCGCTATGTCCGATCCGATGCGTGGCGGCTTTGCCGCAAACCGCGCCACCGCCATCGGGGAAAGTGGCATCGTCGGCGTCAACAAGGCCGCCCCGGTGGTCGCATCGATCAGGCGCACGGTGGCATCCGTGTCGCGGTCCAGCGTGATGCGCCCACAGCGATCGGTTCCGGCCAGGGCGGTCAGCACGCTGCCCGTGGCATCGACAAAGAACCCGGATTGCGATGACAGCGGTCGGCGCACCTCAAGCCCTGACAGCAACCCCCGCCGCGCTTCATCGGTGATCGGCACAAGGCCCGGGTCCAACGACTTGTCGCCCGATGACCGGAAACTTGCCTGCAGCATCGGCAAAATCCGTTGCATCCGCGCAGCATCCTTTGACTGCCAAACCGCCATATAGCCTTTGACCTGACCCTTGGAGGTTTCGGCATAAGCAAAACTCTGCACTGTCGCGCTGGTTGCGTTGATGGTGAAGCTTCGCTCGTCCAGCTTGCGTGCCCCTTCTGCGGGTACCACCTCCAGCGTTTGCAGAATGCCATACAACCCCGACAAACTCGCCTGATCGCCCGGCTGCGAGATCAGAATGATCCGCAAATCCGAGGCATCCTTTTGGTTGAAATGCACAAACGGCGGCTCGTAGTGGTCAAACTGGACAAGCGACAGCGGCAGGGTGATTTCGATCCCGGCCTCGGGCTCGTTCACGACAGCAAAGCCGAACTCGGCCTGATCGGCTTCATAATTCGCAACAAGGGCGGCACGTTGCCGCGTCGTCAGCACACCCGTCGGTTCAAATCCATTGGCATTTTGCCAGTCCGCCATCGAATTGCGCGTGCCGGGTCCGAAAGCACCGTCGATGGCCGCCGTATAGAACCCGAACCACTGCAACGCGGCTTGCAAGGCGCGACGGTCATCGCGGCCAAGGGCATCTTCACTGGCGCGCGCCTCGCGCAGGGTTTCCTCTGGTTCAGCGGTTGGTGCTGCATCGATTGCGGGGGCAATCACGGGTTCATCGACCGGGGCGGGCGCCGGAACCACAGCCGGCAAACCCCCTTGGGGCCAAAAGCGTTTGCCATGGTTTGATCCATCCGAGATGAAGGCATCGGGGGGAATCTGCCCCTGCTGTTTCAGGTCGAACAACCGCCCCGCCGCAGCTTCGGGCGATTGTGGCCCCAGGGCGATCAGATACCAGCCGCGTCCGGTCGCAAATCCGGTCACGTCCGAAAACAGCGTCTCATAGGCGCGGGCACGGTCTTGTGCGACCGCCAGTTCCGGGTGCGCCTCGATCTGCAACCATGCCTGGTCTTGCGCAAACACCGGAAACGCCCCGATCAACAGGGACAGACCCAACCAGAACATCCGCACCGAACCTGCCAATTTCTTCACTACGTCGCTCCTGTGCGGTCCACCGAAGCCCCAGCCACGTGCCGCAAAAGGCATTCGCAAAATCATGGTGAATGTATCAGAGCAGACGGCGGAAGCGAGAGCCTTTTGCGCGATGGCCCAGGTGGGCGCATTGACCCTGCACCGCCCGTTGCCTATGGAAGGGCATCTCGTCAAAAAGGCCCCGTCCGATGCCCGCAACCCCAAGCAGCCCCACTCCGCCGCGATCGTTCCAGGAGATCCTGCTGCGCTTGCAAACCTATTGGGCGGCACAAGGCTGTGCGATTTTGCAGCCCTATGACATGGAGGTGGGGGCCGGTACCTTTCACCCCGCCACCACGCTGCGGTCACTGGGCACGCGCGCCTGGGCCGCCGCCTATGTGCAACCTTCGCGCCGTCCGACAGACGGGCGCTATGGTGAAAACCCGAACCGGTTGCAGCACTACTACCAGTTTCAGGTCATCATCAAACCATCCCCGCCCGAATTGCAGGACCTGTACCTTGGCAGCCTGGCGGCCATCGGCATCGACGCCAGCCTGCATGACATCCGCTTTGTCGAGGATGACTGGGAAAGCCCGACGCTGGGGGCGTGGGGTCTGGGATGGGAAGTGTGGTGCGACGGCATGGAAGTGTCGCAGTTCACCTATTTCCAACAGGTCGGCGGCCACGATTGCCACCCTGTCTCTGGCGAATTGACCTATGGGCTTGAGCGGCTTGCGATGTATGTGCTGGATGCAAGTCACGTGATGGACATGCCGTTCAACGACCCGCAATCACCGATCGCACTGCGCTATGGCGACATCTTCCGTCAGGCCGAGGAAGAATACAGCCGCCACAACTTCGATGCCGCCGATACGGAAAAGCTGTTTGGCGATTTCATCCGGGCCGAGGCGGAATGTGCCCGCCTGCTGGGCTTCGATCCCGCCGATCCCAAATCGGGCAAGCGCATCGTGATGGTGCATCCGGCTTACGATCAATGCATCAAGGCCAGCCATCTCTTCAACCTGCTGGACGCGCGCGGCGTGATTTCCGTGACCGAACGTCAGGCCTATATCGGCCGGGTTCGTGCGCTGGCAAAATCCTGCGCCGATGCGTTCCTGCAGACAACCGCAGGCGGCTGGCAGCCCGGTGTGGGGGCGTGAATGGCAAGATCGTGGCAGGGGGCATCGTGCTGACGGGCCTGGTCGCCGGGGTGGCGATGTACTGGTTGCAGGTCTATGCGTTCTATGAACCCGCCTCTTTCACCCCGGATGCAGAAATTCTGCTGACCCCGATCGTCGGCACCATGCCCGAGGCGATTGTCGTGGCAGACGTGCAGGGCATTGACGCAGACAGCTCTCCCCTGCGGTTCCGCGCGTGTTTTACCACGCCCCTTTCGCTTGCCCTGCTGACCGAAACCTACCAGATCTACGACGCCGCCGAACCCACCATCGCGCCGGGCTGGTTTGACTGCTTTGACGCAGCACAGATCGGCGCCGCCCTGCAATCGGGCGAGGCGTTGGCCTTCCTCGGCCAGGCCGCCATAGCACCCCAGGTAGACCGCGTCGTGGCCGTTTTCCCCGATGGCCGCGCCTATGCCTGGCACCAACTTCAGCCCGCAACCGAGTGACCCCATGCCCGACCTGCTGATCGAGTTGTTCTCCGAGGAAATCCCGGCCCGGATGCAGGCGCGTGCGCGCGACGACCTGCGCCGCATGGTGACCGACGGGCTGGTGGCGGCTGGGCTGACCTATGCCGGGGCAGGGTCGCACTCGACGCCGCGCCGTCTCGTGCTGGCCATCGACGGGCTGACCGCGCAAAGCCGCCCCGTGCGCGAAGAACGCAAAGGCCCGCGGGTTGACGCACCCGCTGCGGCATTGGACGGCTTCTTGCGGTCTACCGGCCTGACGCGGGATCAGCTTGAGGTTCGCGACGACAAAAAGGCGCAGGTCTGGTTCGCGGTTGTCGAAAAACCGGGCCGTGCCGCCGCCGACATTGTCGCCGAGGTGCTGGAGGCTGCCATCCGCACCTTCCCATGGCCCAAATCGATGCGTTGGGGGTCGGGCAGCTTGCGCTGGGTGCGCCCGTTGCACTCGATCCTGTGCATCCTGACGGATGAAGCAGGCGCAACTGTGGTCCCGATGTCCGTCGACGGCTGTTTCGCCGGCAACACCACCCAAGGCCACCGCTTTTTGTCCAAGGGCCGCTTCGCGGTTACCGGCTATGATGACTACACGGTCAAACTCAAACGTGCGTTCGTGGTGCTGGACCCTGCCGAACGCGAGGCCGCAATCTGGCAAGACGCCTGCACCCTCGCCTTCGCGGCCGGGCTGGAGGTCGTCCCGGACGCCGCCCTGCTGACCGAGGTGGCAGGGCTGGTCGAATGGCCGGTCCCGCTGATGGGCCGGATCGCGACGCAGTTTCTCGACCTGCCGCCAGAGGTTCTGCAAACCTCGATGCGCGAACATCAGAAGTTCTTTTCCGTCCGCAACCCCCGCACCGGCCGGATCGAAGGGTTTGTGACCGTCGCCAACACCGAAACCGCCGACCACGGCGCTACCATCCTTGCGGGCAATCAAAAGGTCCTCTCGGCCCGCCTGTCGGACGCAAAGTTCTTTTACGAGAAAGACCTGGCGGTCGCGCGCGCAGGCATGGGCGAATGGCTCGACGGATTGAAATCCGTAACCTTCCAGAACAAACTGGGCAGCCAGGCCGACCGCATCACCCGCATCGCGGCCCTCGCCCGTGAAATCGCCCCCTTGGTTGGCGCCGACCCCGACCTCGCCGAACAAGCGGCCAAGATCGCCAAAGCCGACCTCCGCTCCGCCATGGTCGGTGAATTCGCCGAGTTGCAAGGCCTGATGGGCACCTACTACGCCCGCGCCGCAGGCTACCCCGACGCGGTCGCCAACGCCGCCCGCGCCCACTGGCAACCCTTAGGCCCATCCGACGACGTCCCGACCGAACCGGTCTCGGTCGCCGTGGCACTGGCCGACAAGATCGACACGCTGACCGGCTTCTGGGCGATCGACGAGAAACCGACGGGCAGCAAAGACCCGTTCGCGCTGCGGCGGGCCGCTCTTGGCGTGATCCGGCTGATCCTGACCAACAGTCTGCGCCTGTCGATCGACCGGCCCATCGACGTGCAGGTTCTGCGCCACCAGATTGGCGGGACCCCGGCCGAAGCCGACCTTCTGGCAACGATCCTCGACGTCGCCGTCCACGACGGCATGTTTGGCGAAAGAACCCGCGAGCTGGTGGCCACAGCTGACACCAAAGGGCCGGACTGGCTGCCTCAGATCCGCGACCACAACCCTGATGTCAGCGACGATCTGCGCGACTTCCTGCACGACCGGTTGAAGGTGTTCCTGAAGGACGCCGGCATTCGCCACGACATCATAGACGCCTGCATTGCTATGCCCGGCAATTGCGACCTTACCCTCCTCGTGAACCGCGCCAGCGCCCTGCAGGCCTTCCTGCAAACCGAAGACGGACCGAACCTGCTGCAAGGCTTCAAACGCGCCAACACCCTGCTGACGCAAGCCGAAACCAAAGACGGCGTCGAATACTCCTACGGCGCCGACCCGAAATTCGCCCAAACCGACGAAGAACGCGCCCTTTTCACCGCTCTTGATGCCGCCGAGGCCACCATAATCACCGAAATGGCCCGCGAAGACTTCGCAACCGCCATGACCGCCATGGCCACCCTGCGCGCGCCGATCGATGCCTTCTTCACCGCCGTGCAGGTCAACGACCCCAGCCCGGTGATCCGCCGCAACCGCCTCAACCTGCTGCACCGCATCCGCACGATCTGCTCCGGCGTGGCCGACCTGTCCAGACTCGAAAGCTAGCCCATTCATCTTGGCAAAAATATCCCGGGGGTCCGGGGGCTGGCCCCCGGCATCGCCGCTTGGCACGCCCGATGCAATCGGCGTATGCTGCACCAGACCCAACAGGTGCCGCAGTGCAGAATCCAACACAAAACCCGCTTGCCCTTGCAGACTTCACCGAAGTAACGCCCTCAGCGGTGATCCGGACCGAAGCGCATGGCTGGCGGGCAAAATGCATTCAGCGGCTGTTACGCCTGGACTTGCCTGTGCCGCGGACCGTGGCGCTGCCGACCCATATGGTGCGCGCCATCGCGGCTGGTCAAGCCATCGACGCCACGGCGATCCTTACGCATTTCGGTCCGGGCGCCTTGGTCTCGGTTCGACCTTCGCCAGAGAATACCGACTGGGGCGGGCCTGGGTCGGTGTTGAACGTCGGCATGAATGCAGCGCGTCACCTCGGCTTGGTTCAGCGTCATGGGCAGCAGGCAGCAGACGCCCTGTATCTTCGATTTGTGCAAGCCTACTCGACTTATGTAGCCCGCTTGGATCCCGATATGTTCGATCCGTCCAAGCCCGCCGCAGAGGTGCTGCGCGACGCACTTCGCCAGTACCAGCGGGAAATGGACGAGCCCTTTCCCGAAGACCCGGCAAGGCAGCTGACCGAAGTTCTGCGATCCATGGCGCGTGCCTGGGAAGGCACTTCGGCCCGGCTTTTGCGCCAGTCCAAAGGCGCTCCGGCCGAAGCACCGCTGGGTCTGGTAGTGCAAGCGATGGCGCAAGGCATCGGACAAGGCATTTCGGGATCGGGGGTCATTCAGTTCGTCAGCCCGGTGACCGGACTGCCACAAATCACGGGACGCTATCTTGGGCAATCCCAGGGCCGCGACGCGCTGAAAAAGACCGAAGCACTTTATCTGACCCGCGATCCGCGCGGGGCCTCTCTGGAAGACATCGCGCCTGCGATTTTCGCCGACTTGCAGCGATTTGGTTCAGAGTGCCGCAGCCGCCTGCGTGAAGAGATGCAGATCGAGTTCACGCTTGAGGACGGCCATCTGTCAGTGCTTGACGCCACCAAGGTAACCCGATCGGCCCGAGCCGGGCTGAAAATTGCGGTAAGTCTGGCTGATGACGGGATCATCGGGCGCAACGAGGCCATTTTGCGTGTCGAACCGCGTGCGCTGACCGAATTGTTGCACCCTCAGGTCGATCCCCGACGGCAGCGTGATGTGTTTGCAAAGGGCATTGCCGCCTCGCCGGGTGCAGCGACGGGGCGAATAGTGTTTTCTTCGGCTGCAGCGCAGGCCAGCGCATCGCGCGGCGAGCCATGCATTCTGGTGCGCCGGGAAACTGCGCCGGAAGATATTCGCGGGATGCATTCGGCGGTCGGGGTGCTGACCGAACGTGGCGGCGTGACCAGTCATGCTGCAGTCATCGCGCGTGGCCTTGGTGTGCCTTGCGTCGTCAGCGCGTCGGGATTGCGGCTGGACGCCAAGGAACGCAAGTTGGGCGCATCGGACGGTCGGGTGTTTGGCGAGGGCGATGTGATCACGCTCGACGGCACGACCGGCGAAGTGCTGGCCGGGGCGGTTGACATGCTGGCCCCGGCTTTGGACGATGCGTTCCGCAAGTTGCTGTCTTGGGCTGACGATGTGCGCGACATCGGCATTCGGGCAAATGCCGACACACCTGCCGACGCTGCAACCGCGCGTCAGTTCGAAGCCCAGGGCATCGGGTTGTGCCGGACGGAACACATGTTCTTTGACGAGGCGCGTCTGGTTGTGATGCGCGAGATGATTTTTGCCGACACTTCGAAAGACCGGGCGGCGGCACTGGCGCGGCTTTTGCCGATGCAACGGGCTGACTTTGTTCAATTATTTGAAATCATGGCCGGATTGCCGGTTTGCATTCGTCTGTTTGATCCCCCGTTGCACGAATTCTTGCCCCATACCCGCGAGGGTCTGCGCGAACTGGCAGAGGCATTGGACAAGCCGCTGTCGGATGTCGTGCGTCGCGCCGAAGCCCTGGCAGAGTTCAACCCGATGCTTGGGATGCGCGGCGTACGGCTTGGCGTGGTTCTGCCAGAGATTTACGACATGCAGGCGCGGGCAATTTTCGAGGCCACAGTCGAGGTGATGAAGCGTGGCGCGCCGGTGGTGCCCGAGATCATGATCCCGCTGGTCTCGGCCAGGCGAGAGGTGGAACTGGTCAAGGCGAACATCGACGCGGTTGCAGCGACCGTCAGGATCAAAACCGGCGTTAATTTTGCCTATAAACTCGGCGTGATGGTCGAAACGCCACGTGCGGCGCTGCGCGCCGGCGAGATTGCCCAACATACCGACTTCTTGTCTTTCGGCACAAACGACCTGACCCAGATGACCTACGGCTTGTCGCGCGACGATGCCGGTCGGTTCATGAATACCTATGTCCAGCAAGGTGTGTTTCCCGAGGATCCGTTTCACACGCTGGATATCGATGGCGTGGGCGAACTGCTGCATATCGGGGCAGAACGTGGCCGGCGGACGCGACCTGACCTGACGCTGAGCATATGTGGGGAACATGGCGGCAACCCCGAATCGATTGAGTTTTGCCGCAAGGCGGGTTTTGACTATGTTTCCTGTTCGCCCTATCGCGTGCCACTGGCACGACTGGCCGCAGCGCATCTTGCATTGAAAGATCAGAGCAACAAATCCTGAATAAGTAGACATATCAATACACTGTGACGTTCTTCTAATATTTTAGATTTACTGGATCGGCAGAATCTCGCCCAGTTTCGCCACAAAAACGTGACAATTTCGCCACATCGATAGACAGCGGATAGCGGGCTCACGTAGCCGTCTTCGGGTCCTTGTGGCGTCGGGTTTCCGGCACCGCGCGGATCAGCGGAACCAGGCCGGGAAGGCAGATCATGATCAGGCGACAGATTTGGGGTATGGCGGTTGCTGCGCTGATTTCCATCAGCGGTGCTTCCAGCGCCGATGTAACCGTCAGCCAATCCAACAACCCGACGGTTTTGCTGGGGGCAAGCTTTGCCTCGCTGATGGGGGCGGAACATCAGACCATCGGCGCGATGCCTTTGGCGCGGCTTGCCGCGTTGGCCGTCGGCCCGAAAGATCGGGTGCAGGATCGGCCCCGGTCAAAACGTAGCGAACTGACACTGCCGCAGGTTCCCGAGTATAGTGACGCGTGGCTGCTTGCGCAGCCTGCGCCGTCGGGCGACGCGCAGTGGCAGTGTCTGAAGACGGCGCTGTACTTTGAATCCCGCGGCGAAAGCCTGAAAGGGCAGTTTGCTGTGGCAGAAGTCATCCTGAACCGGGTCGACAGCCCCGTTTACCCAAAGTCGGTGTGCGGTGTCGTAAAGCAGGGCTGCCAGTTCAGCTTTACATGCGATGGGCGCAGCGATGTCATGAGCGATTCCGTTTCGGCTGATCGCGCCGGGCGGATTGCAAAGGCACTGCTGGATGGTGCGCCGCGTGCCCTGACCCAAGGCGCCACCCATTTTCACACGGTGAACGTCAGTCCGAGTTGGGCGCGTCGCTTTCCGCGAACGGCCTCGATTGGTGCGCATCTGTTTTATCGACAGCCCTGACGTCGTCGCGCGCGGTCTGCACGTCGCCTTCCGGCTAGGGGCGTGATCAGACTGCGTTATGGTATCGCTGATCACTTACGGACCCTGTGCATGACCAGCGACATTCGCCTTGCCTTCGCGCATCCAGAGGAACGCAGCGTAGCATCGGCTACCGCCGATCCCCGGGATCGGATCAGTCTGCGCGATCATGTCGTCGAAGTCGATATTGGCGCGTTTCAGCAAGAGCGCGGGCATCCGCAGCGCGTGATGTTCAACGTCGTGGTCGAGGTTCGCCCTGCGCCGCGGCCGCTGAACGACGATGTTGACCGCATCCTGTCCTATGACAGGATCACCGAAGCGATTGCGCTGGAACTGGCGGCGGAACGGCTGAACCTGCTGGAAACGCTTGCAGAACGGGTCGCGGAACGGATCCTCGCCGAACCGCAAGCGATGCGGGTGTTCGTGCGGATCGAGAAACTGGATATCGGACCCTACAAGCTGGGGGTCGAAATTGTACGCAGTCGGGCAGAGGCCGCGTTGCAGGTGGTGGGGCAGGATGGGCAGGCGGCGGCACTGACCCCGCTGGTGATCTATCTTGACAGTGCCGGCATCAGCGATCCCGGTCTGTCCGCGCGGCTGGACGGCTGGCAGTCCGCCGGGCATCCTGTGATCCTGACCGTCGGATTGCCGGACCAGCAGCGTCTGGCAACCGGGCACAATCCGACGCAGCGCCGGGTGGATTTGTTGGCGATCGAGCAGAACGCCTGGGCGCTGGCCGCGCGCGATCCGCGTTGTGTGGTGATGGCCAGCCGTACTGAAATCGACTGGGCGATCAAACGTGGCAAGCTGGTGGTCTGGGCACCGTCGAAGATGGTGCTGGATGCCGTGGATGGCCCACAAAGCCGCGATCCGGTCGCATTGGCGCTGTGGCTGGCAGAGGCAGTCGGGGCAGACCGCCTGATCGTGCCGGCAGGTGTGGTTCTGCCGGCAGGAAGCCGCGTGAAGATCGATAGGACTTGACCGCGGGCTTGCTATAGGCCGCCTTGGGCTTTATCGACACATGATGTTGTATCACCGCCCAATCCCGATGACAGATCCCGCGCGCCCGAAGGCCGCATTGTCCTTGGCTGGGGGGTGGTGCTGGTTCGACACTGTCGAGGTGCTTGAACGCGGCCGTGCGCCGGTCTTGCTGCCGGCGGGTGACGTGGCTGAGGACGTTTTGGCGCGCCTGGTCACGGCGCGCGTCTTTGGTGGTTTGGCGCTGAACGAACCGCGGATCATGGGTATTCTGAATGTAACGCCCGACAGTTTTTCGGATGGCGGATTGTTTTTGCGCCCCGAGGCGGCCCTGATGCAGGCGCGGCAGATGGCGGCGGGGGCGGATATTCTGGACATCGGTGGCGAAAGCACCCGGCCGGGCGCGGTCGAAGTTGCGCTGGACGACGAGATCGCACGGACCGTGCCGGTGATCGCGGCGCTGCGGGCGGGGGGGCTGGACTGCCCGATTTCGATCGACACCCGGAAGGCCGGGGTTGCGATTGCTGCGCTGGGGGCGGGGGCGGGGATTGTGAATGACGTGTCAGCCTTGGGGTTTGATGCGGGGATGGCAGAGGTTGTGGCAGGCGCTGCGGCTCCGGTGATCCTGATGCACGCGCAGGGCGATCCCGCGACGATGCAGGCCGATCCATGCTATGACGATGTGCTTCTGGATGTGTTCGACTTTCTGGCCGCCCGCGTGGCACTGGCCGAGGCGGCAGGGATTTCACGTGACAGGATCGCGGTTGATCCAGGCATCGGCTTTGGCAAGACGTTGCAGCACAATCTGACCCTGCTCAGCCGGCTGTCGGTATTTCACGACCTTGGGTTGCCGGTGCTGTTGGGCGCCAGCCGCAAGCGGTTCATCGGAACAATCGGGGCTGAGGCAGAGGCAGCCAGGCGGATGCCCGGCTCGCTCGCCGTGGCGCTGGCGGGTGTAGCGCAGGGAATGCAGATGATCCGGGTGCATGACGTGGCAGAGACACGGCAGGCTTTGTCGCTTTGGCAGGCCGTAACGGGAGGGGGGGCGCAATGACGGGCAAGCTGTTTGGGACGGATGGTGTGCGGGGCCGCGCGAATACCTGGCCGATGACCGCCGAAATGGCGTTGAAGCTGGGGGCGGCGGCCGGGCGGTTCTTTCGCCGCGACGGGTCCATCGCGCATCGGGTGGTGATCGGCAAGGATACGCGGCTGTCGGGCTACATGTTGGAAAACGCGCTGACAGCGGGGCTGACCAGTACGGGCATGAATGTGCTGCTGCTGGGGCCGGTGCCGACGCCCGCGGTGGGGTTTCTGACCCGCAGCATGCGGGCCGATCTTGGCGTGATGATCAGCGCTTCGCACAACCCGCATCAGGACAACGGCATCAAGTTCTTCGGCCCCGACGGCTTCAAGCTGTCGGACGAGGCGCAGGACGAGATCGAGGCCATCCTGGCGGGCGATATCGCTTTGGCCGAGGCCGGTGCAATCGGCAGGGCGCGGCGGATCGAGGATGGCCGGGGGCGGTATCAGGAGTTCGTGAAGACCACGTTTCCGCCGGGACTGCGGCTGGACGGGTTGAAAGTGGTGATCGACTGCGCCAACGGGGCCGCCTACAAGGCCGCACCCGAAGTGCTGTGGGAGCTTGGCGCAGATGTTATCCCGGTGGGGGTCACCCCGAACGGCACCAACATCAATGACCGGGTGGGGTCCACCTATACCCAGACCGCAGCCGAGGCTGTGGTGGCACATGGCGCAGATGTGGGCATCTGTCTGGATGGCGATGCCGACCGGGTGATGATCCTGGATGCGCAGGGCAATGTGGCGGACGGCGACCAGATCATGGCGCTGCTTGCGGGTCGCTGGGCCGAAGAAGGGCGTTTGCACGGCGGCACCCTGGTTGCAACTGTGATGTCCAACCTTGGACTGGAGCGCTATCTGACCGGGCGCGGGTTGCACCTGGAGCGTACTGCGGTCGGTGACCGCTATGTGGTCGAGGCGATGCGGCGGGGTGGCTGGAACCTCGGCGGCGAGCAGTCGGGCCATATCGTGATGACGGACTATGCCACGACGGGCGACGGGCTGATTGCGGGACTGCAAGTGCTTGCCGAAATGGCGCGGACGGGAAAGTCTGCCGCGTCTCTGGTCGATCAGTTCGCGCTGGTGCCGCAACTGTTGAAGAACGTCCGGTTCGGGGCGGGTTCAAAGCCGCTGGAATCGGTGTCTGTCAAGGCGATCATCGCAGGGGCCGAAAAGCGGCTGCAGGGCAAGGGCAGGTTGTTGATCCGCAAATCAGGCACCGAGCCTTTGGTCCGGGTCATGGCGGAATGCGAAGACGCGGCCCTGCTGACCGAGGTGGTGGACGAGATCGTGGACGCGGTCCAGGCGGCGGTCTGACGCCGCCCGGTCACGGCGCATGGGCCTGACTCTGGCGGCGTTGATCCCGCAGCTTGACGCCGCAGGTGTTCAGGTTCCAGGCCGGCACTCGGCTTGGCGCTTTTGCCGCAGCCCTTTCGGGTTTCCGTCTCTCAGTCGGGTGCTAGACACTCTGATGGTGAAGACAGGAGAGTTTCGATGTTTACCCAGATAGTTCCCATCACTGCCATGGCACTGCTGTTGGCTGTGCTTTTGTTCAAACTGGCCAAGGCTGACACGGCCCGCGCAAGCAGCGCGCCAAAATCTGCGCTTGCCCGAGACGGCGGTCAGGGCGGCAACTGGTATTTGCTGTCCCGGGATGAACGCGATGCCGTATTGGCTGAACGCAAGGCCAAAGCCAAGACCAAGGCCTGAACGCAGCAGGGCCGGGGAAGCACCCCAGCCCTGTTTTGCCAGCTAGATGTCCGCGTGTGGCGGTCGATCAGTTGCGCGCGCGATCGACCATCTTTCCTTTGGAAGTCCACGGCATCATAGCGCGCAGCTTTTCGCCGACCTTTTCGATTTGGCGTTCGTCGTTGATCCGTCGCGTCGCCTTCAAGAACGGCTGACCGACG
Source organism: Paracoccaceae bacterium (assembly GCA_031400505.1). Taxonomy (GTDB): domain Bacteria; phylum Pseudomonadota; class Alphaproteobacteria; order Rhodobacterales; family Rhodobacteraceae; genus JAIYDJ01. The sequence continues at coordinate 83,434 of JANNPZ010000063.1, read as the reverse complement.
GCCTTTTTCTGCATGAAATCGCGCACGAACTTGCCGGTCTGGATATCATTGCGGGTCGCTTTCGCATCCGGGCAGTTCGCGCCCCCGATAGCCATCCAACCCAGCGCGGAATCGCGGTCTCCAATCTCTGTTCCGGCGTGGAAAGGCCGACCCGTTCCGGGCTAGCCGGTCGGACCGACCCGGTGGTCGTTCAAACCGGCCGATAGGCCAGCCGGTAACTGATGGCGACACCGCCCGCACCGCCAAGGATGTTGGCCAGCGTCACGATTGCCAGGTTTTCCAGAACAGGCATCAGGCCGATGTCGGCCCCCGCTGCAAGCCCTTGCGGAAAGAAGAACATGTTGGCGATGCTGTGCTCCAGCCCGAGAAGGACGAAAGCCGCGACGGGAAGGATTACGGCAAGGATCTTGCCGGTCGCGCTGCGCGCTGCAATCGACAACCAAACCGCGAGACAGACGAGAATGTTGCACAGGATGCCCCGGAAGAAGGCGTGGAACGGGGACAGAGTGGCTTTCCCTTCCGCGATGCTGCGTGCAGTTTCGCCCATTGGCCCATCAAGCAGCCCGGTTCCGGCAAAAAGAGCGGCCACAATCAAGGCGCCTGCGAGATTTCCCAGATAGACGATGAACCAGGCGCGGAAAAGCTCATGGGCCGTGATCTTGCGGTCGATGGCCGCCATGACCATGAGCGCATTGCCGGTAAAAAGCTCGGCCCCTCCGACAATCACCAGCACCAGCCCGAGCGAGAATGCGATACCGCCCAGAAACCTCTGCGGCCCAAAACCTGGGTCCGCGCCTGTCATCACCATCGTGTAGGCTGCAGCGCCAAGCGCGATGAAAGCCCCCGCCAGCACGGCCAGCGCTAGCATGGGGATCAACGGCAGGCGCGCCTTTGCGACCCCTGCCGTTTCCACGAGTTCGGCGATTTCCTTGGGCTTGTATGCGTCAATGCCCGTGGGATGAAGTGGATCCATGGCAACCTCGTTGCTTTGCTGACAGGGCTATCCCTCCGTATCAGTGCCGTCAGTTTCGCGACTTGTCCACCGTCTGGCCCTTGGAAATACACGGCATCATCGCGCGCAGTTTCTCGCCCACCTGTTCGATCTGGTGTTCGTCATTCATGCGACGGGCGGCCTTGAAGATGAACTGGCCAAAGGCGCATTGGACGATACAGTTTCGCCAGAAGGCGTCTGCCTTTGCCAGAGTGGCGTCAGGGTTCGACCCCGAAGATCAGGGGCACCATGGCCAGCCTGCTCTCGCGGAACGCCTCGGGCGTCCAGCCCTGCTCGACCACCAGCAGTCGCCAGAGATCGACATGGGTCGCCGCCCAGACTTCGTCGGCGGCGGTCGCGGGGCTTCGCCCGCCGGGCAGTGGCCGACGCGCGGCCAGAGCTTCGGCCATCGCACGAAAGCCCTGCAGAAGCGCACCGACCAAACGGTCGTCGATCGCGGCCTTCGCATCGGCATCAGTCAGCGCGGCAGCCCGCAAGAGGGCCGCCACCGGATAGACATGGGGCAGGTAGTCCAGCCAGTTCGCCGTATGAGCCGCAATCGATGCCGTCGTGACCGGCCCCGAAGCGCGGATCTCGGCGAACCGGCGCACATAGGGCAGCGTCGCGTCGCGGTGGCGCAACGCGGCGGTCAAGAGCCCCGCGCGGTTGCCGAAGGCATAGAACACCGCCTGCCGGCTGACCCCTGCCGCCGCCGCGATTTCAGCTTGCGACAGGTCGCTGCGCCCGGTCTCGGCCAGAAGCCGCCAGACGACATCGAGGATGACGGCCTTGGTGGTCTCGGAGATCGGTTTCGATTTCATTTAACGCGCGTTAAATTGAGTGATATAGAGGATTCATTTAACACACGTTAAACGAATCGGGAGCGAAGTCCATGCAGATTGAACCCGCCTATCTGATACATGTTTTCGTTGGCAGCCTTGCACTGGCGGGGTGGTGGGGAGCCTTCTTGCAAGCCAAGGGCAGCCCGCGGCACAAGCGTTTCGGCCGACTGTTTCTGATGCTGCTTTGCGCGGTTCTGGTCTCGGTCGGGGGCGTATTCTTCCTGTCGTCGCGCGTTTTCGCAGCACCCGAAGTGATCGAATTCAGCTACCTGGTGCTTTGCGTCGTCACCGTTGGCGGCACCGCCTTTGCCGCGATCCGCCTCAGGCACGATATCGAGCGCTTCCGTGGCCCGTTTTTCCGCGCCTTTGGCATCGCGGCTTTCACAATGGGTGGGGTGGTCCTTGCGGCGGGCCTCACCAGCGGCGACCCGATGCCAGTGATCTTTTCGGTGATCGGCCTTCTTTTTGGCGGCGCGATGATCCGGTTTGCTTTCTTCAAGGGTGCGGTCCATCCGAACTGGTGGCTCGGCTGGCATCTGAACGGCATGTGCTTTCTTTTCAACGCCGTGCACGGCACCATGCTGGCAGTGATCTGGCGCGCGCTGGTGAACCCCGGGGCCGGAGTCGGCCTGAGCATGACGACCCAACTGGGCACGATGGCGATCGCGCTCGCATTGCGGCTGTATTTCGGTCGCCGCTACAACGCGCCGCTGCGCTTCGGTCAGGCAGCGGAGGGCAGGCTAGAGTCTGCCTGAAAGAGGGCGGCTCACCGAGCCGCCCTCTTTACGTTTCACTCAGTTCCGCGCGCGATCGACCATCTTGCCTTTGGAAATCCACGGCATCATGGCGCGCAGTTTCTCGCCGACTTTCTCGATCTGGTGTTCGTCGTTGATCCGCCGCGTCGCCTTGAAGAACGGCTGGCCCACGGCATTTTCCACCATGAAGTCGCGCACGAACTTGCCGGTCTGGATGTCGGTCAGAACCTCTTTCATCCGGGCCTTGGTTTCTGCGTAGGGCAGGATGCGCGGGCCACTGACATACTCGCCATATTCGGCGGTGTTGCTGATCGAGTAGTTCATGTTGGCGATGCCGCCTTCATAGATCAGATCGACGATCAGCTTGACCTCGTGCAGACACTCGAAATAGGCCATCTCGGGTTCGTAGCCCGCCTCGACCAGGGTTTCGAACCCCATGCGGATCAGTTCGACCAGACCACCGCACAGCACGGCCTGCTCGCCAAACAGGTCGGTTTCACATTCCTGACGGAAGTTGGTTTCGATGATCCCCGACCGCCCGCCGCCAATGGCCGAGCAGTAGGACAGGCCCAGCTCCATCGCGCGACCCGTGGCGTCGTTGTGAACCGCCACAAGGCAGGGCACGCCGCCGCCCTTGACATATTCACCACGCACGGTGTGGCCGGGGCCCTTGGGCGCCATCATGATGATGTCGACGCCGGGTTTCGGCTCGATCAGGCCGAAGTGGATGTTCAACCCATGGGCAAAGGCGATGGCGGCCCCTTCGCGGATGTTGTCATGCACATAGGCCTTGTAGGTCGCGGCCTGCAATTCGTCGGGCATTGTGAACATGATCAGGTCGGCCCAGGCGGCGGCCTCGGCAATGCCCATGACCTGCAGTCCCTCGCCTTCGGCCTTCTTGGCAGAGGGCGAGCCTTCGCGCAGGGCGACGACAAGGTTTCTGGCGCCGCTGTCGCGCAGGTTCAGCGCATGGGCATGACCCTGAGACCCGTAGCCAAGGATGGCCACCTTCTTGTCCTTGATCAGGTTGATATCGCAGTCCCGGTCATAATAGACGCGCATGTGCCGTCCCCCCTTGTTGTCATGTCCCAGTGTTGTGTTCCGGAGCCGCCCGGCATCGCGCGGGTTCTAACGATTTCGGGCGGCGATGCAACGGCATCCGGTTCGGCGGCGTGCGCAAGGTGTCGGATTCAGGGGTTCACCGGGGCCGCAAACGCGCTAACTTCGTGAAAATCACAGGAGAGCGCCATGCCCGGATTGCACAGCCACATCGACCCCGAAGGTTTGGAAGAATTCTCGGTGGTGTTCACCGACCGCAGCCTGAACCACATGTCCTCCAAGTTTCAGGGCGTGATGCGCGATCTGTCTGGCCTCTTGCGCGAGGTTTACAACGCGCCGGGTGTGGCACTGGTGCCCGGTGGTGGGACCTATGCGATGGAAGCGGTAGCGCGGCAGTTTGGCCAGGGATCGGTTCTGGTGGTGCGCAACGGCTGGTTTTCCTATCGGTGGAGCCAGATTTTCGACGCGGGTGGCTTTGCGAAATCGGTGGATGTGGTGATGGCGCGGCAAACCGGCAACGGGGCACAGGCCCCCTATGCGCCGCCGCCGATTGACGAGGTGGTGGCGCGCATCCATGCCACGCGCCCCGAAGCGGTGCTTGCACCCCACGTGGAAACCAGCGCCGGCATCATCCTGCCGGATGACTACATCGCGCAGATGGCACAGGCGGCGCATGAGGTGGGCGCGCTGATGGTTCTCGACTGCATCGCGTCGGGCTGTGTCTGGGTGGATATGGCGACGCTCGGGGTGGATGTGCTGATTTCGGCCCCGCAGAAGGGCTGGTCGGCGTCGCCCGCAGCCGGGGTGGTGATGCTGTCGGCGCTTGCCGAAGCACGGTTGGCCGAGACGACGTCGAACTCTTTCGCGGTCGATCTTAAGAAATGGCGCGCCATCATGCAGGCCTACGAGGGCGGTGGGCATGCCTATCATGCCACGATGCCGACAGATGCGCTTGTGGCGTTCCGCGATGCGATGCTGGAAACCAAGGCGATGGGCTTTGCCGAAGCCAAGGCAGCGCAATGGGCCTTGGGGGCCGAAGTGCGCGGGATGCTGGCGGCCAAAGGCGTGATGTCGGTCGCAGCCGAAGGCTTTGCCGCGCCGGGTGTCGTGGTCAGCTATACTGCCGATCCAGGCGTCCAGAACGGGTCGCGGTTCCGCGAACAGGGATTGCAGATCGCCGCCGGCGTGCCATTGCAGGTTGGCGAAGGGGCAGAGTTCAAGACATTCCGGCTGGGGCTGTTCGGATTGGACAAGCTGGCGGATGTGCCCGCAACCGTGGCGCGGTTGCGTCGCGCCGTTGACGCGGTTCTCTAGGGCGCTACCGAAGGCCCAGACCGGTCCGCATCAGGGTCTTGCGCAGGGGTGCCATGGAATAAAGCGCGTCCAGCGCGCCCGCGCGCAGATTGCGCAGGCCCTGGCCACCTGCCATCGACGCCCGGTTCAGCAAGTCTATTCCGGTAACGCGGGTCAAGACGTCGGGGTGACGACGGCGATGGTAGGCGTCCAGCATCGCCGCATCACCAAGCTGTGCAGGGTTCGCCGTCGCGAGGTCCATCAGACAATCCAGATCGGCAAGGCTCATGTTCAGCCCTTGAGCACCGATCGGCGGCACGACATGCGCCGCCTCGGCCATCAGGGCCACCCGCTGACCCGCCATCCGGTCCGCACGTTGCGAGATGATCGGCCAGACCATGCGGTGCGAGGCCAGCGTCAAGGACCCCAGGACATGGCACGAGCGCCGGTTCATCGCCGCTTCGAAATCAGGGACGGGCAGGCTGGCAAGCCGGGCGGCCTCGGGGCCCGCCTCCATCCAGACCACGGCGCTTGCGGGCAGGCCGTTCCGGTCGGGCAGTGGCACGAGTGTAAACGGGCCGCCAGAACGATGTATCTCGGTTGACACATTGGCATGCGGTATCTGATGGGTCACGGCAAATGCCAACGCCTTCTGGCCATAGCGCAAAGTCGTCACCGGGATCCCCGCCGCCCGTCGCAAGGTTGAATTGCGGCCATCTGCGGCAATTGCCAGACGCGCTATCACCCTGGCGCCGCCCGACAAGGTGACCAGTGCTTCGGCCTCGCGGGTCAGCAAGGCGGTGGTCGCCACGCCGGGGCGGAAATCGACGTTCGGCAGTTCGGCCAGTCGCGCCACCATTACACGGCGCAACAGCCAGTTCGGCAAGTTGTATCCAAACGGGGCGTCGGATATGTCTGCCGCATCAAAACTTTTGACCAGCCGCGGTTCGGGGATTTCCTCGGGTCCGCCCGCGTCGATGATCCGCATGATCTGCAGGGCCGCGGCATGCGGGGCCAGATGCTCCCACAGACCGGCGGCTTGCAGGACGGGGATCGAGGGTTGCAAAATGGCGGTCGTGCGCAGATCGGCCCCGTCAGCCTCTGCATCGGTCACCGGTGGGGTCGGATCTACGCAGATCACCGAAAACCCCGCAGACCCGAACGCCGCCGCCGCTGACAGCCCTGCCACGCCGCCACCCGAAATCAGGATATCTGCCGCCACTTTTGCCATTCGTCACCTCTTATGGGCAACATATCCCAACCAAACGCCAAGACGAGGCGACAAAGTGCCTTTGTTGTGCGGGTTGTGGGTTGCAAAGCCAGCCAATAGACTGTGCGAGCAGACCAAAAGGATTGCCGTGCAAAAGGACGCCTATTCATTGATGCTCGACGCGATCGAGGCGGGGATCTACAAACCCGGCTCTCGGTTGGTCGAGTCCGAACTGGCAGAGGCGTTGGGCGTGTCGCGTACGCCGGTGCGCGAAGCGTTGCAGCGGCTGGAAACCCAGGGAATGCTGACCCGAGACGGGCGCAGCCTGATTGTGGCCTCGCTGGATCACAACCAGCTGTCCGATCTTTACGCCGTTCGCAGTGAGTTGGAAGGGTTGGCGGCGCGGCTTGCTGCGCGGCATGCAACGGAAGAAGAGGTGCGGGTGTTGCGGCGGATGGTGGCGGATGACCGGGCGTTGCTGGGCGGCGATCCGCGCGCCCTCAGCCGCGCCAACAAACGGTTTCACCGGCAGATACATCTGGCTTCGCACAACCGGTTTCTGGTGCAGCAACTGGATCTGGTGCATCGGTCGATGGCGCTGATGGCCACCACGTCATTTGCCGCCGAAGGGCGAGATGTGGCAGCGCTTGACGAGCATGCCGGTATCGTTGCCGCAATCGCCGGGCAGGACGGCGATGCAGCATGCCTTGCCTTGAAAGCCCATCTGAGTGCCGCATTCGAGACCCGGCTGCGGGTGGATGCGGGCGAGTTGAAGTCACGCTAAGCCGTCTACGGCTCTGGCGTGGTATCAAAATGGCCGTGGCTGGTCTTGTCCCAATAGAATGGCTTGTGCATCAACTCCCACAAGGCCTTGTAGGATGCAAATGCGCCGATCGGGTTATAGATGTGCAGCGTCGGCACCCACCACCGCGAGATTTTCTGACCCGATTTTCCAAGCCCGACCAGCCCGATGGCGATCGACAGGAATTCGCCGAGGACAAACAGGATCGTGATGGCGACGATTGTTGTCCAGGGCAGCAAGCCTGCGACCGGGTGTGGCAAACCAATCGCCAACCCCCACAGTGACAGTGTCAGCGGTGCCAGCACGACTTGCGCGATGCTGCCCAGGAACAGCACCTGAAAGCCCACAAATTGCCGGGGCCCGAGTTGCCGCCACAGCAACACCGGGTCGCGCATGTGACTGATGTAGGTCATCATATAGCCCTTGATCCAGCGCGATCGTTGCTTGATCCAAGGCAGCGCACGGCAGTTTGCCTCTTCATATGTGGTGGTTTCGATCATTTCGGTGCGATAGCCGTGCCGCGCAAGCCGGATGCCAAGATCGGCGTCCTCGGTCACATTGTGCGCGTCCCACCCACCCAGCGATTGCAGCACATCGCGGCGAAAGAACAGCGTGGTCCCCCCCAACGGCAACGGCAAGCCCAGCCGTTGCAGGCCCGGAAGCATGACACGAAACCAACCCGCGTATTCGATGGTGAAACAGCGTGACAGCCAGTTGGTGGCGGGGTTGTAGTAATCAAGGATGCCTTGCAAGCATGCGACCTGCGGGCCGCGCCGGTGAAACCTTGCGACGACACGGCGGATCTGGTCGGGTTCTGGCGCGTCTTCGGCGTCATAAACCCCGACGATCGACCCGCGACAAAACTCCAGTGCGTGGTTCAGCGCGCGTGGCTTGGTCTTGACCTGACCCTCGGGGGCAGCAACGACGCGCATCCACCCCGGCAGGTTTGCGGCCCCAAGCGCCCTGCGGGTCGCCGTGTCGCCCTCTTCAACCACCAGCACCACATCCAACAGCGCGCGCGGGTAGTCAAGCCGCCCGAGCCTGCTGATCAGGCGTGGCGCAATGTCGGCCTCGCGGTACAGGGCCACCAAAATCGACACGGTGGGCAGTCGTGCAATAACCGGGTCGGGTCCGGGTTCGGATTCGGCCACTCGCAAGGCCTGCCAAAGTGCCAAGGCCTTCAGCGCAAACGTTGCAATGAATATCGTCACCGTGATCCCAAGCAAGACCACCATTCCGAAGCCGGGCCAGACCGCCAACAGCAGGGCCATCGTCATGCAGGTCATCGCCACATTGGCAGACGTCGCAGCTGTCCATGTGCGGCAGCTTTCGCCCACTGGCACCGCGCTTTCGGCAGCGTACGCAAGGGCCGGCCCCCGTACCCGCAAGACTGCCGCCTCTAGCGCTTCGGGTGTGGCAAGCGCCGGCACGACGGGACCGAACGCATCCGTCAGCAGTGCATGGTGATCGTCGAAGGTCTTGGGGTTGGCAGTGGCTACGACTGTGACGCCGCCGCTGCTGCGCCAGGGCACCAGGCAAAGACGCAGGCATTTGTGCGCGCCAAGCCTGTCGATCAATCGGGCATCGGGGGGTATCGCGGCAAGATCTGCAATCCCGATTTCGTGGTACAGCGCGAGGGCGCGGTACAGCGTACCGGGTTCAACCAGCCCGCGCCCCAACAGCTCATCCGCGAGAGTTCCGGGTCCTGACAGCGCCTGTAGCATCGCATGCGGGGCCACCACACCATCAGCCAGCAGGCGCACGCCAAGCGGCATGCGGGCAGACGCAGCCACAGGTCCGGGCAACGAAGACGCTTCGGCAGCAGCTTCGGCCATCACAGGTTGCGGCAATACCGACATGCAGACCCCCAAGCGGTTCTGACGCAGAGGATCACAGCAAATGGGTTAATGCGGCGTTAACATATCATTAATGCCACTAAGGGCTCTTCAGGCACTGCGGCGGGCCTGCATGGCGGCGGCAAAACGTTCGAAGAGATAGTAGCTGTCTTGCGGCCCCGGCGAGGCTTCGGGATGGTACTGCACCGAAAACACCGGCTTGCCCGCGACCCGGATGCCGCAGTTTGATCCGTCAAACAGCGAAACATGCGTTTCGATGACACCGGGTGGCAGGGTCTGGCTATCGACGGTAAAGCCATGGTTCATGGAGGTTATTTCGACGCGGCCCGTGTCCATGTCCTTGACGGGATGGTTTGCACCGTGATGACCGTGGTTCATCTTGACCGTGGTGGCCCCCAAGGCAAGTGCCATCATCTGATGCCCCAGACAGATGCCGAATACCGGCAGATCAGCGGCCAGAACATCCCGGATCATTGGCACCGCATAACTGCCCGTCGCAGCCGGATCCCCCGGCCCGTTCGACAGGAAAACGCCCTCGGGGTTAAGGGCCAGTACCTCTGCAGCCGTCGCGGTCGCGGGCAGGACCGTCACTTCGCAACCCGCCGAGGCAAGGCAGCGCAAGATGTTTCGCTTTGCACCATAGTCGATTGCCACAACGCGCAGGCCGGGGCCACTGCGGCGCGCATAGCCTTCTGGCCAGGCCCAACGTTGCTCGTCCCAGCGATAGGATTGGGTACACGACACCCCCTTGGCAAGGTCAAGGCCGACCAATCCAGCCCAGCCTCGTGCCTTTGCCACCAAGGCGCCAAGGTCGAAGTCGCCAGCGGGATCATGGGCAAGCGCCACATGCGGTGCGCCTTGCTGGCGAATGGCGCGGGTCAGACGGCGGGTGTCGATCCCGCCGATGCCGATACGTCCCTTCGACAACAGCCAGCTGTTCAAATCCACGGTGGCGCGCCAGTTGGAAGGTTCCGTCGGGTCCCACTTGACCACCATGCCGGCGGCCACAGGAGTAGCGGTTTCATCATCTTCGGCCGTTGCGCCGACATTGCCGATGTGGGGAAAGGTAAACGTCACCACTTGCCCGGCATAGCTGGGGTCCGTCATGATTTCCTGGTAGCCGGTCATCGCGGTGTTGAACACCAATTCGGCGACGGTTTCGCCCGTTGCGCCAAAGCCTTTGCCATAAAACACCGATCCGTCAGCCAACACGAGGCAGGCAGTGGGTTTGGGGATGGGCATGGCGGGCGACTCCCTCGCGGCAAACTTGCGCGAACCTACGGGGCTGCAAGGGCAGGGTCAAGCAAGCGTTGCAAATGAGTTTTGTCAGTATTCCAATGGGTTGCCGGAAATCAGCTTGGTTGTCTATCCCAATGCGTCTCTGTATGGTGATCAAGTTGAAACCATGGGGATGGGATCTGATGTCACTTCGCGACCGCCTGCAAGGGGCGCTGAAAGAGGCGATGAAGGCCAAGGCAGCTGCGCGGCTGTCAACATTGCGGCTGGTAAACGTCGCGATCATGGACCGCGAGATTGCCAACCGTTCGGACGGGGCCGCGGGGTTGGTCACCGAGGATGAAATTCTGGCGATCCTGGGCAAGCTGGTAAAGCAGCGTCAGGAGTCTGCGCGGGCCTACGAAGAGGGTGGGCGGTTGGAGCTCGCGGAAAAGGAACTGGCCGAGGTGGTGGTGATCGAAGAGTTTCTGCCGCGCCAACTGGATAGCGCCGAGGTAGAGGCGGCTATTCTGGCGGCGATAGCCGAGGTGGGGGCGACCAGCATCCGCGACATGGGCCGCGTGATCGGGGTGCTGAAGGGCAAATACACCGGGCAGATGGATTTCGGCGCGGTGGGGCCGATGGTCAAGGCGCGTCTGAGCTAGCGACACGCAGGTTCGCCAGCCGCCGGTCAAGCTCGGTCCGCAGCCCGACGCGCTCGTCCTCGGACAGGAACGCGCCGAGTTCGACCTCGCGCCCCTCGGCCTTCAACGTCAGATAGTTCGGCACCGGACCTGCGGTCGGGTGCAGGGTTATGCGCAACCAGTGCGGGTTGGCCTGCCAATCCTGACGGCGGCCCCGGGGGCCGTGACGGATCAGGGTGATCTGGCTGCGGGTCAGCGTCAGGTCTTCGAGGATCTCGCCATCCCTATAGCTGCGCTGGATAGCAAACCAGACACCGGCCACCGCGGCGGCGAGAAACGGCAGCATGAACCACAGCGCCGGATTGCCGAGCAGGCTCAGCAGCGGCACGGCAATCATAGCGGTGGTGAGGCCGATGAACCACACGAAGCCGCGCTTGGGCAACGAGCGGTGGGGCCACAGGTGCAGGTGAGTCTCATCGGGTGGGGTGGGAAGAAATTCATAGGGCATAGCGTAAAGATAGCGGAGAGCGGCGGCAGGGCCAGAGGCGTTTTCGCGGGGCAGGGCGGTTGCCCCTATGAGAAAGGCCCCGGATTGCTCCGGGGCCTTGCAAGCCGTTTGACAGGTTAGAAGCGTTAGGACCGGCGGCGGCGCGACAGGAGGCCGAACGCGCCCAGACCGGCGAGCAGCAGGGGCGCACCGGCGGGCAGCGGGACCGGGGCGATGTCTTCGGCTTCGTAGGTGATCAGCACGCGGTCGAGGTAGGGGCCGAAGTTGTTGGGCGTCGCAAACAGCGTCAGGGACAAGATGCTTTCGGAGTCGGCGTCGCTCAGGACCTCTAACACGACAGATTCGGTAAGGCCGATCAAAGCCGCGAAAACTGTTTCTCCGCCGAAATCTGCCGCGAGGACTTCAGCTTCGGTTCCATCAGCGAAGAACAGCGTGACAGTATAAAGGATGTCAGCCAGGATTTCGAAGGTGTCCTTGGTGACGAGCACGGCCGGCGCCGGCGAGAATGAACCATCGAGGTCGATGCATCCGGTGCAAGCGAAACCGGTACCGAGGATATCTACGTTGCCCTGGGTGACGTTCCAGTTTTTGAGTTCGGTGACAGTGGAGAACCCGCTGATGCCAGCCGAGTCAGCATTGAAATTGTCATCGAACACGACGACAGTCGCGGCATTTGTGGCGATTGCGCCGCAAACAGCGAAGGCGCCGGACAGAATGAGAGAGCGCAGCATATAAGACCTCTTGAGAGATGGGGATCGGGATAACGACAAACCGTCAACACAAAATTGTCCGATTCGTTGGGGAATACGCGCGAATTTCGGTGCCGATCTGGAAACGATCGCCGTGACTTGATGAAAAAATACAGGCGGGGCGGGTTGGAAGGCTGACGCGCCGCAAGCGATCCATTTGCTCATGTAGACCGTCGTGCCGCCCATGAAAGGCGCGGTGCCGTCGATCCGGAAACCGGCGGATTGGTACAGCCTTACGTTCGAGGCCATCGCCTCGGCGGTCAGCAGGCCGAGTTTCGGCAGGTCTGCCGCCTTCGCCCGCAACTCGGCATGGCCGGGCAACCAGCGGCCCAGACCCCGTCCCTGATGATTGGGCCCTGATGATCGGGCGCGACGGCGATGTTTTCGACGAACAACTGACCGGGCTGGGGGATGCACTCGATCAGTCCGACCATGGCGGTATCTTCGTACAGCAGGTCGATGTCGTGATCGGCCACGCCCCGGTCGTAGTCGGCGTGCATCGGGACGGGTTCGCGCCCCAGCACCGGCGCTCATTTGGCATAGGCGGCTCGGACCATCTGGTGCACGGTTTCAGCATCGTGGGGCCCGGCGCGCCGAAGGGTCAGGGGAACAGGCGGGCGCATCTGGCGTCCGGCGTTGGGCGGGGTTCACTCCGCTGTTGCTGGCGAAGCCGGAAGGAATACCGACTTGCGAAAAAGGCCCCGGATTTCTCCGGGGCCTTTGGGTCAGTGCGCGTGGCCCTTGTCCCAGTCTTCGCGTTTGGGCAACTGCTCGAACGTGTGTTCGGGCGGCGGGCAGGGCAGGGTCCACTCCAGCGTGTCGGCGTATTCGTTCCACGGGTTGTTCTCGGTGATCTTGCGCCCGTACATCAGGGTCCAGAACACCACGCCAAGGAAGAACACGAAGCTTGCGAAGGACAGGAACGCGCCAAGCGACGAGAACCAGTTCCAGTAGGCGAAGGCCTCGGGGTAGTCGATGTAGCGGCGCGGCATGCCTTGGCGGCCGAGGAAGTGCTGTGGGAAGAATGTCAGGTTGGACCCGATGAACATCGCCCAGAAGTGCAGCTTGCCTGCCCATTCGGGGTACTGCCGCCCTGACATCTTGCCAAGCCAGAAATAGACCCCGGCAAAAATCCCGAACACCGCACCAAGCGACATCACATAGTGGAAGTGCGCGACGACATAGTAGGTGTCGTGATAAGCGCGGTCGATGGGAGCCTGGCTGAGGACAATGCCGGTCACGCCGCCGACGGTGAACAGGAACAGAAAGCCGAAGGCCCAGAGCATCGGGGTCTTGAACTCGATGCTGCCGCCCCACATCGTGGCGGTCCAGGAAAAGATCTTGATGCCGGTCGGCACCGCGATGACCATCGTCGCCAGCATGAAGTAGCTTTGCTGGGTCAGTGACAGACCCGAGGTGTACATGTGGTGCGCCCAGACGACAAACCCGAGGACGCCGATTGCGACCATCGCATAGACCATCGGCAGATAGCCGAAGATCGGCTTTTTCGAGAAGGTCGCGATGACCTGCGAAATGATCCCGAAGGCGGGCAGGATGATGATGTAAACCTCTGGGTGGCCGAAGAACCACAGGATGTGCTGGAACAGCACCGGGTCGCCGCCGCCTTCGGGCTTGAAGAAGGTAGTGCCGAACTGGTGGTCGGTCAGCAGCATGGTGATCGCACCGGCCAGCACCGGCAGCGACAGAAGGATCAGCCACGCGGTCACAAAGATCGACCAGGCGAACAGCGGCACCTTGTGCAGGGTCATGCCCGGCGCGCGCATGTTCAGGAAGGTGGTAATCATGTTGATCGCCCCCAGGATCGAGGACGCACCCGACAGGTGGACGGCAAAGATCGCAAGGTCGATCGCATAGCTGTCAGGATCCTGGATCGACAGCGGCGGATAAAGCACCCAGCCGCCGCCAAAGCCCGGCTGACCACCTTCGCCCGGCGCAAAAACCGACATCACGGCCAGCGATGTACCGGCCACGAACATCCAGTAGCTGAGGTTGTTCAGACGCGGAAACGCCATGTCCGGTGCACCGATCTGCAGCGGCATGAAGTAGTTGCCAAAGCCGCCGAACAGCGCCGGGATCACGACAAAGAACATCATCAGGATGCCGTGCGCGGTGATCGTGACGTTCCACATGTGTCCGTTGGAGTTGCACTCCCGCGAGGCGTCGGCGATCAGGCGCATTCCCTCTTCGCACATGTACTGCACGCCGGGGTTCATCAACTCCATCCGCATGTACACGGTGAAGATCACCGAGATCAGACCAACGAGCCCGCCGGTGAACAGATAGAGGATGCCGATGTCCTTGTGGTTGGTCGACATGAACCAGCGGGTGAAGAACCCTTTCGTCTCATGGTCGTGGCCGTAAATGGCTGCGTCGGCCATGGGTGCCTCCTGCGTTGTTTGCATTGGGTGCGCTGGAACAAGAATCCGACGCCTTGGTTACCCGTACTTCTAGATTGCCGGGTCGCGGTGGGCAATCTCTCACTTTGACGCAGATCAATAAAACGCCGGTATTTCTCGGAAAGTTCCGGGTCAGTTTGCCACAGCCGGGAACAGTCCGGATGGCCGGGCGGCGGGATCGCCGCAGGTCCAATAGGCGCAGATCAGTCGATCTGACCAGGCATTTTCAGGTCGCCGGATGCGACGTCTACGATATTTGCCACGCATAACAGCGGCGCATTCACGTCCGCATTGACCCGCAAGGCCGCCGCACCGCCGTCAAGACGCGCATCCTTTGCATCGGCCACAGCCATCGTGATGGTGACGTAGGCCGCCTCAAACAGTGCCGCAGAGCCTCAAGACTCGTTCGGGGTCAGCAAAACCCAGCGGCTGTGCGATCCGCCGCAATCACTGGCCGAGTTTCCGTCGCCGTTTTCATCGCGGAGTGGCATTTCACCAAAGTCCGGGTGACGTGCTGCGGCCAGAGCAAGGATGCCGGTGCCGCGCCTGCTGTCATCATCAGTCCACACCCGGCGGCGTCCGCTGCGGGGTGTTGAAGGTCGATTTGCGGCCAGAGGAAACAGGGCAGGTCTGCGCCCAGAAATAACCGCGCGCTGCATGACGGCTCTAGCCCGGAAAAGCCCGCGAAAACGTGGCCAGCAGCGCCGCATCAACATCGGTCATCGTCACCGGCAGACCCAGATCGACAAGACTTGTCACGCCGTGGTCGGCGATCCCGCAAGGGACAATGCCAGAAAAATGGCGCAGGTCCGGTTCGACATTGATGGACAATCCGTGAAACGACACCCAGCGACGAAGTTTGACGCCGATCGCCGCGATCTTTGCCTCGTGCAAAATGCGTTCCGGGTTGGGCGGCCGGTCGCTCCGCGTCACCCACACGCATACGCGACCGGCACGACACTCGCCCTTTACGTTGAATTCGTCAAGTGTTGCGATAACCCAGTTTTCCAGCGCACAGACAAACTGGCGCACGTCGCGGCCGCGGGTGTTCAGGTCAAGCATGACATACACAACTCTCTGTCCTGGACCGTGATACGTATACTGGCCGCCGCGTCCGGCCACGTGAACGGGAAAGCGGTCCGGGTCGGTCAGGTCGGCGGGTTTGGCAGAGGTTCCAGCCGTATAAAGCGGCGGATGTTCCAGCAACCAGATCGCCTCGGGTGCGGTTCCTGCCGAAATCAAAGCCGCGCGTGCTTCCATCGCGGCCAGCGTTTCGGCGTAGGGCGCAAGACCGGGCAGGTGGGTCCAGTCAACGGCAGACATCAGAGCCTTTCGCGCGGCGCACAGCGCCAGTCAATCCGTCTTTGGAAAGAAACCGAGTGTGCTAAGCTTTTGCAAGGTGATTCGAGTCGGAGGGAAGTTCAGTGAAAAGCAGTAAATTTGCAACAGCATGCATCATGACGGTATTGACCATCAGTCTTTCGGCACCTGCGCGGGCTGACAATGGTCTGGTAGGCGGGATCGTGGGCGGTATCATCGGTGGCGTGATTGTCAACGAGGCAAACAAGAGCCGCTCGAAATCGTCGAATACCACAAGAAGCAGCAGCTCCTCTTCGGTAAGTTCCGCACAGCGCGCGGCCAATCGCGAAGTGCAGGTTGCCTTGAACTACTTCGACTTCCCGGTCGGTACGCCGGATGGATCGATCGGGCCAAGATCGCGCGCGGCTATTGCCGAATATCAGATCGTGATGGGCTACCCTGCATCGGGTCAGTTGACCGAATTCGAGCGCGACCTGCTGGTCACGGGCTATTACCGCGCGCAATCGGGCGGTGCCACGATTGCCACGATGATCGCAAACAACCCGCTTGGTGTGCGCGGGCTTCTGATCGTGTTTCGTGACGAACGGCTGGGAACCGGCAGTGGCAACGGTCGCTATCTAACGGCGGGCAACTATGGTGGTTTGCCGCCGCAAGTTGCCGAAGCGGTGAATGAAATCGCCCGCAATTCCGACCCTACTGCCGAGCAACTGGTGCAAAGATCGGGATTCATCCAGCTTGCCGACATGAACGGGGACGGGCGCACCGACTATCTATTGGATACGTCGGTGACCGGCAGCGCGTTCTGGTGCAATGCCCAGTCCTGCGCCGTCAGGGTGTTCGCATCTACTCCGGAGGGCTATCTGCGCAATGATTTTCAGGCGTTCAATGCAGTGCCTGCGATGTTCGATTGCCAGCGCGGCACCTGCACAAAGAAAGCGGACGACACGGTACTGGCAGTAGCACCGCAAGTGCCGCAGGCTGGCGTGCCTGAAACCGGTGGACCGGCGCAACCGGTGCCGACGGCCCAGGTTGCAGTATCACAGCCGCCGGTCCTCGTGCCGGTCGCCCCGTTGCCGGAACCGCCTGTTGTCGCGGCCGCGACGCAACTGCCTACCTTCATGGAAACTGCGCAGGTGCAGATTTCACTCGCCTCGCAATGCAACAAGGTCAGCCTGCTGACCAACACCAATGGCGGCTACACCACTGTTGCAGCCATGCAGGACCCTGCTTTTGCGCTTGGAGAGCAGTTCTGCCTGGCGCGGACCTATGCGATGGCGCAAGGCGAGGATTTGGCAAGCAAGGTCGCTGGGGCGACGGCGGCACAGATCGCCGATCAGTGTCAGGCGTTCGGGCCGGTGCTGGCACCGCAAGTTGCGGCGCTGTCATTGCAGACGCGGGACGAAGTCTTGCAGACGGCGTCGAATTTTGTGCTGACCAGCGGCATGGCTCCGGCGCAGCTTGCAGCGACTGCGAAGATTTGCCTTGGGGTCGGGTATACCACCGACAAGCTGGATGTTGCGATCGGTTCTGCGCTTTTGCTGACGGCGCTGGGCGAAGATGGCTATGCAGAGCTGGTGGGTCACCATCTGTCGCAGGGGTTCGGCACCAGCCAGCGTACCGATCTGGCTTTGGCATGGTACGATGCAGGGCTTGAGGCCGATGCGGCAGGTGCCGCCGTTTTTGCTCCGGGTCTGCCAGACCGCGCCGCCCTGATCCGCAAGGCTGCCTATGCCGTGGCGGGCAAACCCGAACCCGGGGCGGCATCGCCGGTTCTGCCCGTATTCTCGCTGACCCCGCCAGAGCCGGCAACGGCCGCCAACCCCTGAGAAACCTGCTGATGGGGGATTGTTTCTGCGCAAGCCTGACAATCCCCCTTTTCTTCGCACAGGACTGCGGCTAGACAGCCCCTGCCTACCTGAAGATCACGTGCGGATGTGGCGGAATTGGTAGACGCGCAGCGTTGAGGTCGCTGTGGGGTAACTCCCGTGAAGGTTCGAGTCCTTTCATCCGCACCATCCTTCCGATTTTTTTCCCGATATCCTGCTCATGATGGTCGGGTTGGTGCCATAGCCCCAACTAGGGGGCTTCACTTTGTTCTGTTGCGCGGCCCAAGGCTTGGTTGACTGCGCCGGTTCTGAATCCCGTTGGACCAGATCGACGGTTGGTAGGTGCCGCGCGCATGTCGAAAAGCATGCGGGGCCGTTGCAGGTGATCGAAGGCTTCACCATCTCTGGTGCCCGTACTTCCCGAACGAAAACGGGTTTCGGTCGGTCACGTCGATTTTTTGACGCCACGACCGGATCAAATCTCGACCCCAACGGAAGTCTTGACGTAGTAACCATATCGCACATGCAGGAGGGCGGCAGATGGCAGATCTCGATCCGCATAAACGAGCCTTGGCGGCGGGTTTCGTCACGTTGACGCTTGATGATTCCGAGATGGCCGAAGCCGAGGGGTTGCTGTGCACAGACGCGGAGTTCGCAGCGCTGGTGCGAGAGCTTGCTGTTTTTTTTGCCGCCGAGGACACGGATGCTTTGCCAGAGAGCCTCTGGCTTCGTATCGAACGCCGATTGACGGGGCAATGAAGTTGATGTCAGTATGTATGTCATGAAGTTTGATTCGTAGACTTGAATTTTGATGGTCTTTCAGACATCCACAACCAGCTGACCGGAGCATCTATGCGTGACACCCAGGGACCAGCGAAAGACCGGATGTGGGATGCGCCGACGGCCGAATTGGTGGCCCTGATCGCGCAGGTCGCCAAGGGCGATCACAGGGCATTTCGCGCGCTCTATGACCTGACGCATCGTCGCCTGTTTGGGTTGGCCCTGCTGATGACCAAGCAAAGAGACGCCGCAGAGGATATCGTTCAGGACGCCTATCTGCGGATATGGTCCAAGGCCGGGTCATATGACCCGGACAAGGGCATGCCCATTCCGTGGCTTGCGCGGATTGCCCGAAACATTGCGCTGGACCGGCTCCGCGCCAAGCGGTTTTCGACGGTTGATCATGACGATTGCATTCAGCTGGCTGCCGAGCCTGCCCTTTCGGGTCTGGTGGTGGCGAACCTGACCAGGTGCCTTGAAAAGCTGCCCCCCACGCACCGTGCAGCGTGGTGTATGGTTCATGTCGACGGCCTGAGCCGTGATGACGTGGCGGTTCGGCTGAATGTTCCACTTGGAACAGTGAAAAGCTGGGTCTTTCGCAGTTCGCGTCGAATAAGAGCAGCCGTCAGCAGTTGACAAGGTCGCAAAGACGGGTCCGCCGACCCTCACGTTAGGGCCGAAAGCCCTTCTGTGACGACCTTGCAGGATTGGCCTTGCGCACGGGTTTTACGATGCCGCCTGCCGCTTTGGCCGCGTTTGGCCAGCAGTTATCGGTCGCGGCGCAGGGGGGCAGGGCGCGACATCGGCCCTGATCCTGTGGGCGCATTTGTGCGGTCCGGCGATGCCAACCCGGGTGTGACACGGATGCCGCAAATGGCTGTGCGGCGGCGCGTTGCCGTGGACGGGCTGCCCTGCAGCCTGCATTTCCTGCGTGTGATCACCGCCGCTCTGTCCCGGTCGCAGTTTCCAGTTGGGGCATTTCAGCCGGGTTACCCCAAGTCATGGCAATCGATTGCCCGCCAAGGCCAGGCGATCACAGGATTGTAGTCTTTTGCGGATGGTGTCATTCTGTCTGACATGAAAAAGGACCCCGCATCGAGCGGTTATAACAGCCCACTGCGCGCGCGGCAGAAAGAACAGACCCGTGTTCTGATCCTTTCCGCTGTCGCCTTGATCCTGCGTGGGGCGGATTTGCAGTCCGTAACCACAGCCGAGGTTGCAAGAACTGCGGAAGTGACAGAGCGCACGATCTATCGGCATTTCCCGACGCGGGATGATCTGCTGAAAGCGTTCTGGAAGTGGCAGTTGGAAAAATCAGGCGGGGCTACGGTCATTGATCCTGCCACCGTCGATGACCTGATGAGCAACATCAAACGCCTGTTCAAAAGTCTTGACGCCGATGAGGGCGTTATCCGCGCCGTCCTGTCCTCTGCCGAAGGCCGCGATTTGCGCAAAGTTGCAAACCGCGCCCGGCACGAACACATGCTTGGTTTTGTGACCAAACTGCACCCCGATCTGCCTGAACGCGACCGTCACAGCATTGCCTCGGGCATCGTGTCGGTGTGTTCGGTGCCATCTTGGCTCTTCATGCGCGACAATTGCGGCTACGACGGCAAACGTGCCGGCGAGGCTGCGGCCCTTGCGGTGCTTATGATCCTGGAAGGCGCAAAATCTCTGGCAGAAACGACCAAGGCAGACTGAACGCGGGCGCGCCGGAAAAGAGAAGCCGGGGCGGCATGCCGCCCCGACCCTGATGCGATCACTTGCCCCAGATTTTGGTGTATTCCGCGCGATAACCGTTGCCTGGATCAAAGATGTTCTTCTCGCCGCCGTCAAAGTCGATGTTGGCTTTGGTTACGACATGCAGGGGCGATGTGTACCCCGACCATTCAACGCCGCTCATGGCGCGGTTCAATTCATCCACCAACTGCCAACCTTGCAGGTTCAGGGGTTCTGCCACAGTGACGGCCTGATACTGCGACGAGCGGATGCGCTGATAGGCAGACTCCGATCCGTCACCCGCAGCAACCGCCTTGGGTGCGCCATCACCGGCGATGCCGGCCGCAGCAAGACTTGGCCCCATGAAGTCGAAATAGATGTCGTTGATCGCCAGTGCATGGGTCCAGCTTGCACCGTATTTTTGCAGCAGGGCCGTGGTCAGCGATGGCATCCGGGTTGATGTATCGGCAATCGGGGTATCGACATATTCCAGAACCGTGCCGCCCAATGCTTCGATCGTCTCCTTGATCCGGTCAGCCTTGGCGATGGCGATGGCATAGGTGCTGTCGGTAAAGATGACCACGCCCGGCTTGCCACCTGCATCGGCAAAGGCCCATTTGCCCGCCGCCGCCGACACTTCCATCGCATCGGTCGACACGTTGGCAAAAAGCCCCGTCGCAGGATCCGGCCCGATCACCGGCCCCGCATGCCAGGACACCATCGGAATGCCGGCAGCCTTGGCCTGATCAAGGGCCGCTTGCTGTTCCACCGCGTCAAAGCCGTTGATGATGATGCCATCAGGCTTTAGCGCCAGCGCCTGCCCGAACGCTGCAGCCCGGCTTTGCACCGACCCCGCGCCGTCCAGCACGTTCAGCTGCCAGCCGATCACGCCTGCCGCCTCGGTCACGCCGTTGGTCACACCCAGGACGCCGCCGTTTTTCATGTCTGCGGCCAGCACCACGATGCTTTTGCCTTCTGCCGCGACGGGTCCAGAGGTCGGCCCATCCCAGACCGTCTTTTGCCCCGCGTATTTCTCAACATCAGCC
This sequence comes from Paracoccaceae bacterium, assembly GCA_031400505.1. Taxonomy (GTDB): domain Bacteria; phylum Pseudomonadota; class Alphaproteobacteria; order Rhodobacterales; family Rhodobacteraceae; genus JAIYDJ01. The sequence continues at coordinate 62,402 of JANNPZ010000063.1, read as the reverse complement.
ATCGCGTCCGAAATTGCGTCGGCGAATACCGGCATGGCCGCAACCATGGCCAGCAGTGATACCGTAAACGTTCTTCTCAGCATGTTGGGTCTCCTCCCGTTGATGCCTTATCACTTGGACTTTGCGCCTTTCTTGCGTTGCGCATAGCCCGCGATGCCGATGGCGATCAGCAGGGTGGTGCCGTTGAACAACGGCTCCACCCAGAAACTGCCGCCGAATTGCTGAATGCCGGAAATCCCGACCGCCAGGATCATCACGCCGACAATCGTGCCCCAGACGTTGACGCGGCCCGGCTTGATGGTGGTCGATCCCAGAAACGCACCAACCAGCGCGGGCAGCAGGAATTCCAACCCGACACTCGCCTGCCCGATGCGCAGTTTCGACGCCAGCAAAACCCCCGCCAACGCCGTCATCAACCCCGAGGTGACAAACGCCCCGATCACGAATTTGCGGGTCGGGATGCCGTTCAGCTCTGCCGCGCGTTGGTTAGCGCCGATGGCATAAAGGTAGCGACCGATCGGAGTGTATTCCAGCACGATCCACAGGGCGAAAGTGATGACCACAAGATAATAGGCGGTGATCGGCAGGCCAAAGATGAAGGTCCCGTTCAGCGCGTAAAACGCATCGGGCAATTGCCCCACCATCTGCCGCCCGCCGGTGTGCCACAACGCCAGCGCATAAAGGATTGTCCCCGTGCCCAGCGTCGCGATGAAGCTGTCGATCCGCGCAACCTCGACCAGCAGTCCGTTCAACGCCCCCGTCGCCACTCCCAGCACCAGCACGACCAGCACCGCGACAGGCCAGGGAAAGCCGTACATCGTCTGCAAACTGATCGCCAGAATATGCCAAAGCACGATGCCATACCCCACAGTCAGATCGATCCGCCCCGCCACCATCGGGATCATCGCCGCAAGCGACAACAGCGCGATGATCGCCTTGTCCGACAGGATCGCACGCACGTTCAACATCGTTGGAAACGTGTTGGGCAAAAGAAGCGAAAACAGGATGACCAGCCCGAACATCAGGATGACCAGCCCATAAGTCGGGGCCAGCCGGATCGCTTTTTGCACAGCCGTCAGGCCGCGCAATTCGTCTTTGGTCGGTTCGACGGCGTTCGAGTCAATTCCCGGCATGGCGGCCCCTCAGGCGGCTTCTCCGGCCGACGCGGCCTGGATAAGCGATTCAGTGGAAAGTTCGACGCCCGTTAACTCGGCCACGGGCAAGCCCCGGCTGAACACGATGGCGCGGTGACAGATATTGGCGATTTCCTCGAAATCCGTGGACACAACCAGCACGCCCATGCCGCTGGCCATCGCCTGATACAACAGATGATAGATCTCGGCCTTGGCACCGACATCGACACCCGCCGTAGGGTCTTCGGTGATCAGCAGGCGGCGCCCCGAATCGAGCCAGCGCCCGACCACCACCTTTTGCTGATTGCCGCCCGACAATGCCTCGATCGCCAGGTTCGGGTCATTTGGCGACAGACCGACGCGACCACCGATGGCGTGGGCCATGCCATGCTCGACCGCTGGCCTGAGCAGCGACAGCATCTTGCGCCCGGTTGCCGACGGATTGACGAACGCATTCTCTCTGATCGACAGTCCGGGGGCCACGCTTTCGCCGACCCGGTCGCGCGCCACCAGCCCGATGCCTGACCGCATTGCAGTTTGCGCAGTCCGCAAGTCGGGGGCCGCGCCGTTCAACTTCACCCGCCCGGCATGCGGGATCACCCCGAACAGCGCGCGCCCCACATCTTCGTGACCCGCGCCGCGTAATCCGGCCAGCCCCAACAATTCGCCTCGCTTGATTTCAAAGCTCGCGGGGCCGACATTGGGGGTGCGAAGACCTTCGACCTGCAGGATGGCCGGGCCATCCTGAACGGGCGGGCGGTTAATTTCGCGCGCTTTGCGGCCAACGATCAGGCTGACCAGTTCTTCGGGCGAGGTGTGGTCAATCTGGCGCAGTCCGACCATCTGTCCGTCGCGCAGCACCGCAACCCGGTCGGCGATCCTGAAAATCTCGTCCAGACGGTGGCTGACATAGATCATCCCGACGCCTTTGGATTTCAGTGGGCGCAAGGCCGCGAAAAGTCGTTCCACCTCATCGGCAGGTAGACTGGCCGTGGGTTCGTCCAGCACCAGAAAATCGCAGTCCGCCGCCAACGCGCGCGCAATCGCCACCAGGGATTTCTGCGTGCGTGACAGGCCCGAAACACGGGCCGTGGCCGAAAAATCGGCGTCTACCAGTGCCAGTGCCGCATCCGCCCGGTTTTCGGTGGCGACCCAGTCGATCCTGCGTCCGCGCTTTACATATCCAAGGGCGAGGGCGATATTTTCGGCAACGCTCATCCATTCGATCAACCCAAGATCCTGATGGATGAAGGCAACCTTCTGGCCGCCGGATTTGCCCGCCTCGTGGGCATAAGCTTCGCCGTCAATGCTGACGCCGCCCTGATCGGGGCGATGGATGCCGCCCAAGACCTTGATCAGCGTTGACTTTCCGGCGCCATTTTCACCCAGCAAGGCAACAATCTCTCCTCGTCCCACGCGCAACGTGACACCCTTTAGCGCCTGCGTACCCCCAAAAGACTTGGCGACGCTATCAAAGAAAAGGCCGTCAGAAGACGGTTGCATGCGACTAACCCCTCCCGGGTCCGGCCCTTCTTGATCGAGGTTTACCGGTAACGTTTCCTGACGGTGACTTGCGGTCCGGATTCTGTCAAGCAGAAAAGTTATCGATAACATATCGGATCGGACCCCGTCGTGACCGAGTGCAAGCCCACTGCAAGCCTTGCAGATATCGCCCTGATGACGAGAGTATCAATGATGACCGTCTGCAGTGTCCTGCGGGGTGGTTCGGGCTATGCGGATGATGCCCGCGCACGGGTTCCTGCCATGGCGCACCATCTTGGGTATGTGCCAAACAAGCTTGCGGTGGCCTTTACGTCAGATTCCGCGACCGCGTTTGTCGGTATCTGCGTGCCGCGCCTGTCGTCGGGTCTGTTCGGGGATGTGCCGGATGGGGTTGACCGCGCGCTCAACCGTCTTGCCTATGCCCAGGCGCGCGGCATCAGGGTGCCCGAAGATCTGGGGATTGTCGGCTGGGGTGGTATGGAGACGGCAAGCGTGCTGCCCAAGCGCCAGAGCCCGACGATCGTTCCCACAACCACCATCGGCAAGCTGGCAGCCGAGGCGCTGGTGGCGCGGTTGAAGGGCCAGCCGGGATCGGATTTGGTGGTGGTGCCGACCAGGCTCGTCCCGGGCGAGAAGGCCTAAGGACGCTGGCTGCCGCTGCGGTTCAGGATCACTGAATAAAGGCTGGTGGTTGCCGTGATGAACAACCTGTGCTTTGCGCGTCCGCCAAAGCACAGGTTCGACACTACTTCGGGCAGCAGTATCTTGCCCATCAGATGCCCGTCGGGCGCGACGCAATGCACGCCGTCGGCGGCCGAGGACCACAGGTTGCCGTCGCTGTCGATCCTGATCCCATCAGCGCAGCCTGCCGCGACCTTGTGAAACAGCCGGCCATGGGTCGGACGCCCGGCAACCATGTCAAAGACGCGGATGTGCTGGGGGTCATCACGAAACATCCGCCCGGTGTCCGCGACATAAAGCCGGCCTTCATCGGGACTGAACGCAAGGCCGTTCGGACATGCCATGTCAGTGATCACCGCCTCGATCTGGCCCGACGGATCAACCCGGTAGACGGCGCAAGGCAGTTCCTGGTCCGCGCGAAAGCCCTCGTAATCGGTCATGATCCCGTAGTGCGGGTCGGTAAACCAGATGGCACCGTCCTGGGCTACGATCACGTCGTTGGGGCTGTTCAGGGGTTTGCCATCATAGCTGTCAGCGATCACGGTTATCGCCCCATCCCATTCGGTGCGTGTCACCCGCCGCAAGCCATGCTCGCAGCTGATCAGACGCCCCATGCGGTCGCGCGTATGGCCGTTGGCATAGTTCGACGGGCTGCGGAACGTCGTGACCCCGTCTTCGGTCCAGCGCAGGATGCGGTTGTTGGGAATATCGGAAAACAGCAGGCATCCGGCATCGCCAAACCATAGCGGCCCCTCGACCCAGTCGAACCCGGTCGCCAGTCGTTTCACCGGCGCATTGCCCATCACGAAGGCACCAAATGCGGGATCGTGAACTTCGAAGAAAGACATGACACGCCTCTTTTGCTGGCCTAATTGGTATCGATACCAAACTTAGCCGTCAAATCGAAAGGCCAATCTCATGCAGATCACCCATCCCACCGAACGGCTTAGTGACTTTGCCCTGCTGGCGATGCTGCGGGCAGCGGCGGAAACGGCCACAGCAATGGGGCAACCGCAGTGCATCGTGATCGTGGATGCATCGGCAGTGGACAGTGCGGTTCTTCGCATGGCGGGTTCAAGAGTGCTGTCGATGCGCTCTGCGCGGGCCAAGGCGCAGACGGCAGCCTCGACCGGCAAACCGTCTGACGCGATACCCCAAGAGGTCCGCCTCGCCATTGCCGCAGCAACCGACGGGGCTGTCACGGGATTGCGCGGTGGCTTGCCGATCTGGCGGGGCGGGGCGCTGCTGGGGGGGATCGGCGTGGGGTCGGGCAGCGGCGATCAGGATGTCGTGGTGGCCCTCGCGGCGCTTGCCGCCATCGGGGCCACAGCGGGCTGACTGCTGTAGTTCAATCGGAAAACACGATCTGAGCCTTCATTGCCTTCGATCTGTCTGATGCCAGGCGAAATGCTGTTTCTGCCTGCGCAAGCGGAACAGTGTGGGTGATCAGCGGCTTTACATCGACAAGCCCTTTTTGCATCAGGCCCACGCCGATGCCGAATTCGCCGTGAAACCGGAACGATCCGCGCAGGTCCAACTCTTTGGCGGTGATCGCCATCATCGGCACAGACATGTCACCGCCAAGACCCAGCTGCAACACGACCGCTCTTGGCCGCAGTGCCGCGATGCCGCCCGCCAGTGCCGCGGCAACCCCAGTGCATTCATAAAGGACGTCGAAATAGCCTTTGTCCGCAGCATAACTTGCCAACAAATCCGGCTCTTTGCCGGTGTTGATGACACGGTCGGCCCCCACGCGTCTTGCCAGCGCCAGTGTAAAATCCGAAAGGTCGGTCGCCACGATCTCTGCCGCACCTGCCCGCCGCGCAGCGAGGATCGCCAGCGCCCCGATCGGCCCGCAGCCAGTGACAAGGACGCGCTTGCCCAGCATCCCCCCCGCCCGCACCGTCGCGTGCAACGTCACGGCCAGCGGTTCTGCCATCGCGGCTTCGCCAGGGGTCAGCCCGGTCGCATCGACGCATTGGCTGGCGTCAGCCACCAGGCTTTCGCGGAATGCGCCCTGAATATGCGGGAACGGCATCGCACTGCCGTAAAATCGCATGTTCAGGCATTGGTTCGGCAGACCTTCAAGGCAATAGCGGCACTGGCTGCATGGCCTGCTGGGTGATACCGCCACCAGCTGACCCAGTGCAAACCCCGAAACACCCGGGCCGATTTCTGCGACAAACGCCGAAACCTCATGCCCCAGAATCATCGGCTCGCGCAGGCGCACTGTCCCGAAGCCTCCGTGGTTGTAGTAGTGCAGATCCGACCCGCAAACCCCGCCGGTGGCCAGTCGCAGCCGCAATTGCCCCGGTCCTGGTGCATCTGCTGGATGCTCTTCGATCCGCAAATCCTGCGCTGCGTGAATGACAATCGCCCGCATCACAACACGGCCGTCAACAAGGGCGCACCTGCGAAATGCGCCGACAGATTGTCTCGCAACAACTTGCCCATTGCCTGCCGCGTCTCGAAGGTGCCGCTGGCATGGTGCGGCTGCAAAAGGACGTTCGGCAACGCCAGAAACCGCGGATTCAGCCGTGGCTCGCCTTCGAACACATCAAGCGCCGCAGACCCGAGCGCGCCATTTTCCAGCGCCGACAGCAAAGCCTCTTCGTCGATGTTCGACGCGCGGCTGATGTTGATCAGCATGCCCCTGGGTCCCAATGCTGCTATGACCTCTGCGCCGACGATGTGCCGGGTTGCCGGCGATGCGGCGAGCGTCACGAACAGAAAATCAGACTGTGCTGCCAAGGCAACCGGGTCTGCGACAAACTTCCAATCCTCGCTGATTTCTTTCGGGCTTCGGGCTGAATACGCGATCTGCATGTCGAATGCTGCAAGCCGCCTTGCCACCTCGTAGCCAATCCGGCCAAGGCCGAGCACGCCCGCGCGTTGTCCCCAGACCTTGTGCTGCAACGGGTACATCCCCTTGGCAGCCCAAGACCCGTCGCGCGCCCAGGCATCCGCACCGATCATGCCGCGCGATTGCACCAACATCATCGCGACCCCCAGATCGGCCACGTCGTTTGTCAGGACATCGGGCGTGTTGGTCACGCGGATGCCCCGCGCGCGACAAGCATCGAGGTCTACAGCATCGTAGCCAACGCCGTACACGCAGATCACCTCCAGATGGGGGCAGGCCGCAATCATCGCGGCACTGGCCCCAAGGTCGCCGCGCGTGGCGATCCCGCGAACCTGCGGGCCAAACTGCGCCAGAAACGCAGTCTTGTCGGCAGCTTCGAAATACCGACGCACCTGGAACGCCGCGTCGAGGGGAACCTGATCCCAATCCGGAAGGTTTCCGGTTTGCAGGATGTGGGGCTTTGTCATTCTCTCTCCGATCATTGGCGCTTGACAGGTTTTGTTATCGATAACATAAACATCGAAGGCTGGCCTGTCGAGTGCGATCTGAAGGGAAGCGTCACATGGGACCAAAGTTGTTCGACTTGACCGGGCGCCGCGCGCTGATCACGGGATCATCGCAAGGCATCGGCTTTGCCCTGGCGCAGGGATTGGCCGCCGCCGGGGCGAAGGTCGTGTTGAACGGGCGTGACGCGGGCAAACTGGCGACCGCGGCCGCCCGGATTGCCGGAGCACAGATGCTGCCCTTTGACGCCACAGACCACGCGGCGGTCAGAACGGCGGTTGATCAATTCGAAGAAACCGGCGGGCAGATCGACATTCTGGTGAACAACGCAGGAATGCAGCACCGTGCCCCGCTCGAAGACTTTCCGCCCGACGCATTCGAGCGGTTGCTGCAAACCAACATCGCTTCGGTGTTCCATGTCGGCCAGGCGGTTGCGCGGCACATGATCGCGCGCGGCGCAGGGCGGATCATCAACATCGCGTCTGTCCAGACTGCACTCGCTCGCCCGGGCATCGCGCCCTATACGGCGACCAAAGGTGCGGTGGGAAACCTGACCAAAGGCATGGCCACAGATTGGGCCAAGCACGGGCTGAACTGCAACGCCATCGCACCGGGCTATTTCGATACACCGCTGAATGCTGCACTGGTTGGCGATCCAGCTTTCACGGCATGGCTGGAAAAGCGGACGCCCGCTGGCCGCTGGGGAAAAGTCGAGGAATTGCAAGGGGCTTGCATTTTCCTTGCGTCAGATGCGGCAAGTTTCGTCAACGGCCACATTCTATATGTCGATGGTGGTATCACGGCATCTCTATGACAATGCGGATCGTGATCATGGGGGTGTCGGGATCCGGAAAATCCAGTGTCGGGGCGGCACTGTCAGACCGTCTGGGCATTCACTATCTTGACGGGGACGACCTGCATTCGCCCGACAGTGTCGCGAAGATGGCCGCTGGCATCCCGTTGACCGATGCAGACCGCTGGCCATGGCTGGACCGGGTGGCGCAGGCACTGGCTTGCGATACGCCGCTGATCATCGGCTGCTCGGCGCTGCGACGCGCCTACCGCGACCGCATCCGGGCCGGGGCAGGCGGGCCTGTACAGTTTGTGCACCTTGCGGGACGTCGCGCGGTGATTGCATCGCGCATGGCGGCGCGGATCGGGCACTACATGCCCCCCGGTTTGTTGGACAGCCAGCTAGCAACGCTTGAACCTCCGGGGCCTGACGAGGCGCTGACCGTTTCGATTGAACAGCCGCTGGCCGATTTGATCGAAACGATTGCCAAGACTGTTGTAGGAGGCACGATATGACCCCATCCGTTGCCCTGATCGGCGCTGGCGCAATGGGCGGGGCTATCGGCGCGCGCCTCGTGACCACAGGTACGCCGCTGATTGTGTTCGACCCCGATGCCGAAAAGGTGGCTGGACTGGTCGGATTGGGGGCCACGGCCGCCACGTCGGCAGCCGAAGCCGCGCAAGGGGCAGAGGCGGTGATCTTGTCGCTCAACGCAGCGCCTATCGTGCGCATTGCCGTCTTTGGCTCGCAAGGTGTGGCGAAAGGCGCAGCACCCGGAACGCTGATCATCGACATGTCGTCAATCGATCCTGCGTCTACCAAAGTGCTTGCAGCGGATGCCGATTTGCTGGGCCTGCGCTGGGTGGACAGCCCGCTGTCCGGCGGTATCCCCAAGGCTGCGACAGGTCAGTTGACCCTGATGCAGGGCGGGGACGAAGCCGACGTCGCCAAAGCACAAATGGTGCTGGCGCATGTTGCCAGCAACCAGACACGGATGGGCGCGGTCGGTGCGGGGCAGACGACAAAGCTGATCAATCAGGTGCTTTGCGGCCTGAATTTTCTTGCGGTGGCCGAAGCAACGGCGCTTGCCGAGGCCGCCGGGGTCGATGTCAGCAAGATCCCGCAGGCCCTGAACGGAGGTCGTGCCGACAGTGCGATTTTGCAGGAATACATGCCACGCTTTGCCGCGCGTGATTACCGCCGCACCGGACGGATCGACAACATGGTGAAAGACCTGAACGGCGCTCAGGATCTTGCCCGCCTGTCCAACACTTCCATGCCGATGACGGCGGTCTGTGCCGAAGTGCACCGGATGTTGACCGCAGCAGGGTACGGCGGCGAGGATCAGGCGGTGCTGATGGAATACTTCAAGGGACCCCGAAAGGAATTGCTTGCATGATCACCCGCTATGCGCTGTTCGAAGGCACCATTCACCACGGTCTGGAGGCTGCCTTTCGCGAGGCGGTGCTTGCAGAGCTTTTGCCCAAATGGAAGATGTTTCCGGGGGCGCTGGCGGTTCGGGTCTGCTTTGCCGAAAGCCGCGATGATGGTGCGCCGGAATACCCGCTTATCCTTGCGGTCAGCTATCCCGATCTGGCCGCTGTCGCCACAGCGCTTGCCAGCCCCGCCCGCACAGCCGGCAAGGCTGCGACAGACGCTGTTCTTGCCCGTTTCTTCACCGGGCGCATTCATCATCACGTAACGACTGCCCATGACTTCCCCCTTGGGTGACCCCCCGGTCGTGCGGGGCTGGATTTTGGTGTGGGGTATCGATACCAACAGGCCATGACGCAAGCCCGCAAACCCCCAACCATGGCCGATGTCGCCCGACTTGCCGGGGTTTCGCCGATGACGGTCAGCCGCGCCTACAAGCAGGACTCGTCGGTCAGCGATACGACACGGCGCGCCATCCTGACGGCGGCGGATGATCTTGGCTATGTGTTCGATGCCACCGCGTCGAGTCTGCGGTCGCAAAGGACGGATTTCGTCGCCGTAACCATCCCGTCGATCAACAACGCCAATTTTGCCGAAACCGTTCGTGGTCTTTCTGAACGGTTGAAGGAGCGGGGGCTGCAAATCCTGCTGGGATACACCGACTATGACATGGCCGAAGAAGAGCGGCTGGTCGAGCAGTTTCTGCGCCGCCGCCCCGAGGCGATCGTGGTGACCGGGGGACGCCACACGCCGCGCACCCGCCGCCTGCTGGAAAATGCAGCCATACCCGTGGTCGAAACCTGGGATCTGCCAGAGGCACCGATTGGCCATGTCGTGGGCTTTTCCAACGCGCAGGCGGTGCGCGGGATGGTCGATCATTTCGTGGCCAAAGGTCTTACCCGCATCGCCTTCATCGGCGGTGATGCCAGTCGCGACACCCGCGGTGCGGACCGCCGTGTGGGTTTCATTGCAGCGATGCTGGCGCATGGCCTGAACGCGACCCGCCTGATAGCGGCAGGCCCGCCGCCGATCTCGATGCGCGAAGGGGCCGATGCGATGGGCCGTCTGCTGAACGATCTGCCCGATACGCAGGCGGTGATCTGCGTCTCGGATCTGTCGGCTTTCGGGGCGCTGACCGAGTGTCAAAGGGCGGGCATCGCGGTGCCCGCCCAAGTGTCGATTGCCGGTTTTGGCGATTACGAAATCGGCGGCGTCTGCGTGCCGTCGCTGACCACGATCAACCCGTTTCCGCGCGACATCGGTACGCGTGCGGCCCTGTTGATCCTTGATGTGCTGGATGGCAGGCACAGCGGTCCGATGACCGTCGCAATCCAGCCGGAACTGCTGTTGCGCCAATCCAGCCTTTAGCGCGGCCCCGGGAAATCCGGCCCGCAGCACAAAGGCCGCGGGCCGGGTCGCGTCATTTTTGCAGTTCGGTCCAGATCGCGGTGATGTATTCCACCGCCTTGGGCGAGCAGTTGCCGAAGAAAACGCCCTTGTCAGCCAGTTCCGCCGGAATGACGAGCTCAGGCGCGTCCTTCATGTCGGCAGGCATGAACGGCTCTGACCCCGCGATGCCGTTGGCATACCGCGCAAAGGCCGAGATCATCGCCGCATTCTCGGGCACCATGATGAAGTCGAGGAACTTGTACGCCTCCTCGACGTTGACCGCGTCCTGCAGCAGCATCACCTGATCCATCCACAGGATGAAACCTTCCTTCGGATAGCCGTACTTGACGTCGGGGTTCAAGAGCCGCGCCCGGAACATCGCTCCGTTGTAGTAGACCGTCGCCGACACATCGTTCGCCGCCATCTTCTCGGTCATGCTGTAGTCCATCGACACCCATTTGGGCTTGGCTTCCATCAACTTGTCGCGGACCTTTTTCAGCAGGTCGGCGTCCTCTGAACACACTTCACCGCCCATATACATCGTGGCCAGCGCCACGATGTCGTTCATCTCGGGCGTCACGTTGATCTTGCCCACTAGTTCGGGCGGTGGGTCCAGCCAGATGGCCGAAGTATTCACGTCACCCGAATAGACACCCTGGTTGACGGCGACGCCCGTGCTTCCCCAAAGCCACGGGATAGAATACCTGCGGCCTTCGTCATAGTTCACGGCCAGCCATTCCGGCGCGATGTTGCCGTGGTTCGCCAGCTTGGTCAGGTCGAACTCGGTTACCAGCCCTTTTTCGACCCAGATAGGCACATAGTTGGCCGATGGCACCACAAGGTCAAACCCGTGCCCGCCCGCCTCGACCTTGGCCAAGGCGGTGTCGTTGCTGTCGTAATCGGTCACCGTCACCTTGATGCCGGTTTCGGCCTCGAACTTCGCCAGCAACTCAGGGCTCGTGTAGTCGCCCCAGTTGTAAAGCTGCAATTCGCCTTCGGCCTGCGCCATGGCGGTGCCCGCCAGCAGCAGGGCCGTTGCGGAAAGAAGTCTTTTCATCGTCAGTCTCCCGGTTGGTTATTGGTTTTGGTCAGGCTTTCTTGCGCGTCAGCACAAAGAACAACGTCAGCAGCACCACGGTCAGGCCCAGCAGCACGGTCGAGATCGCATAGGTCTCGGTCGTGATCTGCCGCCGGATCTGGCCCAGCATGTACGTCGGCAGCGTATCCTGCCCCGCCGATTTCACAAAGAGCGTGATCACCACATCATCAAGCGAGGTTACAAAGGCCAGCATCAGCCCAGCCGCGATCCCCGGCAACAGCAAGGGCAGCGTCACCCGCCGGAACGCCTGCCACGGGCTGGCATAAAGGTCGGATGCCGCTGTTTCGAGCGTCAGATCCATGCCTTCCAGACGCGCGCGGATCGGCAGATATGCAAAGGGAATGCAAAAAGCCGAATGGGCAAGGACCAGATAGCCAAGGCCCTGATACCCCGTCGCCACCTTGACCGAAGCAAACAGGATAAGCAGCGCCACGGCGGTCACAATCTCTGGCACCATCAGCGGCTGGTTGATCATCACATAGATCAGGGTCTGCCCCTTGAAGGCGCGCCTGCGCGTGGTGCCAAGGGCGGCCATCGTCGCCACCACAGTCGAAATCAACGCCGCCAGCGAGGCTATGGTCAGCGAGCGCAGCGTGGCATCGAGCACCGCATCGTTCTGCCAGGCCTTGACGTACCATTGCAGCGAAAACCCTTCAAAGCTCGCGACCGAATTTCCGGCGTTGAAGGAATAGACGACCAACATCAGGATCGGCAGGTAGAGGCAGACAAAAACCACAATGGCGGTCGCGGTGAATCCCGGCAGCCTTGCGACGGCGAACCCGCGATCAGCCATGTGCCGACCCCCGGTTCGACGCCCGCACATAAACCAGCAGCGCCACGGTCACGATCACCAGCAGGATGACCGACAGCGCCGCCCCCAGCGGCCAGTTGCGCCCCTGACCGAACTGCAATTCGATGAAATTGCCGATCATCATGTTCTTGCCGCCCCCCAGGATGCGCGGCGTGACATAAGCCCCGAGGGATGGCACAAAAACAAGGATCGACCCCGCCACGATGCCCGGCTTCACGATGGGCAGGATCACCCGGCGCAACACCTGCCAGCGGCTGGCGTAAAGATCATAGCCCGCCTCCAGCAGGCGCATGTCGAACCGGTCGATGGCCGCGAACAGCGGCAACACCATCAGCGGCAGGTAAACATAGGTCATGCCCACAAACACCGCAAAGTCGCTGTAGATGATCACCAAAGGCTCGGTCCTGATCCCGCTGCCCAAGAGGATGCGGTTCAAGAGGCCCTCGTTGCGGATGATCTCGTTGATCGCAAAGGTGCGGATCAAGAGGTTGGTCCAGAACGGGATGGTGATCAGAAACAGCCACATCGCGCGCTGCTGGGGTGGGCGGGTGGCGATGAACCATGCGGTCGGAAAGCCGACCAGAAAAGTCAGCAGGGTTGTCTGAAGCGACAGTTTCACCGACCGCCACAGGATCGTCAGATGCGCATCGGCCAGCGACAGCGTCCCGTCGAAGATGTCGCGCGAAAACAACGTGGCCACCCAGCCGTCCAGGCTGAACCGCCACTCGACGTTGCCGTATTGCCCGGCTTCCATAAACGAATAGACCAAAACGATCAGAAGTGGCCCTGCCGCACCAACGCCGAGAAGGATCAGCGCCGGGGTTGACAGCAGCCACCCCGCACGGGCGGACGCCGCGGCCTGCCGCTTTTCGTTGGCACTCATCGCTTGGCCATCCCGTGCTTTGCGCTGGCGCTCATCGTCTAGTCCTGCAGCACTTGTGCCGCATCCGGCGCAATCCGGAAGCAGACTTTTTGACCAACCACGAGCCCGACATCCCCGCCTGTCGGGTTCTGCACCCGCGCCACTACTTCTGCCCCATCGCGCAGCGCAAGATGGCAATGGGTGTCAGTTCCGAAATACACCAGCGACTTCACCATAGCCGGGATGCCCCCGGTTGCCTCGCTTTCGATGCGCACTTGTTCTGGCCGCACCGTAACCGTCACCGCGCCCGCCTTGGCGCTTGCCACTTCGACCATCGCGCCGCAGCCAAGTTGCACCCCGCCTGGCACGGTTTGCCCGGACAGGAAATTCGTATCACCGATAAACGACGCCACGAACCGGTTGACTGGTTGCGTGTAGATTTCGCGCGGACTGCCCACTTGCTGCAACTTGCCGGCGCTCATCACGCCGATACGGTCGCTCATCGTCAGGGCTTCTTCCTGGTCATGGGTCACGAAAACAAAGGTAATCCCGGTTTCCACTTGCAGCCGTTTCAACTCGATCTGCATGTCCTTGCGCAACTGCAAATCCAATGCCGACAAGGGCTCGTCCAAAAGCAACACCTTGGGCTGCGGGGCAAGCGCCCGCGCCAGTGCCACCCGCTGTTGCTGCCCGCCGGACAGTTGCGAGATCTTGCGCCCTGCCAACGCATCGAGCTTGACCAGCGCCAGCATCTGCTCTGTCCGGGCGGCCACCTCGGCCCGGGGCCGGCCTAGCATTTCTAGCCCGAACGCGATGTTTTGCGCCACTGTCAGATGCGGGAACAAACCATAGTTTTGAAACACAGTGTTCACCGGACGCCGGTTGGGCGGCAGGTTTGTGATATCTACCCCATCAAGCAAGATAGCACCGCTTGTCGGCATTTCGAACCCGGCAATCAGCCGCAAAAGCGTGGTTTTTCCGCAACCCGATGGCCCCAGCAGCGTGAAGAACTCGCCCCGGTTGATCTGGACCGACACGTCATCCAAGGCCCGCACCGCCTGGCCGCCCTGCCCAAAGGCCTTGACCGCGTTGCGCGCCTCGACAGCGATTTTTGACAATGGCAGGCTCCTCAGGCGGCTTTTGATCACAATTTCCGCAATTCGGCGATGGCGCAAGGAAATTAACCCAAGCTTGCTGGCCTGCGATCCGCCCAGGGTTCTGCGGCCTCGATTTGCGCACACAAAGCGATCAATTCTTCGTCTGCCCCGAAAGGCGCGGCCAGATGAACGCCAACGGGCAGACCATCCACCGTCCCCAAAGGCAGGTTCGCGGCAGGCTGGCCCGACGCATTGAAAGCTGCGCAGAACGGCGAATAGGCAAAAATCCCCTGCGGCCCAGTGCGGTAGCCGACATAGTCGGTTGTGGTGTGGTTGAACCGGCCGATCCGTGCGGGTGGCTCGGCCAGCGTTGCCGACAACAGGATATCGGGCCCAGCGTCAAAGAATGCGGCCATCTGCCGGCCGAAAGCGTGGATGTCCCCCACCGCCTCCAGATAGCGCAAAGGTGACAGTGATGCCGCATGAGCCACCGCACCGCGCCCGACCCCTTCGACCAGATCGCCGGTCAGATCGCGCCCTTTCAACCCGCCCTTTATCGACAGCGCCGTTCCAACCGCGACGATGTCAGTCCAGGCCCGCATCATCTTTGGCACATCGGCCATCGCCGGATAGCCCGGCTCCACCTGATGGCCCAACTGTTCCAGCAACAGCCCCGCGCGCCGCACGACGTCTGCCACGCGCCCGTCAATCGGTTCGCCCGCAAGCGTGGTGTCGCAGATCGCGATCCGCAACCGGCGCGGGGGCCGTTCAATCGCCCGCGCATGGCCTGCGAGCAGCGGGGGCGCATGATAGGGCGCGCCCAGATCGGCCCCGGCGCAGGCATCCAGCATCGCGGCGGTGTCGCGCACTGACCGGGTCAGAAATCCGTCGATCGCCATGCCCGCCCACCCTTCGCCGACGTAAGGCCCGTCCGGCAGGCGGGCCCGCGTCGGCTTGAACCCGAACAGCCCGCAACAGGACGCCGGAATGCGCACCGACCCGCCCCCGTCCGAGCCATGCGCCATGGCTACGATTCCCGCTGCCACCGCCGCCCCCGATCCCCCGGATGACCCCCCCGGCGTGTGATCAAGGTTCCACGGATTGCGCGTAGGCCCGCCATATACCGCAGCCTCGGTCGCCGTACCGATGCCGCCTTCGGGGCTGGTGGTGCGCCCGAATGTCACCACCCCGGTTGCCCGGATGCGTTCAAATATCGCGGAATCCCGGCCATAGCGCGTGTCGGCAAACAGGCGTGATCCGTTGTGGGACGGAAACGCCACTGCCTCGCATCCCAGATCCTTGATCAGAAAGGGCACGCCCCGGAATGGCCCTTCGGGCAGGCCATCCGCAATCGCCTGCCGTGCGACGCCCTCTTGTATCAGCACCACGGCGTTGATTGCCGGATTGCGCTTTGCAACCGCCGCAAGGGCTGCGTCCAGCAGTTCGATTGGGCTGACTTCCCGCTTTGCCACCAGATCTGCCAGCGCCGTCGCATCCCATGCCTGCAGATCCCCGATCATTTTCGCCTCCGGTTTATGTCAGTTGGCCAAGTCGCACCCCCCGATCCAAGACGCAAGCGGCGCGGGACCGGCTCGTGGCAACTTGTTCAGGGCGACCAAGCACAGTCGTTTCACGCCTTCGCGCCGGACGGAGTGGTGTGTCGGCCGGTTTCGGTGTTCGGCAAGATTTGTGCGGGTTCAGGTCCTGCAGCCAGATCGGTTGACGGGGGCAAATGGTGGCGCATCGTTTCTGCCAGACGTTCTGGCGAAAGCGGTTTCGTCACAAAGCCATCAAGCCCGGCGGCAAGATACATACGGCGATGTTCATCGGTCGCATCTGCTGTAACCGCGATCACCGGAATTTTGGCACCACCCTGCGTTTGCCGAAGCCGTTTGAAAGTTTCGATGCCGCTCAGACCGGGCATGTTCATGTCCAGCAAGACCGCTGCCGGTCTGATTGTCGCGATCAACTGCAAGGCCGCCTCGCCGCTGTTGGCCTCGGCCACCTCGGCTCCTAGAAAGCGCAGATATGTCGCAGCGACAAGCCGATTGGATGCAATGTCATCCACAACCAGGATCAGGCGTCCATGCAGGTACAACGACGGCAGGTGCAACGCCGGCAGGTTCATCGACGGCACCGGCAAAGAACTGACCGGTTCAAGCGGCAGGGTCAGGCAAAAACGTGCCCCTTGCTGGGACGGCAGCAGCACAAGATCGCCCCCCATGCGACGTGCGAGAGTTCGGCTGATCGTCAGGCCCAATCCGGTGCCAGCCTGCAGCCCGCGACCCCGTCCAAAGGGTTCAAAGATTGTCTCGCGCAGATCTTCGGGGACGCCTTCGCCCGAGTCGTCCACTTCGATGCACAGAAGGTCCTGGCCCGCCATGCGAGCCGTCATCAGGATTTCACCTTGCGCGGTGTATTTGATCGCGTTCGACAGGATGTTGGACAGGCACTGGCGCAACCTGCGGCCATCGGCACGTCCCGCTGCGGGCAAGTTTGGGTCCAGACGCAAATCCAGCCGCAACCCCGCCGCTTCGGCCTGGGGTCGAAACAATGCCGCCGACGCCGTCAGGATGAAGCGCGGGTTGATGGTTTCGGGGCGGATCGGCAAACGGCCTTCCTGAACTGCCGAAAGGTCAAGGATGTCGTCTAGGAGAACGCCCAAGCCTGCGGCCGAGTCCACCAAAAGCTCGAGCCTGCTACGGCTGACGGGGTCGTTCTGACAAGACAACTCTGCATGTCCGACCCCCAGAATTGCATTCAGCGGTGTGCGCAACTCGTGGCTCATCTGCGCCAAGAACCGGCCCTTGGCTGCATTCGCCACCACCGCTGCGGCCCAGCTTGCCGATGTCGCGCGGTGCAGGCGATTGTTCGACAACAGGGCGGACAGGAAGTACCCCAAAGCCACGACTGCGCAAAGCATTGATATCGACAGACTAATCCACTCAAATTTGCCAATCCAGTACAACCCGTTGGATGTCAGAACAATTATGCTTATGGCCAATGCCCCGCTAAGCCCCATCGGCAAGTAGATCGCACGCACTGTGGCAATGTGCATCATTGTACTGGCAGACATTCCGACGGCGAAGGCCTTTGCCAACGGGTCATCCAGATGCCAGATCACCGCAGGGGGCAGGACAAAACACGCCTCATGCACAAAGGTGCAGCCACACAGTACCCAGCGGCGGGTTTTGCGCGCCATCAGCATGTCGACGTCGCGCATTACAAGGTCGACCATGATCTCTGCCAGCAAGTTGATCGCCGCAAGGGTCGCCACGAACAGCACGGGCAGAAAAGCTGCCGAAACTGCGTAAGCCAGCAATGTTGCCACCAACCTTGCAGGTGCCTCTTCGACAAGGATCTTGCGTTGCGACAATATCTGATGGCGCACAGGATCTTGCGGGGATTCCCAAGGGTCAAATACGGGACGCATGCAGACCTGTTTTTCAAGGGTGTCAAATGCCACAACCCGATGCAGCGCTGCGCGCAAGCAAATGACATCACCGTGCCTTCGGTCAAGCCTATGAAACGCTGCTATTGGTCAGCCATCGGTTTAATCTGGACAACTTGATGCATCTTGCCGTTGCTGTCGAAAATCAGGATGCGGTCATCGGTTGTCACCACGGCAAACCAGCCTTGTCCTGCGGTGACGGCCGCCGCCGAAGTACCTTCCGGCAGCGTCAGGTTTTCGGGCAGGACCGGACCCTGGGCACGAACCTGCGGCATGCGGGTGACAAGCACACCAACCACGGTTAGAACACCGCCAATCATGGTCAGGGTCAACACGATCACCAGCCATTTGAGGAACCTCAAGCTTGGCGGCAGCGCCTCGCCTTCCGGAGCATCGTTCATGTCCATCCCTCACCATGCGCCGCAGACGCTGCTTGTCACCATTGGTGACGACGCCCCCAACCGTCTTGATAAAGCGCTTGCAGCGGCGGTGCCAGAGGCAGCGGCGCTGTCACGGTCACGCCTGATGCGAATGATTGACGAAGGTGCGGTAAGTCTTGGCGGGCAAACGGTCAGCGATGCGAAGGCGCGGGTCGTCGCGGGCGAGGTTTACGCGCTGCGTCTTGATCCGGTGGCCGCCGTTGAAACGCAAGCCGAAGTCATTCCGCTGTCCGTGGTGTGGGAGGATGGCGATCTGATCGTGATCGACAAACCGGCGGGTATGGTGGTGCATCCGGCCCCCGGATCGCCCTCTGGCACGCTGGTGAACGCGTTGCTGGCGCATTGCGGCGACACGCTGTCCGGGATCGGCGGGGAACGGCGTCCCGGCATCGTGCACCGCATCTACAAGGACACGACAGGCCTGCTGGTGGTCGCAAAGTCTGATCGCGCGCATCACGGGCTGGCCGTGCAATTCGAAGATCACAGCGTCACGCGTCGTTATCTGGCCGTGGTGCATGCAGTGCCCAACGCCAATGATCCGCGTCTGCGCGGCACCCGTGGCATCAGCTTTGAAGCGGGAGGTATCTTGAAGATCGCAACGCATCTCGCCCGCCACAAGACGGATCGCCAGCGGCAGGCCGTGGTGTGGGATCAAGGTCGCCACGCGGTGACGCGCGCGCGCGTGATTGAAGTATTTCAAGATGTTGCGGCACTGATTGAATGTTGGCTTGAAACCGGGCGCACGCATCAGATCCGGGTGCACATGGCGCATGCGGGGCATGGGCTGCTGGGCGATCTGACCTATGGCGGCAAGCGTAAACTGCCGCCCAAATTGTTTGGCGATGCGGTGGCGGCACTTGGCAATACCTTTCCCCGGCAGGCCTTGCATGCAGCAACCTTGGGGTTCCTGCATCCGGTGACGGGCGAAAGGATGGAGTTTTCGTCGCCATTGCCCGCCGACATGGCTGAATTGATGGCAGGTTTGCGCGGTGCGGTGACATCCGCGTGAACAGACGAAACAAATCTTTCAGTGCGACGCAGCAATATTCATGTGTTGTTAGTTACAATCCTGAAAATCTGGCATCTACGGCCAAGCGACAATTCTCGGGCAGGACGGCGCCAGACCTGACAAGAGACTTCCCAAGGGGCAAAGCATGAGCACCTACGCCAATCTTCCCGCACCCAGCCCGGAACAGGGACTGAACCGCTATATGCAGGAAATCCGCAAGTTTCCGCTTTTGGAACCCGAGGAAGAATACATGCTGGCCAAACGCTGGGTCGATCACCAGGATGCGCAGGCGGCGCACAAGATGGTGACGAGCCACCTGCGTCTGGCCGCGAAAATCGCCATGGGGTATCGCGGATACGGCCTGCCGCAGGCCGAGGTGATTTCCGAGGCGAACGTCGGTTTGATGCAGGCGGTCAAGCGGTTAGACCCGGAAAAAGGTTTTCGCCTCGCGACTTACGCGATGTGGTGGATCCGCGCCTCGATTCAGGAATACATCCTGCGATCGTGGAGCCTGGTGAAGCTTGGCACCACGTCTGCCCAGAAAAAGCTGTTCTTCAACCTGCGCAAGGCCAAAGCCAAGGTTGGCGCGTTGGAAGAGGGGGATCTGCGACCTGAAAACGTAACCCGGATCGCCACTGATCTGGGTGTGTCAGAATCAGAAGTCATCGACATGAACCGGCGATTGGCGGGGTCGGATGCCTCGTTGAACGTCACGGTCGGCTCGGATGGCGAATCCTCGACGCAATGGCAGGACTGGCTGGAGGATGAACATTCCGATCAGGCCGGGGACTACGCAGAAAAGGACGAATACGACGCGCGGCATCAATTGCTGATGCAGGCCATGTCGGTTCTCAACGACAGGGAACGCGATGTGCTGGCAAAGCGGCGGCTGTCGGAAGATCCGGTGACCCTGGAAGATTTGTCGGCCAGCTACGGCGTAAGCCGCGAACGGATCAGGCAGATCGAGGTCCGTGCGTTCGAAAAACTGCAAGGCCGCATCCGCGAACTGGCCCGCGGCAAAGGCATGCAGGTGCCCGTCTGACGGCCGTTGCCAAGCCTCGACTGACCTGCCCGCTGGACGCAAGCGCTCAGCCGCGCTAGGCATCTGCGGGAATGGATGGGGGCAAATATGACGGACGCAGTTCGGTGGGGAATTCTGGGCGCAGCCAATTTTGCGTTGCATCACATGGGGCCGGCAATTCACGCGGCCAAAGGGGCCGACCTGGTGGCGCTGGCGACATCTGATCCGGCCAAAGCTGCCGGGTTTGCGGCGTTCCGACCGGGTTTGCGGGTCCATTCCAGCTATGACGCCTTGCTGTCGGACCCGGACATCGATGCGGTCTATGTGCCGCTGCCCAATCATCTGCATGTTGAATGGACGCTGAAGGCGTTGGCCGCAGGCAAACATGTGCTGACAGAAAAGCCGATTGCCCTGCACGCCTCAGAGATTGACCGGATCATCGCCGCGCGCGATGCCAGCGGTTTGCTGGCGGCCGAGGCCTATATGATCACCTTTCATCCGCAGTGGCGGCGCGCGAAAGAGTGGCTGGAGACGGGTGAAATCGGCACGCTTCGGCATGTCGATGTCGCGTTTTCGTTTCACATGACGGACGGTCAGAACATCCGCAACCGTCCTGAAACCGGGGGCGGTTCACTGCGCGATATTGGGGTCTATACCTTTGGCTGCGCGCGGTTCGTGACCGGGGCCGAACCGGTGGAGGTTCAGGCGCAGTTCATCAGGTCGAACGGGATCGACAGTTTTGCAAACGTGACAGCGGTGATGGAGGGGCCAGCGGGCCGCTTCACCTATGGCTCGATGACCTCGATGCGGCTTTACAACCGGCAGGTCGCGACGTTCCAGGGCGATCGGGGGATGATCCGGCTGGAGGGCGGGCCGTTCAACGCCAATGTCAACGATCTGGCCGAGGTGGAACTGCACCAGGGCGGCAACAGGGTGACAGTCGAGCGGTTTCCGGCGGCCAACCACTATGTGTTGCAGGTCGAGGCGTTCAGCCGGTCGGTGCGCACCGGCGAGGCCTATCCCAACCCGCTGGAATTCGTGCGTGGCACGCAAGCCATGATGGACCGGGCCTATGCGGTGGGGGTGGAAATTTCCATCTGACCGCCGCGTGGGCGGCACGGGCAGAGCGGGGGTTTCACACCCCCGCGCCCCCGTGGGATATTTGTGCAGAGAAGAAGGGGCTGATAGTCTCGCCCGGGGCGGCGGTCGTTTCAGGACTTGCGGACGCAGAGGAACTAGCCGGTCCTTGCCCCCTACTTGTGCTGCCCTTTCCGGGAACCAAAGGTCAGGCAATTGGTTTCAAAGAAGGCAAACAGCGCCTCAAAATCCGGATTGTTTTCAGTCACCGCAGACCAGCCCGCCAACAAGCCGTTCGTAAGGCCAAGGTTTCGCTTGCCCCGCGATGCGTTGCAGACCGGCACGCCCCGTTGCCAGCGCAAGGCAGCAGTGGACGGGCACCAAGGTCAGCGTGCCGTTTGACACGACGTGGTGTCACGCTCTGATCCGGCGAGCGGCGACAGATGGATGGGCCGCACGACAGCTATGATATTCGTCGGTCTCTGACACGGGCCAGTCGGTCGCCGTTCAACTTTCCATCGCCTCGAGCTCGTCGATGAAACCTGCGATCATCGACAGGCCCTTGTCCCAGAATTTTGGGTCGGACGCGTCGAGACCGAAGGGGGCGAGCAGGTCTTTGTGGTGTTTCGATCCACCGGCCCTTAGCATGTCGAAGTACTTCTCCTGGAAATCGGGCAGGCCGGAGTCGTAGGCGGCGTAGAGCGCATTCACCAGTCCGTCTCCGAAGGCATAGGCGTAGACGTAGAACGGCGAGTGGACGAAGTGGGGGATATAGGCCCAGAACGTCTGGTAGCCGTCCATGAATTCGAACGCATCCCCAAGGGATTGCGCCTGGATGCTCATCCAAAGGGCGTTGATGTCGTCCGGGGTCAGCTCTCCTTCGGCGCGGGCGGCGTGGAGTTTGCATTCAAAGTCGTAGAAGGCGATCTGGCGGACCACGGTGTTGATCATGTCCTCGACCTTGCCCGCGAGCAGGGTCTTGCGTTCGGCGGGAGTTTTGGCCGCATCGAGAAGCGCGCGGAAGGTCAGCATTTCGCCGAAGACGCTTGCGGTTTCGGCGAGGGTGAGCGGCGTGGATGACAACAGCTCGCCTTGCCCCGCCGCCAGCACTTGATGCACGCCGTGGCCCAGTTCATGCGCCAGCGTCATCACGTCGCGCGGTTTGCCGAGGTAATTCAGCATGACGTAAGGATGCACGGTCGTCACGGTGGGGTGGGCGAAGGCGCCGGGGGCCTTGCCGGGCTTTACGCCGGCATCAATCCAGCCTTTGGTGAAAAACGGTTCTGACAGCGCGGCCATGCGTGGATCAAAACCGGCATAGGCGTTCTGCACCGTCGCTTGCGCCGTCGCCCAATCGACCAGTTTCGGGTCGTCATGTGGCAAGGGCGCGTTGCGGTCCCAGACTTGCAGCCTGTCGAGCCCCATCCATTTCGCCTTGAGGCGGTAGTACCGGTGACTGAGTTTGGGATAGGCTGCGACCACCGCATTTCGCAGTGCCTCGACGACTTCGGGTTCGACGTGGTTTGCCAGGTGCCTGCCATGCTGTGGCGACGGCATCTTGCGCCAACGGTCGTGGATTTCCTTTCCCTTGGCCAAGGTGTTGTGGACACGCGCGAACAGCTTGATGTTGCGGTCGAACACGGCCGCAAGGGCGCGAGCCGCACTTTCGCGGCGGGTGCGATCGGGGTCGGTCAACAGGTTGAGGGTGGCTTCAAGGCTCAGGTCTTCGCCATCGACCGCGAACATCAGGCCGGCCATCGTTTCGTCGAACAGCCTGTTCCAGGCCGCAGCGCCGACCACGGATTCGTCGTGCAGAAATCGTTCCAGCTCGTCTGACAACTGGTGCGGGCGCATGGCGCGCATCCGGTCGAACACCGGTTTGAAGCGGGCAAGATCAGCGTTGACGGCGAGCAGACCGGCAAGATGAGCGTCGTCCAGACGGTTGAATTCAAGAGTAAAAAACACAAGGTCGGTTGTAATCTCTGTGATCTGGTCCTGCGCGTCGGCCAGGAATTTCGCCCGCTCGCTGTCCATCGTGTTCTGGTAGTACCGCAAGCCTGCATAAGACATGATGCGCCCGGCGACGGTGTCGATCTTTTCGTAGGCCAGCACGCAGTCAAGCAACTGCGCAGCATCCAGAGTTGCAAGATTGCCCTGATAGGTTGCGGCGAACCCGGTGCAGGTCTCTTTCAGCCAACCCATGTCGCGGGAAAATTCCGGCGCGTCGGGGCTTTGATAAAGATCGGACAGGTCCCATTCCGGCAGATCACCGAAGCCAGCCGCGCTTGGGTTGGCATCGAACAGGGGGCGGGGCATCGGCAGGGGCATGAAAGACCTCGTTGGTTGCTTTGCTGTATCTATGGGCGCGGGTCGTCGGGCTCAAGCGGTGTTTGGCAAAAGGGCGGTCAGGCTTGCCAGATCGGCGGCATCGGACGCGGTGCTGTCGGGCAGCCAACCCAGGATTTGCGGGTCCGAGAGGGTTAGTCCGGATTTGCGTCGGCGGTTGGCTGTGACGGCTGTAAAGCCGATGTGGAACACGCGCTGCGGGGGCACAGCGCGCTGTGGGCCAAAACGGCGCGTGGCGTTGCTGCGGACCCAAGCCATCAGGTCAGCAGTTTCCTGAACCGGCAGATTGGCGTGGGCACGGGTGATCGGGATCAGGATGCCGTCATTCCACACCGCCAACGTGATTTCAGGTCCGCGCGCGCCGCTCGCCAGCGTGGTTTCGGCGTAGATCATCACTGCGATGATGTGGTGCAGCGGCGGCGCCTGCACCCTGACCTCGGCTGACATCAGGCTTCGGGCCTGGGCCAGAAGGGCGGCGGTTACCGGGGGGCGGAAAGTTCCGGTCACCAGCCGGAAGTACACCGTGCGCGGTTCAGGCGACAGACGGCGCGCCATGGCGAGGATTGGGGTTTTCGACAGCGGGCCGGGGGGAAGCGCAGCTAGATCGGCTAACACTTCGGCGAGGTCTGGTTCGGCGAGGTCTGGCTCGGGGGAGCCAGACGGGGGCAGGATCAAGGCCAACGCCTCGGCCAGATCGCCGGTGGCGCGGCGGGAAGCGTCGATGAGCCATTCCGGCAGTCCGGTCTCGGTCGCGATCCAGTCCCGCAAGGCCGCAAGCGGGATCAAGCGCCGTGGCGCGGGGCCGGTCAGCAACGGCAAAGCGTCGGGAGCCTCGCGAAGGTATGCGGTCAACACTCTGGCGCGGTCCTGTTCGGGGCGATCGAGTGCTGCCAGAAACGCGGCAAGCCGGATCATGCGACAATTCCCGCTTGCAGCCCCGTCGACTGCAACCATGCACTGAATGCCGCTGTCGATCCATGTGTCGCAAAAACACGCGCAGCCCCGGTTGCGCGCACTGCCATGTTCAACCCCAGCCAGTCAGCATGATCCGACAGCACGAAGCCGCGCCCAACCGCCTTTCGGCGCGCGGCAATCGCCATCCAACCCGAGGCGAATGCCGTTGCATGCGGGGCAAACCGATCTGCCCAGCCCGATGACAGGGCATTGGGCGGGGCTATGATCAGCGCGCCGGGATGGCTGTGCGGGGTTACTTGGGGGGTAACGCGGATCGTGGGCGGTAGAGGATAGCCTTGTGCCCGCAGAATGTCCGTTACATCCGTGACCACGGGGTGCGTCAGGATCGGGCCCGGCAGGCTGGCAACCAGACGTTGCGCTTTGCCAAAGGAGTAAGCTGACAGGATCGAGGTCATGCCTGCAGCGGCATTGCTTGCCCACCAGTCGGCGATCTGGTTCATGATCCGGGTTTGCGGCTGCCATTGATAGATAGGCAGGCCAAAGGTGCATTCGGTGACAAAGCTGTGGCAGCGCACCGGGACGAATGGCTCTGCCAGACCGTCGGCTTCGGTCTTGTAGTCGCCCGAAACCACCCAGACCTCGCCACCGCGTTCGACGCGGATTTGCGCCGATCCGGGCACATGCCCGGCAGGATGGAAGCTGACACGGGTGTTGCCGATCTGCCGGTGCTCGCCATAGCCTATCCCCTCGGCGGCGATCTTGCCCAGGCGGTGGCTGATGACTGGCAAGGCTGCAGTGGTGCACAGATAGCTTTCGTGGCCCCGCCTTGAGTGATCGGAATGGCCATGCGTGATCACCGCGCGGGGCACCGCAAGCACCGGGTCGATATGAAAATCCCCATCCGGGCAATAGATGCCGGCGGCGGTGAAGGTCAGAACCGGTTCATGGCGCATACAAAACACCTAGCGCAGACCCAGATCGCGGGCAATCAAGTGCATTTTTTCATCAAGCTGCCCGCACAACGGCGATTTCGACAAACGCGCTCTTCCCTGATGCAAAGACGGCTGATTTAGTATCCTTCAAAGCAGCAGATCCGGGACGCCCGAATATGACCGCCCAGTTCAACGAAATGTACAAAGACGGGGCGGTGCGTGCACCATACGAGCGGTTGGAAGGCTGGACACGCGCAATGCCTGCCGCGCTGCGCCACCTGAAACAGGCCGAAGCAGAGGCGCTGTTTCGCCGGATCGGGATCACTTTCGCGGTCTATGGTGAAGGTGGCGATCCGGATCGGTTGATCCCGTTTGATATGTTTCCCCGCGTGTTCACCGCTGCCGAATGGGCACGGCTGGACCGGGGGATCAAACAGCGCGCCCGGGCCCTGAATGCGTTTCTGGTCGATGTGTACGGACGCGGCGAGATCGTGCGGGCCGGGCGAATTCCGGCCAAACTGGTTTACCGCAATGACATGTATGAAAAGTCGGTTGTCGGTTTCGTGCCGCCCAAGGGGGTTTACAGCCACATCGTCGGCATCGATCTGGTCCGCACCGGCCCGGAAGAGTTTTTCGTGCTGGAGGACAACTGCCGCACCCCCAGCGGCGTGTCCTACATGCTGGAAAACCGCGAGATCATGATGCGGATGTTCCCCGACCTGTTCCGGGAAAACCGGATCGAGCCCGTCGACAGCTATCCCGAATTGTTGCGTCGCACCCTGGCAAGCGTCGCGCCCTTGAAATGCCGGCATGACCCGGTTGTGGTGATCCTGACGCCCGGGCATTTCAACTCGGCCTACTACGAACATTCGTTCCTTGCGGATCTGATGGGGGTGGAACTGGTCGAGGGACAGGATCTGTTCGTGCAGGGCGAATATGTCTACATGCGCACAACCGAAGGACCAAAGCGGGTGGACGTGATCTATCGGAGGATCGACGACGCCTATATCGACCCTTTGTGTTTCCGCTCGGACTCGATGCTGGGGATACCGGGGCTGATGGATGTCTATCGATCCGGCGGGGTCAGCATCTGTTCGGCACCCGGTGCGGGCGTGGCCGATGACAAGGCCGTCTACACCTATGTGCCCGAGATGATACGCTTCTACCTTGGCGAAGAGCCTTTGTTGAAAAACGTGCCGACGTGGAAATGTGCTGAGGCCGACGATCTGGCCTATGTCTTGGACAAGCTTGGCGATCTGGTTGTCAAAGAGGTGCATGGGTCGGGCGGCTACGGCATGTTGGTCGGCCCGAAATCTACCAAGGCCGAGATCGAGGCGTTTCGCGGTCGCATTCTGGGTGACCCCGGCAACTATATCGCGCAACCGACGCTGGCCCTTTCGACCACGCCCACCTTTGTCGAAGAAGGCATAGCACCCCGGCATGTCGATCTGCGGCCCTATTGTCTGGTGGGCGAACGGATCGAGCTGGTCCCCGGTGGCCTGACCCGTGTGGCGCTGAAGGAAGGCTCGCTTGTGGTGAACTCGTCACAAGGCGGGGGCGTCAAGGACACCTGGGTATTGGCGGAGTAACGACATGCTAAGCCGCACCGCCGCCAACCTTTACTGGATCGCCCGCTATATGGAGCGGGCCGAGACCGCCGCGCGATTGCTCGAGGTGGGAGCGCGCATCTCTTTGTTGCCCACCGCGCAAGGCTATCGCAACGAATGGGACAGTCTTTTGCGCGCGGCGGGCAGTTCGATCGGCTTTGGGGTGAAGTACGGCGACCCGGTGCAGCGCAATATCGAAAGCTGGCTGTTCTTTGACCGCGACAACCCGTCTTCTGTGGCTGCGTGCATCACTTCGGCGCGCGAAAACGGGCGGATCGTGCGCACCGCCCTGACCAGCCAGGTCTGGGACGCGCTGAACGGCGCGTTTCAGGAGTTGCGCGAAATGGAGCGCAAGTCCCGCAGCGAGATGGAGCTTAGCCAGCTGACCGACTGGACCATGCAGAAATGTGCCATGGTAAGGGGGGCCATCGACGCGACGCTGTTGCGCAACGACGGGTACAACTTCTTGAATTTGGGATATTATCTGGAGCGTGGCGACAGCACGGCCCGCCTTATGGATGTGAAATACTACGTGCTGCTGCCATCGCTCGACTATGTCGGCTCGGGCTATGACAATTACCAGTGGACGACGTTGCTGCGTGCCTTGTCCTCGCACCGGGCGTTTCATTGGGCTTACGGCGGCGAGGTGACAGCAGCCAAGATCGCCCATTTCCTGATCCTGAACCCGCAATGCCCGCGGGCGCTGATCACCTGCGTCGCAGGCATGAACAACCACCTGGGTCGGCTAGCCAAATTTTACGTTTCGTCGACCGACCTGCATGCCCGCGTCGCGGCCCTGCAATCCGAGATCGAGGGCCTGAACCAGGCGGCGATTTTCGAAGAAGGTCTGCATGAATTTCTGTCGCGCTTCATCCGGCAGACGGGCGATCTGGCGGTGATGGTGCATGACACGTATCTAAGCGGGGATGTTCGCTGATGCTGCTGATGGTCGATCACCTTACCCGCTATGTCTACGACCGTCCTGTCCGCGGGGTGGTGCAAAGTCATCGGCTGACCCCGTCAAAGTTCGATGGACAACGGGCGTTGAACTGGTCGATCACGGTCACCGGCGGGTTGGAGGGTGGCAGCTTTCGTGATGGGGCCGGTGATCAGGTGCACGGCTGGACCGTGCCCGGGCCGGTGTCCGAAATCGAGGTGCGGGTGCGCGGCACGGTTGAAACGCGCGATCTGGTGGGGGTGCTGCGTGGCCACCGGGAATTGGTGACGCCGGACTGCTATCTGAACGATACCGCGGCGACGCGGGCCGATGTGGCGATCATGGCGTTGGCCGATCTTGCGTCGGCGGCCGAAAATCCGCTCGCGGCGGCACATGCCTTGTCGGATGCCGTGGCCGAGGCCATCATGTATCGCCCCGGTTCGACCAAGGCGCAAACCACTGCCGCCGAAGCTTTGGCGCAGGGCGAAGGGGTATGTCAGGACCATGCCCATGTCCTGATTTCTGCCGCCCGCCACGCGGGAATTCCGGCGCGATATGTTTCCGGCTATCTGCTGGTCACCGATCAGAAGTCGGATGCAGCACATGCCTGGGCCGAATTGCATGTGACGGGCCTGGGCTGGGTCGGGTTTGATCCGGCCAACCAGTGCTGCCCGGATGACCGCTATATCCGGTTGGGGTCGGGACTTGACGCCCAAGATGCGGCTCCGATTCGCGGGGTGTCGCGCGGGCAGGGACAGGAAAGCCTTGACGTGACGGTTGCGGTCCTGTCGGACCAGCAATAGGGTCACGGCAGAGTTTGGGAGGCGAGTCGTGACATACTGCGTTGGCCTTCTGTTGAACGAAGGGATGGTTCTGCTGTCCGATACCCGCACCAATGCCGGGCTCGACAACATCGCGACCTACCGCAAGATGTATTTCTTCGAAGACCCCGGCGAACGCGTGATCGTCATCATGACCGCAGGCTCGCTGTCGGTCAGCCAGACCACCATGGCACGCCTGCGCGAAGCGATCGACGACCCTGACAGTACGGAAGCCACGTCGATCCTGAAGGCCCCCACGATGCTGAAAGTGGCGGCGCTGGTTGGCGACATGATGTGCAAGGTGCGCGTCGAGATTGATGAAAAACTGGCCACGATGCGCCAGGGTGCCTCTGCCAGCATGATCGTGGCGGGGCAGCGACGGGGCGGCGAAATGCGGCTGTTTCTGATTTATCCCGAAGGCAATTTCATCGAGGCGACCGAAGACACGCCGTTCCTGCAGATTGGCGAGCACAAATACGGCAAGCCAATTCTTGACCGAGTGGTCAAACCTTCGACGGGCCTTCTTGATGCGCAGAAGGCCGTATTGCTGTCGATGGATTCCACGTTGCGGTCAAACTTGTCGGTCGGGATGCCGCTGGATCTGTGCGTGATCGAAAAAGACGCCTGCCGGGTGTCCGTTCGCAGGCGAATAGAGGCTGGCGATGAGGCGTTTCGCGCGATGTCCGAAGGTTGGAGCCGGGCCCTGCGCGACGGTTTTACCCAGATAACCGTCTAGCAGGCCGATGGCGTGGCTCAGGCGTTGGCCTGAAACAAGCTGTCGGCTGCATCGAAAAACCGCGACCTGGTTGACGCGGTTTCCATCATGACTTCGTGTTCGGCCGCCTGATAGAGATCAAGCCGCCCGCCGGGCCAGCGCGCCATTCGCACATGGATCGGCATGGTGTCAACCACCTTTTCCGCCAACCCAAGCGCGCTGAATGCAGGATAGGACGGGCTGTCGATCATTGACAGCGCGCTACACTCGGCCATTGCCGCGCGCAGCCAGCCCATGCTGGGCCCACCCAGCGCAAGGTCAGGATGCTTGGCGACCTGGCGCTGCATGTAGGCCCACATATCTGGATCAGAGGTCAGCACATTGCCCTCGAATGGCGCATTCAGGACATAGGTGGTGGCAGCAGATCCCGGCGCATATCTGTGCGTCATGTTGAACAGCGCCGCAGCCGAGGCCAACACCTGTGCGACGGGCCGCATCCACGCCGCCATCGAGATGCCCCACATCGGCGCCGAAAACGCCGCTGCCTGCACGCGCAACCCGCGTGTCAGGGCGCGCAACGCGATGCAGCCCCCCATCGAATGCGACATAAGATAGCGCGGACCAGGCAGAGATAGCCGTTCGATCAATCCCATTGCCGCATCGACGTCATGTTGAAATTCAGCAAAGTCGGTCACATGCCCGGCCATCGGATCCGTCAAGGCGCGGTTTGAGAGGCCTTGTCCGCGGAAATCGACCGCCACGGTCGCATAGCCGCGCTGCGCGAGGTCACCTGCCGCACGGCCATACTTCTCGATATATTCCGTGCGTCCGGGCAACAGCAGAACCGTGCCTTTCGTGGCGCCGGCATTCCATACGCCCACGCGGATTTGCGGGCCATCTGCTGTCGCAATCGACCAAGCCCGCCCACCTTCCGGTCCGTCGGCTATGTCGGCATAGAAGGGCGCTGGCTGCATAAGTCAGCTCAGTGCTGCGCCCAGTTTCATCGCAAGGCCCATGTTGCCATCGACCGACAACTTGCCAGTCATGAAGGCCATCGTTGCATTTGTGTCACCCGACAGAATTCCTTGAAACACATCCGCGGCGGCGGTCAGCGTCACATCGGCGTCGTCGTCCCCTTCACGCGCGCCCTCTGCGTCAAGGATGATGGAGCCTTCGCCGGGTATGACCACTTTGGCCAGCCCGTCAAACCCGTTCGGCATCTTTCCCTTCAGGGCCGCGAGGGCCACAGCGATCACATTGCTCATTCATCTCTCCATCGTGTAAACGGGACTGTGGATTTTCCCGCCGCGTACGTTACCTTCACTTTATGAAAGCCAACGCTCGAATGCACAATCGTCTCGTAGCGGCATTTGTCGCGATTTTTCTTGCGGCAAGTGGCGCTGGTGCACAAACCGCCGCGCTCGACGAGCTTTTTGAGCGTCTGCCTGCGGCTGACACTCGCGAAGCCGACAAGATTGAACGGGAAATCTGGATCGAATGGTCTAAATCCGGCTCTGCCGCGATGGACCTTCTGTTGGAGCGTGGGCGCAGGGCGATGGCAGAAGGCATGCCGGATGTGGCTGTGGAACATCTGACGGCCCTGACCGACCATGCCCCCGAGTTTGCAGAAGGCTGGAATGCACGGGCAACTGCCTATTTCCAGGCCGGCGAATTCGGGCCTTCCATCAGTGATATCGGCAGGGTTCTGACGCTCAATCCGCGTCACTTCGGCGCTTTGGCCGGGTTGGGCATGATTTTTGAACAGTTGGACCAACCGGAAAAGGCGCTGGAAGTCTACCGCTCGGCTCTTGCTATCAATCCGCACATGAACGACGTAAAGGACTCCGTGGAGAGGCTGGAAAAAGCCGTCGCTGGGCAGGACCTGTAGGCAACGATCATGGATGCGACCCCTCGGGTCACGGCGGTCCTGGGACCGACGAATACCGGCAAGACTCATTTTGCCATCGAACGGATGCTGACGCATCGCACCGGGGTCATCGGATTGCCGCTGCGTCTGCTGGCGCGCGAGGTTTATGACCGGGTCGTGGCGCAGCGCGGCCCCTCGGTGGTGGCACTTGTGACAGGTGAAGAGCGAATCGTCCCTGACCGGACCGCCTATTGGATCTGTACCGTCGAGGCGATGCCACTGGAAATCGGCGCAGATTTCGTGGCCATCGACGAGATACAGCTTTGCGGCGACCCTGACCGGGGACATGTGTTTACAGCGCGGTTGCTGAAGGCGCGGGGGCTGCACGAGACGATGTTTCTGGGGTCAGACACCATGCGTCCGGCGATTGCGAGCATGGTCCCCGGTGTCACCTTCATGAAGCGCGAGCGATTTTCGACGCTGACCTACGCTGGTTCGAAAAAGATAAGCAGGATGCCCGCACGGGCTGCCATCGTGGGGTTTTCGGTTGAAAATGTCTATGCCATTGCCGAACTAATCCGCCGGCAAAAGGGTGGCTGCGCCGTTGTGATGGGGGCGCTGTCACCCCGCACGCGCAACGCGCAGGTGGCGCTTTATCAGAATGGCGACGTGGACTATCTGGTGGCGACGGATGCCATCGGCATGGGCCTGAACCTTGACATTCACCATGTCGCGTTTTCCTCAACGGTGAAATTTGACGGCCGGCGGATGCGCGCGCTGAACCCGCAGGAACTTGCGCAGATCGCCGGGCGGGCGGGGCGGCATGTTGAAAATGGCACGTTCGGCGTGACTGGCGAGGCGCGCCCTCTCGCCGACGAGGTGGTGGAGGCGATCGAGCAGCACCGTTTCGCCCCGGTGCGAAAACTGCAGTGGCGCAACGATGTGATGGATTTCGGTTCGCCCGAACGGCTGATCCGCAGTCTCGAATACCCGACCTCGGACGAATGGCTGACCCGGGCGCGCGATGCCGATGACGTGCTGGCGCTGAAGGCGCTGTCGGCGATCCCCGAGGTGCGCGACAAGCTGACCAGCCCCAAACGGGTGCAACTGTTGTGGGACGTCTGCCGAATCCCTGATTTCCGCAATGCCACGGGTTCGGAACACACCACCTTGCTGGAACGCATCTTCGACTTTCTCGTCGGGCGCGGCTTGGGCGGCGGGCGCATTCCGTCGGACTGGCTGGCACGTGCAATCAAAAGGATCGACAAGATCGAAGGTGACATCGATACATTGTCCAAGCGTTTGGCGTATATCCGCACCTGGACCTACATTGCGCAGCGGAAATCCTGGGTAGAGGACGAAAGTCATTGGCGGGGCGAGACGCGGGCTGTAGAAGACCGCTTGTCAGATGCATTGCACGCAGCCTTGACGCAAAGATTTGTTGACCGGCGCACGTCCGTTCTGCTGCGGCGGTTGAAACAGAAGGAGACCCTCGTGGCCGAGGTGAATGACAAGGGTGAAGTGACGGTATCCGGCGAGTTGGTCGGGCGTCTCGAAGGTTTCAGATTCCGTCAGGATGCGTCCTCGTCCCCCGATGAGGCGCGAACCTTGCGTCAGACCGCCGAAGCGGTGCTGAAACCCGAATTCCATCTGCGCGCGGACCGGTTCTACAACGCGCCGGATACCGAAATGGATTTTACCACTCAAGGCGGCTTGATGTGGGGAACAACCGCGGTCGGCAAACTCGTCAAGGGCACTGAAGTTACCCGCCCTCAAGTCGAAGTGTTCGTCGACGAAGAAGCAGGTCCGGACGTCGCCGACAAAGTGCGCCGCCGGATGCAGCATTTCATCGACCGCAAGATTGCGCTGCATTTCGAGCCGTTGCTGGCGATGGGCCGGGACGAAACGCTGGTCGGTCTGGCGCGTGGATTTGCGTTCCGTCTGGCCGAAGGACTGGGCGTGTTGCCGCGCGATCTGGTGGCTAATGACGTCAAAGAGCTGGACCAGGACGCCCGCGGCGCGTTGCGCAAGCATGGCGTGCGGTTTGGCCAGTTCACCATCTTCCTGCAACCTTTGTTGAAGCCGGCTCCGACTCGGTTGCGACTGGTGCTGTGGTCGCTGTTCAACGGGTTGCAAGAGTTCCCTGAAAGCCCGCCGCCCGGACTGGTGACGATCCCGAACCTGCCAGAGGTTCCCAAAAGCCACTACACGCTCGCCGGCTATCACCCGGCTGGTGGCCGCGCCATCCGCATCGACATGCTGGAACGGCTTGCCGATCTGGTGCGCGCCCGCGACAGCAAGGCCGGCTTTGAAGCCAGCCCCGAGATGCTGTCAATCACTGGCATGACGCTTGAACACTTCGCGGGCCTGATGGGGGGGCTCGGCTATGCAGGCGTGCGGGCCGAACGGGCAAAAGCAAAACCCGAACCTGTCGTGGCGCCCATTGACCCCGACGCGCCCGTTTTGCCGATCCCCGAAGAAGTCTCGCTGGTCGCTGAGGCCGAGGCGGCCGCAGCCGCCGCCGCCGCTTTGCCGCCCGAAATGGAGGCGTATTACACGTTCACTTGGGCACCAAGGCCGCGCGCCCCGCGTCCTGAACGCAACGCCCGCCCGCCGCGCCCGGACGGGGCGCAGCCCGACCGCGCGCCACATCCGGATCGTGGTGCCCGTCAGGATCGTGGCCCGCGTCAAGACCGTGGCCCGCGTCATGATCGCGGCCCCCGTCCATATACCGCGCAGCGCCCGGATCAACCGGCGGTCGTTGCCGACGTGGCGGCTGCTACGACGGAACACGCGCCTCGGCAGAACGACGACCGGCCACAGCAGGACCGGCCAAAGCAGGACCGGCCCCAGTCAGACCGGCCCCAGGGCGAACGCCGTGATCGCGACAACTTCAAACCCAAGGGTGGCAAGCCCGCCGGAAAGTTTGATCGCAGTGATCGTGGCCCAAAGGACGCGCCGCGCGACAAGAAGATATACGAAGCTCGCCCGCCCCGTCCTGAAAAACCGATCGACCCGGACAGCCCGTTTGCAGTATTGGCTGCGCTGCGCAACAAGATCTGATTGGCGGGGAAGGGCGCGCCAGTCAACCCTGCCGTCCAGCCCAAAGAACGGCTGGACAAGTGGCTGTTTCAGGCACGTTTTTTTCGATCGCGTGCCATTGCGGCAGAGGTCGTGGACAAGGGCAAACTGCGGGTCAACGGCCAACGCACATCGAAACCCGGCCACGCCATCGCGGTGGGCGATGTTCTGACCTTTCCGCAGGCCAATGTCATCCGCCTCATTCGCGTCGTCGATCTGGCCGAAAGGCGCGGACCAGCCACCCTGGCCGCGATGCTGTATGTTGACCTCGACGTGACGCCAAGGCCGCTTGAATGATCGGGCCGACTGCCCTAGCTAGGGGTCGAAATAACGGACGGACCAGCCATGACCTATGTGGTGATCGACAACTGCATTGCCTGCAAATACACCGACTGCGTCGAAGTGTGCCCTGTGGACTGTTTTTACGAGGGCGAAAACATGCTGGTTATTCATCCGGATGAATGCATCGATTGCGGCGTCTGTGAACCGGAATGCCCGGCCGATGCGATCCGCCCCGATACCGAGCCCGACATGGAGAAATGGGTCACGTTCAACCGCAAATATTCGCTGATGTGGCCGGTGATCGTCACCAAGAAAGACATGATGCCCGATGCAGAGGCACGGGATGGCGAAACAGGCAAGCTAGAGAAGTACTTTTCGGAAGAGCCTGGCGCCGGTGGATGACGACTGATTCGGGCGGCATTTGTCACAAATTTGACGCAGTAGCGGCAGATCTTTGAAATTACTTTTGAAACGCATGATTTGCAGCCCGATAGCCGGGTTGGATTTGCGCCATTTTTGTGCTACACAATTGTTACAAGAAACCAAGGACACCACTACATGCTCTCAGTGCTGCTCGCCTGAGTGCTGGTATTCACCCTAAACGCGAAGACTGTCGGCGTGGCACATTGCGACGATCGGTGGATTTTCGGTGCAAAAACAACGGCTGCCAACCGAGGAAGCGACTGAATGAACAAGTCTAGAAAGCCCGAATTCCGTCCCAACGAATTCGTTGTCTACCCAGCCCACGGCGTGGGCCGCATCCTGTCGATCGAAGAACAGGAGATTGCCGGCTTGTCGCTCGAGTTGTTTGTGATCTCGTTCGAAAAAGACAAGATGACGCTGCGCGTTCCAACGCACAAAGCGACTGAAATCGGGATGCGCGGCCTGTCATCACCAGATGTGGTGACCAAGGCACTGGACACACTGAAGGGCAAGGCCCGCGTAAAACGTGCGATGTGGTCGCGGCGGGCGCAGGAATATGAACAGAAGATCAACTCGGGCGACCTGATGGCGATTGCCGAGGTGGTGCGCGATCTGTACCGCACGGACGATCAGCGCGAGCAAAGCTATTCCGAGCGTCAACTGTACGAGGCCGCACTCGAGCGTCTGACCCGCGAAGTGGCCGCTGTGGCCGGGGTGGACGAGGCGGGCGCGCAAAAGACGGTTGGTGCCGTTTTGATCAGCCGCGCGGCGTGATCAGGGCACATTCAGAAAACGGCGGCCCTTGGGCCGCCGTTTTGCATTTCCGGTCTAGGTCCGGATGCCCGAAAACCTGATCTGCCAATCTGCGCGTTCTTCATCCGTGATCTTGCGGAACAGATTTTCCGGCACGGCAAATCCATGGCCTGGCGGCAGGGTTTGCAAGGATTTCTCAAGATCATCGGGCCATGCCCAGTCGTCGCAGTGCAGCGCTGTCATCATGGTGGCCGCGGCATCGGGGATGAACGGGGCCGAGGTCACCGCAAAAACCCTGATCAGGTTCATTGCCAGCCGGACCATCGCGCCTGCCCGTTCGGGATCGGTTTTCACCACGGTCCAAGGTGCCGCTGATTGCAGGTATTCGTTGCCCAACACCCACAGCGCGCGCAGTTCAGCGGCGGCTTTGCGCACCTCCATCGTCTCCATCAGCGTTTCGTAGGCGCGCAAACCCGCCGTCAACTCGGCAACCAGCTTGGCCTCCCGCTCGCCAAAGGTGCCGCCCGCAGGCAAAGTGTCGCCAAACTTGGCAGCGGCGAATTTGGTCACCCGGCTTACCAGGTTGCCCAGCACATCGGCCAGATCCTTGTTGGCGGCGGTCTGGAAATTCTCCCAGGTAAACTCGGTGTCGCTGCTTTCAGGGGCGTGCGACAAAAGCCACCAGCGCCAGTAATCCGCCGGAAGGATCGACAGTGCCTGATCCATGAACACGCCGCGACCCTGCGACGTGCTGAACTGGCCTCCGTCATAATTGAGGTAATTGAACGACTTGATGTAGTCGACCAGCTTCCACGGCTCGCCCGATCCCATGATCGTTGCGGGGAACGACAGGGTATGGAAAGGCACGTTGTCCTTGCCCATGAACTGGACATAGCGGACGTCCGACGCCCCCATGTCGGTGCGCCACCAGCGTTGCCATGCCGCATCGGGCAGGCCATGCGCGTCGGCCCATTCGGCGGTGGCTGCGATGTATTCGATCGGGGCGTCGAACCAGACGTAGAAGACCTTGCCCTCCATCCCCGGCCAGTCTTCGGTGCCCTTTCGCACGGGCACGCCCCAATGCAGGTCGCGGGTAATGCCACGGTCTTGCAATCCGTCGCCGTCATTCAGCCATTTGCGGGCAATCGAGGTGGTCAGGATCGGCCAGTCGGTCTTGCTGTCGATCCATGCCGCAAGCTGGTTGCGCAAAGAGCGTTGGCGCAGGAACAGGTGCTTAGTCTCGCGCACCTCGAGGTTGGTTGACCCCGAGATGGCAGAGCGCGGGTTGATCAGGTCGGTCGGGTCCAGCTGCTTGGTGCAGTTTTCGCACTGATCGCCACGGGCTGCGGTATAGCCGCAGTTCGGGCAGGTGCCCGTGATGTAGCGGTCGGGCAGAAACCGGGCGTCGTCGATGGAATAGACTTGCTTTTCCATGACTTCGGCAATCAGCCCGGCCCGGTCAAGGGCACCGGCAAAGTGCTGGGTCAGCACGTGGTTGCGCGGCGAGGACGACCGGCCGAAATGATCGAAGGACAACCGGAACCCGCGCGCAATTTCGGCCTGTACCGCATGCATCTGGGCGCAGAACACATCGACAGGTTGGCCGGCCTTGGCGGCGGCCAGTTCGGCGGGCGTGCCATGTTCGTCTGTGGCGCAGATGAACATCACCTCGTGCCCACGTGCGCGCATGTAACGGGCGTAAAGGTCGGCAGGCAGCTGGCTGCCCACAAGGTTGCCCAAGTGCTTGATCCCGTTGATATAGGGGATGGCTGATGTGATCAGAATCCGTGCCATGGCGCGCTTTCTCCAAGGTCTCGGCGGTGCTTTACCGCATGGCGTGTCCAAGGGCCAGACCGCAGATCAGCCCTGTTCGGCGATCCGGGCCGTGATGACAATGCACAGCTGCATCGCCGGGGTTGCAAGGGGAAGGTTGCCACATTGACGGTTCGGGA
Organism: Paracoccaceae bacterium; assembly: GCA_031400505.1. Taxonomy (GTDB): domain Bacteria; phylum Pseudomonadota; class Alphaproteobacteria; order Rhodobacterales; family Rhodobacteraceae; genus JAIYDJ01. The sequence continues at coordinate 24,604 of JANNPZ010000063.1, read as the reverse complement.
AAACGTCTTCACGCCCGTTCTGCGCTGAGGTGGCCACCGTCGGCTTCTCTCAGCGTCCAGGTCGCGGGGGGCTCCATCCGGGCGCGCAGGCGGCCCAGCCGCCAGGCGGTGCGCTGATCCAGCAGGGTCGAGGTGCTGGGCGCGCAGGCAAAATGCCAGCGGCTTTCCACCCCCTGCGCGCCGCCCTGTTCGGGCGTCATCAACACCCCCAACGGGGGCAGGCGGCCATGTGTGCGGGCAGCTTCAGCCCCGGCCTCGGCTGCCAGGTGCAGTCGTCGCACCGGGGTCAGGGCGGGCGGGTCGGGCAGATCGACCAGCACCAGCGGGGCGGCCCCCGACCGCAGCGCCTCTTCCGCCGCCCACAGCATGTCGTCGACCCGCCGGCCCGCTGCAAAGATCACCCGCTCCGGATCGGCAAATACGGCCAGCCCCGGTGCATGCAGCCGCTCGCCATGCCAGGCGGGGGCGATCCAGATCACCGGCCCTTGGTCTTGCGCCATCACCATCGCGGCCAGGGTCCAGCGGGCCGGTCCGCACAACTCGTGCACCCTTCCGCGCATCAGACCAACACCAAGCCCACCCGGCAGGGGCCAGAGAGGTCGGGAGGCGAGGCCCGGCGGCAGGGAATGGCGTGACACGGTCATTGGCCGACTATAGGATGTTCTTTTTTTGTTCGCCAGCCTGTCATATGTCGCAGATCGGTCGCCCTTGGTCTTGTGCGCCCAGATTGGCCCTGTCGGCCAAGGATCTGGCCGAAACGGACACTGCCCACCGCACCCACCCGCAACCCTATTACCTTGCAACGCTGCGCCAAATCGGTTCCATTGCTGCCGAACCGAAGGGAAGCCCGATGCGCTTGCGTCTGATCGTTGCGGCGGTGTTGTTGTCTGCCTGCCAACTGTCGTTGCAAGGCAAATCGCCAGAGATCGCGGCCGTGAACCCGATCACCACCGGGCAGATCAGCGTGACGAGCCTTGACGCACCTGCGGTTCAAACCGAACCCGCCGCAGATGCGCTGACCCCAGATACGCAGACCCCAGACACGCTGACCCCAGACACGCTGACCGCGAAGGCCGTGCAGGACGTGTCGGCACCAACGGCGGCAACGGCTGCTGCGCCACCGGTCACGCCGCCGCCGCCAGCCGCGCCGCCAAAATCGAAGGCACAGATTGCGTGTGAAAAGGGAAACGGCGCCTGGGTCAACGCCGGAACAACCGGGACATCGGTTTGCCAGACGGCTCTGCGCGACGGTGGAAAACAATGCAGCCGCGACCAGGATTGCGAAGGTCAATGCCTCGCGCGGTCACGCAGTTGCGCGCCTTACACGCCTTTGTTCGGCTGCAACGAGGTGTTGCAGGACAATGGTCAGCGGGTGACGCTGTGCATCGAATGATCATGGCGGCGCTGTTTGCGCTGGCGGCCTGTGCGGCACCTGCGCCCATCGAGGGGTTTCGCGACCCGGACCGGAAAATCTATTCCAGCGCGGTGTTTGACTTTGCCCAACTGGCTGGAACTTGGGCGCAAGCGGCCGACTTTGCGGCCAACCCGGGTTGCCTGGCGCGCGGCGTCCGCTTTGCCCCAGCGGGATCGGGTGTTCGGATCGAAGGGCAGCTTTGCCTGGCGGGCAGGCCAGTGGCTTTGGCCGGGCCCCTGACGCCAACAGGGCCAGGTCGGTTTGCTGTGCCCGGTGTTGCGGACCCATTGTGGGTGCTTTGGGCCGATGCCGATCTGCGCAGTCTGGTGATCGGCACTCCGTCGGGCCGGTTCGGTTTCATTCTGAACCGCGACGGCATCTTGCCGCGCGACCGTCTGACGGCCGCCAGCGATGTTTTGGCGTGGAATGGCTATGATCTGGATCGGCTGCGTCTTAGCCGCTGATCCCGTTGCGCAGATCGCGCAAATAAGTCGCAGCGTCGCGCGCACTGACCGCCGCTTCGCGCACCAGCCAGTCAAAATGCTGTGAAATGGCCATCACGCGAGTGCTGTCGCGGAACGTGATGTAGTGACGGCCAAGGTAGATCGCAGCCAGCAAGGGCCCAAACACCGTGACAGGAGAGGAAAACACCCGATGCGCGTCAAAGAAGTAAAGGCGCAAGGCGGGATAAAGCTGATCGGAGTAGTCGATCAGGCGATCCAGTTGCGCGATGCGTACATCAGCCGGTAGGCCTGCATAGTAGCCGCGTCCCTGCACAAAGCAGGTAAGTTCATGCAGCGGCAGCGCGACTTCATAGTCGGACTGCGCCCCACGCATCCAGTTACGTTGATCCTCAAACGCCCCGATGGCCTGTTCCGCTGTGCGGCCAAGCGTGTCTTGATACTCCCATTCGACCAGCGCGCGGGTCTTCAGCATATCTGGCAATGTGGCCGGTACATGGCGGATTTTGTATCCGGCAGCCTCCTGGTGCCAACCAAAGATCGTCTGGTCAAACAGGGCGCGCGGGGCCTCGGTGATGGTCAACGACGTGGCCAGCAGATCGGCCAGCGGTTCTGGTCGGCCCGACAGGCCCAGCAGCCAATCCGCGCTAACCCCAAGCGCGAGCGCACAATCCGCCGCAAGTTGCGCGCCGGGCAGCCGCATCCCCGGCGCAAGCAGTGCAGATATTGTCGAGCGATCCACCCCAACAGCCCGTGCCAGCGCACTTTGCGTCATTGCGCGGCGCGCCAATGCTTCTGCAAGTCGGATCCGAAACGGACCGGCGCGATCAATCTTGCTTTGATTTTGCGTCATTTGGTGACAATCCAAAACAATAGGGATTTCATGTCTTGTATGTTCTCAATTTTCGCGCCTTGCGACAAGTGCTATGACTTGCTTGTGATCACCAGAAAAGGCCGCTGAAATTGGCGCAAGACCGGCAACTTCCCGAACTTCCGACCTTGGCTGTCATGGTGGCCGTCTATTCAGTATGGGCCCTGGCCACCGGCGTTGTCTGGCAGGCCTTTCCCGTTGCGGGCTTTGTGCTGACCGTGCTTTCCATTGCGCTGTTTTCATCGCTGCAACACGAGGTTCTGCACGGACACCCGTTTGCAAATCAGCGTCTGAACGAGGCGCTGGTTTTCCCCGCCCTGACCCTGTTCGTACCCTATAACCGGTTTCGGGACCTGCATCTGGCACATCATCATGACCCGAACCTGACCGACCCCTACGACGACCCGGAGTCGAACTTCAAGGACCCGTCGCACTGGGCGCGGATGCCCGGCGTGCTGCGCTGGATGTACCAGATGAACAACACGCTTCTGGGCCGTATCCTGATCGGACCCGGCCTGTCGATCTGGGCCCTTGGGCGCGATGATCTGGCAGCGATCAGGCGGGGTGATGCGGCTGTGCGGCAGGCATGGGTGTTGCAGGCATTCGGCGTGGCGATGGTTCTGGCGTGGCTTGCACTGGTTGCCGCGATGCCGCTGTGGGTCTATGTTCTTGCGGCCTATTTCGGCTATGGCTTGCTCAAGATCAGGACGTTTCTGGAACACCGCGCCCATGAAGCCTGCCGCGGTCGTAGTGTGATCATCGAAGATCGGGGACTGATGGCATTCCTGTTCCTGAACAACAACCTGCATGCGGTGCATCACATGCACCCCGCGACGGCATGGTATGATCTGCCGGGAAAATATGCAGCCAACCGTGATCACTATCTGCGTCGCAATGACGGGTATCATTACCGCAACTATGCGCAGATCTTCTGGTTGTATCTTCTGAAGGCAAAAGACCCGGTGCCGCACCCGACCTGGGTACCGACCGACCGCGTCGGTCAGACCAGTCTGCGGAACGTCGGCGTGTCGCCGGAATTGTCGAAGAACGGCACGCCGGGTTGCTCTTGACCCTTCAGAAGTGCCGCAACCTCGGCAATCACCACTTCGGTGATGAAGGGCAGATCAAGGCGACGCGCCTCTGACAGTCCAATCCAGTGAAGGTGGCTCAACTCATCTTCGGCACTGCTGAAGTCGTCCGCGTCGCCTGTCAGGTCGCTGGCGGGGGCAAGAAAGAACCGCGCATCGAACCGTCGCGACCGGCCGGGTGGGGTGATGGCGCGAAAGATGAATTGCAAGCGGCCGGTGGCGTGCAGGCGAAGCCCGGCTTCCTCGACAAGTTCGCGCAACGCCGTACCGGTCAGGGCCTGTGGCCCCGGCGCACCGGCAGCACACAGCAATGACAAGCGCCGCATGCAAGCCGGCGACAGCATCTCGGCCGGTGCGTTGTCCCCGATATCGACAGCCCCGCCTGGAAACACGTATTTCGACGGCATGAACACAGCCTTCGCGTCGCGTTGACCCATAAGGATTTCCGGCTCTTGACCGCGATTGCGCCACACCACCATGCTGGAAGCCGGACGTATCGGCTGGTCGCTGTCAATCGCTTGCATCGACACTGCCAAATCCATGCATGCGTTTGGCCCATTGCAACGCAACCAAAGCTCCTTTGATCCGCGGCAGCAGAAACAACGACAGCGCGACCGTTCCCACCGAGAATGCTGACGCAAGAACAAGCGGTTCGGGTCGCCATTTGGTGAAAGAGAACAGCAGCAGTGGCGCCATCACATGGCCGACGATCAGAATTGTCAGATAGGCCGGCCCGTCATCTGTCCGATGGTGGTGCAATGCCTCGCCGCAAACCGGGCAGGAATCGCGTACTTTCAGATACCCGCGCAGCAGCGGACCTGCCCCACACTTCGGGCACCGCCGCTGCCACCCGCGCCGCAGGGCCGGTGAGAGAGGGCGATCTTGCGGTAGCGCGATCTGGGCGGAAGGCGGCATGGGCTGACCTTTCTTCGATCTGCCCGTCTTAACCGCTTGAACCGCCCATGTAGAGAGGTCGCAACCGCACCGCGCCGCTTTGTCGCAAAAAACTGCGAAACCCGCGACGGAACGGCCCCGCCGTGGCGTTCTTACTGGCATGAAGCGGTCGCGCAATGCAGACCGTCATCTGCCAAAGGATGAAGCCATGAAAACTCAAAGGACCCTGACATTGCTGACAATCGCTGCCATCAGCGTTGCAGCACTGTCCGTTGCCGGCCTTGCGCAAGAACCGCATGGCAAGGCGATGTTTCCCTTCGATACTGTCGATGCAGACAAGGATGGCAAGGTGACCACTGCCGAGTTCGATGCCTTCCATGCCGCCAAAGCGACCGCGATGGATGCAAATGCCGATGGCAAGCTGTCTGTTGACGAACTGACCGCAGCGCATCTCGCCTGGATGACAGAGCGGGCAACCTCAATGGCCACCGACATGGTCGAAAACCTTGATACCGACGGCGACAATGCCCTGTCTGCTGCCGAAATTGCTTCCCGGCCAATGCCAGCCATGATGTTTGAAAAAGCCGACGCCGATGGTGACGGGGCTGTCACCAAGATCGAAGTCGATGCTTTTCGCGACCTGATGGTCGATCGCAAGGGCGCACGTCATGGCGGGCAGGGCCACGGCAGGGACGGCGAAGGCAAATCCGGTCACGCCCGCTTCTGGCACATGATGGGTGACAACTGACCCCGGACGAGCCAATTGCCTGCCCGCCGCAAGGCGGGTAGGTCTGGGGCAGGATGCACATGGCGCGCGACACTCTGGCGGAACTGCCCGACGAGACTTTGCTGTTGCTTTATGCGAAGGGCGATGCCGATGCGGCACGTCTGCTGATGCACCGGCTTTTGCCAAGGTTGCTTGGCTATGCGGCGCGGTTGCTGTCTGACCGGGCCGAAGCCGAGGACGTTGCGCAAGAGGTCATGCTTCGCCTGTGGCGGGTGGCACCGGACTGGCGAAGTGGCGAAGCGCAGGTTGCGACCTGGGTCTACAGGGTCACAACAAATCTGTGCACCGACCGGCTTCGGGGGCGGATGCGGCGGCGTGCGATGCCGCTGGATGAGGCCCCAGATGTGCCCGATCCGTCGCGCGGCGCCGAAGACGGTCTGATCACGACCGACCGAATGACGGCGTTGCAGGCAGCATTGGGTCGTTTGCCTGATCGCCAGCGTCAAGCGGTTGTGCTGCGCCATATCGAGGGGTTGACCAATCCGCAGATTGCCGTGGTGATGGACATCGGGGTGGAGGCAGTCGAAAGTTTGACGGCGCGGGGCAAGCGTGCGCTCGCGGCCGCACTGGCCGGGCAGCGAACGGCCTTGGGGTATGACGATGAAAGCGAATGAGATGACCGATTTCGATCTTGACGCCGTTTTGGCTGCCGCGCGGGACGCTGACCCCGTACCGTCTGATGCGCTGATGTCGCGTGTTATGGCTGATGCATTGGCGTTGCAGCCGCGCGCTGTCGCACAAAACCGGGCGCAATCGGGGTTGGCTTTTACGCCTTTGCGCTGGCTGGATTGGCTCGCGGCCGTTTTCGGGGGGGGTGGGGCCGTGGCCGGCATCGGTATGGCACTGGTGGCCGGGGTCTTTTTCGGTATTGCGCAGCCTGCCCCGGTTGCGATGCTGACCGGTGTCTGGCTGGATGAAACACTGTCAGACGGTTTGGATCTGTTTCCCGCAGAAACCGCATTCTGGGTGGAGCCGCAAAATGACTGACGTTCCCCCGAAGCCATCAACCAGCCGTGGCCTGCGGATTGCGCTTGCGGTTTCCGTGGCATTGAACCTTGCGGTGATGGGCATGGTCGCGGGGGCCATTCTGCGGGCGAATGGGCCGATGCACGCCCAAATGCCCCGCGATCTGAGTGTTGGCTTTTTTACAGAAGCTCTGACACCGGCCAACCGGCGGGATCTGCTGCAACGGGCAAGGACTTTGACCCCGGGGTCATTTCAGGACCGGCGCGCGATGCAAGAGGACCTGGCTGCCACTGTCGCGGCGCTGCGGGCGGACCCGTTTGACGCGGCCATGCTCGACAAGACCATGACTGCAATGATCGCCCGGGTTGAGACGCGGCTTGATGTCGGGCGTGATTTGCTGCTGGGATTTCTGACGGATATGTCTGTGGCAGACCGGCTGGCATTCGCGGACCGGCTGGAGGCGTCGCTGGCAAAGCGCGGCTCGCGGCGCGGTCCTCTTGCCGGGAATTGATCCCGGTTCAGGCCGCATTCCTGCTGGTTGTCACGATGTTGCGCCCGGCTGATTTTGACATCAGAAGTGCCTGATCCGCACAGTTGACCAATTCTGCAACTCGATCCGTTGCACTCGACGCCCGCAGTTCGTCACTGATCGCAAGACCGATGGAAATCGTGACCGACACCTTGGCACCATTTCCCAGAACAAAGGGCTGTTCTTCGATGGCGTCGCGCAGACGCTCGGCCACTTGACGCGCCTCTGTCAGAAATGTGCCTGGCAAGGCGATCAGAAATTCTTCGCCCCCGATCCGTGAAATCAGATCGGTTTCCCGCAGGTTGGCTGACAAGCGTGCTGCGACTTCGACAAGAACAGCGTCGCCCGCTGCGTGGCCCCAAGTGTCGTTGATCAGCTTGAACCGATCAAGATCTGCCACCATGACAGAAAAAGGCGACCCATCCAGCGCCGAATGTTCCGCAATCACCCTGAGTTGGGCAATTCCGACCCGGCGATTGTGCAGCCCGGTCAACGGGTCGATCATTGCCAGCCGAAGGCCATCCTGCACCGACGCCCGAAGCCTGTCATCCTCGCGTTTGCGGCGCAGCAAGGTGCGCAGCCGCAGCGCGAGTTCATTCGGGTTGATGTTGGGGTCGACCAGATCATTGGCACCCAGATCAAATGCGATGGCTGCACTGGCTGCGTCTTGCAGGCGGTTCAGGATGCAGAATGCGGCATTGCGCGACCCCGCACGGCTGCGCAGTTCGGACATCATCCGCAATCCGGCGAAAGGTGCGTCGATATCTGCCTCGATCAGGTAGACATCTGGTGCCTCACCCGTGCCAGACCGGCTGTCCTGCAGCGCCTGATCCGGACCGAGGATCACGACTTTGTCGGTGGTTTGCGCGGACAGATCATGCCGCAAATGGACGGCAGTTTCCGGACGCGCCATCACGAGCGCGATCACGCCGGGACGTTCGAAAAGCCCGCGCGGTTCCGACATTCCAAGCAGGCTGATTTCCGCGTCGCGATCCGACAGGGCTGCCATCGCACTGCCAGCGCGCATGAAGCCGCGCAACCGCGCCATCAGGGTCTGATCGTCGATCGGTTTCGTCAGAAAATCATCTGCACCGGCACGCAACGCCGCAAGCCGCGCCACTCCATCGCGCCCGGCCGAAAACATGATGACCGGAATACGGCTGGTTATCGGATCGGCCCGCAGACGCGACAAGACTTCGATGCCCGACATGTCCGGCAGCATCAGGTCAAGCAAGATAAGGTCCGGCCGTTCCAAAACGGCAGTTTTGAGGCAGCTTTCGCCGTTTGGAGCCAAAATCGGTTCGTACCCGGCTGCGGCCAGTTTGACCTTGAAAACGATCCGGTTCGTCGAAACGTCATCGACAATCAATACTTTGCCCGACATGACCAAGGAACCCACTGTATCGTCACCACTTCACACAGAATGTGCCGCAACTGGTTAAGAATTCCTTTCCAGTAGTATAAGGGATTGTCGACAAACCGAGTGAATTCTGTGCCTGAACTGGGGATAAGATGACAAACGAGCAATCCTCCGCCGAAGCTTTGGCGCTGCGGGCCATTTCCTGGCTGTTTGAGGACGTTGATCGATCACAAGGGTTTCTGGCGGCAACCGGGGCCATTCCGGCCGATCTTGCAACACAAGCGGCAGAACCGGCCTTTCTGGCGGCGGTTCTGGACTATCTGTTGTCGGAAGATGGTCTGGTCACGGGTTTTTGTGATGCGGCAGGACTGCCCTACACTGCCCCGATGAAGGCGCGCGCGCATTTGCCGGGGTTTTCGCAGATGCATTGGACGTGAAAAGGGACAAAGCGGATGATTGAAGCGATAATTTTCGACAAGGACGGCACGCTGTTTGATTTTCAGCAAAGCTGGGGCGGTTTTGCGGTCGAGATGTTGGGGCAACTCGCCCGGGATGAAGACCATGCGACCGCGCTTGCAGATGTCATGGGATTTGATCCGGCATCGCGCAGCTTTGCCCCCGACAGCCCGATGATCGCCGGCACCCCGGCCGACATCGCCGCGGTGTTGATCCCGATGCTGCCCGACATGACTCAAGCCGGACTGGAAGCCCAGTTGAACTCTGCGGCCGTATCAGCCCCGATGCATCCGGCCGTCGATTTGCGCCCTGTGCTGCAGGGTCTGAAGGACCGGGGCATGCGTCTTGGCCTTGCCACAAACGATACCGAAGCCCCGGCGCGCGCCCATCTTGCCGAAGCCGGGATCGCTGATCTGTTCGATTTCATCGCGGGGTGCGACTCGGGTCACGGAGCAAAACCCGAACCGGGGATGCTGCTGGCCTTTGCGTCAGCCTTTGATCTTGACGCGCGACGGGTGGTCATGGTCGGTGACAGCCTGCATGACCTGGTTGCAGGTCGGGCGGCAGGGATGCGGGCGGTGGGCGTGCTGACTGGCATCGCGGATCGTGCTGAACTGGAACCACATGCCGATGTCGTGCTGGCCGATATTGCCGGGCTTGCGGGCTGGATCGAGTCTTTGCCCCGCATCTAGCGCTGCTGGCTGCAAAAAACGACGCAAATGCGTCGGTGCTGAAGTGTCGTTGTGGGTTGCCTTTGCGCCATTCTGAGGCCCAGAGCAAAGGTGCCGCACGCCGGACCCAAAGGAGCATTCGCATGACCGATGAACCGGATCGCCGCCGCCGTGCCGGAGGACGTGCGGGAAACAAAAGTCGCGCCGGGTCTGCGGTCATCGATCAGATGCCCTGGCGCATTCCCGTCAACCCGGACCGTCCGGTCGAGCCGTTGGACGCCGATGGCGTGCAGGCGATCCATCGTGGCGCCATGCGAATTCTCAAGGATATCGGGATCGAGTTTCTGAACCCTGACGCCGTTGCCATCCTCAAACAGGCGGGCTGCAAGGTTGACGGCACCAACATCCGCATGGACGAAGACTTTGTGATGGAGATGCTGTCTCATGCGCCCGAGACCTTTACCATCACCCCGCGAAACCCCGACCGTGAACTGATCATCGGCGGCAAGCACATGGTGTTCGTCAACGTGTCTTCGCCGCCGAATTCGTGGGATCTGGAACGCGGCAAACGGTCGGGGGACTTCGAGACGTTCAAGGATTTCATGCGATTGACGCAGTATTTCAACTGCATCCACATCGCAGGCGGCTATCCGGTGGAACCCATCGACATCCACCCGTCGGTTCGCCATCTGGATTGCCTTTATGAGAAGCTGACCATTACCGATAAGGTGGTACATGCCTACTCTTTGGGCGCAGAGCGGGTTGAAGACGTCATGGAGATGGCCCGGATCGCGGGCGGTCTGTCAGAGGACGAGTTTCAGGCCAAGCCACGGATGTATACAAACATCAACTCTGTTTCGCCGCTCAAGCACGATTACCCCATGCTGGACGGGGCCATGCGGCTGGCGCGGCGCGGGCAACCGGTTATCGTGACGCCGTTTACGCTGGCGGGGGCCATGGCACCGGTGACGATGGCCGGGGCGGTGACCTTGTCTTTGGCCGAGGCTTTGGCCGCAGTTGCCTTGCTGCAATACATCAACCCCGGTTGCCCGGTCGCGATCGGCACTTTCACCTCGAACGTGGACATGAAATCAGGTGCGCCGGCCTTTGGCACGCCCGAATACATGCGCGCCACGCAGATGACTGGCCAACTGGTGCGGCATTACAAACTGCCGATGCGGTCGTCGGGGGTCTGCGCGGCCAATGTGCCGGACGGGCAGGCGATGTGGGAAACCTCGAATTCGCTTTGGGCCGCCGTGCAGTCGGGCACGAACATGGTCTATCATGCGGCAGGCTGGCTGGAGGGCGGGCTGATCGCCTCGCCCGAGAAATTCATCATGGACTGTGAAGTGCTGCAGATGATCCAGCGCTACTTTGAACCCGCGACCTTTGCCACGACCGACGACGATATCGCGCTGGACGCCATCCGCGAGGTTGGGCCGTCGGGACACTATTTCGGCTGCCAGCACACCCAGGAACGCTACGCGACGGCGTTCTACGCCCCGATGGTGTCGGATTGGCGCAACTACGAGGCATGGCAGATCGACGGTTCGATCTGGACGTCCGAGCGGGCGCACCGGATTTTCAAACAGATCATCGCCGAATTCGAACCGCCGCCGATGAATGGCGACCACCGCGAAGAGCTGCGCCAGTTTGTCGCCCGACGCAAACAGGAAGGCGGCGCGCCAACCGATTTCTGATCGCGCCAACCGATTTCTGGTTGCGCCGGCCGGCACAGGCAGATCAGGGAACTGCCGCCTTCGGCCGATATCCGAACGGATGCGGTAGGTAAACCTGACTGGCCATGCCCCCTTAACCCGCCTAATCTGGCGCGCAGGGAACCGCGAATGGGAAAATCGGGAATGGACACGATGATGCAACGCCGCTTAGTGCTGGCCCTGATCGGGGGGGCGGCAGGGGCAAGCCTGTACACGCTTTCCGAAATCCTGGATGGCAGTCTGCTTGGGGAACGGCTGGCGGTGGCGCTTGCGGTGTTTACCAGCGGATTCTTCTTTGGTTTACTGGGGATGGCGGGACCGCTGCACCCGGCGCGGGCTGCAGGTCTCGCAGCCATGGTCAGTCTGACGGCGGCCGCGTTGCTGTCTTTGGCCGGATTGCGCTTTGACACCATTTTTGAACTTGGCCAATCCCCGCTGCCCACCGTCTGCGTTTTCATCCTGTTGACCGTTCCGCTGCCGTTTCTGATTGCGGCAAGCGGGCCGGGCTGGCGCAACTATCCCAGTCTGTTTTCGCAGGCTTGGGGCATCTTCGTGCGCTATTCGGTGGCACTGGTGTTTGTTGGCGTGGTGTGGGGCGTAATTCTGTTGTCGGATGCATTGTTCGGCGTCGTCGGTCTTACCGTGATCGAGGACCTGCTAGAGGTCGACATCGTGCCCTGGCTGATCACTGGAACTGTGCTGGGTCTGGCACTTGCGGTCGTGCAAGAGTTGGCCGATGTCGTATCCCCCTATCTGGTCCTGCGCCTGTTGCGGCTGTTGGTGCCGGTCGTGCTGGTGGTTTTGGTGGTCTTTGTTGCGGCTCTGCCGTTTCGTGGCCTGTCGGGACTGTTCGGCGAATTGTCGGTTGCGGCAACCTTGCTTGCGATGACGGCTGCAGCCGCGACGCTGATCACGTCGGCAGTTGATCGCGATGATCTGGCGGCAACCGAGCCCGACGTGATGCGCCGGGCGACCCAAGGGCTGGCTTTGGTGTTGCCGGTTCCTGCCGTTTTGGCGGCGGTGTCGGTCGGCCTTCGGGTGCAGCAGTACGGCTGGACGCCGGACCGGTTGTTTGCCGCGACGGCTGCGGCGCTGGCGTTGGGGTATGGCGTCCTTTATGCGGCGGCCGTTCTGCGCGGTGGCGGCTGGATGGGTCGGATCCGTTCCGCAAACACTGCAATGGCATTGGCGGTGATCGGTTTTGCCGCGATTTGGCTGACGCCGGTGCTGAACCCCGAGGCGATCTCGGCCCGAAGCCTGGTGGCGCGGGTTGCCGATGGTCGCACGGCACCCGCCGCCGTGGACCTTTACGCGCTGGCGGGTTGGGGACGCGCCGGAGAGGCCGCACGCGTTCGGTTGACCGAACTGGCGAGCCAGACAGGCTTCGAGCCGTTGGGCAAAGCGCTTGCAGATCCAAACCCGCCTTATGCTGCGCCGCCCGCCGAGGATTTGACCCCGCTTCAAGACGCTTTGATAGCCGTCTTGCCGCTGTTGCCCGCCAGTGCGACCGCCACGCGCGACGTGATCGTGCAGGCAGCGCAATCCTATGATCTTGAAGACTGGACACGCATTTGCAAAACCGCGCCCCCGAAGGCAGGTCCGACCTGCCTGATGGTGGTGGCCGATCTGCTGCCGCATCAACCTGGCGAAGAAGCCATGATGATTCTTGCCGATGTCGAAAACAGCTATGCCAGGTTCGAAGGACTTACCGTGCGGGATGGCTATCTTCAGCGGTTGACCTATTGGCGCACGGACGGGCAAGACTTGCCGACACTTGAAGAGGCCACAGCGTTGATTGTCGCGTGGCAGGCAGCCCCTCCACCGATGTCGCCTGCACCGATCAATCAACTCGATCTGCCAGGGGGTGGGGGCATTGCCTTGGCCCCCTGACATTCGGCACTTGTTAACGGCTGTTGCCTATTATGGAATTGGGAATCGAATAAAGGCAGCCAATGCACGGCCTGTTCAACAGATCTGTCCAGTGTTTCATCCAAGACACCTATGGTGCCTCGACTTGGGCTGCCATTGTGCGAGAGGCACGTTTGGGCGAACATGGCTATGAACCGATGCTGACGGCACCGCCCGGATTGACCACGATCCTGATTGACGCGTCGCACCGGGTCCTTGGTCATCCGCGCGAAACCATTCTGGAAGACCTTGGCACCTATCTTGCCTCGCATGCCAACATGACTGTGGTTCGACGGCTGCTGCGGTTTGGTGGGGCGGATTACCTTGGCTTTTTGTATTCGCTGCGCGATGTCCGCGAACGCGCTCGGCTTGCGGTGGATGACTTCAACCTGCCCTCCATGGACCTGAGCGAGCAAGGCGATGGCGAGTACCGATTGACCTGTTTGGCGCTGATTCCGGGAATTGGCTATGTGGTCATGGGATTGCTGCGCGCGATGGCGGACGACTATGGGGCACTGGTTTTTCTTGACTTTTTCGGGGAATTCGACGGGGCGGAAGTGATCTCGATCCGGCTTGTCGACGGATCGCACGCCGCGGGTAATCCGTTTGATCTTGCGTTGCGGGCGGGATAGCGCAATGGATCTCGGCACCCCGATACATCTGATACCTGCGGCGCTGGACCGGCTGATGCCGTTGCATTTGCGCGTTGATCCGGCGGGCCGCATCCTGTCCATCGGCCCGACAATGGCAAAGATTGTGCCGGACGGCAGTCTGATCGGGGCAGATTTCCTGCAAGTCTTTGTGGTGCGTCGGTTGACCCGCTTGACCACGCTGTGCGAACTGCGACGTCATCTTGGGGATGAGTTGCATATCTCGATGCAAGGAAGCGCACCCACGGGAACGTTTCGCGGGCTGGCCGTTCCACTGCACGAAGATCAGGGGCTATTGATAAATCTTTCTTTCGGAATTGGCGTAATTGCTGCTGTGCGCGAGCATGCCTTGACACATGCAGATTTCGCCCCGACCGATCTTGCCGTCGAAATGTTGTATGTGGTCGAGGCAAAGTCGGCCCTGATGGGCGCGTGGAAGGACGCTACCTTCCGCGAACAAGGGGCAAAGCGTGCCGCAGAAGAGCAGGCCCTGACCGACGTGCTGACCGGTTTGCGCAATCGCAGGGCGCTTGATCTGGCCATGGCGGATCTGACAAGATCGGGCGAATCCTTTGGCTTGATGCACATTGACCTCGACTTTTTCAAGCAGGTGAATGACACGCATGGCCATGCAGCAGGGGATCACGTGCTGCGGGTTGTGGCGTCTGTTTTGTCGTCGGAAACGCGCAGCAGCGATACAGTGGCGCGTGTCGGCGGCGATGAGTTCGTTATCGCCCTGCCGGGTATGGTCGATGTCGGCCAGCTTGCCACGATTGCGCGCAGGATCATTGACCGAATGACGCAACCCATCGATTTTGAGGGAAATACATGCCGGATTTCTGCGTCGATCGGGGTGACGCTGTCAACGTTTTACAGCCCGGCACTGGCAGAGCAAATGCAGGCCGACGCGGATGAAGCGCTTTACGCCTCCAAACGAGGCGGCCGTGCGCAAGCAAGCTTTCATGCGCCGGGCGAAAGGCTTGCCGGCATTCATGCCAAGACGGGCTAGCCGGTTTGGCGACCTCTGGCACCGTTGCACCCGCGAGCGGCCAGTGCCGAAATCGGTCGGGCAGACCTTGCGGGTGTGCGGTCTATGTCTTTAACTGGGCGGTTTTGCTGGCTGTCTGCTGGGACCTTTGGACAGCGCAGGTTTCACGACATCTTTGCCGGTTCGAAAAAAAAGCTGGGCCATGCCTTTGCCGGGCATGATTGAAGAGCGCAACTTCTGCGTATGCTGCAGCGACGATTGTCTTTGGGCGGGCAAATCGCCAGGGTTTACCCGCCTGGCCCACCGGGGGGTCAAATGACAGATCGCACGGTCGGTTATGGGCGGTTCGGGTTTGCGCAAAGTCGCTCTGGCAGGTATCATTTGTGCTTGAACGAAGCGGTGATAGAGGAGGAACAGATGCAAAGGCCGGGAACATCTGCTCTGCAATCACCCCTTGCAAACGTTACCTGATCATGCCGAACCGGTTTGAGTTCACTCTGTGCGGCGTGCGCGGAACCATTCCGTTGTCTCCGCCGGGCGGAACCGTTTACGGCGGCAACACCTCTTGCGTCGTGCTGCGCCATGGCGACAGAGTTGCGATCTTGGATGCCGGTTCGGGCATAGTCGGGCTTGGGCGCGAACTGGTCACCGAAAGCGTTGCTGCAATCGATATCATCATCAGCCATGCCCACTACGACCACGTGATCGGCCTGCCATTCTTTTTGCCGTTTTATCTTTCCAACATTCGGGTAACGTTGTGGTATGCGGGCAGCCCTGCCGCACCAGACGGGCCCAGCCTTCTGGCCCAGCTGATCCGCGCGCCGTTCTTGCCGATGGGTCCCGAAGATTTGCGCTGCGATCTGAATTTTTCCGTGCTGCCAACCGCCGGGGTGATCGACCTTGGCGGAGGCACCCTGCTGACGACCTGCCCGGTCAATCATCCCGGCGGCGCAGTCGGGATGCGGATCGGACGGGGGGCGGGGGACCTTGTCTATGTGCCGGACTTTGAACACGACGACGGGGCGATGGATGCGCAGCTTGTTGATTTGATGCGTGGCGCAGCGGTCGCGCTGTTGGACTGCACCTATCTGCCCGAGGATTATCATCACTACGCAGGTTACGGACATTCACATTGGAGAAGCTGTGCGTCTTTGGCGGACCGGGCCGGGGTGCGCCGTATGGGAATGTTCCACCACAACTTTCTGCGGTCAGATGACACGATTGCCGCCGCAGAAGCGGCCGCACGCAAGGTCAACCCGATGATTTTTGCGGCACGAGAAGGCATGGTTCTGCGTCCAGAAGAAGACTAGCTGCCCGTCCGACGACGCATCAATTCGCGGTGTCGATCAGTGCAAGGGCTGCGGCGATGATGCCGTCTTTCGATGGCAGGGTTGCCGCATAGGCCGGGCCAGTTGCAATGAAGCTGTCTTCCGCAGTCAGCCGTGCGCAACGCACCCGGCCTGCTTCGGCAAGCAGGACCATCAGCGCCTCGGCTTGCCCACCTGTGCGGCGGCATTCATCGACGATCAGAACAGAGCCGCATCCCGCTGTCGCCCGCAAAATCGCCGCTTCCGGCACAGGCGCCAGCCAGCGCATGTCGATGATGCGCAGATCGACCCCATGTTTGTCGCGCAACGCTGATGCCGCCTGCGCCGACAGGTAAACCCCGTTGCCATAGGTCAAGATTGCCAGAGTGGTGCCTGTTCCATGCACTGCAACCTCGCCCAGCGCAATCCGGTGACCGGGCGCCGGGTACGTCGCAAGCCATCCGCCATCGCCCGGCAGAAGCAAGTCGCGCATCGGATAAATCGCGATGGGTTCGATGAACACGACGATGCGTTGCTCTTGCCGCGCCAGTCTGACTGCTTCGCGCAGCATCATGGCGGCTTCTGCGCCGCTTGACGGACAGGCGATGATCACCCCTGGAATGTCGCGCAGGACCGCAAGCGAATTGTCGTTGTGGAAATGACCGCCAAAACCCTTTTGGTAGCCGAGCCCTGCGATCCGCAACACCATCGGATTGGTGAACTGCCCGTTTGAAAAGAACGGCAGCGTTGCCGCCTCGCCCCGGATCTGATCCTCGGCATTGTGCAGATAGGCCAGGAACTGGATCTCGGGTATCGGGATAAATCCGTTCTGCGCCAGCCCGATGGCGAGGCCAAGGATGCTTTGTTCATCCAGAAGTGTGTCGATCACCCGGTCGGGGCCAAACCGCGCGTGCAGCTTTTGCGTGACACCGTAGACACCGCCCTTGCGCCCGACATCTTCGCCCATGATGACGATGTCGCGATGTTCCAGCATCAGATCGGTCAGGGCCCAGTTGATCAGACGTCCCATAGGCTGCGGCGTGTCAAGGTTTCCAAAGTCGTTGCCAAATGCGGCCTCTCGCGCCAAGGCCGTCGGGCCATTTGTCGGGCGACACGCGCGCGAAGGCGGCACGATGCTGGTCATCACTTGCGACGCCGAGCGCAGTTTTGGGCGGGTCACCACAGTTGCTGCCATGGCATCGATCCGCGTGCAGGTGTCGTCATAGCGCCTTAAAGCCTCGACGCGCGACAGCACTCCGGCCGCTACCAACTGACGGACAGAATGCATCAGGGGGTCGTTGGCCTCTTCTGCCTCGATCCGGGATTTGGGCAGATACGTCGTCGGCACATCGGCGCCTGCATGACCATAAAGCCGCACCATGGTCAGGTGAAGGAAAGCCGGTTTGCGCCGGGACCTTACGTATTGGGCAGCCGCGATCGCCACTTCCGCGGTCTGGTAAAGGTCCAGCGCGTCTGCATGGAAATACTTCAGGCCGGGGCGATTGCGCATCGACGCTGCCACCCAACCCTTTGGCGTCGGTGTGGAAATGCCGATACCATTGTCCTCGCACACCATCAGCAAAGGCAAGGGCACGGCTTGTACGCTGGTCCACCCCGCGGTGTTGAACGCGCCCTGAGCAGTCGAATGGTTGACCGATGCATCGCCAAACGAACACATCGCGATTGCATCGTCGGGCAGCAATTGGTGTTCCGGCGCATGGCGACGCGCAAGGCCGATGGCATAGGCTGCACCGACTGCCTTGGGCAAATGGCTTGCGATGGTCGAGGTTTGCGGCGGGATCATCAGCGCACGAGAGCCCAGCACCTTGTGGCGCCCGCCGCTGATCGGGTCTTCCGACGAACAGGCAAAGCTGAGCAGAATATCCCATGCCGCCGTTTGCCCCGAGATCTGGTCGGCCCGCGCAATCTGAAAGGCCGCATCGCGGTAGTGAAGAAAAGCAATGTCGGTCGGCCGCAAGGCGTGCGCCACGGCTGCCATGCCTTCGTGACCGGACGAACCGATGGTGTAATAGCCAACCCCCGCCTTCTGCATCGCGCGGCTTGCACGATCCAGAGCCCGGCTGACCAGTTGCGCGTCAAAGAGCGCAAGGGCTTGCTGGGGTGTCAAGCTGTCCGAAGGCGGCCGGCCGGGCGGCAGATCGCCGGAAGTCACCCGCGCCACAAAGTTCTGATGTACAATTTCGGCGCGATCCATGCGTCAACCTCGGCGAACGGCGATCAGCCGGTTTGCTGGCGTGGCGCGCTGCGACCTAGCCGTCAATCCGTGCGCCCATGATCGCGATAGCCTGCTGATAGACGGTTGCAGCATTCCATTCCTTGATCACGACAAAGTTCGGCTCGCCCTGTTGATACCCTTTGCCCGGCTTCCAGCCTTTTTGCCGCAAGAAGTTCGCGGTCGAATGCATCGCATCGAGAAGATTTGTCAGATCGACAGCGCCATCCCCGTTGCCATCGACCCCGTAGGCCAACGCATTGCCCGGCAAGAACTGCGTGTGACCCAGTTCACCATGCTTTGCCCCGATGCTGGCTGGCGTGATCGACCCCTGATCGACCAGCTTCAACGCCCCGATCAGGTGGCCGGTGAAGAATTCGGACCGCCGGCAATCATAGGCGAGCGTGGCAATGGCCGAGACCACATTCGTGTCACCCATAAAGCCGCCAAAACCGGTTTCCATCCCGTGAATTGCGATGATGACGCCCGCCGGTACGCCATAGCTCTGCTGCAGTGCCGCGTAAAACTCGGCGTTCTTGGCAAGCCGTGACCGCCCCTGCGACACGATCGTATCTGCCCCGCGCACTGCCATGAACTTCTCAAGCGTGTACTTGAAGCTTTTCTGGTTGCGATCTGCCCCGATCGTCGCGTTGGAATAGCTGGTGCCAAGCAGGGCCTTTTGTCCGGCTTGGCCGACGCCGGCCTGTTTGGCCTCTTGTGCCATGACGGGCTTCCAATCCGCGAACCCCGACGACGTGTCGCCGCAAGGCGCAGCATGCAGCGGCGCGGTCATCATCAGCCAACCAAATACACCCGACAGAATGACGGAACGAGGCACGAAACACTCCTTCATTGCAAACACATCAACAGTGTAGCGGGGTGGCGCCGTGGCGCAAGTGCTGGATCAACCGCCGGCGTTCAGCCTTGATGCGGCGTTGCCGTATCGGTTATTGCTGGTCCGAAGCGTTCGAGTATGCGGTCGCGGATCTGGTCACGAGCCTGCCGGTAGGCGGCCATTTTGGCCTCGCGAGTTTCTCCTAGACCTGTCGGATCAAGGATTGGCCAGTATTCAACCGCAAGATGGTAAAACCGCGTCAGTTCCAGTGCCATGCGCTGGCTTGCCGGGGACAGCGCCACGATCAAGTCGAATTGCGACAGGTCATCACCCCATTCCTGCATTTCTTCAAAACTGCGGCTGCGGTGGCGCGACAACTCGATTCCCAACTCCTTGCAGACAGCAACGGAGAAGCCGTCGATTTCCATATCGTTTCGTACACCTGCCGACTGCACGTAGGTGCGCATGCCGTAAAGTTGCTTCATCAGCCCCTCTGCCATCGGGGACCGTACTGCATTGTAATCGCAGCAAAACAGCACCGAGGAAGGAAGGCTGTTGGTCAAGGTCAGCCCCAATGCATCACGCAGATCAGGGTAAACAGCCGCCGCGCGGTGTCGATATCCACTTCTGCCTTGCCCGCCAGGCGGTCTTGCAGCACGCGCGCGCCTTCGTTGTGGATGCCACGCCGGGCCATGTCGATGGCTTCGATCTGACTGGGGGGCAGACGTTTCACCGCATCAAAGTAGTTCTCGCAAATCTGGAAGTAATCTTTCACGACTTGACGAAACGGGCCTAGCGAAAGATGAAACTCTGCCACCTTTTCAGTGGCTTGCGTTCTTACATCGAACACCAGACGACTTTCGCGGATCGCGAGGCCCACGCGGTACGGTCCGGTCGGTGTAGGGTGGTTTTCGCGCGCTGGAAGGGAAAACGAGTTATCCTCGAGCAGATCGAAGATCGCGACTTTGCGTTCCTGTTCGATTTCTGGCGTCGGGCGAACCAGGCCGCGCTCGTCGATTTCGATGTTGCAGATCCGGTTGGTCATCGCGTCCCACCATTCAAACGATCAAGCCTGACGCGCACGCTTAGCGCATGTGACTGCAAGCTTTCCGATACGGCAAGCCGTTCAGCAGCAGGTCCGACGGCGGCAAGTGCCGCAGGCGTCATCCGGGCAAGCGTAGTTCGTTTCAAAAAATCCATTAAAGACAATCCACTGGAAAACCGCGCCGATCGCGCCGTAGGCAACACATGATTTGGCCCCCCGATGTAATCGCCGATTGCCTCTGGTGTCCATGCCCCGAGGAAGATCGCCCCCGCGTGCAGACATGCTGCGGCAAGAGCTTCGGGATCGGCCACGCAGAGTTCAAGATGTTCGGGGGCAATGCGGTTTGACAGGGCCGCGGCTTCTTTCAGATCACGCACTACAATGATTGCGCCATTGTCGCGCCAGGATGCCGCGGCGATGGCGCGGCGTTCCAGCATGCCCAGCCGCGTCTCGACTGCGGCCGCTACGGCGGCCCCAAACCCCGCGTTGCTTGTGATCAGGATCGACTGCGCGCTTTCGTCGTGTTCGGCTTGCGACAGCAGATCCAGCGCGATCCAGTCAGGGTCATTGTCCGCGTCTGCAATTACCAGAATTTCGGACGGCCCCGCGATCATGTCGATCCCCACCCGGCCGAACACCCGGCGTTTGGCAGCCGCGACATAGGCATTTCCGGGGCCGGTGATCTTGTCGACGGGCGCAATGGTACCGGTGCCGTAGGCCATCGCCGCAATCGCCTGCGCACCGCCGATGCGATAGACCCTGTCGACGCCCGAAAGTTCAGCCGCCAGCAAAACCAGCGGATTGACGATCCCGCCGGGCGTGGGCGCGCAGATCACAAGCCGCTCGACCCCTGCCACGCGGGCAGGAATCGCGTTCATCAGAACCGAAGACGGGTAGCTTGCCTTGCCCCCCGGCACATAGAGCCCCGCCGCCGAAACGGGTGTCCAGCGCCAACCCAATGTCGCGCCGGCATCATCGACCCAAGACGCGTCGCTGGGGCGTTGGCGTTCATGGTAGGCGCGGATGCGGTCCGCAGCCAGCGTCAGTGCCTTGCGATCCTCTGCGTCGACAAGCGCAATATGGGTTGCAATTTCGGCAGGCGAAAACGCCAGGGTTTCTGGCGTCAAGGTCAGCCGGTCAAACCGGTTGGTCAATTCGATCACTGCCGCATCGCCGCGCGCGCGGACATCGGCGATGATGCCTGCCACGGTCGTGTCCACATCTTCGGCTTCTTCGCGCTTCATCGCCAACAAGGCTGCAAAGCGCATTTCGAAATCGGTGTCCGTGGTGGAAAGCTGATGCGGCATGATGGCGTCTCCGAAGGTCGCTGCGTCCTAGCGCGGCAGGGCGGGCGGCTCAAGCGTACTTGTGACGCAGGGGTTTTGCTGACTGGTAAAGTTCTGCAAAATCTGTAAATTCGTTGACAGACAGGAGGAAATTCAATGCCAGGCATGGCCCTTGCTGGCACCAGATTGCGCCAACACAGGCTGAGCGTCGGGTTGCGGCAGACCGATCTTGCCGAACGTGCCGGAATTTCGGCCAGCTACCTGAACCTGATCGAACATAACCGCCGTAGGATCGGCCCCGAAGTGCTGTCCAAACTCGTCGCTGCGCTCGGCTTGCCCGAAGCCGCATTGTCTGAGGGTGCAAAGGGTGGTTTGCTGGACGACTTGCGCGCCGCAGCCGCCGAGCCGCCCACCGAAACCGCCGCCGCTCCCGTTGAGCTGGACCGGATCGAGGAATTTGCCGGTCGCTTTCCGGGTTGGGCAGCCGTTCTGGCCGGCCTGCATCAGCGGTCAGAGCGCCTGTCGCGGGCCGTCGAAGCGCTGAACGACCGAATGAGCCACGACCCGCATCTGCAAGCCTCGTTGCACGAAATGCTGTCGGCTGTCAGTTCTGTGCGTTCCACCGCCGGTATTCTGGCCGAAACCGAGGATATTCTGCCCGAATGGCGTACACGGTTTCACCGCAATCTGTATGAAGACAGCGAGCGCCTGGCCATCGGAGCCGAAGCACTGGTTGCCTATCTGGATGGGTCCGGGCAGGCCGAAGAAACGGGCATTGCGGCCCCGCAGGAAGAGCTGGAGGCGTGGCTTGCCAGGCGTGGCTGGCATCTGCCCGAAATCGAGATGGGATCGCCAGAGGCGCTGGATGCCGAAGTCGCAGCGTTTGGGTCAGGGGCCGCGCGGGTTTTGGCGCGCGCCTTAATCAAACGGGCTGACAGGGATGCAAGAATGCTGCCGCAAAAAGAGTTCATCGCACTGCGTGCGCAGTTACACGATGACCCGGCACGGCTGGCAGCCGCGTTTGGCTGCGACATTCTTGCGGTGTTTCGCCGCATCGCGATGTTGCCGGGTGCGCCTGAAGGCCTGGTGATCTGCGACGGCTCTGGCACTTTGGTGTTTCGCAAACCGGTGACGGGGTTTGGTTTGCCGCGATTTGGGGCATCCTGTCCGTTGTGGCCTTTGTTTACCGCGCTGTCCCGTCCGATGGTGCCTGTGTCGGCGTTGGTCCAGACCATCGGGTCGGGTGCGGGTCGTTTTTTCGTGCGCGCGTTTTGCGCTCCGCAGTATCCGGCAGGCTTTGGTGGTCCGGAACTGCGCGAGGCGGCGATGCTGATCCAACCCGAAACCGCTTCCATCGACGCGTCGCCGGACGTGCTTTTGGTCGGATCAACCTGCCGCGTATGTCCGCGTGCCACCTGTGCCGCCAGGCGCGAGCCGTCGATCATGGCAGAGGCGTCGGGTTAGGCCACCACGATGTTTTGACACTGGCATCGTTTGGTCGGATAGTTGCACAAGTGGGGCGGGGAGGCTCTGCGCTGAGTTCGACGCGGGGGAGGCTGAATGGCAGGCAAAGTGCTGCTGATCGAAGACGAGCCGAACATCGCCGAGGCGATCCGCTTTATTCTCGGGCGCAATGGCTGGCAGGTATTCGTGCACACCGATGGTCGCGATGGCCTTGCTGCGGTGGCAACGGTGCAGCCCGATCTGGTAATTCTTGATCTGATGCTGCCCGGTATGGACGGGATGGCGATCTTGGGTCAGCTGCGCAAAGATCCCCTGACCCAGGACCTGCCAGTGATGATGCTGACCGCCAAGGGGCAGGGCCGTGACCGCGAGGCGGCCACCCGCGCCGGCGTATCGACCTTCATGACCAAGCCGTTTTCCAATTCGGAAATGGTTGCGGCTGTGCGTGCGTTGCTGGGGGCCGAATGAGAACTCGGGGCGCGCCGCTCTTCCTGGCCAAAGAGGGCTATCGCCGCCGCCGCTTGCATGACGCGGCCCGACTGGTTCCGGTGTTCGGCTTGTTTCTGCTTTTGCTGCCCATTCTGTGGGCACCCGCCGAGACGTCGGCGCGCGATACGTCGGCGGACGGGATGTATCTCTTTGGGATCTGGGCCGCGTTGATCCTGACCGCGGCAGGTCTTGCCCCCGGTTTGCGACGCACCGCGCCACCGGAGCCAGGCACCGGACCGCACCTTGACCGGGATGCCGAGGATCAGGTTTGACATGCCGTTCAATGTCCTCGTCCTGTCGTGCCTGACCTATGTGGCCTTTCTGTTCCTGGTGGCCTTTGTTGCCGAACGGCGGTCCAGTCGCGGGATGCAGGGGTTCTTGCGCTCGCCGTTGATCTACACCCTGTCGCTGTCGATCTATTGTACCGCATGGACCTTTTACGGCGCGGTTGGCTATGCTGCGCGGACGGGGCTGGAGTATGTGACGATCTATCTGGGGCCGACATTGGTGTTTGTCGGCTGGTGGTGGGTCCTGCGCAAGCTGGTGCGGATCGGGCGACAGCAGCGGGTGACATCGATTGCCGATCTTGTCAGTGCGCGATTTGGCAAGTCAAACTTTCTGGGGGTGATCGTTACCATTATCGCCGTGGTCGCGGCTACGCCTTATATTGCGTTGCAATTGCAGTCGGTGACGCTGTCCTTTGGGGTGTTCGCCAGCGGCGCACCCGAAGGCTGGGCGATGCCGGATCGGGCATCGACCGGCATCTGGGTGGCAGCGGGGTTGGCACTGTTCACCATTCTGTTTGGTACCCGCAACCTTGATGCCAATGAACAGCACCATGGGATTGTGATGGCAATCGCCGTCGAGGCGGTGGTGAAACTGGTGGCGCTGCTGGCGGTGGGGGTTTTCGTTGTCTGGGGACTGGCCGACGGCCCTGCCGATATCATGTCGCGCATTGACGCCAGCCCGCTTGCTAACTGGAATTTGCAGCCGGGGCGCTGGACTGGACTGATCGGCCTGTCGGCGGCGGCGGTGATCTGCCTGCCGCGGATGTTCCAGGTGCTGGTGGTCGAGAACGCCGACGCAATTTTGAAGAAGCCCGCACATATTTTAACCAGATCATTGAACTTGAGCCCAACGCTGCCAAAGGCTATCGGTGGATGGGTGAAGTAGAACTGAAATCG
>JANNPZ010000009.1:0-50175 GCA_031400505.1 Paracoccaceae bacterium | reverse complement strand
TGACGGCCACCGACACGTCGGACACCGGCACGGCAGCCGACGGCAGCCCGATTGCTGTGCCCGACACGGTCGAGTCGCCCGATGGCACCGGCGGCACCGACGCCGACCCGACCAACGATCCGACGCTGGCGGTGCTGGTGCAGCAACCTGCTATCCGGGTGCAAAAGCGGCTGGCGGGGACGACAGATGTGAACGCCAACGGATTTCTCGATCTGGGCGATGTTCTGAACTATGCCTTTGATGTGACAAATACCGGCAACGTCGCTTTGGCGGATGTGACCGTGACCGATGCCCTGGTGGCAGTTTCGGGGAGTGCGATCAGTCTTGCCGTAGGCGCGACGGACGGCACGACGTTCACGGCCAGCTATACTTTGACCCCGGCTGACATTGCGCGGACCTATGTTGAAAACACCGCAACTGTCATCGGAACGGCAGTGACATCCAACGGCGATCCGATCCTCGACGGAAGCGGCAATCCGGTCAGTGTGACGGACACGTCGGACACCGGCACCAACCCCGACGGCAGTCCGGTCACCGACCCCGAAGGCAACGAGACGCCCGGAGGCGATGGCGCAACCGATGGCGACCCGACGAATGACCCTACCGTTGTCACGGTTGGGCAGCCAGAGATTGCGCTGGATATCCAGATAGCCGACATAACGGACACCAACGGCAACGGTATCATCGATGCGGGCGATCTGATCATCTACACCTTCACGGTCACCAACACCGGCGATGTCGATCTGTCGAACGTGAACATGGATCTCGCAACGCTCAGCCTGCCGCTGAACGGTCTGGTCTGCACCACGATTGATCTTGCGGTGGGGGAAACCCAGACGCTGGTTTGTACCGGCAACACCTATACAATCACGCCAGCCGATGTGGCGACGGGGACGGTGACGCTGTCTGGTACGGCGACGGGCGCGTCTTCGGCGGGTACTGTTGTGTCGGCAGATGACGCGGTCGTATCGCCGACCTTTGGCCTTGGCGGCTTGACCATCGCCAAAGTCGTCGACCGTGGGCAGGTCAACCCGGGCGAGGTGGTAACCTATACGATCACGGTCACCAATACCTCGACCACCCAGACGACCGTGACCACTGTGGTCGACGTGCTGCCATCGGGGTTCATCTATCAATCGGGAACCGGCACTGTCGCAGGCGTGGTGCGCGAACCGGCGATCAGCGGGCGAACCCTGAGTTGGGCGGGCGTCAGTCTGGCGCCGGGGACAAGTGCCGCCGTCGTGTTGCAAGTGCTGGTCAGTGCCAGCGCCGCACCGGGGGATCACGACAACGTGGCGCGCGGCGTCAGCCCGGCCACCGGGCGCGCCGTGACCCTGGATGCGATTGCCACGGTTCGGATTGCCGCCGATCCGGTCTTTGCCTGTTCGACGATCATCGGCAGGGTCTTTGATGACCTCAATCAGGACGGCTATTTCAACGACGAACCCAAAGAAGACCGGACGGCCCTTACCGACCAGACTTATGTTGCCGACAAGTTTGGCCCGGCCGCAGCAACGGACCGCGAAGAAGGTTTGCCTGGCGTTCGGCTGATCGATCCGACCGGCCTTGCGATCACCACTGACGATCACGGCCGCTTCAGCGTGCCTTGTGCCGCCTTGCCCGCTGACATCGGGTCGAACTTCATGCTGAAGCTGGATACGCGGACGCTGCCATCGGGGTATCGCCTGACGACGGAAAACCCGCGTGTTGTTCGGGTCACGCCGGGCATGCTGACCAAGCTGAACTTTGGCGCCACCATCCGCCGCGTGGTGCGGGTCGACCTTTCGGATGCGGCCTTTGGGACCGAAGGCAATGCCGACACGCCACGGACGGAACTCGTTGATGGCTTGCGGGCGATGGTCGCGCAGATCGCCGATACGCCTGCGGTCTTGCGGATCAGCTATCAGCTTGGGTCAGGCGAAAGCGAGAAGGCGGCAAGGCAACGGATGCGCGAGTTGGAACGGTTGCTGCGTGATTTGTGGCCCGCAAACGGGCGGTACCAGTTGAATGTGGAAACGGTGATCCAACACCGGGCCACGCCGGCAGTGAACGAGTGAGGGGTGTCGCCATGATCCAGACGATGATGCAGGCGCAGGCAAGACTGGCGCGATCGGGGATGGCACGACTGGCGGGGGGGACGTCGCTGATCCTGCTGGTCGGCTCTGGCGCGGTCGTTGCCCAGACGCAGGGTTGCGCGCTGGTGAACGGCGTTCTTCCGCAGGGGTGTTTTCAGGCCAACGAAGGTCAAGTCGTGCGGCGTGAGGTCGGGGCCAATACCGAAAGCGATGCTGCATCGGCACTTGGCGATCTGGGATTTTCGATCTCGATCGATCCCGTAGCCCCGGGTGCGCCACGCCAGACCCTTGCGGGTGAAACGCTGACCCATGGGGATACGCGTGATGTTGACCGGATTTTCGCGGATCTGGGTATTCAGATGTCCTATGATGGTCTGGGCGCGCGGCAGCACCTGAACATCAGCACGGCGGACTTGCGGCGCAGCTACGTCGCCGGCGACCGCGTAACCTTCCGCGCCTATTCGAACTACCCCGCATGGATCGAACGGGCCGAAGTGCGCATCAAGGCCAGAGATGGCAGCGTCACGATCCTGCCGATCCAGCCGAACGGAACCGCAGACTGGGCCATGCCTGTGGGCGGCGATCCCGATTTGGACTACCAGCTGCGCGTCTATGACAGCGTCGGGCGGTACGATGAAACAGCGATGCTGCCGCTGCGGCGCACGACCACCCGTCTGAAGGACGCCGAACTGGATGGTCCGATCATCGCCGCAGGCGAGGGTGAAGACCGCACGTCGCGTCGGCGCATTCCGGTGCGCGGTGGTGCAGTGACGGTCACCGGGCTGGATGTGCCGGCGGGTACCAAGATCACCGTGATGGGCGAAGAGGTGATCCTTGACGTCCGGCGCGGCTTCGTGGTGCAGCGCATTCTGCCGCCTGGGACCCATGGCGTGCAGATCGGGGTCGGGGCGCAAAGCCAGACCCGCGATGTGACCATTCCGGCGAAGGAAATGTTCGCCACCGGCATCGTGGACGTGACGCTTGGACGCGATCTGGTGCTGGATGAAAGCTGGCAGCGGGGCCGCATTTCGGGTTTTGTCGATGGCGTTCTGGCGGATGGGACGCGGATCACGGCTTCGGTTGATACCCGCGAAGACGAGTTGGAAGATCTGTTCCGCGACTTTGGCCGCAAACACCCCGATCAGATGCTGCGCGGGATCAAGGATGAAGACGTCTGGGTGACAACCGGCGATGACTCTACCCGCGAGGACCTGGCCCCGACATCGGGTAAGCTGTATCTCAAGGTTGAAAAGAACGGCGATTATCTGGTCTGGGGCGATTTCAAGCCAGTCGAAGATCTGGACCGTCTGGTTCGGTCGGACCGCGAGTTGTACGGTGCTTTGGGCAGTGTCCGCGCGACCGCGACTTTGCCCAATGGCGAGGCGCGCTATCGCTTTACCGCCTATGCCGCGCAGCCCGACAGTCTTGCGCAGCGCGATGTGTTTCGTGGCACGGGCGGCAGTTCGTACTTTCTTTCGCGCCGCGATATTCAGGAAGGCAGCGAAACTCTGATCGTCGAAGTGCGCGATCCGGTTTCGGGCCGGATCGTCAGTTCGCAGCGTCTGGTCGAAGGTCAGGACTACCGCATCGACAATGTGCAGGGCGTGGTGATCCTGAATGCACCGCTTGCCCCGTCGTCAGGGTCGACTGATCTGGTCGTCGATCGGCCCTTGGGGGATTATGACGTCAACCTTGTGGCGCAATATGAATATGTGCCGACCACAGGCGATGTGGACGGTGTGGCTGCGGGCGGGCGGGCCGAAGTTTGGGTCAGCGACACCTTGCGCTTTGGCCTGGCGGGCACCACGGAAACCACCGGCATTGCCGACAACACGCTGGTCGGCGCCGATCTGCGGTTCCAGTACAGCGAAAGCACCTGGGCGCAGGTCGAAGTCCTGCAAAGCGAAGGGCCGGGATTTGGCAGCACTCTGTCGCTGAACGGCGGGCTTGAAATCGAGACCGATCCTACTTCCGGCATTGACGGATCACCGGCAACCGGGGTCCGGATCGACGGGCGCGTGGACCTGGCGGATTTCGGCGGCAAGGGGTTTGTCGAAGGCTATTTCGATGACCGCGATGCCGGGTTTTCCTCGCCCGATCTGGAAAATGACGTGGCCCAGACGACTTACGGGTTTGACGCCGAAGTGGCAGTCGGTGACCGGCTGGCGCTGACATTCGGCGGCGACCGTTTCGAAGTTGCGGCTGGCAAGCAACGTAGCGATGCGCGGTTTGGCCTGTCTTATGACATCAGCAGCCAACTGGCGCTGGACATCGAGGTTCTGAACACAGACCGAACCACGCCGGCCAGCACATTGGCCGAAGACAACGGCAGTCGTACTGATCTTGGGGCGCGGCTGACCTGGGCGCGCGATGCGGACCTGTCGGTCTGGGTGTTTGGCCAGTCCACGCTGGATCGGTCCGGCGGGCTTGGTCGCAACGATCGGCTGGGTCTTGGGATCGAGACGCGGCTTTCGGATGCATTGACCTTCGCGGGCGAGCTTTCGGGGGGCTCTTTGGGTGGGGCCGCGCGGGCCGAACTGGCCTGGGCCCCGAACGCAAATTCGACCTATTCGCTGGGCTACCGGCTTGATCCCTTGCGGATGAAAGACAGCCCAAGCGTGACCGGCACGGATCGCGGGACGCTGGTGTTCGGTGCGCAGTCGCGGGTGAACGATGCGTGGAGCTATACCACCGAACACAGCTACAGTGCCTTCGGGACCGAACCGGCGCTGACCCAGACTTATGGCGTCAGCTATACCCCTTCGGAAACGTGGCGTTACGACTTCGGCGTGCTGGCCGGTGACAATACCGAAGCCGACGGCACCAGGATCGAACGGACAGGCGTATCTGTCGGCCTGAGCTATGCCGGGAGTGATGAGACTTCGGGCGGGCTGCGCGCCGAGATCCGCACCGAAGACAGCAACACTGCGGCGCGGGTGCAGGATCGCCAGACCCTGCTGCTGTCGGGCTTTTACGAACGTCAGACCAGCGAGGACTGGCGCCTGATCGGCAGCTTCGATGCGGTCTTTGCCGATGCCGATACCGACAACCTGCGCGACGGCGAGTATGTAGAGGCGCAACTGGGGTATGCATTCCGTCCGGTCGACAACGACCGGCTGAATGCGCTGGTCAGCTATACCTACCTCTATGATTTGCCCGGCGCGGATCAGGTGGATGTGGACGGCAATGTGAACGGTCCACAACAGCGCAGTCACATCCTCAACATGGTGATCAGCTATGATCTGAACCAGCAATTCACGCTGGGAGCCAAGTATGGCTTCCGTCTGCGTGAAGAGGCGCCGCGCGGCACCGACACGTTCGTGACGTCAGAGGCGCATCTGGGCGTGCTGCGGCTCGATTATCATGTCGTCCACAACTGGGACATCATGGGCGAAGTGCGCGCAATGGCCTATCCCAGATCGGATACATCCGACTTTGGCGCATTGCTGGGTGTTTACCGCGATATCGGCGACAACCTGCGTCTGGGTGGCGGCTATGCCTGGGGTGGAGTGTCGGACGATCTGCGCAGCGTCGAGACGGCGCGCGAGGGTGTGTTCATCAACCTCATCGGCAAGTTCTAGGGTCGCGTGAACCGCCTGCTCTGTGTGGTCCGCCGGCGATATCTGGCTGTGAAATCTGCTTGACGTGGCGAAGGCGACCGCTTGCGCAAGAGGTTTTCTCGGGGGCGTCCGGGCAGGCAAAACGCAACGACCGCATTACACCTGCTTGGTCGGACTTATTACCGCCCGCCAGTGTTCGCCGTCACGGGATCGCAGCAAGGACGCATTGGCTGCGAGATGGTCGGCCACCGGTCAGACTGCACCTTTGGCCGGTCTGCGGTCCTGTCTGCCAAACGCGACGTCCGGACGAACGCGAGCGCCCCGGGCCAAAGTAAAGGGTTGAAAGGTCAATCAAATCGTCCTAATTAATTTGTAGCTACAAATCGATTGCGACGAATCGCTGGGATCGCGAACAAGATGGCCATTCTGGACTTCACGGCAGACCGTTGGATGGGCGCACTCGGCTGGTCGCCGGACGACGTGCCTGATGTCCTTGTTCTTGAAGGAACCTGGTTGCGGGAAAAGGCGGTCCGGTCACGGCTCGCGATGCTGGATGGCGTCGGTGAAACCGTGTTTCCCGATATCTTCCTCGGGCAGGCGGCAGGGGCGCGCGTGGCGTATTCCTGTGCCTACGGGGCTGCGCGCGCGGCCGAAGTCACCCATATCTGCGCGCAAGTTGGAACCTCGCTGATCGTGCAGATTGGGACGTGCGGCGCGCTTTTGCCCGGGGTCACCACCGGAATGGTCGCCGTGCCACGCATGGCGCTTGCCCGCGACGGTGTGACCCCGACCTATGGCGGCGGGGATCGGGTAGCACTTGATGACCTTTGGGGCGATCGGGCCGCAAAGCACCTTGCCGGGCTTGGCGTGCCTGTCAGCCGGGGGCTGCACCTGACCTGGACAACCCTTTTCGCGCAGGATGATGCCCTGTGCGCCGGTTGGGCGTCTGAAGGGATTTCTACTGTCGATATGGAAACCGCCGCCGTCGCGGCTGTTGCAGCCCGTTTCGGCGCAAAGTGCATAGCACTTCTGGCCGCTTGGGATATCCTGGGGGAAGGGCGGACTTTCCTTGACCCGGTGGACCCCGGCGAAGAACGCGCGCTGGCGGTTGCCAACGCGGCAACCTGGCAAACAGCCCTCGACCTCGCCGCGGACGTCGCGGCAAGACGCAGCGACAGCCGCGGTGCGGTCTGACGGTATCTGGCAGACGAAGATCAACGATCTCAGGGAGGAGACGATGAGAAAACTGACTTTGGTGACGCTATTGGGGACCACGCTGGCGGTGCCGGCGGTCCGGGCTGATACGGCGGACGGTGCCGCCTTGATCGGCCAGAACTGGGATGCCATCGTCGAGATGGCACGTGGCGGTGAAGTGAACTGGTTCATGTGGGGCGGTGCCGACAACATCAACACCTATGTCGTGGACTTTGTCGGCGGCATCCTGAAAGACAAGTACGACATCACCCTGAACCAGATCCCGCTGACCGACACGGTCGAGGCTGTCAATATCGTGTTGGGTGAAAAGGAAGCCGGGAACCTGGACGCCGGATCGGTAGACATGATCTGGATCAACGGCGAGAACTTCCGCACCATGAAACAGGGCGGGCTTGCCTGGTGCGGCTATACCGAAACCCTGCCCAACAACGCGCTGGTCAATTGGGACAATCCCGCCATCGCCAACGACTTCGGCGTGCCGGTGGAAGGCTGCGAGGTGCCATGGTCGCGGGCGCAGTTCGCGTTTGCCTATGACAGTGCGAAGCTGCAAGACCCGCCCCGTTCGATCCCGGACCTGCTGGAATGGATCAAGTCCAATCCCGGCCAGTTCACCTATCCGGCGCCCCCAGATTTTACCGGATCGGTGTTCGTGCGGCATGTATTCTACCATGCCGCCGGTGGGGTCGAGAGCCTGTTGGGTGATTTCGACCAGGCCAAGTACGATGCGGCGGCGGCCAAGACCTGGGCCATCCTGAACGAAATCGAGCCGATGCTGTGGCGAGAGGGGGCGACCTATCCGACCTCGATCACGCAGCTGAACGAACTCTTCGCGAACAGCGAAGTGGCGCTGAACGTGAACTACGAACCCAGCCAGTTCGGTATTGCGGTCGATGCGGGCACCTATCCGGATACGGTGCGCAGCTATGGCCTTACTGACGGGACGATCGGCAACACGAACTACACGAGCATTCCGTTCAACTCGCCCAACAAGGCGGCGGCGCTGGTGCTGCAGAACGTGCTGTTGTCAGCCGAGGCGCAGCTTGAAAAGTCGCGCCCCGATGTCTGGGGCACCAGCCCGGGTATCGAAATGGATCGCGGACCGGCAGATCTTCTTGCCGCGTTCAACGCCCTGCCGTCGCATCCTTCGGTCGTCGAGTCTGCCGAACTGGGAAAAGCGGCACTGCCGGAACTGCAAGCTGGCTGGATTTCGGCCATCGAGCAGGGATGGCTTGCCAATGTCGGCAACTGAAGAGCGCATTTGCGGCCCCGGGGGTAAACCCGGGGCCGCACCTTCTGCAAATCGGAGGGTTGCTTTTGTCTGACCGCCTGCGCATAGCCCTGTTGCTTGCCCCGGCAATGATCCTGATCGGCGTGCTGTTCTTTGGCGGGCTGTTGGTGGGAGTCATGCGGTCGTTCAACTGGATGCCGGTGATCGGTCTGACAACTCCGAACCTGGACGCCTACTTTGCCGTCCTGACCAGCCCCGACTTCCTGCGTTCGTTCCTGCTGACCTTCCATATCGCCTTCACGGCGACGGCGATCTCGGCTGTTATCGCAATCCTGGCGGCACTGATGCTGCGGCGCAGCTTTGCCGGTCGTGCGACGATCAACTTTCTGTTCCAGTTGAACCTGACTGTTCCGCATATCGTTGGCGCGGTCGGCATTCTTTATCTGTTCAGCCAGTCGGGGTTTTTTGCGCGCATGGCTTTCCAGATCGGTCTGATCGCCAAACCGGGCGAGTTTCCAGAATTGGTTTTTGATCCCTATGCCATAGGGATCATCCTGCAATATGTCTGGAAGGAAGTGCCGTTTATCGGCGTCATCGTCCTTGCGCAGATGCAGGCGCTGGGGACGGATTACGAGGCGGTTGCGCGGTCGCTGGGTGCCAATCGCTGGCAGTCTTTCCGGCATGTCCTGTTGCCGCTGATCCTGCCCGGCGTGCTGTCGGCCAGCGTGATCGTCTTTGCCTTCACCTTTGGCGCCTATGAGGTGCCGTTGCTTTTGGGCGCGAGCCACCCGCAGGCGCTGCCGGTGCTGGCCTATCGGACCTATACCGACGTGGATCTTGCCGCCCGTCCGCAGGCAATGGCGATGGCTGTGGTCATATCGGTTCTGTCAGGACTGATGATCTGGGTCTATCTGCGTGCAACCCGCGCCGGAGTGCGAAAATGAGCCGCCTGTCCCATCCGTTGCGCATGCTGTCCGGTGCGTTCCTGATCGTCTGGTTGATCCTGCCATTGGTCCCGCTGGCAATCTGGTCGTTTGCGCGGGGCTGGCGGTTTCCCGATGTTCTGCCACGGCAATGGTCGCTTCAGGCATGGGAATTCGCCCTGTCCACCCGGTCAGGTGTCCTTGAAAGCCTTGGTACGACGGTTTGGGTCGCGGCACTTGCCACCCTGCTTTCGATCCTGGTGGGCTTGCCGGCGGGCCGGGCACTGGGTTTGTACAAGTTTCGGGGAAAGGCGCTGATCGAACTCATGATCCTTGCCCCGGTCATCGTGCCCGGCATCGCGGCGGCCTTGGGCTTGCATTCCGTCTTTATCCAACTGGGTCTGACGAACACGCTTTCGGGTGTTGTCCTGGTGCACCTTGTGCCGACGCTGCCCTATATGACGCTGATCATGGCGGGTATTTTTGCAAACTATGACGTGGCCTTTGAACAACAATCGCGCAGCCTTGGCGCAAGCGCCATGCAGACATTCCGTTACGTCACCTTGCCCGCGATCATGCCGGGCATCATCGTGGGCGGGCTCTTTGCCTTTCTGGTGTCGTGGAGCCAGTACGTTCTGACCTTGTTGATCGGGGGCGGGCGCGTCATCACATTGCCGCTTCTGCTGTTCAACTACGCCAGCGCGGGGCGCAACGACATCACCGGGGCGATCGGGATCATCTACATCCTGCCCGGCGTTTTGATCTTGCTGTTCACCGCCCGGCACCTGTCGGGGTCAAACGGTGCCGTCGGGGGCTTTGGCAGGGTATGACGCGGGTTTTGTTGCGCGAACTGACCAAAACATATTCCGGCGCCGCCACCCCGTCGCTGGATCGGCTGACGCTTGATGTGCCGAGTGGAGAGTTGACAGCGCTGCTTGGCCCTTCGGGGTGCGGCAAGACCACGACGATGAAGATGATCGCGGGGCTTCTGACGCCGACATCTGGCGACATCACCTTTGACGGACGTTCGGTTCTGCGCGACAAACCAGAGGCTCGTGGCGTGGTGATGGTGTTTCAGAACCATCTGCTGTTTCCCTATATGTCGGTCGCCGACAACGTGGGATTTGGCCTGCGGATGCGCAAAGTGCCGAAAGGCCAGATCGCCGCGCGTGTGGCAGAGATGCTTGCACTGGTCAGATTGCCGGATCTTGGTGCGCGCCGCCCGTCCGAACTGTCCGGCGGCCAGCAGCAACGCGTGGCGCTTGCCCGGGCGCTGATCGTGCAGCCAAAAGTGCTGTTGCTGGACGAGCCGCTGTCGAACCTCGACGCGCATCTTCGGATCGAGATGCGCGATCTTATCCGCGCAATTCAGAAGGACCTGGGGATCACGACGATCTTTGTCACCCATGACCAGGAAGAAGCAGTGGTGCTGGCCGACCGTGTTGCCCTGATCCTTGACGGCCGGTTGCGCCAGTACGACGTGCCCGACGCCTTTTATCGCCGCCCCGCCGACCCCGAGGTTGCCGCCTTCTTTGGCGGGCGCAACGTGGTGGCGGGGATGTCGGAAGGCAGGCAATTCAACGGCCCGTTGGGCCGCCTGACCCTGCCGGACGGATCCCGGACCGGCCCTGGTTTGCTGACCTTCCGACCCGAGGCGGTGCGCATCGGCGCGGCACCCGACAACAGCCTGACGGCCTGCGTTGCCGACCGGCTTTACCTTGGCACGCAGACCCGCCTGCGCCTGACTGTCGGCACCGTGGCCATCGAGGCGGTGCTGTCGCCGGACCTCGCCTTTGGCATCAGCGTCGGTGACACGATTGCCATCAACCTGCCACCCGCGAGTCTTTGGGTCATGGAGGGCATGTCATGAAATATGGGGTGCATGCGGGTCTTTGGATGGCGCGCTGGACGGATGATATCGCACCGATCCTGCGCACCGTTGCCGATCTTGGCTTTGATGGGGTCGAAGTGTCGCTGCTGGGCATGACCGCCGAAAAAGCCACCGCGCTGGCCGGGTTGATCCGGGACCACAACTTGCAAGTCACCTGTTCAGACG
The DNA here is from genome assembly GCA_031400505.1 of Paracoccaceae bacterium. GTDB lineage: Bacteria > Pseudomonadota > Alphaproteobacteria > Rhodobacterales > Rhodobacteraceae > JAIYDJ01. The sequence goes on along the minus strand of JANNPZ010000009.1, from coordinate 39,118 downwards.
GCCTGTCGCGCGCGGCTGACATCACCTCTGAGGATGCCGATATCCGTGCCGCCGGCCTTGCCCACCTGCGATGGGCGATCCGCACAGTCGCCGCAATGGGCGGTGCGGGCCTGGCCGGTGTCGTCTATGCGCCTTGGGGCGTGTTTGACCCGCGCCGCAAGGCCCGCCGCCGGCAGTTGTCGGCCGAGATGCTGGCGCAGGTGGACGGTGATCTGGCAGATCATGGCGTTCTGTTGGGGATCGAGGCGATCAATCGGTTCGAGACCGATCTGGTCAACACAGCCCAAGAGGCGGTGACACTTGCACAGGCGACAGGTTCGGACCGGATCGGGGTGCTTCTGGACAGTTTTCATCTGAACATCGAGGAAAAGGACATCATCGCCGGCATCGCCAGTGCGGGCGCGCGGTTGTTTCATTTTCACGTCTCGGAAAATGACCGGGGCGTGCCTGGGTCGGGCCATGTGCCGTGGGACGCGGTCCGCGAGGGACTGCGCGCCGTGGGCTATGACGGGTGGATCGTCGCCGAGATGTTCGTTGCGGCCCAAACCCCGGCGGGTGCGGACCTGAACATCTGGCGCGACATCGAACCTGACGCGACTGGCGCTGCCGCGGCGGCATTCGCCTTCATGCGGAGGCATTTCGGATGACGCTGGTTGGAACACTTGCTGCGCGATTTGTCGCGCTGGAAGATGAGTTGAACGCGCTGGACGCGGTTGCCGGTGATGGCGACCATGGATCGACCATGGTGCGCGGGCTGCGCGCCGCTGCGCTGTCTGACGACCCCGTGACTGCCTTCCGCACGGCCGCAGGGGGCGCGTCGGGGTCGCTTTTCGCACAGGTTCTGGCCGCTTTGGCCGCGCATGAAGGCGGAGAGCCGTTGCCACAGGTGCTGGCACGCGCCGCCGCCCGCATTGCGGCGGTCGGGCAGGCGAAACCGGGCGACCGCACGATGCTGGACGCTTTGATCCCGGCATCTCTGGCGCCTGATCTGACCGGTGCAGCCCAGGCGGCATGGATCGGGGCCGACGCCACACGCGCCATGCCCGCCAGGCGGGGAAGGGCCAGGCATGTCGAAGGTGCCGGGCTTGGTCATGTCGATGCCGGTGCGCGGTCGGTGGCCGAAATACTGTCAATTCTGGCGGAGAGGCGCGCATGAAAAAAGTTTTCAACAGTCGCGAGACGATGGTTGAAGACATGATCGCGGGTTTCGTCGCGGCCTATCCGGGGCAGGTTCTGCGCGGGGCGCATCCACGTTTGGTGCGGCGCACGATCCCAAAAACGCCGGACAAGGTCACGTTGCTCATAGGCAATGGATGCGGGCACGAACCCATCGCTATGGGTTATGTGGGCGAAGGGATGCTTGACGGAAATGTGGTGGGGGATGTCTTTGCCGCGCCGTCGTCTGACCTTGTGCTTGCCGGGTTGCGCGAACTGACCGGACCTGCGGGGACGATCCTTCTGATTTCGCGTCACGAGGGCGATGTCATCAACGGGATGGAGGCCGCGATGCTGGCCGCCGATGAAGGTCTGAACGTCCGGCCATTGTGGATGTATGACGACATCTCTTCGGCACCCAAGGGGCAGGAAGAGGATCGGCGCGGTGCTGCCGGCACGCTCTTTGTCTACAAGATCATAGGGGCCGCCGCAGAGCAGGGGATGGACCTTGACGCGCTGGCGGATTTGGGCGCGGCAGTGCGCGACGCCACCCGCACTCTGGGCGTTGCGCTGTCGCCGGGCATTTCGCCCCTGACCGGCCGGGCGATGTTCAGCCTGCCCGATGACGAGGTGTACATCGGCATGGGTGTCCACGGAGAGCCGGGCGTGGGACGCCGCGCGCTGGAGCCGCTGCGCGACCTCGTCGGCTTCATGCTGGCGGCATTGCTGGAGGATCGGCCCATAGGCCCGGGCACACCGGTGGTGGCGCTGGTCAACGGCGCCGGTGGAACGTCGATGATGGAACTGCTCAGCGTCTATGGCGAGGTGGTGGCCTGGCTTTCGGCGCGGGGCATTGCCGCTGTGTCGCCCGCGATCGGGTCGCTGTCCACGACGCAGGAAATGGGGGGATTTTCGATTTCGCTGTTGGTTGCAGACGCAGCGATGCTGCGCCTTTGGCGGGCCCCGCAGGACACGCCGCATTTCCCGGTGATCCGGTGACGGGCGCACCCATTCACGGGGTTGCGGTCGATGCGGGGTCTGGTCTTGCGTCGGCGATCAGGACGGCACGCGGCGAGCGCGCAAAGGACGATGACCTGTTCCGCTTCAAACGGGCCGTGCTGACGATGCTTGGTCCCCATGCAACAACGGTTCTTGTGGACGCCGCACTCGGGCCGCGCCTGCTGGGGTCCTTCCCCAAAGACTGTGCGCCGATGATGGCCTATGAGGCCGACGTCTATCGTATCTCGAACGCCGACCGGATCACTGTGCTGCCCGAGGATCTGGCCGTTGCGGATTATCCCGGTCTGGGGGTGCGCTTGCTCAAGTTCTTTCTTTGGTTTGCGCCCGACGACGATCCTGCACTGACCGCTCGCAAATGCGCGCTTGTACAATCGCTTGGGGCGCAATGTGCCGCAGCGGGCGTGTCGTTTCTGATGGAGCCGCTGGTCTATCACCCGACCGTCGCCCAAGGAACAGCGGCCTTTGCCGCGATCAAGCCCGATCTGGTGCGCCGTGCCGTTGAAACCTTTTCGCAACCGCGGTTTCAGATTGCCATCCTCAAGATCGAGGTGCCGGTTGATCTTGGGCATGTCGCCGGCTGGGGTCATCCCCAACGCAGCCGGCAAGAGGCGCTGGCGGCCTTTCGTGCGGTGACCTCGGCGGCACGTGGCTTGCGCATCGTCTTTCTTTCGGCCGGGGTACCGTTCGAACAGTTCGAGGCGTCGCTCTTGCTTGCCCATGACTCTGGCGCGAGGTTTGATGGCTTCATGTGCGGGCGCGCGCTGTGGTCCGAAGCAGTGGCAATTTTCGGCGCGCAGGGCGAAGCGGCGATGACCGAATGGCTGATGACAGAGGGTCGCGCGCGGTTGGCGCGTCTTGTCGCGGCAGTGGAGGGGCGCAATGCTGCTTGACGGACAAGTTGCCATCGTTACCGGGGCCGCCAGCGGCAACGGCCGCGCCATCGCCCGCGCCTTTGCCAAATACGGGGCAAGGGTGATTGTAGCCGACCTTGCAACAACACCACGCGAAGGAGGCGCGCCAACGGTTGAGGTGATCGAAGCCGACTACCCCGGCCGCGCACGGTTTTTGCGCTGCGACGTGACGCAGGTGGCCGATTTGCAGGCTGCGGTCGCCCTGGCCGAGGACTGGGGCGGATTGTCGATCATGGTCAACAACGCGGGCATCTTGCGTAAAGAGCCGATCCTGGACGCGACCGAAGCGATGTTTCAGACCATGATCGATGTGAATGTGAAATCGGTCTTCTTCGGATGTCAGGCGGCGGCGCGGGCGATGGTGCCGCGTGGGCGGGGTGTGATCCTGAACATGTGCTCGATCGCAGGGATGCGCGGCACAGGTGGATTTGCGCATTACAACTTGACCAAGGGTGCGGTGCGGCTGCTTAGCTATGCCTTGGCCGATGAACTCGGGCCGCATGGTATCAGGGTGAACGCCGTGGCACCCGGCATCATGGCAACGATGATGAATGTCGAAGATGATCCCGTGATCGGGACGCCGCAGGGGGAAAGCTACCTTCCGATGATTCCCGCACGTCGCTGGGGCACGCCTGACGAGGTGGCGCAGGCCTGCGTCTACCTTGCCTCGGACATGGCAAGCTATGTCACCGGGACCACGCATGTCGTGGACGGCGGTTATCTGAGGATATGATCCCATGTGTGTAGTCGCACTTTTGCGGGCTTCCTTGCCCAGCTACTTTCCCGACCGTCATGGCGTCTGGGACCGCGCAGAAAAGATGTTGGGCGAACTTTGCGCCCTGCACAGCGTGCGGCTGGTGATCTTGCCGGGCATCCCGCAAACCGCGCGCGACACGCAGGCGGCGCTGGATCGGGCAGGGGCCGAGGGTGCGGATTTCGTCCTGTGCCTGCACGGCGGGTTCACCATGGGCGATGTGGCGCGAACCATTGCTGCCAGCCCTTTTCGAGCCGGGTTCTGGTCTGTGCCAGAGCCGATCCGGACTGGCGATGTCCAGTTGAACAATTTTGTTTCGCTGAACATGTCATTGTCCATCGCACGCGGCGTACGCGACCTTTTGGCGCGGCCTGTCCAATGGTATCACGGGGCACCCGATGACGCGGAATTGCTGCGGCGACTGGGCCAGACGCTGCGCGCCTTGACGGCGGCAAAGGCGCTTCAGCACGCGCGGATCGGTGTGGTCGGCGGGCTTGCGATGACCTTTTACAACATGGAAGTGTCCACCAGCGCGCTACGTGCGCGGCTGGGGGTCGAGGTTGCGCATCACGACATCCACGAACTGACCGGACGGATGGCGGCGCAAGAGGATGCGCGTGTTCTGGCCGAAGTTGCGGCAATGTCGGCTGCAGCCCCGGTGCGCGGGGTGACGGACGCGCAGATGCGGCTGACGGCCGCCTGCGCGCTGGCACTGCGCGATATGAGTGACGGGTACGATGCGCTGGCCGTGTCGGACTGGCCCGCCTTGCAGACCGATCCCGGGATGCATCCCGGTGCTGCGTTTTCCTGGCTGGAGACGGTGGACGGGCTGCCGGTGGCCTCGGAAGGGGATGTTCTGGGGGCGGTCACGCAAATTCTGGCCAAGCGTCTGTCGGGGCGGACCGGTGCCTTGCTTGACATGACAGAGCCTGATTTCACCGCCGACCGTCTGTTGGTCTGGCATGGCGGTGGGGGTCCGCTGCACCTGGCCGAGGCGGGGCGCGCTGCCTGGATCAACCACCCGATGATCGGACGCGCGGACCCGGCGGGGCCGCAGTTCGGCGCAATTGCGGATTTTGTCTTTGCACCAGGCCCGGTGACGTTGTTGCGCATCAGCCGGGACGGTGCCGCGCTGTTTGCCATGGGGGGCGATGTGGTGGCACAGGACCCGTCAGGCTTTGACGGTTGCCGCGGGTGGGTGTCGGGGATGAGCGTCGCCCAGGAACCCGCTCATTGCCGCGATGTCGTGGCCAGCGTCATGGGCCACGGGATCGAGCATCACTTCATTCTGATCCCCGGCGCCCATCAGGCCGCTGCGCTGGAATGCGCTGCGTGGTGCGGGATGGCCGTGCTGCGCCTCCGGCCCTACCGCGACCATCTGGACGCGGGCGATTATGCCTGAACCGATGGCAGGCTGTCGTAGAAATCCAGAAAAATCTCGTCGCGCTGCACGTCGTATGCTTCACGGATCAGGTGGCGGTCCGCCCGCTTTTGCCAATGCAGATCGTCGGTCAGCAAGGGCGAGGTGGTCAGAAACGTCGGCACCCAGTCCGGATCAAGCAGCCATGCGATGCAGATCATGTCCCAGATCACCCAACTGCGCCGCCCGGTATCCGTCAGGGCAAACATCCGGTGCAACGGATTGTTGACGTAAAGATCGTGCAGCAACGCCCCGATCTGGCCGCGCGGGGCAACAAAACGCTCGATCTCGGGCAGGCTGATCTTCAGTTGTGCGCCGACATGGTAGCCCGGTAGATAGATCAGCGGCACGCAGAGATCGAACATCGCGCGCGCAGAGGGCACGTCCTGCACCAGATTGAGCGACGGTCGCACGGAATGGGGCGCGTGGCTGGGATAGCTGCTGGTCCAGATGACCACGATCCGTGCCGCAATTTCGGGCGCGCGCCACAAGGCAGAGGCGATGTTGGTGACGCACCCCATCGCTGCGATGTACAGGGGGTCATCCCCGGTCTTTGCCAAATCGATGATGGCCTCTGCCGCGTCGGTCCAGACGATATCGCCATCCTGCATGGCATAGCGCGGTGCGCCACGGTAAACGGCGGGCGTCAGGTTGCAGGCCGCACAGACGCGCAGGATTTCGGCATGGCTTTGCTCCATCCCTTCGGCGGGGTCGCAAAGGTTCAGATCGTCAACCGAAGACCCCTGTGCGTGCAGGCGATGGATCCAACCCTGAAACCCGCCCAGCATGTGGTCGTTGTGGCCCGTTCCGGTGCGGATGGCAGCCTCTGCGGCCCTGAGTTCCGGGATGTGGTGGCGAAACGAATATGGAGCGGCCGTGATCGCCTCGATCCTTAGACGGTCTGGCCGCATCAAAGCCCAGGCGATTGCAAACTGGTCGTCGATCTCGTTCGCCGTGTCGGTGTCGATCAACAATCGCACAAGGCCGGATGGCGGATCGTGCCTGTCTTTCATCTGGTTTGGGGTCATTGCCTGTCCTCTATCCCGCTGACGGACCGGGACTGGCGCGTCAAGTTGAAGCTGACGGCCCCGGTTCGAAAGACATCTTCGTGAAAGACGGTAGAGCCATCTTCGGCAAATGCCGAACACGCTTGCCGCAACAAGGGCGCGCCTTCGGATATGGAAAAGGTTCGGGCCAGTGTGGCGTCGGCGACGACGGGGCTGATGTCTTCGCAGGCGGCGGACCATTCGAGGCTGAAACGCCCGGCAAGAATGCGCAAGATCGACTGCGCCGGCCCGGTTTCGGGAAAGTCGCCGGCGCTTGCACCGGGCAGCAACCGGGCAGGGGCATAGGTCATGACCAGCATCCGGGGTACGCCGTCAACCTTGCGCAGGCGGCAAATGCGGGTGATTGGCCCCATGCGCATGGTTGCGGGCAAATGTGTGATGTCCGGCGCGTCGGGCAGGAACGTGTCTATCGACAACAGCGCCGTCGTCGGTTCTCGACCGGCACGCAGCATCTGATCGGTGAAAGACGTAAGGCAGGTGTCAGATGCGGGCGACAGTGTCAGCACGCGGTAGCCGCTGCCCTGTCGGCTTTCGACATAGCCATCCTGAACCAGCATGTCCAACGCGCGCCGGATCGTGACACGGCTGACACCGAACTGGGCGGACAACTCGCCTTCCGTCGGCATGCGCGCGCCCACCGGATAGCGGCCGCCCTTGAGCCTCTCGAGGATGGTGCGATAGGCGGCTTCGTACTTTGGTATTGCCGTCGTGTTCATCTTTGCTCTCACGCAATCCAGACGCTTTTTGTCTGCGAGTAAAGGTCCATGGCCGCGCGGCCCATCTCGCGGCCGTAACCAGACGCACGGATGCCGCCAAAAGGCGACGCAGCATCGGTTTCCCCCCAGCAGTTGACCCAGACCGTCCCGGCCTGCAAACGCGCTGCCATCCGTCTGGCCCGCGTCACGTCACGGGTCCAAAGGCCGGCGGCCAGGCCATATTTCGTGTCGTTGGCCCGTTTTAGCACATCTTCGTCGCTATCAAACGGCAGGACGACCAGCAGGGGGCCGAACGCCTCTTCACGCGCCACCTCCATGTCGTCGGTAACATCCGTCAAGATGGTCGGTGGCAGGAAAAACCCCGGACGGTCCAGTCGACGGCCGCCGATGACACAGCTGGCACCCGTGGCGCCTGCGATGAACCCGGTGACCTTGCTCAGTTGTGCCGCACTGATGATGGGGCCAAGGTCATGGCCGGGGTCGTCCATCCCGGGGCCTACACTCAGCCCCGCTGCAATGGCAGCCAGCCCGTCAACCACCCGGTCGTGGATGCTGCGATGAACAAACAGCCTCGCGCCCGCGGTGCAGCTTTGGCCGTTGTTACCAAAAGCGGCCCAGAACGCGCCCGGGATCGCCCTGTCAAGATCGGCATCGCCAAAGAGGATGTTCGCAGCCTTGCCTCCCAGTTCCAGGGAAACCCGCTTCAAGGTTGCGCCAGCCTTTGCGGCGATGCTGCGTCCGGTCGCCGTAGACCCGGTGAACCCGATCTTGCTGACCATCGGATGGTCCACCAAAGCGGACCCGGCGGCAGGCCCGGTGCCGGGCACGACATTCACCACTCCGGCTGGCAACCCCGCCTCCAGCGCCAGATCGGCCAGGAACAGCGCCGAAAGGGGCGTGAGTTCGGATGGTTTCAGCACGACCGTATTTCCCGCAGCAAGGGCCGGGGCCAGTTTCCACATCGCCATCAGCAGCGGATAGTTCCAGGGTGTGATCAATGCGCAAACCCCGATCGGTTCGATCCGCGTGTAGTTCAACCGGTCCGGGATGTTGACCGGGATAACCGATCCTTCGGCCTTGTCCGGCCAGCCGGCAAAGTACCGCAGATGACGGGCAGACCACGCAACATCGACATCGCGCGCCGTGGCGAATGGTTTGCCATTGTCCAACGCATCCAGTTGGCCCAGGTCTGGGGCATGTTCGTCGATCAGTTCCGCGAGCCGCCACAACCGCCGGCTGCGGTCATCCGGGCCCATGTCACGCCAGACGCTCTCAAAAGCCCTTGATGCTGTTTGCCCGGCAAGATCCGCCTCGCGCGGGCCACAGGCCGCGACCATCGCAAGCGACGTCTCGTCTGACGGGTTTTGCAGATCGAGCAGATCGTCGGACATCACAACTGCATCGCCGATCCGCGCGCCTTGCGGGCGCGACAGGAATGCAGCGACCTTGGGCGTCATCGGGATCAAGACGAACCTCCCGCCTGTGCGGCCTCTGACGCTCGCAGGGCGCGGCGGTTGATCTTGCCAGACGATGTCATCTCGAAGTCGGCCACGAATTCGACTTCGCGCGGGGCCTTGTAGGCGGCAAGTCGGGTCCTGACATGGGCCACAAGATCGGACCTTAGGGTTTCAGACTCGGTTTGCCCCGCCCGCAGCCGGACAAAGGCCTTTACGATCTGGCCCCGATCAGGGTCGGGCTTGCCGATCACCGCGCATTCGGCGACGGCAGCGTGTGACAGCAGGCAATCCTCGATCTCGGCGGGACCGATGCGAAAACCGCTCGATTTGATCAGGTCATCTGTCCGTCCCTTGTACCAGAAATATCCGTCCGCGTCCCGCACCGCCAGATCATGGGTGCGCAGCCAGGGACCCAGGCGCATCTTTGCCTCTTTTTCGCGATTGCCAAGATAGCCCAGAAACCGGGTAGGGGCGGTCGCCGGTGTGACGATTTCGCCGGGTTCGCCATCGGGAACGGGGTTTGCGTCGGCGTCGACCAGCTCGACATGGTGCCCCGGATAGGCCCGACCCATAGACCCGGGCCGGCGCGGGTAAAGTGCCGCGCAGTTGCCGACCAGATGATTGACCTCGGTCATGCCGTAGAATTCATTGCAGGTGACACCCAGGCGACGCTCGGCCCAGTCCAGCGTTTCGGCTGCAAGCGCCTCGCCGCCGGTGCAGATCACGCGCAGCGCCAAATCGTGATGCAGCTTCGGATCAGGAACCTGTGCAAGCCGCTTGATTGCAGTTGGGGCAAGGAAAGTATGGGTGACGCGGTGGCGCGCCATGAAGGGATAGGCCCAGTCCGCCGAAAACCGGTCCATCGAGGTTGCAATCGCGCGCCCGGCCATCCACGCCGGAAACAGCATATCAAGCAGACCCCCGACCCACGCCCAGTCAGATGGCGACCAGAAAACGGCATCATCGTCATTCATCGACAGGTTGAAGAACAGCGCGATGGATGGCGCATAGGCCGCAAGAACGCGGTGTCCGTGCAGGATGCCCTTGGGCTTGCCCGTCGAACCCGAGGTGTACATCAGCAATGCAGGATCGTCGGCCCGACCGAAATCCGGGACAAACCCGGGGGCCGGCGTCGCCATGGCCGCGCCAAGATCATGCATCCCGGGCAAAGGATCGCGCATCCAGACCTGCGAGACATCGGGAAATGCGGCTGGCTCCAATGCGCACCAGGCAGCGCGGTCGGTCAGGACGCCCCGCGCGCGGCAGTCGTGCAGGGCATGGGCCAGCGTCTCGGGGCCGTAAAGCTGCGACAGGGTGACGGCGACACCGCCGATCTTGCAGATGGCCATATGCGCGATGGCCGTATCAGGATGCTGGCCCAGGTGCAGGCCGATCAGATCGCCCCGTGCGAACCCGGATGCGCGCAATGCCGCTGCAAGGCCGGTTGCCGCGCGGTCGACCTCGGCAAAGGTCTGGCGGCTGATGCTGCCGTCCTGCGCCTCGAAAATCAGGGCGGTTCGGTCACGGTCGGCGGGGCCAAGATGGCGTCCAACGGTCATGCCGTAGATGTTGGTATCTGCGGGCCATCGGATGTGCATCGCGCCGTGGTCGCGCACCAGATTGAGCCTGGCGAGATCGGCGTCGGACCAGGACAAGAGCGGGGTCATGGCGCGACCTGTGGCACGATGACCAGCGCTGCGTCCCGTGCCGCCACGATCCTGCCCCGGACCGGGTCTTTTGTCTGCCCCGCAAACCCGTCAAGCCGCGCCAGCGAAGCCGTGTCTGATCCGTCGAACCTGACCAGCGCCACATCGCCATCTGACCCGGTGGTGCGCCACAGCACTGTCGCGGTTCCCGGCAGGGTGAACTGGGAAAAGTCCGCTGCGCCACAGGGGCATGTGGCCTCTGGTGGCAGAGTCGTGCGGCGGCAGGACATGCAGCGCCCTGCCACCGCCCGGCCTTCGCGCAGCCCCGAAAGGTAGGGGCCAAGAAAACCCTCGCCCAATTCGTACTCCAAGGTCAGCACAGATTTCATGCTGCCGCCGCTTGCTTCAGGATCGTGACCGCCGAATTCGAGCAGATGCCGCCATGGGTATCTGCAAGCGCATATTGCGACACCAGACCGGGCTGTGCTGCCACATGATACCGGCCTTCAAGGATCAGCGCGCATGTGGCGATCTGGGCGATACCCGTTGCACCCGGCGCAGCACCCTGGCCCAAAAGGCCCCCCGAAAGATTGACCGGCAACGCCCCGTCGCGGCAAAAACGCCCCGCCGCAAGGTCGGCCCCGGGCCGGTCGGACAATCCCAGCGCATGCAGGCTTTGCAATCCGGCCCCGGCATACGGGTCATAGATTTCAGCCAATCCCACGTCGGGGGGCGATAGGCCGGCCATCCGGCAGGCCGCCTGCATGGCCCGCGTCTTTGCGGCAAACCGCCCCGGATCGGGCCTTGCCCCCAGCGGCCGGTCCGTCGCACCACCCATACCGACAACGCGCGGCGCGGTGCGGCGGCTTGCCGGCTGCGCATCCGTCGCGGCAAGAACAACGGCCGCAGCACCGTCGCTGAGCGGCGAGCAATGCAGGCGGCGGTAGGGCGAGGCAATCATCGGCGACGCGGCAAACTCTTCTAACCGGTGCTGACGCGGCAGGTGGGCGGCCGGGTTGGCACAGGCATGCGCGCGATGGGCGATCGTCATACGGGCCAGATCGATGTCGCCCAACCCCTCTGCTGCCGCAAAGATCTGCCAGGAAAGTGCATAGACCTGTGTCGCCGTCACCCCGGTCGGGCCGTCGGTCATCGCATCGAAAGACAGCCCGTAGAGCCGGCGCAGGGTCGGTCCTGGCAATGTGCTGGCTGTCGCCTCTGCACCAACGACGGCGACCACGCGCGAAAGTCCGGCCAGTATGCGCGCGACACCTGCCTGCACGGCCATGTGCCCCGAAGCCCCGCCGGCCTCGATCCGGAACGCAGCCACATGCGGCAGGCCCAAATCCTGCGCCAGAACCGTCGCCGGATTAAGCTGGAGGGTGAAGAAATCACTTTCGCTGGCCACAATCAGGGTATCGACGTCGCCGGTTTCCAGATGCGCGTCGGCCAAGGCCCCGGTGAATGCCAGGCGTGCCCAGTCCCGGAAACCCGTGCCATCTGTCCGTTTCCCGAATTTGGCGATGTCAGCACCCAGAACGGCGACCATGAAGCTCTCCTTCGAACATGTATCGCCGATTGTATTTGTAGTAACAAGTAGGTATTCACAACTTTGGTCGCCAGCCGAGGTTTCTGCGCCCGGCTGTCGGGCAAACCCGCGCGAAGACATGGTCGAACCCATCGGCATGCGACCGAACCCAACTCGCGTCGGACGACCCGGTGTCTGGACCCAACTTGCCACGGTACTGCCATTGGCTGACCCTGCGGCTGTCTGCACGGCATCTTGCCAACCTTTGTCATGTCGGACAGCAAAGCGGCCCGGCACGCCTTCGCGCCGGACCGTTTGCAGCAAGGCGCAGGCGCGCGCTGCCCTTAGTCGTCGCAGGTGTTTTGGCCGACTCCAGTCATGTCTTCGTACATTTGCACCCGGAGTGTATCGACCCAGAAGTTCCGGTAGGTCACAAAGGCATTCGGCATGAACCGCCGCTTTGGAACGCCGCTGCCGCACACTGCATAACTGGTGCTTGCGAGGTTCGCAAAGCTGTTGAACACAAAGAACGAGTTCGGATTGCCGGCGTCCCGGGCGATATGACAGGTGCGGCACGTCTGACCGTAAACCTCGTGATATTCTGTCGTGTTGGCCGCCCAACCCGCCGGAGCCGCCGGCAGCACCGGTGCAGGGTCGCCGGCAAACCCGCCGGGATACCAGGCGTCGATCAGCAAACCGATCGGCTGGCCGACGGTCGTATCCCGCACCATCTGGTTCAATGCTGCGAAGTTGCCAAGTTCGGTCGCATCCAGCGTTGCCTGACCGTAATCCCACGACCGGTTGTTCGAGTATTTGAAGGATGGCAGGTCAAACTCGCGGAACCGGGCATGCGCCACTTTGTCGTCGACGGTCAGCGACGGCCCGCCGCCATGGCACACCATGCAAAGGAACGGCACCGGCTTTGGCCCCATCCCGTCCAGATCGGCAAAGGTGATCCGGCCCGATCCGGCCACACCGCCACCAAACACGTAGAACTGCACATTCTCGAAGTTCAATGCGGCGCTGTCGAACTCCATCGCGACCGTTGCGCCGCGCGTAGCTGCATTTTTGTTTTCCGCGTCATCCGCATTCGCCGGGATCTGGTCCGGCAAGCCGTAGTTCGTCACATAGCACGCCAAATTGCTGCCGGTTTCCGCGCAATGCATGTCCCGGCCAAAGCCCAGATCGTTGTCGTTCAGATAGGCTTGGTTGATGTAGGTCGGGTTTCCCGCCCCCAGCCCATCCGGGCCAAAGCCATTCGCATCCCACCAATCCCCCAAGGTGGTTTTGGCAGAAGCAGGGTCGATCGCCGCATAGTAGTCCAGCGCCTGCTGTCCGCCGTCTGCCGGGTTAAAGTCACCGTAAGGCCCGATCAGGAACGAAGGCCGCCCGGTGGCATCGAAATCGCCATAGGCCGGCACCACCCCCGGCGCGGGCGTCAGCAGGATCGGGTCGCCGCATTCGGTATAGGGATAGGGTGGCCAGAGGTCCGTTCCCGTCATCTTGGGGCGCAGATCCGTATTTATGATATTGTCCAACAGCACCAGTTGCTGACCTGAAAGGCTGCCGCGCAACTCCAGCCGCAAGGTGTTCGGCGGAGCCCCGGTGCCGTACGGAATGCGGTAGATCGCGTGGTATTGCGAATTGTCCAGCACGATTTCCTTCACCTGCACGCTGTCCCCGTTATACGAGACATAGGCCCGCAGCGTCAGGTCGTTCCAGGCAGAGAATGCGCTGTCGATCTCGACCCGCACGCAGGTCGCGAATGTCGGGTCACTTCCCGCCACATCCATGTTGATCGTAGAGAAATGCTCGGTCTTTCCGACATAGCGCAAGCCGTCCGGCGTTGACTGCAAGCTGCCTTGTGCTTCTTCGCGCCAGAACCCTGTCGCCTCGTCATACGACCATTGCGCAATGTTCGGATCGGCGCTTGCCGCCTGATAGGCTGACACCGGCGGCATGATTTCTGCGGTCGACCCTGGTGCAAGTTGCAGCTTGCGCCCCGAAGTATCGGTGAACTCCGCATAAACCGCCCCAAAGCTCAGCATCTCGACCCGGTCGCCGTTCCGATCGATGGCCTGATAGTCCCCCGGCAGCGCCCGCAGCGCCGGGTTCAGCGTTGCCACCGACGCCCGGACCATACCGGTCCACACGGCACCGGTTTCGTCCACCAGCGACTTTGCCGGGATCCTGATCCGGACGCCACGTCCGTCGCAGAACCGTTGTGCCTCCAGATACTTGCGAATAGCGTCTTCGCGTTCGAACTGCTCTGCCCGGCTTTTGTCAATGTCCGTCCGGCCTTCGGTCTTGCCGTCAGCGGCCGCCTCTTCCACATAAAACGTTGGCGGTGCCAGACGCCGCACCCCGCGCTCGCGCCCTTTGACTTGGGTTCCGCAGATGCCCACGCTCCGCTTGTCTTCAATGTCGATGTCCACATCACCGCGATGCGATGTTACCTGTGTGCGGATCATCCGATAGGTGTTTCCGGCTGATGACCGGTCCAGGATCCGCGAAATCAGGACAAAGTTCGGGTGCTCGATGTTCAGCACATAGCGGTCATCCGCCACGGGCTTGGTGCTTAGCGAAAACCAGCCGTTGTCGCTCGTCTGTACCGTCGTGCTCCCTAGCGTCACCTTCGCTTTGCGCACCGGCAACCCAGTCAAATCGTCCACCGCGATGCCGGACACATCGATCTGATCCACGCCGACCTGCATCTCGAACCGGTCAAAGGCAAATCCGCCCTTGCCGTCCCGCGCCATCAGATAGACCGAATGGCTGCCATCCACGCTTGGCAACTGCCATTCCTCGGTGTCCGTCGTGCTGCCAGACAGCGTGCCGATCTGCGCATCCGTCAACCGCCAGGCAAACTCCACGGTATCGCCGTCCAGTTCGCGCAGACCCGAAACCATCTTCAGCGTTTCGCCCATCTGCGCCCGAGTCAGAAACTTCGTGCCGTTCGTAGCAGCGACACTGGTGATCCGCGGTGCCCGGTTGCCAAGGTTCAGGTCAAGCCGTTGAAACAGCCCAGTGGACGTCACCACTTCGCCCGCCTGCGACAGTTCACACCCCGCCTGGACCCGGAACGTAGCCCCCGCAGGTGCGAGAAGCAGGTACTCGCCCTGGGTGTTGGCCCGGGTGGTTTTGCCACCGCCCCGCACTTCGGTCGAGACATCGAGACCAAAGAAGGCATCCTGCACCCAGCAGGGCCGCGCATCGCCCGTCAGCACATTGCCGAACACGATCGGCCCTTCCAGGCGTGCCCGCAGACGCCCTGCCCAGACAGGCGTCTTGCCCACCTTGACCCGGGTGACGCAGCCTTTCTGGCCCTGAATTTCCCAACAAATCTGGTAGGTCTGCCCCGGCTTTGCCTCAAGACTGAACCGCCCGTCCAGAATTGATTGCGCCGTTGACGCCACAGCGCCTGTCTCATCCACCAATGTCATTTTGGCATCCGGCATTTCGACTTCGGCAATCGGCTTGTTGGCAGCGTTTGTAGACGTGTCGCTGAAGGTGCCCACAAAGATCGTCCCACTGACGCGGACGGTGCCGCTGGTCTGCGCCGAAACCAGCGCCGGGAAGATCGACAAGCACACGAGAAACAAAAGCGATTTGGGCGCGGCGAAATACCTTATTGCCCTCAGAAATACTGAAGTCATTGCTCATCTCCAAAATTTGGCTAATGCGCAGATGGTATCACAACCCTGTGAGTCGAACAAGCCAAGGTTGCAAATCGAGATTTCTGCACGCGCAAAGCTTGTAGCGTGGATTGCTCAAATTCAGCGATTTCAATCGGATTGATGTCTTTGTGATCCGAACAAACCTGCCATTTCTGCAGTTGAATGTTGCACCGTCGCTGCACCCGCCAACGCGCGGCCATGTTGTGCAAATCCTGCGAGGGCCGGAGTATCCGTTATCTGTTCGCTGATCCTGCGATCTTGCCCGTGTTGGAATATTCCTATCTGTCCAGTGCCCAAGGCCCGCAGATGGCATCCCGCGAAGGCTGGGATGTGCTGGGCATGGAGTTCCGCGTTGTGCTGGACTTCGGCTGTGGCGCTGTTGACTGGCGCGGCGGCTTCTTCAATCCGGGGGCCTAAATCATGGCCGTTTCGCTTCCCGAACTGACCGCGGCCCGCGATAGCCTCTTCATGGCCATTGCGGGGGGCGTGCTGAACTTCCGCGACCAGAACGGGGAGTCCGTCACCTATGCCAGCATGGCCGAGTTGCGAAGCGCCCTTGCCATGATCGACTCCGAAATAGGGGCGGCGTCACGCCGCCCCGCTTCCACCATCCTGTTCCGCACTTCCAAATTTGGAGACTGAAAAATGAAAAACTTCGTCCAGAAAGACGAGAACCTGACCCTGACCGCCCCCTATGCCGTGGCATCCGGGGCCGGGGTCGAGATCGGCCTGATCTTCGGTGTGGCCGCCGGGGCCGCCGCCAGCGGGGCAACCGTTGACGTTGTGACCGAAGGCGTCTTCACGCTGGCCAAGGTATCGACCGACGTGTTTGCCGTCGGGGCCGCCGTCTATTGGGATGACACCGCCAAGCTGATCACCAGCATCACCAGCGGCAATACCAAAGTCGGAGTCGCTGTCACCGCAGCGGCGAACCCGTCGGGCAGCGTCAACGTGCGCTTGAACGGAGCGTTCTGAAGCCATGAGACCGGCCACCACCACGGCAGAGCTTGAACGCCTTCGCAAAGCCCATGCGAAGGTTGCCCGGCTTGTGGTGGCCAATCCTGTCTATTCGCCGATCTTCCTTCGCCTTGAGGCGGAGATTGCCGACGCCGAGTCCATGTTGTCAGGCGACATTCTGGCCCGCGCCCGTGCCGTGGCACGTCAGAGTGCAAGCCCCTGAATAGCCGCTGCCAACTGGTCTAGGCTGGCCCCCTTGCCATACTGTTCCCGCGTCAGGCGATGCCCGAAGAGGTCGCGCCTGATCCGATCATCCACGCCCGCCGCAAGCATCCTGTCTTCAAAGGAGTGGCGCAGAGAGTAGAGGCTATGACCCGGCGTTTCCATCAGCCCATTGGCCCGCATGAACTTGTTGACCGTCGCGGACAGGCTGGGGTTGTCAGCATAGCGGGGGAAGCCGTCGGGACATTCCTTGAAGGCTTCAAGGCTGACCCCGGCAAGCGGGATGATCCGTTCCGCGTAGACGCTCTTCAACTGCCGGTCTTTGCTGCGCTCAATCGAGATGTGCGGGACGTCCCCTTCAAGCCCGATCTGGTCGCGCCCAAGGGCCGCGCCTTCGCTTGGCCGATACCCCGTGTTGACCATGCCCAAGACGATGCACCGCGCCTCTGTATTCAGCCCGTCAAGGGCACCGGGGGCCAAGAGCTTGGTCTTGATCCACTCGACAGAGAACGGCGGGCGCTGGCGTTTCTCGCCTTCCTTGAACGACAGGTCAGTGAGGGGCAGCACCAGCCCGAGGCGCTTGCGCTTGTTGATCGTTTTCAGAACCGACCCGAGGTGAATCAGGTCTTTGTTGGCAGAGTTCGGAGTCAGGTCTTCCGACTCCAGTTTCTCAATCCACCATTGCCGGAAGTCCAGCATGTCATCCCCCGATATGTCGGCAAGGTTCTTGTCCCCGACAACGGCGATGAAATTGGCGACGGCTTTCTTGCGGTGGTTCTTCCACCGCCGGACCTGATCTTCGCTCTTCCCGATGGTTTCGTCTCCGGTCAGGGTCCAGTAGAGGTCAAGCGCCCGGCTGACCTTTATCGGCGGTTCAGAGGCCCCGCCAAGGATGGCGGCTGCCTCTACCTTGTCGGGCTTGTCGTTGCGGACGGGGATGGCTTTCACGCGGGCCAGAAGCTCTTCGCGGGGCAGGGCCGCCACTTGACCGGCAGACAGATAGCGATAGCCCCTGACCGCCGCCAGTTCGCGGGCCGCCTCAAACCGCCGTTCCGCGTCCCCGGTATCCCCGGCCATTCGGGCTTCCCATGCCTCGATATGGTGCTGCCATGCCAGCGGGGCCTTTTGCTTGGCGACCGTTTCGGAGTCGGTATGAAGGCTGATCCAGACCGTTTCTCTGGTTTCAATCCGCCCGTATCGCAGCGGGACTCGCTTGCGAAGGTGGAAGTTCGATCCGCGCCGAACGATGGTCAAGTGACGACTCCTGCAACGCCCCTGTGCAGCGAATTGTGCAGCAAGTTGTGCAGCAAAGCAAGCCGTGATGATTTGCAGTTCCAGGCGGAAATGCCAGAACACCCTTTCTATAAAGTTATTTATGCTATTTTCAGAAGGGGGGAAATTGGCGGAGAGACAGGGATTCGAACCCTGGGTCGGCGCAAACCGACAACGGTTTTCGAGACCGCCGCATTCGACCACTCTGCCACCTCTCCGCGGTAAGGGCCGTCTGGGGTGCGGCTTAACGGGGGCAGGCGGCGCTTGCAAGGGGGATTTCGCCTGCGCTATGCCGGGCCATCACGCGGGTTTGCGTGGCAGGTGTGGTGCTTTCGGGGCAAGATGCGGGTCGCGTCTTATCCACGCGGAGCGCTGTTTTGGAGGTTTGCCGGATGAAGACGCATTGCCTGTCACTTGTGCTGGCCCTGGCTTTGGTGCAGGGGCAGGTCCTGGCCGAAACGCCGCAGCCCCCGCCGGTTGCGGTCGAGGCGATAGCGGATCTATCGGGTTTGTTGCAGATCGACGATGTAATCGATGTCATGCGCGAAGAGGGCATATCTTACGGCGCGAACATGGAAAACGACATGTTTCCCGGGCAGGGCGGGTCGTCATGGCAAGCCACCGTGGCGGTCATTTACGATCCGGACGTGATGCGGATGCGATTTGATCAAGCCTTGGCGACCGCACTCGGACATTCGAGCGATGTCGAAGCGATCTCTACGTTCTTTGCCTCGGAACTTGGGCAGCGCGTAGTGTCGCTGGAGATCGCAGCGCGGCGGGCCTTGCTGGATGACGCCGCAGAGGAAGCGGCCAAGCTGGCCTATGCCGAAATGGTGGCCGAAAACGCGCCTCGCGTTGCGGCATTGCAGGCGTTTGTCGAGGTGAACGATCTGATCGAGTCCAATGTCATCGGGTCGATGAACGCGAACCTTGCTTTTTATCAAGGACTTGCCGAGGTAGGCTCATTTTCCGAAGCAATGCCGGAAGACCAGATGCTGGCCGATGTCTGGGCAAGCGAGGCCGATATGCGGGCCGAAACCATCGACTGGCTTTATCCGTATCTTGCACTGGCCTACAAACCGCTGAGCGCAGCGGATTTGCAGGCCTATCAGGATTTTTCAACCTCGGATGCCGGGCAAACCGTCAATGCAGCCTTGTTCGCTGCGTTTGACGCGGTGTTTGTGGGGGTTTCAATCGATCTTGGGCGGGCGGCTGCACTGCAGATGCAAGGGCAAGACCTGTGAAGGCTCCGCTTGAAGTCTGGAAATGACCGAACTCTTGGTCAGGGTGGAAGGTCGTGAGCGTCTGGTGTGTGCCCAGTTTTGCAAATTGTTCGCTATGATTTGCTGCGCAGACACGTCGTCCTTGCCGCCACGTCTTGTGCGGCGGCGCAAGGGTCATCCCAACAACCGGTGATTGACCGTCCTTGCATAGTCTGTTCGGGACGCGCATCATCATTGCCGCGATGCCCGAGACGGATTGCCATGACGCAACCGCAACCTTTTGGCGGACCTGGAGCAATCACCACATGCGCGTTTCTTTCGGGTCAAAAGCCCGATCGGACCAAAGCGAGACGCTTGACACCCGGACACAGTTTGCAGCATAGGTGCGCTTCCCGGCGAGATGCGAGTCTTCGCCGGGATTGAAGTTTATGTAGCCCCGATCGGGGCGCGCTGTCCGAGGCGGGGTGTTTTGGCCCCCACAAACTCCGAATGGGGCCGCAGGACGCGGAGCGAGAAAAGGAAAGACGATGTTTGCGGTCCTCAAGACCGGTGGCAAGCAGTACAAGGTGCAGGCTGGTGACATCCTGCGCGTTGAAAAGCTGGCCGCCATTGCTGGTGACAAGATCCAGTTCAACGAGATTCTGATGGTGGGCGGCGAGACGCCGGTCATTGGCGTGCCGATGGTGGCGGGTGCCGCCGTGCAGGCTGAAGTGATCGAGCAGATCAAGGGTGAAAAGGTCATCCATTTCGTCAAGCGCCGTCGGAAACATTCGAGCCAGCGCACCAAAGGCCACCGTCAGCATCTGACCCTGCTGCGCGTGACCGAAGTTCTCGCCTCTGGCGGGGATGCAACTGGTGTGATGGCAGCGACCGGCACCGCAGATCAGCGCCGCGCCGACCACGATGCCGAACCCGTTGCAGCACCGGTTGCAGCCCCCGTCAAAGCCAAGCGCGCGCCCAAGGCCGCCGCTGTCGCGCAGGAGTAATCCCCCATGGCACACAAGAAAGCAGGCGGTTCATCCCGCAACGGTCGCGACAGCGCGGGTCGCCGGTTGGGCGTCAAGCTGTTTGGCGGCCAGCATGCCATTCCGGGCAACATCATCGTTCGTCAGCGCGGCACCACCTGGTTTCCGGGAGACGGCGTGGGCATGGGCACCGATCACACGATTTTTGCCAAGGTTGAAGGCCACGTGTCCTTCAAAAAGGGCATGAAGGGTCGCACCTTCATTTCCGTACTGCCCGCCCTGGAGGCAGCCGAGTAAGCCGAACCTTTACACTTGGATTGTAAACGGGGGATCGGCTGCGAGGCCGGTCCCCTTGGCTTTTCCGGCTCTTGCCGGGGTCTGGGGCAGAAGTCCCAAGGAGGAAGTGATGACGCTGGAGTTGCTCGCGGTGGCCGGTGAGGGTCAGATTGCGGCGGGGCGGTTCGTGCTGCGCCCGGCGCGGAAATCGGACGCGGGCCTGTTTGCGCTTTATGCCGGCGACCGGCGGGTGGCCGAGAACACGCGGTCGATTCCGCATCCTTTGCCGCCGGGTGCTGCTGAGGCGTTCATGGCGCGCGCAATGGCGGGCACCGGCGACGAGGATACCTGGGTGATGGATGGATCCACGACCGGTCTGGCCGAAGTGTTGGGCGTGATCAGCCTGAAGCGGATGGACGAGGCAAAATTTGCACGCGCCCAGTCCGAAATCGGCTATTGGGTAGCGCCGGCTTTCTGGAATACCGGATTTGCCTCGCAGGCCGTGCGCGCATTGGTAGGTGCCAATCCCCAGGGCAACCGGACGATCTTTGCCGAGGTGTTTCAGGACAATCCGGGGTCGGCGCGCGTGCTGACCAATGCGGGGTTTCAGTATCTGGGCGACGCCGAAACCTTCAGCGTGGCGCGCGGCGCGCGGGTGCCGACCTGGACCTACATCCATCGGCTGGGCTGAGGAGCTTGCCATGTTTTCCCCTCTTCAGTTGCGGACGGCGCGGCTGCTTTTGCGCCCGTTGGTCGAACAGGACGGTCCCGATGTCGTGACGGGGCTGAACGACTTTGTCGTGACACAGTGGTTGTCGGTGGTGCCCTGGCCCTATTCGGCCAAGGATTTTCAGGACTTCTTCCCGCGGATCAAGCCAGGGTACACGTTCGCGATGCAGGACGCGCAGGGGTTCGTCGGCGTGATCGACACCGCAAGGCACCTTGGCTACTGGATCACGCCGCGTGCCCAAGGTCTGGGCTATGCGACAGAAGCCGGTCACGCGGTGCTCGCGCATCATTTCGAACAGAATCGGGGCGAGATCGGCTCTGGCTATTTCGAGGGGAATGCGGCCTCGGCGCGGGTTCTGGCCAAGCTTGGCTTCGTAGAGATCGCGCGGGATCGGCTGTTCAACCGGGCGCGCGGGCAAGACTTGCCGCATGTGTCGCTGCACCTGACGCCAGCGGCCTATGCCGCGCAGGCCAACAGCGTGGCTTGAGAAGGCGTCTCCGATCCGGTATCGGCCATTCCAGTCCTTTTGAAAGCGCTAAGCGATGAAGTTTCTTGACCTGTGCAAAGTCTACATCCGCTCGGGCGGCGGTGGGGCGGGCTGCGTCAGCTTCCGTCGCGAGAAGTTTGTCGAGTTCGGCGGGCCGGATGGCGGCGACGGCGGTAATGGCGGGTCGGTCTGGATCGAGGCGGTCGACGGGCTGAACACGCTGATCGATTTCCGCTATCAGCAGCATTTCTTTGCCAAGTCGGGCCAACCCGGCATGGGACAGCAACGCACCGGCAAGACCGGTGACGATATCGTGCTAAAGGTGCCGACCGGGACCGAAGTGCTGGACGAAGACGAGGAAACGGTGATCGCGGACCTTGTCTGGGTCGGCCAGCGAGTGCAGCTGGCGCGCGGCGGCAATGGCGGCTGGGGCAACCAGCAGTTCAAGACGGCAACCAACCGTGCCCCGGCCCGGGCCAATCCGGGGCAAGAGGGGGTGGAACGCACGATCTGGCTGCGGCTGAAGCTGATTGCCGATGCGGGTCTGGTCGGGCTGCCCAATGCCGGGAAGTCGACGTTCCTTGCGGCAGTGTCGAATGCGCGGCCGAAGATCGCGGACTATCCGTTCACGACGCTGGTGCCGAACCTCGGGGTAGTCGGGATTGACGGGGCGGAATTCGTGATGGCCGATATTCCGGGGCTGATCGAGGGGGCGTCCGAGGGGCGCGGGCTTGGCACGCAGTTTCTGGCGCATGTGGAGCGGTGCAAGGTGCTTTTGCATCTGGTGGACGGCACGTCGAGCACGATTACCAAGGATTACCGGACAATTGTGCGCGAGTTGGAGGCGTACAAGGAAGAATTGGGATCCAAGCCGCGGATCGTGGCGTTGAACAAGTGCGATGCGCTGGATGCCAAAACGATATCCACCCGCAGGCGCGCCTTGGAAAAGGTTTTCCCGGGCACTGTTCATGTGATTTCCGGTGTGTCGGGGCAAGGTTTGCAAGAAACGTTGCGGGCGTTGATGCGGCAGATCCGGCACGAGACCATCGTGGAGGAGGCGGCACCTTGGCAGCCATAGCGCCGGACATTCGGGCGGCAAAGCGGTTGGTCGTCAAGATCGGCTCGGCGCTGCTGGTGGACCGCGAGGCGGGTCTGAAGGTGGATTGGCTCGCGGCGCTGGCGCTGGACGTGGTGGCGGCCAAGGCGCGCGGGGCGGATGTCGTGCTGGTGTCGTCGGGCTCGATTGCCCTGGGGCGCAAGGTGCTGGGACTGCCCGATGGGCCGTTGCCGCTGGAGCAATCGCAGGCAGCGGCTGCCGTTGGGCAAATTCGGCTCGCGCGGGCCTATGAAGAGGTGTTGGCGCCGCATGGCGTGCTGACGGCGCAGGTGTTGGTCACGCTGGAGGATACGACGGACCGACGGCGGTATCTGAATTCCCGGGCGACGATGGAGACGTTGCTGGGGTTGGGGGTGGTGCCGATTGTCAACGAAAACGACACAGTCGCCACGGATGAGATCAGGTTTGGCGACAATGACCGGCTTGCCGCGCAGATTGCGGTGACGGTGGGGGCGGATCAGCTGATCCTGCTGTCGGATGTGGACGGGTTCTATTCGGCCAATCCGAAGCAAGATGCGATGGCGGTGCGGTTCGATCTGATCGAGGCGATCACGCCTGCGATCGAGGCGATGGCGGGGGATCCGGTGTCGGGCATGTCCAAGGGGGGCATGAAGACCAAGCTGATGGCGGCCAAGACCGCGGTTGCCGGGGGCTGTGCGATGGCGATCATGGAGGGGTCGGTGATGCGACCGCTGCGGGCGCTGGCCGACGGGGCGCATCGGACGTGGTTCGTGGCGCTTTCCGATCCGCAGGCGGCGCGCAAACGCTGGATCGGGGCGATGAAGCCGCGTGGCGAGATGCGGCTGGATGCGGGGGCGGTTGCGGCGTTGCGGGCGGGCAAGTCTTTGTTGCCGGCGGGGGTTGTCAGCGTCTCGGGGACGTTCGGGCGGGGCGATCCGGTGGGGATCGTGTCGCCGGAGGGGGATGTGCTGGGCAAGGGGTTGGTGCGGTATACGGCCGAGGAAGCGCGGGCGATTGCCGGGCACCGGTCCGGGGATATCGAGGGGATTTTGGGCTATGCCGGGCGGGCGGCGTTGATTCACCGGGATGATATGGTGATCTGAAGGCGGGTCGGGGGGGCTTTCACACCGGGACGAAGAGCGGGGTTTTCACACCCCCGCACCCCCGTGGGATATTTCAGCCAAGATGAAAGAGGCGGGCATGGTTGGGTCGGTGACGGGATTGATGGCTGAGATCGGTGCGGCGGCGCGGAGTGCAGCGGCAGAGTTGGCCCATGCGTCATCCGAGCGGAAATACGCAGCGCTGATCGGGGCGGCGCATTGGGTCTGGGAGGAGCGCCAGGCCATTCTGGACAGCAACAGTCAAGATATGGCGGAGGCCGAGGCCAAGGGGCTGTCGGGTGCGTTATTGGATCGTTTGAATTTGAGCGAAGCCCGGATTGCGGGGATCGTCGACGGGCTGCGGTCGGTCGCCGAGCAGACCGATCCGGTGGGGAGGATCCTGGCTGAGTGGGATCGCCCGAACGGCCTGCACATTCAACGCGTCGCAACGCCTTTGGGGGTGGTTGGGGTCATTTACGAAAGCCGTCCGAATGTGACTGCGGATGCGGGTGCTTTGTGCCTGAAGGCGGGAAACGCAGTGATCTTGCGCGGTGGATCGGAGAGTTTTCAGTCGTCATCTGCTTTGCACGCCTGCATTCTGCGGGGGGTGCGCGAGGCGGGGCTGCCCGAGGCTGCCATTCAGTTGGTGCCAACGCGGGACCGGGCCATGGTGGGTGCCATGCTCGGGGCGGTGGAGTATATCGACGTGATCGTGCCGCGCGGGGGCAAGGGGCTGGTCGGGCTGGTGCAGGCCGAGGCGCGGGTGCCGGTTTTTGCGCATCTTGAGGGGATTTGCCACGTTTATGCGGATCGCGATGCGGATTTGGCGAAAGCGCGGCGGGTTCTCTTGAATGCCAAGACGCGACGGACCGGGGTTTGTGGCGCGGCAGAATGCCTGTTGATCGACTGGCAGTTTTACACGCGCCACGGTGCCGTGTTGATCGAGGATCTGATCGCGGCCGGGGTCGAAGTGCGAACAGAGGGCGAGTTGCTGAAGATACCAGGAACGGTGCCGGCAAGCCCCGAGGATTTCGGCCGCGAATTTCTGGACATGATCATCGCCGTTCGGCTGGTGGACGGGGTCGATGCGGCGATTGCGCATATTCGGCGGTATGGCAGCAATCACACCGAAAGCATCCTGACCGAG
Organism: Paracoccaceae bacterium; assembly: GCA_031400505.1. GTDB lineage: Bacteria > Pseudomonadota > Alphaproteobacteria > Rhodobacterales > Rhodobacteraceae > JAIYDJ01. The sequence continues at coordinate 14,310 of JANNPZ010000009.1, read as the reverse complement.
AACGACGCCACGGCGGCGCGGTTCATGCAGCGCCTGGACAGCGCCATTCTGATGCGCAACGCCAGCACGCAGTTCGCCGATGGGGCAGAGTTCGGCATGGGGGCCGAGATTGGCATCGCCACCGGCAAGTTTCACGCGCGCGGTCCAGTGGGGGCAGAGCAGTTGACCAGCTTCAAGTATCTCGTCACGGGAAACGGCACGATCAGAAGCTGAGCCTGATTTCTGCTTCGCGGATATCGGCCGTCAACCGCATGCCCTGATGTACCAGGTCCTGCGCTGCCAGCAGGAAATGCACTTGCGACGGGCCGATTGTCGCGGTGGCTGCGGGGTTTGACAGGACCTCCCATAGATCGGGGTCCACCTTCAGCTTGGTGGATTGCGCGCCAATGGTCCAGCGACCGTCAGAAAGTTCGATCAGGATCTTACCGCCGTAGGGCATGGCGGATTCAAGGCACAAGATCAGCAGGAAGGTCAGCTTGACCTCGCGGCGCGACATGTCATTGGGGCTTTGCCAGTCGACCGACAAGCGACCGCGCATCACATCGGCAAGGATGCCCGTAACTTCGGATCTGCCCAGCCGCTGATCCGGCGCGGCAGTGCCGAAGCTGACCCGAAAGAACCTGATGCGGGCATTTGCGGCTGCCACGCTTTCAGACACCAGCGCCATTTCAGGACCGCGCACCGCCCCATCCATCATCAGAAGTTCAACCCCATTGCTGATGGCACCTATCGGGCTGATAAGGTCGTGACAGATCCGGGATCCAAGAAGGGCTGCGAGGTCAGGTTTTTCGGGCATCTTGGTCTCCTGAAAGGGGCAAGCGGTGGGGTCACTTTTTCAGCCGGGCATGTTGGTTAATCATCCGGGGCAACCGGATTGGGGGATCGGGCAGGTGCAGTCCAACATCGAGGGTCGGGTCACGGTGAATTTCGAACATGCGGGCAAAGTGGTGATCAACCTGGCGCATGTTGCGTTGCAGATCCACTTTGGCGATGGCGCAACAGTGCCCTGAAACATCAGGGATTTTCAACCCAAGATTGTTGCCCTTGTGTCAGAGCGGTTGCAATGGGTCCGGTGCGACCTTAAGACATACAACGCTGACTTTGACCGCTGACCGAGGTGGCGGGTCGGAAATGGATCCATTTCGCATGATTGCTGATGACACCGCGTTTACCCTGCGACTGGCGCGCGACGACCGTGACCTGCGGGCGGCGCAGCGTCTGCGCTATGCGGTTTTTGTCGAAGAGTTGGGCGGCGACGGGCCGCTGGTGGATCATGCGGCACGGTTGGAGCGGGATGCGTTCGACCCTTGGTTCGAGCATCTGTTGCTGATCGACACGGCACGCGACCCAGAAACGCTTGACGACGTGGTGGGGGTTTACCGGCTGTTGACCAGTGACCGGCTGCCGCTGGCAGGCCGGTTCTATTCGGAGGGGGAGTTCGATCTTGCGCCGCTTAGGGCTTCGGGGCGGCGGCTGCTTGAACTGGGCCGGTCCTGCGTGGCCAAAGAGCAGCGCGGCGGCGGGGCGATGTTTCATTTGTGGAACGGTTTGGCCGAATATGTGCTGGAACGCGGGATCGAGGTGATGTTTGGCGCAGCATCGTTTCACGGAAAAGACGCGGCGGCCCTGGCGCAACCCTTGTCTTATCTTTACCGGCATCATCTGGCACCCGAAGCCTTGCGGGTGCATGCAAAACCGCCACATCGGCAAGAGATGGACCTGATCCCGGCAGAAGTGCTGGACCGGCGGGCGGCGATGGCGGGGATGCCTGCGTTGATCAAGGCCTATCTGCGGTTGGGCGGCTTTGTCGGCGATGGGGCTTGGGTGGATGATGCATTCAACACCACGGATGTCTGTCTGGTGATGGACACCACCCGGATGAGCGACAAGCACCGCGCCTATTACGTGCGCAAGCAGGTCCGCGAAGCATGAGCGACTGGCTGACCGCGCCGATCGCCGTGCCAGCGATTGGTCTGGTGGGTTGGTTGCGCGTGGTCTGGCGGGGCGGTCTGTTGGCGATCCTAATCTATGGCGGGTTGGCGGTTCTGCTGGTGCTGCGACTGATCGAGTGGCCGCTGTGCGGTGCGGCGCGGCCCGTAACGCCTTGGATCACCGTTGGGGTTTGTCGGGCGGCGGTGTGGCTGTTGGGGTTGCAGCTGCGCGTGCAGGGTCGCCCGTTTTCCGGGCGTGGTGCAGAGGTGGCCAACCATGCCGGATGGTTGGATATCTTTACCTTGAACGCAGTGCGCCCGGTGTATTTCGTTTCGAAATCCGAAGTTGCGGGCTGGGCAGGGATCGGGGTGTTGGCGCGGGCGACCGGAACGGTGTTCATTGCGCGCAAGGCGCAACTGGTGGCGGCGCAATCAAGAATGCTTGCCGGGCGGCTTGCCCTTGGCCATCGGCTGCTGTTCTTTCCCGAAGGCACCAGCAGTGATGCGCGCCGGGTCTTGCCGTTCAAACCCGCGTTGTTTGCCGCCGTGTTTGCAGACGGGCTGCGCGAGGTGATGCAGGTGCAACCCGTCAGCGTCGTGTACCGCGCACCCAAGGGGATGGACGCGCGATTCTATGGCTGGTGGGGCGACATGGCCTTTGCGCCGCATCTGCTGCAAGTTCTGGCGCATCCGGGTGGGGCGGTGGATCTGGTGTTTCATTCCCCGGTTCAGCCCGCTGATTTTGCGGATCGCAAGGCGCTTGCGCAGTATTGCGGGGCCGTGATCGATGCGGAGTTTGCAAGGGCCGTTCGGAACACCTGACGGATCTGGTCGGACATCACACAAGCCCGGCTGAGATCGGCGATGACGTTTGCGCTGTCTGTGCCGCTGTCTTTGCAAGGCGTCAAAGGAAGGGCCATCCGCGGGAATGCCGGTCGGTTCAAGGGCTTTGTGCCGGGACAGGCCGTTTGGCCCCGTGCCGGAACTTGGGCGATGGGTGCCCAGCCCAATTGCAGCCTTCAAGATCGACAGCGCCGAAGAATGTCCCGATCTGCCCGCCTGTCGCGCAATCGCGGTGCCGAGCGTCCGTCCCGCTCGTCGCATCGCGTCGGGGGTCGACTTTTGCGGGACTCAGTCAGGCAAGCGGGGCGAGCAATTCTTGCAACGCTGCAATCGGGTTGTCCATCGACCAGATCTCTTCGCCGATTGCAAAGAAATCGGTTACTGGTCCCAGCTTGGCCACCAGGTCTTGGGTCAGCGCACCTTCGGCGATCACTGGAACTTCGATCATTTCCGACCACCATTCGAACAGATCGTAAGGGGCTTGTGCGCCGGTGCCGAGGGGTGTCGCCCCGACCGGACCGAAAGCCGCATAGTCGGCGCCTGCTTCGGCGGCAGAGATGCCTTCATGGCGGGTGATGCCGCAAAAGCTGCCAATGATCGCGTCAACGCCCAAGTCCTTGCGCGCCTTGCGGACGGATCTGGTGCCGTCCGGCAAGTGCACGCCGTCAAGTCCAAGGCGTTCAACCAGCAATAAATGGGTGTCGATCACAATGGCGACGTCGCGGGCATGCGCCACCATGCGGCAGGCATCGGCGGCCCGCGCGATCATATCCAGATCCTTTGATGCCAGGGAAAGACGCAGGCAGCCGATCGCCGCGCTGTCAAGCACCGCAGCCAGTTGATCGGGAAACAGGTCGAGATCAAACGCTGGCGGGGTGATCAGGGTAATCTGCGGGTGGTCGTCGTCGGGCATCGGGCGGCTCCTTGCGGTCTGGCCAGCCCAATAGCGCAGTTTGGCGGGCTTGGCTATCGGGGGCGGCTCGCGTATCAGACAGCGTGGTGTTGCGAGGCTTTCCGATGATCCCCCCGGTTTTCATTCTTGTGCGCCCACAAATGGGCGAGAACATCGGGGCGGCGGCACGGGCAATGCTGAACTTCGGGCTTGAGAGGATGCGGGTGGTGGACCCCCGCGACGGCTGGCCCAGCCCCAAGGCCGTGGCGATGGCCAGCGGAGCGGGCCGGGTGCTGGATCAGGCGGGGGTGTTTGCCGATGTGCCCCAAGCCATTGCCGATTGCGATTTTGTGTTTGCCACCACAGCGCGCGGGCGCGAGTTGACCAAGCCGGTTGTGACACCCGAGCGTGCGATGCAAATGGCGCGAGAGATGGCGGGAGCCGGCAAGCGGATCGGGGTGCTGTTCGGGCCAGAGCGTGCCGGGCTGGAGAACGAGGATGTCGTGCGGGCCAATGCGATTGTCACCGTGCCGGTGAGCCCCGAATTTCCCAGCCTGAACCTTGGGCAATGTGTGTTGCTGCTGGGCTATGAGTGGCGCAGGCAGACGGTGGATGTGGCCCCCGTGGTCATGGAGATGGCGCGGACCGAGTTTGCAAGTGCGCTGGAAGTGGAAAAGCTGGGCGATCACTTTGAAGAGCGGTTGGCGGCGGCGGGGTTTTTCTATCCCGAGGCAAAGGTTGACGGGATGAAGCAGAGTTTGCGCAACATGTGGTCGCGGCTGGGATTGACCAAGGCGGAAGTGCAGACATTTCACGGGATGTTGCGCCAGATCGCGTTTCGGTTGAAGGGGATGGACTAGGCGCGGTCGCTCATTGGCCGGGCAGCCGGGGGTTTCACACCCCCGGTCCCCCGTGGGATGTTTGTGCCAAGGTGAAGGCAGGCGCGTAGTGCAAGGTGTTCGGGTTGGTCGGGCTTGAGCGAAGAAGCGGCAGGGCGGGAGTGATCATGATGCAGGCGGCACGGCGGGCGGTCTTGATGGGCGGGGTTGCGTGGGGCCTTTCGGCTTGTGTCGGGAGTGGGGGGGCGAGCGGGCCTGCGCCTGCGGTGGCGGCAGCCCCCAGGGCGGTGCCGAATACCGGGTTTGATGCCTGGATCGCGGGGTTTCGTGGGCGGGCGGCGGCGCGGGGGATCCCGGCGGGCACGATTGACAGCGCGATGCAGTCCGTGGGGTTTTTGCCGGAAGTGATCGAGAAGGATCGCAACCAGACCGAGTTCAAACGCAGTCTGGAGGATTATCTGGCGATTGCGGCGAGTGAGGAGCGCGTGTCGCAGGGGCAGGCGGCTTTGCGGCAGTATGGCGGGGTGCTGGCGCGGATCGAGGCGCAGTATGGCGTCGAGGCGCAAGTGGTGACTGCCGTGTGGGGGCTGGAGAGTTTTTACGGCACGCGCCGGGGGAATGTGCCGGTGGTCTCGGCGCTGGCGACATTGGCCTATGACGGGCGGCGGGGGGAGTTTTTCGAGGGGCAACTGGTGGCGGCGTTGAAGATCCTGGCGAATGGCGACACGACGCCTGCGGGGATGACCGGGTCCTGGGCCGGAGCGATGGGGCATACGCAGTTCATTCCGACATCGTATCTGGCCTATGCGGTCGATTTCACCGGGGATGGGCGGCGCGATATCTGGTCGGAGGATCCGACGGATTCGCTGGCCTCGACGGCGGCCTATCTGTCACGGTCGGGGTGGCAGGAAGGTCTGCCCTGGGGGATGGAGGTGCAGTTGCCTGCCGGTTTTGGGGCGGGGGCCCTGGGGCGCGGCAAGGGGCAGTCGGCGGAGGCTTGGGCTGCGCTGGGAGTGACGACGGCGCAGGGCGATCGCGTGCCCGTGGGCGGGTCGATCATTGCGCCGAATGGGGTGGGGGGGCCTGCGTTCTTGCTGACGCAGAACTTCAACGTGATCCTTCGCTACAACAACGCCGAAAGCTATGCGATCGGTGTCGGGCATCTGTCGGACCGATTGCTGGGCCGGTCTGCGGTGCAGGCGTCGTGGGGGCCGGATGCGACAGGCATGACAATTGCCGACCGGCAGGAGTTGCAGCGGCGACTGACGGCGGCGGGGTTTGATACCGAAGGGTCGGACGGGGTGATCGGGGCCAGGACCCGTGCGGCGATTTCGGGGTATCAGGCGCGTATCGGGGTGCCGGTGACCGGAGAGCCGTCGTTGGCGCTGTTGCAAGGGTTGCGGTAGCGGGGGCGCTGCCCCTCGGCGCGGCGCCTGACCCCGGGATATTTTTGAACAGATGATGGGCGTGCCGGGATGTCGCGGAGGCTTGATGGGGTGGGGTCTTGATGGGGTGGGGGGCCGGGGCTAGGGTCCCGCTGAGTGAATAGGAGCGGGCAGATGGCGGGCAAGCGGAGCATTTTCGAAGAGGTCGGGCCAGGCGGCGTTCCTGCAGGCACTGCGATTGGTCTGATTGACCGGCCAAATGGCGCGCGCCAGAGTATCCGGGCCTGGATGATCTTGCTGTTCCTGCTGGTCGCCACGATGATTGCGGTTGGCGGGATGACGCGGCTGACGGACTCGGGCCTGTCGATCACCGAATGGAAGCCGGTGACCGGCGCTGTGCCGCCGCTGACTGCTGCCGATTGGGCGGTGGAGTTCGACAAGTACCGGGCGACACCGGAATTCCAGCTGCAGAACGCGACGATGACGGTGTCCGAGTTCAAGGTGATCTACTGGTGGGAATGGGGACATCGGCAGTTGGGCCGGGTGATCGGTTTGGTCTGGGCGGTCGGCTTTGCCGGGTTTGGTATCGCGCGCGCGATCCCCGAGGGGTGGTCAAAACGGCTGTGGCTGGTAGGGGCGTTGGGCGGGTTGCAAGGGGCTGTCGGGTGGTGGATGGTCTCTTCGGGTCTTGAGGGCGCGCGGGTGGATGTCGCGTCCTACAGACTTGCCACGCATCTGGGCATTGCGTTTGTCATTCTGGGGTTTCTGGCATGGTATGTGTTCTTGCTGGGACGCAGCGAGGCGGATTTGTTGAAGGCGCGGCGGGTCGGCGAGCGCAAGCTGTTCGGGATGACCACCGGGTTGATGCATTTCGCGTTTCTGCAGGTGGTTCTGGGGGCCCTCGTCGCCGGGATCGATGCGGGGCGGGGGTATCCGACCTGGCCCTTGATGAACGGGCAGTTTTTCCCGCAAGACGCGTTTTATGTTCCGGGCGGCGCGTGGTGGCAGGCGTTTTTTGAGAATCCGGGGCTGGTGCAGTTTGTCCACCGCATGTCGGGGTATCTGTTGTTTGTCTTTACATTGGTGGTTTGGTTGCGCGGGCGACGGTCGGTGCATCCGGTGACGCGCAGGGCCTGTCATGGGGTGATGGCGATGATGTGTGTGCAGGTGGCGATCGGGATCGCGACGGTGCTGTCGCTTGCGCAGGTACATGTAGCTATCACGCATCAGATCGGGGCGGTTGTAGTGTGGGTGTTGATCCTGCGGGCGCGGCATCTGGCGAAATATCCGGTGGCAGGGTCCATCCGAAAGGGAACAGCATGACTGCGAGCGGTTTGCAGAACACGACGGCCTATGCCGATCTGATGGCGTTTCAACGAGAGACCGAGGCGCTTGCGCTGATCGCGGGGCGTCTGGAATGGGATCAGGAAACCATGATGCCAAGGGGTGCTGCCGAACAGCGGTCCGAAGAGCGTGCGGCGCTGGAGGGGGTGCTGCATGCGCGGCGTACCGATGGGCGGATTGCCGACTGGCTTGGGCAGGCGACGGCAACCGATGCAAAGGCTGCGGCGCAGTTGCGTGAAGTTCGCCGCAGCTATGCGCGCATGACCAAGGTGCCGGGTGATTTGGCGCAAGAGCTGGCACGGGCGACGTCCCGGGCCCAAGGCATCTGGGCCGAATGCCGCGCGCGCGAAGATGTGGCGACATTCCTGCCGACACTTCGCGACGTGATCGGATTGCGTCAGCGCGAGGCGGAATGTCTGGCGCAGGGCGGCGATCTTTATGATGCGCTGCTGGATGACTATGAACCCGGGGCTACGGCACAAAGTATTGGAGCGATGTTTGACGCGATGCGGCCAAGGCTGGTGGCATTGCGCGCAGCGGTGCTGGACAAGGTCGGGCCTGCGGCACTGACAGGGGTCTACCCAGAGGCCGCACAGATGCGGATGGCGCGCGATCTTGCCACCGCCTTTGGCTATGACTGGAGCCGGGGGCGGATCGACCTTGCCGTGCATCCTTTCAGTTCGGGTTCGGTCAGTGACAGCCGGATCACGACCCGCGTGGTTGAGAGAGAGCCGTTCAACTGTTTTTACTCGACAATCCACGAGGTGGGGCATTCGAGCTATGAGTTGGGGATTGATCCTGACTACGCAATGACCCCGATCGGGCATGGCGTGTCGATGGGGGTGCATGAAAGCCAAAGCCGGATTTACGAAAACCAGCTTGGCCGCAGCCGGGCGTTTACCGGCTGGATGCATGGGCAGATGATGGACCGGTTTGACGATTATTCGGTGGGGTCGGCCGAGGAGTTCTATCGCATCGTCAACCGTGTGCAGGCCGGGTTCATCCGGACCGAGGCGGACGAGGTGCATTACAACCTGCATGTAATGATGCGATTCGATCTGGAGCGGGCGTTGATCGCGGGCGATCTGGACGTGCGCGATCTTGAGGCGGCGTGGAACGATCGCTTTGCCGCGGACTTTGGCGGCGTGGTCACACGTCCTTCGCAAGGAATGTTGCAGGACGTCCATTGGTCGGTCGGGCTTTTTGGATATTTTCCGACCTACACGCTGGGCAATGTCTATGCCGGGTGCCTGCATCAGGCATTGCGTGCGGCGGTGCCGGGGTTGGACGATCAATTGGAAATCGGCGACACGTCGGCCGCGACAGAGTGGTTGCGCGAGAATGTTCAACGTCATGGCGGGTTGCGCAGCCCGCGCGAGACGATTGCCCTAGCCTGCGGGTTTGATCCGCATGAAGGCCCTTTGCTGGATTATCTGGAAGCAAAGTTCGCAGACATGTACGGGCTTTGAGCGACAGCGACGCCCCCGAGCGCGGCGACCAGCTTGCCGTCTGGTTGCTGGCGGTGGGGCAAACGCTGACCTATGCGGCGCTGTATTATTCTTTCGCAGCGCTGTTTCCGGATCTTGAGGCGGCGACGGGGTGGAGCAAAACGCATCTCGCGGCGGGGCCGACGCTGGGGTTCCTGATCACAGCGCTGTTGACGCCCTTTACGGGACGGCTGGTGGATCGCGGCTGGGGCGGCGAGTTGCTGGTGGGCTTGCCGGTACTGGGGGCGGTCGCGTTGATCGGATTGGGAAGCGTGGACACGCTGGCGGGATGGCTGGCGCTTTGGGCCGTGATCGGGGTGGCGCAGTCCGGTGCGCTGTACGAGACGTGTTTTGCGTTTCTGACGCAGAGGTTGGGGACGGGCGCGCGGGCGGCGATCACGCGGGTGACGCTGGTTGCGGGATTTGCCGGGACATTGGCCTTTCCGCTGGGGCATGCGATGGGCGCGGCGTTTGGCGGCCAGGGTGGGCTGATGGCCTTTGCGGCGCTGGTGGTGTTCGGGGTGGTGCCGGCCAATTTGGTGGCAGTTGCGCGATTGCGGCGGAGGCAGGGCGCTGGCGCAGCGCGGCCCGGGCCGGATCCCGGAGCGTTGGCGACCGCGCTGCGCAATCCGTCTTTCTGGGGGATCTCGGCGGTGTTTGGCTTGAATTACCTGAGCCATTCGGTGTTGGTGACCCATGCGTTGACGCTTTTTGCCGACCGCGGGGCGGGTGCGGGGATGGCGGTGCTTGCTGCGTCGTGCATCGGTCCGGCGCAAGTTATCGGGCGTGTCGTGTTGTTGATCAACGAAAAGCGGGTTTCGACCCCGGTGGCGGTCTTGTGGTCACTGGGGGCGATCGTGGCGGCGGCGGCGGTGTTGTGGACTGCGGGGCTGGCGCCGGAATTGATCTTCGGCTTTGCAGTGCTACAGGGCGCGGGCATCGGGTTGTCATCGATCCTGCGGCCGGTATTGCTGGCCGAAGTCCTGGGAAGGCGCGGGTTCGGAGCGATTTCCGGGGCGGCCGCGGTGTCCCCCATCCTTGGCACGGCGGCGGGACCGGTGTTTGGTGCCTGGCTTCTGGGATACGGCACAGGGGCGGTTTACGCGGCCTGTCTGGCGATGGCGGTTCTGGCCGGGTTGATCGGGCTGGGGTTGGTACGGCGGCAGGGCAGGGGGCTGTCCGCCCCCTCTTGACCTGCGGTCAATTCACCCCCGAGGATATTTGAGCCAAGCTGAAAGGGGCGGTTTGCGCCTTTTGGGGTGCGCCGGATCAGGTCTGCCAGTCCGGTGGGCGTTTTTCGAGGAAGGCGGTGATGCCTTCGTCGGTGTCCTGAGCCAGCATGTTTTCGACCATGACGTGGCCGGTTTGTGCATAAGCCGCGCTCAGTCCAAGTTCGGATTGTTTATAAAATGCACGTTTGCCGAGGCGAATGGCAGACCCGAGTTTGCCTGCGATGGTTGTCGCAAGAAGACGGGTTTCGTGAGTGAGGGCGTCGGTCTTTGTGACGCGGTTCACCAGACCCACGTCGCGGGCGCGATCGGCGGACAGGAACTCGCCCGTCGTCAGCATTTCGAAGGCTATGGCAGGAGGGATCTTGCGGGTCAGCGCAACCATCGGCGTCGAGCAGAACAGGCCGACGTTGACGCCATTGACGCCAAAACGGGCGGTTTCGGATGCAACCACCAGATCGCAGGACGCGACAAGCTGGCATCCGGCGGCCGCGGCGGTGCCGTTGACCTGAGCGATGACCGGTTGCGGCAGCGCGATGAGGGCCTGCATCATTGCAGAGCAGCGGCTGAACACGTCTGCAAAGGCGCTGCGGCCCTGGTCGGGAGCCGTGCGGGCGGCCTGCATTTCGCGCAGGTCATGGCCGGCGCAGAATGCACGGCCATTGGCGGCAAGGATGACCACGCGGATGTCGGACGCGACGGAGAGGGTGCCAAGCTGATCCGCAAGGCTGGCGATCATCGCGGCTGACAGCGCATTGAGGCTCGACGGAGCGTTGAGGGTCAGTGTAGCGATGCCGTCAAGATCGTGGCGCAGCAGGATCGGGTCTGGCATTGCGGCAGCCTCGGGTTTGGCGTCAGGACTTCGCCAGTTTGAAGGTGCCTTCGATCTGGGCGCCGCTTTCGATCACCAGCGTGGTGTAGGTGATGTCGGCGGCAACTTGCGCCGCAGCGCGCAAAGTGAAGGTATCAGAGGCCACGCGGCCGTTCAGCTTGCCCTTCACCTCGACCGTGTCGGCCACCACGGACCCCGCGACGCGACCTTCGGCACCAATCACCAGACCGCGGGCGGCAAGGTTGCCTTCAATCTCGCCAAGAACCTCGATCGTGCCGTTCGAGGAAATTTCACCGATGATCTTGAGATCCTGAGCCAGCACTGATCTGGTATTCGAGGCTGGGCGACCGGCGGCCGCAGCAGGGGCTGTGCCAGCGGCGGGGCCGGAGGTCGGATCGGAAGTTTTGCTGAACATGGGGCATCCTTGGGCTTTGGCAGATAAGGACTGATGGGGCGGGGCGGGTCAAGGGTCTGCAAGCGGTGCGGGCGCTTTCGCGCCGTCTGGGTGTTGCCTTTGGGCCGGACGTGTTGGGGGCTGGGGGATTTGATGCGGTGCGACAGCGGCAAAGGAGCGGGTGATGGCGAACGAAGATGGGTTCTTTCAACCGGTTTCGGGTTTCGATCTGCCGCGATTCGCAGGGATACCGACCTTCATGCGGTTGCCGCATACAGGCCTTGATCATCCGCGCATTGGCGAGGTGCAGATCGGGTTGATCGGCGCGCCTTGGGATGGGGGAACCACGAACCGCCCGGGGCCGCGGCACGGGCCAAGGCAGTTGCGCGATGTGTCCACCATGATAAGGGCGCAGAACGGAGCAACTTGGGTGGCTCCGTTCGATCTTGCGCGGTGTGCCGATCTGGGGGATGTCGCACCAAACCCCGGCGATCTGCTGGACAGCCTTTTGCGGTTTGAGGCTTTTTATACCCGGATTCGGGCGCTGGGGATCTTGCCGCTGACGGCGGGCGGGGATCATCTGTGCACCCTGCCGATCCTGCGCGCCCTTGGGCGGGGGCGGCCCCTGGGAATGGTGCAGTTCGACAGCCATACCGACCTGAACGACGTGTATTTCGGGACCAGCCGCTACAACCACGGCACCCCGTTTCGCCGGGCGGTGGAGGAAGGGCTGCTTGACCCCCGCCGGTATGTCATCATCGGCGTGCGCGGCACGGCCTATGGGCGCGAGGACTGGGATTTCGCCGCAAGTGTCGGCATCCGCATCATTCCGATCGCCGAGTTCCACGCGCGGGGGGCCGAGGATGTGATGGCCGAGGCGCGCGAGATCGTGGGCGCGGGAGAGGTTTACGTGACCTATGACATCGATTTTGTCGATCCGACCTTTGCACCCGGCACCGGGACGCCCGAGGTGGGCGGGCCATCCAGCTGGCAGGCGCTGCAGGTGGCGCGGGGGTTGCGCGGGCTGAACGTTGTGGGGGCGGACCTGGTCGAGGTTTCGCCGCCCTTTGATCAAAGCGGCGGGACCGCATGGCTGGGGGTCAGCCTGATGTTCGAGATGCTGTGCGTGATGGCGGAACGGGTGGGGGGCGCTACCCCCGTCGCCAAAGGGCGACTCCCCCGGGATATTTGAGCCAATGTGAAAGCGGGAGGCCGGGATGGTTGATCTTTTGGTGGTGAATGCACGGGTGCTGACGATGGACCGGGGTCTGCCGCGTGCGCAGGCCGTTGCGGTGGCTGGGGGGCGGATCGTGGCGGTGGGCGGGGCCGAGGTGGCCGCGATGCAAGCGGCAAGGGTGGTCGATGCCGGGGGACGGACCTTGCTGCCGGGGTTTGTCGAAAGCCACATGCATCTCTTTGGCGGGGCGGAACTGAACCATCTGCAGCTTGGCGGGGTGCGCGGGGTTGCAGCGCTGCGGGTGGCGTTTCAGGGGTTTGCCGCGCGCAGGCCGGGGACGGGCCTGTTGATGGGCGAAGGGGTGGATTACGGCGTGCTGCCCCATCCGATGAGCCGGTATGATCTGGATCAGGTGATTCCGGACCGCCCGATTGCGGTCAGATCGATGGACCATCACACGGTCTGGGCCAATACGGCGGCGCTGCAGGCGGCGGGGCTGCTACACGGGGCCGCGATGCCGCATGGGCACGAGGTGGTGATGGGGGCGGACGGGCTTGCGACGGGCGAGTTGCTGGAGTTCGAGGCCTTCGATCCGATCCTCGCGTTGGCGGGCGTGTCGCGGATGTATCTGGGTATCGCGCGCGGGGCCGAGCCTGCGGTCTGGCCGTCGGACGCCGAGCGCGCGGTGGACAAGGATCACCTCGCGCGCGGGATGGCGCATTGCGCGGCGCATGGCATCACCAGCTTGGTCAGCATGGATGGCAACCGCTATACGTTGCAGCTTTTGGCCGAATTGCGCGCCGAGGGGCGGCTGATGCAGCGGGTGAAGGTGCCGTTCCACTTCAAACCCGGGATGGCACTGGCCGAGTTGGACCGCGCCGAGGCGATGCGGGCCGAGTTTGCGGATGACTGGATCAGTTCGGGTTTTGTGAAGCTGTTCATGGACGGGGTGGTGGACAGCCGGACCGCTGCCATGTTGCAGGACTACCCGGGGCATCCGGGTGTGAAGGGCGATCTGCTGTTCTCGGCCCCGGAGTTTGCCGCTGTGGCGACCGAGATCGACCGGCGCGGGTTGCAGATTGCGGTGCATGCGATTGCTGACGCGGCGGTGAGGAACACGATCGACGGCTATGAGGCGGCGCGCGCGGCGAATGGTGCGCGCGACAGTCGGCACAGGATCGAACACATCGAGCTGATTGATCGCGCCGACCTGGGACGGATCGCCGAACTGGGGATCACGGCCAGCCTGCAGCCGCCGCATCCACCCGGCGCGATGGACTTCGCGCTGGTGGGGCTGGAATGTCTGGCGCGCCACCGCTGGCCAGATGCCTATCTTTGGAAAAGCATCGTCGAACGGGGGGCAGCGGTCTGCTATGCCAGCGATTGGCCGGTGACGGATGTCTCGGTGCTGCGCGGGTTGCAGGCCAGCCAGACGCGGATGCCTTACGGCGCGGACTGTGCGGATGAGCGTCTGGGGCGGCTGGACAGCCTGCGCGCCTACACGGCCGGGGGGGCATGGGCTGCACATCTGGAGGCGGTGACGGGGTGCCTGAGACCGGGTCTGGCGGGCGATCTGGTGCTTTTGGGCGGGGATATCGAGGCGGTGGAAGCGGGGGAAATCGCCGATCTGGGAATCGCCATGACGGTCTGCGGTGGGCAGGTGACCTTCCAAGCCCCTGATTTCGCCTGAGTCTGTGGATTGTTCTGTGGGCCGATTTGCCCCGTGGCGGGCAGATCGGGGAAAATGTTCAAGTTTTACAGCGACTGACAAGAAAATGTCATGTTCGGCGAATTTTCCTCTTGCGGGTTGTTGTGAGTGGGCCTAGACAGCGCTTCACCGAGACGACGGGGCGTGGAAGCGTTGAGTTGGATTGGGAGTGGCGGCGACGCTGCGGTGGAAATTCTGGAGATATGACGGCAGATACGCCCGAGGTTCGGGTGTGCTGTGCGTTTTGTG
>JANNPZ010000001.1:0-1887 GCA_031400505.1 Paracoccaceae bacterium | reverse complement strand
CCTTGATCAGGACGATGTCAACCGAGCGGCGCTCGCCGATGCCGAAGCCAATGGCATCGTTTTCCTCGATGAGATCGACAAGATCGCAGTATCAGACTCGCGCGGCGGCGGATCGGTTAGCCGTGAAGGCGTCCAGCGCGATCTATTGCCGCTTATAGAAGGCACCACTGTCGCTACAAAATACGGTCCGATGAAAACCGATCATGTGCTGTTCATTGCGTCTGGCGCGTTCCACATTTCAAAGCCTAGCGACATGCTGCCCGAACTTCAGGGCCGCCTGCCGATCCGCGTCGAACTCCGCGCGCTGGAGCATAAAGATTTTGTCCGCATATTATCGGAAACGCGGGCCAACTTGCCGACCCAATATGCAGCGCTGCTTGCCACTGAGGAGGTCACGCTAACCTTCACAGACGATGCCATCGACGCGATTGCGCGCATTGCATATGACGTGAATGCGAGCATCGAAAACATTGGTGCGCGTCGCTTACAGACGGTTATGGAAAAGCTGCTTGAGGATATCAGCTTCGATGCTGAGGATCGTAAGGGCGATGCCATCACGATTGATGCGGCCTATGTGCAAAAGCAGCTTTCCGGAATCGCCAAGGACACCGATCTGTCCAAATATGTGCTGTAAACGCTTGGTGCCGTTCGCTTAAATTAATCGCTAGTTTGAGACTATTTGCCGGTCGCCACCACCTTGCGGTCCGACAACCAGCTTCCAAGCCTTGTCCTTAACGAAGTAGCGCTTTGCCAGGCCCTGCAAAGTTGCCGGCGTCACGCCGCTATAATCGCTGTAAAGTGTGCCAAGCGCTGTGAAACGAGCTGGCTGATAGGTCGCGCCCTTTAGCTGGTTGAGCCAAAAGGTGTTCCCCGACGCCGCACGTTCGATATTTTGCTTCATTGGCTCCACAGCTCGTTGCAGTTCGTCGGCGCTGACCGGGTTAGCTGACAGATCTGCCGCAACCTCGTCGGCAAAGGCGAAGAAGCGGTCCACATCGCCGGGTTTGACCTGCGTGTAGGCCATCAGATAGCCGCCGGTCGGGAAATCCTTCGGCCAGCTTGCTGCCATGTCGGGGCTATAGCTCGCTGCCTGTTCTGCGCGGAATTTCTCGAATAGCCGGTCGCGAAACACCGCGGCCAATATCTCCAGCTGTCGGCTTTCCGCCACGCCAGTCATGCCGCCGCCCGTGGGCCAGGCCATAACGGCTGCTGCCTGATCGGCAGACCCCTTATGCGTTAAACGCACTGGTGCCGTGTTGGCCGCAGGAAAAGCGATTGTCTGGGCGGCAGCAGCCACCACTGGCGCCGCCCTCGGCTTCATCGCGCCAAAACTTTTCTCGAGCGCAGAGATCGCTACGGCGCGGTCAAAGTCGCCGAATAGCATGACCTCGACCGGGCCTTTGGCGAGCAGCGGTGCCCAATAGGCCTGAAACTTCGCGGCATCGACCTTGGCAACATCGGCGGGTGCGGCCGACTTCCAGCGCGGATCATTGCCGCGCAGCAAATATTCGAGGTCGCGCTGCAATACCGACGTCGCCGACATTTCGAAACTGTCATAGCCCGATTTGGCCAAAGCCTTTGCGCGCTCGACAGGCGCGGCGTCCCAGCCGGGATATTCCAGCTTGGTCGCAATCAGCGTCAACTGGTCAGCCAAATCGTCCGGCCGGGTGTTGGCGGCAAATTCGAACGCGTCATCGGCGATGGCAAAATTAAGTTCGATCCTGCGGCCATTGACCATCTGGTCGATCTGCGTGCGCTTCAACTTGCCGATGCCATTTTCGGGGAGCACCAAGGCGCCAGCCCAAAGCAGCCCGCCTTGCGCAGGAGTGACTGACTGATAGCCGTTACCGAAACGCACGAGCACGCGGATCTGGCCGCTTTCGGCTT
>JANNPZ010000050.1:0-4717 GCA_031400505.1 Paracoccaceae bacterium | reverse complement strand
GCTCCGCCGCCGTTTCGGGCCATGCCCCGCGCCCCTCGCGATGCCCCCCGGGCCCCGGTTCCACCCGGGCTTGAGGTGTATGCGGGGGGCAGAGGCGCGGTAAGTCTCTAGCGTCAAACATTTTTTCTGGGTTCGCACCTTTGGGTGCGCGGTTCGCAGGTGCGCACCCTGCGTCTGAGTGCGCGCCCTAAAAGCTGATCAACACTGCGGCCGCCCTGCCCGGCCCGACCACCCGTCCCTGCCCCGCCAAGGAACCGCCCGCCATCGGCGTTTCTGACCCCGCCCCACCTTGTCCGGCCCGGTGTTGATCACCGGGCCTTTTTCCATGTCCGGAGATCGTCCATGAGCCACGCCGCCACCACCTGGGCCATTCAGCAGCGCGGGCTGAAGCCTGCCACCAAGATCGTCCTGTGGTTTCTCTGCGACCGGCACAACCCGGATTTCGGGTGTTTCCCGACGCAGGCGCGGCTGGCCGAGGATGCGGAAATGTCCATCTCGGCCCTCAACGATCATCTGGCGACACTGGAAAAATTGGGCCTGATCCACCGCATCCGCACCCAAAATCCGCACAACCACAGGCGTCTGCCGACCCGTTACATTCTCGAGTTCGAGCAGGGGTTCCCGCAAAAGCCACCTCCGCAATCCGGAGATGGCTTTGTTGAAATCATGGAAGAAAATGACAATCCATCTCCGGAAAACACAGATGGAGCCAACTCCGGATTTTCGGGCATTCCATCTCCGGATTTTGCCCAAAGCCATCTCCGGAATCCGGAGTATAACCTTGTAAGAGAACCTTTAACTAAACCAGTAAAGGAGGAGGAGGACGCGCAAGCGCGCGATGTCGATTTTGATCGTTTCTTCGCAGAGCTGCTGACCGCGCTGGGCATCGATCCCGTCGGCACCCTGCCCGCCTGGTGGCAGGGCTGGCCCGCCCGGACCCACGTGCGCCGCTGGATCGACGACCTTGGCCTCACCGAAGACCGGATCATCGAGACCGCCACCGAAACCCGGAGGGACCACCCTGCCCCGCCCGATGGGCCCAAGGCGCTCGACCGCGCGATGGAACGCGCCGCCCAGCGGGATGCGCAGGCTGCGGCAACGTCCAAGTCCCCGACCGCCAAGCGCCAGTCCAGCCGCGCCGAAGGCGCACGGCCCAGCGCCGATGAACTCGCGGCCTTCTACGCCGACATGGTCAATTCGGACGGTTTCCTGCCCGCCAACACGATCAGCAACACAATCCGTGACGCCATGCTGTCCCGCAGTCTCGTCACGCCGGAGCGGTTGCGGGCGCGGGGTGTGCATTAAACCAATCATGATCTTCGGACAGTCTGGCGGGTGCTGTGAACTGATCGCTTCGGCACCTCTGGCTGCCGAAACACACAAGGCAAACGCGACCCAATCAGTGCAGCATATCCGCCAGTCCCAGCCCCTCAAGCACCGCCTTCATTGCCGGATCATACCCCGGATCGATCCGCGCTGGGCCGTAGCCATGCGCCCGGTTCCAAGCATCAACTTCGCGTAACTTGGCGGCGAACTCCTCGGGCGATGCGGCCTCCTTCAAGGTCGTATCGCCCTCGCAATAGTTGAAGATCAGCAACCGGGTCGGGTGCGCCCAAGTGCCAAAACAGGAAGCATCCTGCGCCGTGTCGACCTGCGCCCAGCCGTTCGCGTATCTGCAGAGCCCGAAATCGTAGAGGTAGCGATCAGCGGGGGCGAACTCACGGGTGATCTTCATGCGGTCACCTGCGCACGGGCGGTGATGGCGATCACGCAGAGGTCGCGGTAGCGCGCCATCGCCTTGGGGCTGGACGAGACCGGGTTGATCTCGAAAGCCTGCAGTGCTGCGATATCGCCCGCCTCGGCAAAGGCCACGATCTGAGCCAGCTTAGCGCGGAACCGGGCGTGGGTCGGTTTGGAGAAATCCGGGGCCGTCGGCAAGGTGCCGCTCTGCGCTAGATCGACGACGGCCTGCCGTTTACCGATGACCGGGGTGGGCGCAGCTTTTGGTTCTTCCTCCGCCGCCGTGATCGGCTCGCCCGCAGGATCGCGGTTGCCGTAATCCAGCACCAAGGTCAGCCGGGCCTCCGCCTGATCTGCAGTGTCGGCTGTCATGATCGAGGTGAAGGCGAGGGCCGCGCGCTCCGAGCCAATCCGGGCCGCCAGTAAGCGAGCGAAGTTGTCGCCCGCCTTCTTGGCGCTCGTGGCCGGTTCGATCGGGGTTTCGGAAAGGCGCCGGGCAAGCTTGTCGATCTGCGCGGCGGTAATGGCTTTGGTTTTCATGGTCGTCATCCTTCAGGCGTTGGTGATGTGGGCGGAATGCCCGAGGGTGGTGACCGCGTAGATCATGGTCCGGCCGTCGCCGATCGCCGCGCCAAAGGCCTGCGCCTCGGGCAGGGTCGCGAATTGCTCGCGCGTGCGGGTGGCGGGCGTGCGGCCCCGGGCGGCAACGAAGTGGGCGGCGTTCTTCAGGCAGAATTCTTCGTGGGTTGTCAGGGGCTTCATGGCGGTCTCCGTTGCGTTGCGATGGCTGCACACAGCGCAGGACGTCAAAAGAGAGCAACTCATAAGTCACTGAATTGATGAGGTTTAGGTCAGAATGGGAGTGTCCCGGCGAAGCTATGCCGCGCAGCGCGGGGTCTCGGAAGCGGCGGTGCGCAAGGCGATCGCAACGGGCCGGATAACCACCCTGGCCGACGGCTCGATTGATCCCGCAATGGCAGATCCCGAATGGGGCGCGCAGACTGATCCGGCCAAACGCCGCGCCGCCTCCCGCCCGCCCGCTTAAGCCATTATCAAGAAGCCCCCGGAAGCGGTCTCGAATATCGGCAGACAAGCGCCTTCCGATAGAGTGATCCTCCTGAACAGGAAAAATCAAACCAAGCCTCTTGGGAATCGCTCTCGACTCAACAAAATCTGGAACCGCTTTAAACAGGACCGGCGGTTGATGTTCCGAAAACAGATGAATCAGTAAAGTTGCAGCTGACTTTCCATCTTATTCGGCCCAGTCTTTTCCCGACATCAAGGCGCATTGCGTTGCGACGGGTCGCGAGCGAATGCCGCGGGTTGGTCTACACTGCCGTCCTCACGCTGATGGCGCGCCGCGAGCGCCCACCACGCCAGTTGCGCGAAGGCGCGGCCAAGGTATCCATCCCACTGGGCAGCATCGACATCCGTTTCGTAATCGCCCGCTTCATTGAGCACTTCCTGCGCCTTGGGAAGATGGATCATCGCCGAAACCGGCAGACAGCCCAACTCCGCCAGAAACGTGCGCATGTTTACCGCAGCCCGCGCCCCGCCCCATTGGCAAGCGGAATATGTCACGATTGCGCTTGGCTTGTAGGTATAGAGCGAACTGCCGAAGTGGTTCAGCAGATGCGCAAGGGCCGGGCTCATGGAGTGGTTGTATTCGGGACTGACCATCACGTAGCCATCAGTCGCGTCGATCTTCCGTGCCAAATCCTCGAGGGCTTCGGGCGCTTTCCCCTTCGCATACGAAAAGTGCGGCTTGAACGGTCCGGACAAATCGAAGCCCAGTGGGTCGATCAGAACGGCCTCGTGGCCGTCGGCCGCAAGCCTAGCCACACAAGCCCGTGCCACGCGCCAGCCCAACCGAGCCGGGCGCGGCGGTGTGCTGTCGCGGACTGACCCGAGGAAAACGAGAAAGTTCAACGGCATGGACACCCTCCCTCGCGAAGGCTCATGCGAAGTGCCCCCAGAAGCCGGACTTGCGGCCATGTTCGCGCTTCAGGCGTGCGACATAGCTGGCGTGGGGCTCAAAGGTCGCGAAGTCCTCGATCTGGCTGGCCAGCCCATCACACTCCGCAAGGTGCCGTGCCGCATGCTGATAGCGGCGCGATCTTCCGGCGTTCAGCGTGAAGTCGACCATCGCCCGCAAGGCCAGCGTGGCGGCCAGCGGATAGCGTGCCGACAGCGCCTCGGCGGCCGGGGTCAGGATTTCGTAGCGATCGCCGTCCAACTCGTCGAACCGTTGCTGGACCACCTGCGCTGCCCGATCCATTGCTGGCCAGTGGATCAGGAAATGCAGCGCCGAAAGGGGTTCCGGGTAGGCAACGGCATGGGCCATCGCCTGCTCCTCGGCCTCGACATCGTCGAAATCCGCAAGGCGCTTCAGATAGGCGCGCAGGTGATCCGCGGCGAGGCTGCGGTGATAGCACTCCAACCGGAACGCCTGCGCCTCGTCCGCCCGGCCAAGCGCTTCCAACACATCCAGCCGGGCCGCCTGCCATTCCTCAGGCACCGAGGCGCGATCGCGAAACTCGGCCCGCTCCAGAAACCCCAAAGCGTCCCCCGCCCGTCCAGCGGCCAGCAACCTGGTTGCGATTTCAGCGGCAATCTTCGGCACTTTGCGCGTGGCGGGATCGTATTGGGCGATGAAGGCGTCCACGTCGCCCATCGCATCGGCGATGTCCTTCAGCGCCATCCGCACCAGGCTTTGTCGGACGCGTTCTTCCATCTGATGCGCATAGGTGGCGCCGCCGCTGCCATAGCCCACCGCCTCCCATTCACCCTTCGGCGGCACGGGAACCAGGGTCGCCGCCAGCGCCTCGATGCGCGCCTTGAGATGCGCAAGCCCCTCGGCCCCCAGTGCCGGGGTCAGGATGCCGATAAGGCCATCATATTGGCCGTAGCCATTGTCGCGCAAAGCCTCGACTGCCGCATCGGCCAACGCCTCGGGAGGCGTTCCGGCTGCAAGTGC
>JANNPZ010000029.1:0-2240 GCA_031400505.1 Paracoccaceae bacterium | reverse complement strand
CAGGACAACTATCGACTCACCCCAGCAACAGCCGAAATGTCTTGCATGATTTGCCTGGGTGTCATTTGTGCCAAGATTTCCAGATGCACATGGGCATCGACTATTTGCAGGGCATCTAGCCGTGCCGTACCGGTCACCGCAATGGCGGGTACGAAGCCGTACATGGTGTCGTGGCCGAGGGGGCCGGGATGCGGGTGCAGATCGGTGCAGACCGTTACATGGAACTGCTTGCGCTTGAGGGGGCGCTTTCCGCCTCGGCAGCGAAAAGCGCCACCTCAAGCGCAAGCTGTTCCATGTAACGGTCTGCACCGATCTGCACCCGCATCCCGGCAACCTCGGCCACGACACCAAAGCCGGTCACTGACTCGAACCGCGTGACAACAGGCAGCGTCAGCCCGTCCGCCTTTGCGGCCTGCACGATGGCCCGGGCAATGGGGTGCTCTGATTTCGCTTCCACCGCTGCCACGGCAGCCAGCACGTCGGCCCGCACGAAACCGGGGGCCAGTGTCAGGTCGGTCAGCACAGGCTTGCCCTCGGTCAGCGTGCCGGTCTTGTCCAGCGCTACCACGGCCACACCTTGCAGCGCCTGCAACGCCTCACCCTTGCGAAACAGGATGCCCAGTTCCGCCCCACGCCCGGTGCCGACCATAATCGAAGTCGGCGTGGCCAGACCCATTGCGCAGGGGCAGGCGATGATCAGCACCGCGACCGCATTCACCAACCCGAGCGTCAGAGCAGGATCGGGGCCAAAGACCAGCCAGACCGCGAACGTCAGCGCGGCCAATGCCATCACGACCGGCACGAACCACATGGTGATCTTGTCCACCAACGCCTGAATCGGCAGCTTGCCGCCCTGCGCCGCCTCGACCATGCGGATGATTTGCGCCAGCATCGTGGCCTCGCCCACCGCTGTCGCCCGAAACGCCAGCGCGCCGGTCTGGTTGACCGTGCCGCCCGTCACCTGCGCGCCTGCGGCCTTGGCAACGGGCACGGGCTCGCCCGAAATCATGCTTTCGTCGATCCAACTGTCGCCTTCCGTCACCACACCGTCCACCGGCACCCGTTGACCGGGCCGGACCTCGACAATGTCGCCGGGGCGCACTTCGGCGATTGGCACCGCAACTGTCTGTCCACCGCGCCGCACCTGTGCGGTCTTGGCCTGCAATCCGATCAAACGCCGGATCGCCCCTGAGGTGCGGCCCTTGGCGCGCGCCTCCAGAAAACGACCCAGCAGGATCAGCGTGACGATGACTGCCGCCGCCTCGTAATAGACGTTGATCGTGCCTGCGGGCAGAACCTGCGGCGCGAAGGTAGCCACCAGCGAATAGCCGTAGGCGGCGGTCGTTCCGACCGCGACCAGACTGTTCATGTCAGGTGCGGCGCGCCACAGGGCCGGAAACCCCTTGAGGTAGAACCGCCGACCGGGGCCAATCAACACAAGGGTCGTCAGCACGAACTGCACCCACCAGCTGACCTGCATTCCGATGGTGCGCATGATCAGGTCGTGGACGGGCATGAACAGATGCGCGCCCATCTCCAGCGCAAAGACCGGCAACGACAGGGCGGCAGCCAGCATCAGATCACGGCGCAGACCTGCCTCTTCTTCGGCCTTCCGCGCAGTGGTTTCCCCATCCCCCAAGGCCGAGCGCGGCGCAGGGCGAGCCTCATAGCCCGCATCCTCCACCGCCTTGACCAGCAGCCCGGCCTCCGCCGACCCGATGATCGTCGCCCTTTCTGTCGCCAGATTGACCACCGCCGACGAGACGCCGGGCACCACTTTCAGCGCCCGCTCGACCCGCGCCACGCAGGACGCGCAGGTCATGCCATCGATCACCAGATCGACCGGCTCTGCCGAAACGCCATAGCCTGCATCCTCGATGGCCGCGACAAGAAGACCGCGATCCGCGCCATTGGCCGTGATGATCTCTGCCCGTTCGGTTGCAAGGTTGACGTTCGCCTCCGTTACACCGGGCACAGCACGCAGCGCACGTTCGACGCGGCCCACGCAAGAGGCACAGGTCATTCCTTCCACGGGCAAGGTCAACGTCATGCGGTTTCTGGCAGCTACCGGTTTCAAAGGGGCGTTCATCGCGGCTGTCTTTCCAAATGGCTTTATTTTCATCAACAGAGATAGGGCTTCCAATCATGGGAAGGTCAAGGGGGAGTTTCGGAAAAGAATGTTGGTGCAGGTCCTTGACCTTCCAATAGTGGGAAGCCCTATCTGACTAGGCATGAGACTA
>JANNPZ010000020.1:0-4106 GCA_031400505.1 Paracoccaceae bacterium | reverse complement strand
CGACGGGGCATGTGTCAGACCGATGACAATTTTGATTTACACTTTATGTGTAAACCTTGATTTACAGTCTTGCTTTGCTAGACTGACCCCAAACGGCGATTCAGGCGGCAATCGGCCATGTCGCCCATGGCAAGACCGGGGGGAAAAGACGATGCATGCAGGCCACCAGCAGCAGGTGCTGGCGCACCAGATCTATGAACCGGCACGGGATGAAAATCCGGCATTCGGGCCAAGGATTTCGCCCGCGCAGGTGTCGTCATTGGCCGCCGAAGCATTGTCCCGCATCGCGGCCCGCACATCTGATCGTGATGACGACCGGCCATTGACCGGGCAACCCATCGTCGGGGATGCGCCAGCCCGGCAACTTATGGATGTGCGGATTGACGAGCTGTGCCAAGCCCTGCTGTCGCCAAACCAGGATGCCGGACTGGCCATCATCACCACATTAAGGGCGACCGGACTGGACGTCGAATCCGTGTATCTGGAGTATCTGTCGGTTGCGGCGGATCGGCTGGGGGACTGGTGGAATGACGGTCGCGCGTCCTTTGCTCAAGTGACGATTGGCACCAGCCGGATCTATGCAATCATGCGGTCGATGGACCATCTGTTCGCCACGCCGATCCGCGTGCCGCAGAAATCCGCCCTCTTTGCCGCCGTTCCCGGTGAAACGCATACTTTGGGTGTGGGAATGGCGGCTGATCTGTTGCGCAGATCGGGTTGGGACATCACCCTCAGGGTCGGGCTGTCGCATGATGAACTGGTCGAAAGCATCAGACTGTCTGAACCAAGGATCATCGGACTGTCTTCGGGTGGCGCACATTCGGCCCCGGCACTGGCGCGGCTTGTCGTGGCCCTGCGCCACAGCAACCCGTCAGCCTGCATCATGATCGGCGGCACCGATCTGCGGACATCGTCAAAGGTCGTGATCGCGATGGGCGCAGACGCGGTCGCAGCCGACTTTCTAACAGCGCGGGCCGAAATGGAACGCCTTTGGAACAAGGTCAGCCAGCCTTTGGCCGCGCCCTGACCGGACGGCGCGGCGACAAGGCAGAAACGCGGCGCTAACCTGTGGTGACCGTTTCAACCGACAGGATTGTCGGCAGGTGCCGGGCAATCTCGGTCCAGGTGTCGCCTTCGTCGGGGCTGGCAAAGACCGATCCGGAATTGGTCCCGAAATACAGCCCCGCAGGTGTGCCCTGATCGACAGCCATCCCTTGCCGCAGCACCGTGAAAAAGCAGTCCTGTGTCGGCAAACCGTTTTGCAAAGGCACCCAGGTTTCCCCGGCATCGCGTGACCGCCAGACCGCCGCCGAGGCACCGAGCGGGAATCGCCCGATCGAATCGCCGTTCAGCGGAAAGACCCAGACCGTATCGGGATCGTGCGGATGCACGACGACAGGAAAGCCAAAGGTCGACGGCAATCCCGCCCCCGCCGCATCCCAGGTGCGACCACCATCGACACTGCGAAAGACACCGTGATGATTTTGCTGGTACATCCGGTCCCGCGCGCCCCCGGCCCGCACGATATTATGGACACACTGACCAACCTCGGTGTCGTCATGGTCATGATCGTGGTCATGTGCTGCATGTGCCGCATTCGACATCCGGTTGCGCCGATCCCAAGTCGCGCCGCCGTCTTCGGTGGCAAAGACACCAGCGGCGGACAGGCCGACCCACAGTTTGGCCGGATCGGCGGGATCGGACACGATGGAATGCAGAACCAGACCCGCCGCACCGGGTTGCCAATCGGCAGAAGACGGATGATCCGTCAACCCTGTCACCTTGGCCCAGCGCCGGCCACCATCGCGGCTGGCAAACAAGTCCGCAGGCTTTGATCCTGCATACAGGACATCGTCAGCCCGCCCCAGCGACCACAGCGATGACAGGGGTTGCGCGCCGTCGCCTGCCTCAATCCCGTCGGACGATTGCGTCCAGACGTGCCCGCCATCGTCAGACCGCCAGACACCGACGCCGTGCCATTCACTGCCCCCCGCCGCCCAAAGCCTGCCCGTTCCCGGATCGCCGATCACATGGTTGATCGGGCAGCCGTCACAAAACGGCCCCCGGATCCGCCAGTTGGCACGGTCCCCGTTACCATCAAGGACAAATGCCCCTTTGGTCGTCCCCAACAGAACCTGCACGCGTCCGGTCATGATGCCCTCTTGGCTGGCGTTGGGGGCAGTTTAGCAGCATGGGCGCAAACCCCAAAACGATTTGTCACCCCGGTGGAAGGGCGACATTGACGGTGAACAACGGTGTCTAAGTGCCGTCAACAGCGGGCAGGTCAGGTGCCCTTGCGCAGGATCACAACCAGCAAAGTGCGCCAGGTAATCCACAGATCGAACCTTATCGACGCGTTCTTGATATAATCAAGGTCGGCAGCAACTTTGCGCTGCAAGGATTCGATACCGTCCGGATAGCCGACCTCGATCTGTGCATAGCCACTGATCCCCGGCCGCATCGCGTGACGTTCGCGGTAACCCGGGACAGTGCGCACATAGACCTTGGCGTGTTCCAGGTAGTCAGGGCGCGGGCCGATCAGGCTCATCTCGCCTTTCAGCACGTTCAGCGCTTGCGGCAATTCGTGAGAACGGCGGTGAGAAAGTCGGCCGCGGTAGCGACGGGATGAGCCCGCTG
Source organism: Paracoccaceae bacterium (assembly GCA_031400505.1). Taxonomy (GTDB): domain Bacteria; phylum Pseudomonadota; class Alphaproteobacteria; order Rhodobacterales; family Rhodobacteraceae; genus JAIYDJ01. The sequence continues at coordinate 1,469 of JANNPZ010000020.1, read as the reverse complement.
CGGGCGGCGTAAAAGTCGTCCAACGTTACCCTTTCTGGCGACAGGGAGGGTGGGAGGATTTTCAGCGTGGACATGTATCGGAAGGTTCGGTTGGCCTGTGCGGGGGGCATGAGCCAGCGCGAGGCGGCGCGGCACTTCAACATCTCGCGTGACAGCGTAGCCAAGATGATGGCGTTCTCGGTTCCGCCGGGTTACCGGCGGCAGGCGGCAGTGAAGCGGCCTAAGCTGGACGGGTCTTCCGGGATCATCGACGCCTGGCTCGACGGCGATCAAGATGTGCATCGCAAGCAGCGTCATACGGCGAAGCGGATGTTCGAGCGGCTGCGGGCCGAGCATGGTTTCACTGGCGGCTACACGATCGTGAAGGACTACATGCGCGGCCGCGAGATGTTCGTGCCGCTGGCGCATCCGCCCGGTCATGCCCAAGCCGACTTCGGCGAAGCGACAGCCATCATCATCGGCGGTATCGAGCGGAAGGCGCATTTCTTTGTCATGGATTTGCCGCACAGCGATGCCTGCTACGTGCGGGCGTATCCGGCGGCGACGGCGGAGGCCTGGGTCGATGGCCATCTGCATGCCTTTGCGTTCTTCGGCAAGGTGCCGGCCTCGATCCTGTATGATAACGACCGCTGCCTGGTGGCGAGGATCCTGCCGCATGACCGAGGCGCCAAAGATCCTGCTGGCACATCACCTGAAGACGCTGAAGTTGCCGACCTTGCCTCACGGGAATACGACAAGCTCGCCCGGCAATGCGCGGCCGAGGGCCGGGACCACGTCCGGTTCCTGACCCGTCTGGTCGAGTTGGGGCTGATTGACCGCGAACGGCGCAGGGTCGAACGGCGCAGGGTCGAACGGCGCATCAAGGCCGCGAAGTTCCCGGCCACCAAGAGTCTCGACAGCTTCGACTTCAAGGCAATCCCCAAGCTCAACAAGATGCAAGTGCTGGAACTGGCTCGCTGCGAATGGATCGAACGCCGCGAGAACGTCATCGCCCTTGGACCAAGCGGCACCGGCAAGACCCATGTTGCTTTGGGGCTGGGATTGGCCGCTTGCCAAAAGGGCCTGTCGGTCGGCTTCACCACCGCCGCGGCGCTGGTCAACGAACTGATGGAGGCGCGAGACGAACGCCGGCTTCTGCGCCTGCAGAAACAGATTGTGGGTCACAAGTTGCTGATCATCGACGCGTTGGGCTTCGTGCCCCTGCGCAAGACCGGCACCGAGCTGCTGTTCGCGCTTATCTCGCAGCGCTACGAACGCGGTGCCACGCTGATCACCAGCAACCTGCCGTCTGACGAATGGACCGAAACCTTCGGCTCCGAACGCCTGACCGGTGCCTTGCTCGACCGGCTGACCCACCACGTCCACATCCTCGAGACGAACAGCGACAGCTATCGGCTCGGCCAGAGCCGCTCCCGAAAAGCCGCGCCCAGCACTTGATCACCCGTTGCAGGATTGGCCCTCCGGGCCAA
>JANNPZ010000077.1:0-1803 GCA_031400505.1 Paracoccaceae bacterium | reverse complement strand
GCGAGGATCGCAGGTTTCAGCATGGTGGTCTCCAGTTCAGATTTCGTTGGTGGTTGCGAGGAATTCGCCGGGCTTCATGGTCGGCAGGCGTTGGGGGCGGGGCGGGTAGGTTGCGGGCCAGCGCGCGCCCAGAAGGCGGGACTTGACGATGCGGGCGATGGTGACGGCATCGGACTGGTTGCCGCCCAGCACGTAGAAATGCGTGTCATCCTGGCCGACCGCGAAGCCGACATGGCCGCCAGAACCGCGTTCGAAATTCAGCACCGCACCGATGATGGGCTGCACCGCTTGCCCGAACAGAAGCCAGTTGCGGGCCCAATAGGGATTGGTGCCCAGCGCGCCGAGAAGTGGCTCATCCGGCAGGGACACGCGGATGCAGGTCTCCACGAAGTCGCCGCACCACGGGTTCTTGCTGGGGTCGCCCAAGGAACGGCCATCACGCTTCAGCCAGTCCATCAGCCAGGATCGATCGCGCGCTTCGTTGCGGCCCAGCGCGGTTTTCGCCTCGGTGATCCACGGCATGGGGCCCTGCGGTGACAGTGAGGCAGGGCGACCGTTTGCAGCGATCAATTGCCGGAGCGCGCGGGCGGTTCGGACGCCCCAGCGACCGTCAATGGCACCGGGGCTGTGGCCAAGTTGGTCCAAGCCGCTCTGGATCAGGCGGATGGCGTCTTCAGAGTCTGTCTGCATGGGATCGGACTTTCTGCTCATCATCGGGCAACAAAAAACCCGCCTCGGGGCGGGTCGGGGTGGATCAATGAAGAGGGCGGGCTCAGGGTCGCTGCGCCAGTTCGCGCAGAAGGGCATTGGTTTCACGGGCCTGCTGCTTCAGCTCGTTGATCGAGAGCGACAGGGCGTCAAAGCGTACATCCTGTCGAGCAGCACTATTCTCCAGCACCCGGACGCGGGCTTCCAGCTGGGCGGAACTGGCGCGCTCGGCCATGATCATCTCGCGGGTTTCGGTGAGGGCAGAGGTAAGGCGGTCGGCGGCGCCTTGCAGGGAGGCCAATGTCCCGCCACCCCACCAGATCAGCCCGGTGACCGAGACCAACATGGTCCAGGCCAGCGCCTTGTTGATGGTAATGCCGCGTTCGCTGTTCTCGATCATGGGTTTTGCCACTTCTGTTGATCCTGCTTTGGTTTTCGCGCTGAAGCCGTCATGCGGCACGCAGCCAAACGGCGGTGCCTGGCCCGGCGTTGGTCTCGGATGCGAGGTAGCCCCAAGTGCCCGGCGCTGCGGTGGCATATGCCAGCGTGCGACGCAGCACCTTGCGGGCCGTGGTGACCGGCGCGCCGCCGTTCAGATCGGGCGTGGCCGTCGATGCCCATGCCGACAGCGTGGCGGTGGACGAGTGTCGAATGCCCAACCAATAGCTGATGCCGCGTCGCAAGGTGAGTGCTGCCGTGACGAGTTTGACCCCGACGGTCGAGAAGTCGAGATCGCCGGTTTCCAGAAGCAAGGATGCCGGTCGACCTGCTGCGTCTGCGCTGTAGACCACGATCTTGCCAAGTGCTGCAGCGATCAAAGTGGTGACGTTTACCGACAGTCGGTCGACGGTGATGTCATCGCGCGGGATGAAGGGGAACAGATCGATCCGGCCTGCTACCCCAGCCAGAACGCCGGTTGCAGCGCCACCCGCGCCACTGGTGGTCAGCGCATAGTCGCCCGCCACCGGCGTCAGCCAAGGCACGTCTTGGTTGGCAAGAATGCGGGTCACCCCGCCAACCCGCATGCGCAACTGGCCGGTGGTGGCATTGTGCCAGAGCCAGCCATCGGCGGGTGACGTGGGGTCGACGGCAAGA
>JANNPZ010000074.1:0-26828 GCA_031400505.1 Paracoccaceae bacterium | reverse complement strand
GGGCACGGGTTGATCCCCGGCCCGCATACCACCTGCCGGGCTTGCGGGCGGCCGTTGACGGCGCAACAACGCGAAAATCCCGCGTTTGAAAAGGGCGTGTCCTGTGCCGCCTGTCTGCCCGAATACTCGGATGCTGATCGGGCGCGGTTTCGGGAACGCCAACGGCAGATGGTTTTGGCGGCGGCACGGGGTGCTGCGCATCTTGGGCAGTAGAAGGCAGACCGGTTCCGTGCTACCTGCCTGCCCATGAATGACATCCCCACCAAAGAGCAGATCCTGCAATGGATCGCGGACAACCCCACCCAGTCGGCCAAGCGTGACATTGCGCGCGCCTTTGGCATCAAGGGCGACGCCCGTATCGACCTGAAACGCCTCTTGCGCGAGATGGAGGCCGACGGTGCCCTGGAACGTCGCGAGCGGCAGTTCCGCGAGGCGGGCGTGCTGCCCCCCGTGGCGATGCTGGTGGTGCTGGCCCCGGATGCGCAGGGCGATCTGTACGCCCGCGCCATGGAGGATCAGGGGGCCGCGCGCATCCTGATCAACCCGCAAAAGGGCGATCCGGCTTTAGGGGAAGGCGACCGCATTCTGGCGCGGCTGACGGCCGTCGAGGACGAAGATCACGCCTATACCGCCCGGCTGATCCGCAAGATCGGGTCGAACCCGTTGAAACTGCTGGGGGTGTTCCGTGCGAACGATGAAGGCGGGCGGATCGTGCCGATCGACAAGGGTGCCGACAAGGAATGGCGCGTCGCCCGCGATGCGATGGCCGGGGCGAAGGATGGCGAGTTGGTCGAGGCCGAACAGGTCGGCAACCGCCGCATGGGCTTGCCACAGGCGCGGATCGTGGCACGGCTGGGGGATCCGTCGGGGGCACGCGCCGTCAGCCTGATCGCCATTCATCAGCACGCCATCCCCGACCATTTCCCCGATGCCGTGATCGCCGAGGCGGATGCGGCACAGCCCGCGCCTCTGGACGGCCGCGAGGATTTGCGCGACCTACCCCTTGTCACCATCGACCCAATCGATGCCCGCGACCGCGATGACGCGGTCTATGCGCAGCCCGACCCTGACCCGAAGAACCCCGGCGGGTTTGTCGTCTGGGTCGCGATTGCCGATGTCGCCCACTACGTCCGCCCCGGTTCTGCGCTGGACCGCGAGGCGCGCAAGCGCGGCAATTCCACCTATTTCCCCGACCGCGTGGTGCCGATGCTGCCCGATGTTCTGTCGGGCGATCTGTGCAGCTTGCATGGCAATGTGGACCGGCCCTGTCTGGCGGTGCGGATGGTACTGGACGCCCAAGGTGCCAAGATCAGCCACCGTTTTACCCGGGGCCTGATGCGCAGCCGCGCCTCGCTGCACTATGGCCAAGTGCAGGACGCGCAAGACGGCAACCCCGATGCTGTGACCGCACCGTTGATGGACACCGTCATCACCCCGCTTTACGCCGCATACGCCGCGACGAAAACCGCCCGCGCGCTGCGCCAGCCGCTGGATCTTGACCTGCCGGAACGCAAGATCATCTTGTCGGACGAAGGGCAGGTTCTGTCGATCGCCTACGGCGACCGGTTCGATGCGCACAAGCTGATCGAAGAGTTCATGATCCAGGCCAATGTGGCCGCCGCCGAGGAGTTGGTCAGGATCAAGCAGCCGTTGCTGTTTCGCGTGCACGAAGAACCTAGCCCAGAAAAGCTCGATGCGCTGCGCGAAGTGGCCGAGGCGTCGGGGTTCGTTCTGGCCAAGGGGCAGGTCTTGCAGACCCGGCATCTGAACCGGTTGCTCGATCAAGCACGCGGCACCGAGTTTGACGAGCTGATGAACATCACCACCCTGCGCAGTATGACGCAGGCCTATTACAATCCGCAGAACTTCGGGCATTTCGGCCTGGCACTGCGCAACTATGCGCATTTCACCAGTCCCATCCGGCGCTATTCCGACCTGATCGTGCACCGCGCGCTGATTGCCGGGCATGGCTGGGGCAAGGACGGGCTGTCGGCGCAGGATATCGAGATGCTGGATGAGACCGCCAAGCTGATCTCGGACGCCGAACGGCGCAGCATGGCGGCAGAGCGTGATACGGTGGACCGCTATTTGGCGGCCTATCTCTCGGACCGCGTGGGGGTCGAGTTTACCGGTCGGATTTCGGGCGTGCAGCGGTTCGGGCTGTTCGTGAAGCTGGACGAGACGGGGGCGGATGGCCTGATCCCGATCCGGTCGGTGGGGCGCGAGTTCTTCCATTATGACGCCAATACCCAGACGCTGATGGGGGCCGATACCGGGGTGACCCTTGGCATCGGACAGCGCGTCACGGTGCGGCTGGACGAGGCGGTGCCGGTGACGGGGGGGCTGATGCTCGATCTCTTGATGCTCGAGGGGCGGACCTTGCCGACGGGGCGACCGGGCAAAGGCTATCAGCCGCGCAAACCGGCAAAATTTGCGGCCAAGGAGGCCAAGCGGCGGGTGATGCGCAAGCGCAAGTAAGCCACCTTGCATCGGCGCGGGGTTTCACTAAATGGTCGGGCGGGCGGCAACGGGATTGGGGTCAACATGCGGCGGGTGTGTCTTGCGGCAGCATGGTGTGCGCTGATCGGGCTGGCCCTGTCGCCCGCACTGGCCGAGGATACGCCCGCGATGACCGACACCGAACCTTCGACGATCAGCCTCAACGCCTGGATCAGGGAATGGCGCGCTTCGGCGCTGCAGCAGGGACTCTCCGCCGAGGTGTTCGATGCGGCAACGTCAGATCTGTCCTACCTTCCCGACGTAGTGCGCCGCGACCGCAACCAGAACGAATTCACCAAGACGATCTGGGACTATCTGGACACTGCGGTGTCGGACGACCGCGTGTCGGCAGGTCTCGACGCGTTGGCGAAACACGCGGGCCTGCTGGACCGGATCGAGGCCACATATGGTGTGGAAAAAGAGGTGGTGGTCGCGATCTGGGGGCTCGAATCGGCCTATGGCGCGGTACGGGGCGATGTGCGCACGCTCGATGCGCTGGCGACGCTGACCTTTGACGGACGCCGGGCCGGGTTCTTTCAGTCGCAGCTGCTGGCGGCCTTGCAAATCCTGCAATCGGGCGACACGACGGCGGACCGGATGGTCGGGTCCTGGGCCGGGGCAATGGGGCATACGCAGTTCATGCCGACCTCGTATCAGACCTTTGCGGTGGATTTCACGGGCGACGGGAAGAGCGACATCTGGGGCGATGACCCCACCGATGCGCTGGCTTCAACGGCGGCCTATCTGGCGAAGAACGGCTGGACCAAGGGGCAGCTTTGGGGGCTGGAGGTGCGCCTGCCGGACGGGTTCGACTATGGGCAGACGGGCGAGCAGGTGAAGCGGACCGTTGCCGAGTGGCAGGCTTTGGGGGTGCAGCCATGGGCCGGGGGGGCACTGCCCGATCACGGGATGGCCTCGGTCCTGCTGCCGGGGGGGGCGCGCGGGGCGGCGTTTCTGATTTTCTCGAACTTTCAGGTGATCGAGACCTATAACACCGCCGATGCCTATGTGATTGCGGTGGGGCATCTGGCCGACCGGATCAAGGGAGGCCCAGCGATTCAGGCAAGCTGGCCCCGCGACTACCGCGCGCTGACCCTGCCCGAGCGGATCGAGATGCAGACCCGGCTTGGCGCGGCGGGGTTTGATCCCGGCGGAGTGGACGGCAAGATCGGGCCTTTGACGATTGCGGCGGTGCGGGCGTTTCAGAGGTCGATAGGTCTTGTGCCGGATGGGTACCCAAGTCTGGATATCCTGACGCGGCTGCGCTGAACCCGCGCGGGGCCGCCGTTCTCGGGGGGGTCGACCCCCCTCACCCGGCATTGGCACCTGGCGGCACTGGCGCACTGAGTCGGGCTGGCGTAGCATAGGGGCACACCCAACAGGAGATATCTGATGTACGCCCATATCGTGCCCCCGATGACGCGGATGCTGACGGCACTTGCCACTATGCTGACCAAGGCCGAGGCCCATTGCGCCGCGCGCAAGATCGACCCCGCAGCCCTGCTGACGGCGCGGCTTTTCCCCGACATGTTCACGCTGACACGGCAGGTGCAACTGACGGCCGATTTCTGTGCCCGTGCCGGGGCGCGACTGGCGGGCGTCGAGGTGCCATCCTTCCCGGACACCGAAACCAGCTTTGCCGAATTGATCGCGCGGGTAGAAAAGGCGCGAGACTATCTGGCGGCGCTGGATCCGGCGGCGCTCGACGGCGCCGCAGAGCGGTTGGTCACAGTGAAGATCCGCGGGCAGGATGTCTCGATGCCGGGGCTGCAGTATCTGACGGTCTATTCGTTGCCGCAGGTCTATTTCCATGCCGCAACCGCCTACGGCCTGTTGCGCCATAGCGGGGTCGAAGTCGGCAAGATGGACTTCATGGGCGCAACGGGGCTTTAGCATGGCAACGGCGCTTCTGGTCATCGACATGCAGATGGGGATGGCGGACCGCATTGCGGCGGGTCGAACGCCGGTAACGCCAGAGGCCGAGGCGCATGTCGCGGCGCTCTTGGCTTTCTTTCGCGCGCAGGGCCGACCGGTGGTGCATGTGCATCACGACGATGTTCACCCGGACTCGCCCTTTCGCCGCGATGCGCCGGGGGGGCTGCCGATGCCTTGCGCGGTTCCTTCGGCGAGCGAGACGGTGCTTTGGAAATCCGGCTCGTCCGGGTTTGCCGGCACCGGGCTTGATGCGCATCTGCGCCGTCACGGGATCGACAGGCTGGTGATTGTAGGCGCGGTGGCGGCGTTCTGCGTCACCTCGACCACGCGGGCGGCGGCGGACCTTGGCTTTTCAGTGATCCTGCCGGGGGATGCGTTGATCGGCTTTGATATTGCGGCGCATGACGGCGGGCGGATCGACGGGGCAACGGTGCTGCGGGTGACGCTGTCGCTGCTGGGGTCGGATTTCGCGCAGGTTGTGACGACGGATCAGGTGGCGGGGTTGATTGCTGCCTGATCGGGATGGCCATCGGCATGGGCTGCCCGTGCCGCCAGCAGCGCCACGGCCATCAGCAGCACCGACAGCGTGGCAAAGGTGACGCGGAACCCAACGGCCTCGGCCACAAACCCGATGGTCGAAGGTGCGACCAGGATCCCGCAATAGCCCAGCATGGTGACCGTGGCGATCCCTGCGCCCGCAATGATGCCCGGCTGGTTTCCGGCGGCGGAAAACAGGATCGGCACCATGTTGGCAACCCCAAGCCCCGCCAGCACAAAGCCCGCCAAGGCCACGACGTCGTTCGGGGCCAGTGCCGCCGCCATCAGGCCCGCCGCCCCCAAGAAACCTGACATCCGCAAGGTTTGCACCGCGCCAAACCGGTTGCGCAGCCCATCCCCGGCAAAGCGCATCGCAGCCATCGCCGCCGAGAAAAGGCCAAAGGCCAAAGCCGAGGTCGCAAGTCCCGCCCCCAACTCGTCCGCCATGTAAAGTGCGGCCCAATCCAGCACCGCCCCTTCAGGCACCATCGAAAACAGCGCCATCGCCCCCAACAGCCACAGGATGGCGTGGCGCGGAAAAAGGGCGGTACGTGGAGTACTCGGGCCGGTCGCAGGCAACGCTTCGTCATCCGCGATAAACCGTGCCGCCCCGGCGACCATCACCGCCACGACCCCGGCCACGGCCAGCGCCTGCCAGCCTGCCCCGACTTCTGCCAGCACCAGCCCGCCACCCGCAGCACCGACAAAGCCGCCAAGGCTCCAGAACCCATGTGAAGACGACATGATCGCGCGGCGCAACCGCCGTTCGACCGTCACCGCATTGGCGTTCATTGCGACGTCCATGCAGCCAACGACGGCCCCCATCAGTGCCATTGCCAGTGCCAGCAGCGCGACGTTCGGTGCAAACACCACCAGCGGCAAAACCGGTGCCAAGGCCGCCCCGAAAACGGTGACGACCCGCCGCGCACCAAAGGCCGCAATCAGCCGCCCCGAATACAGCATCGACCCCACGGCCCCGACCCCAAGGCCAAGGATCAGCAGACCCAGCGTTGATTCGTCGATCTGATGGCGCGGCAACAGCAGCGGGATCTGCGGCGCCCACGCGCCCATCACAAACCCGTTTGCCCCGAACATCGCGGCAATCGCCCAACGTCCGATCTGTGCCTGTTGCCGGTGGTCGGCCATGCGATGCTCCTCGCGTCCCCCGCGCGGTCATAGGCGATGCGCCCCGCCCGCGATAGCCCCGCTCGGTCACGCGATGTTACAGGCTGGACCCGCCTACAGCGTAGCCGCCAGCCGCACGCCCTGATCAATGGCGCGTTTGGCGTCCAGTTCGGCGGCGACATCCGCCCCGCCGATCACATCGACCGCGACGCCCGCCGCAATCAGCCGATCCGCCAACCCGCGTTCCGGCACCTGCCCTGCGCACAACACGACCGTATCAACGGCCAGCACTTGCTGCACGCCATCGCGGGTGATGTGCAGGCCCGCGTCCGTTATCGCGTCATAGCTGACGCCGCCCAGCATTTTCACACCCTTGGCCTGCAAACTCGCGCGGTGGATCCAGCCGGTGGTCTTGCCCAGGTTGCGCCCCGGCTTTTCCGCCCGGCGTTGCAGCAGCCACACCTCGCGCGCGGGGGCTTCGGGCTGTGCAGTGGTCAAGCCACCCCGGTCGGTGGCAGGGTCCGACACCCCCCATTCGCGCCGCCACAGCGCTGCATCAAGCGTCGGACTCGTGCCATGGTGCGTCAGGTATTCGGCCAGATCGAACCCGATCCCCCCCGCCCCGATCAACGCCACGCGCGGCCCTACCGGCGCACCTTGCAACACCTGAATATAGCTCAGCGCGCGTTCCTGCCCCGGAATGGCCGGATCACGCGGGACCACTCCGGTGGCGATGATCACACGGTCAAAGCCCGCAAGCATGTCTTCGGTGGGCAGGGTGTTCAGCCGCAGATCGACGCCCGACCGATCCAGCATGGTGGCAAACCAATCGACCAGCCCGTCGAATTCCTCTTTCCCCGGAACCTGCCGCGCGAGGTTCAACTGCCCGCCCACCGCAGCGGCACGCTCATACAAGGTCACATGATGCCCGCGCCCGGCGGCTGTCATCGCCGCTGCCATGCCCGCAGCCCCGGCACCGACAATCGCGATGCGCTTGGGTATGGCGGCAGGCTCCAGCCGCAACTCGGTTTCATGGCAGGCGCGGGGGTTTACCAGACAAGACGTCATCCGCCCCGAGAATGTGTGATCCAGGCAGGCCTGATTGCAGGCGATGCAGGGCGCAATCTCGGCGACGCGCCCCGTTGCCGCCTTGGCCACGAAATCGGGATCGGCAAGGAACGGGCGCGCCATGCTGATCATATCCGCCTGACCAGAGGCCAGAATGCCCTCGGCGACGGCGGGGGTGTTGATCCGGTTCGACGCGATAACCGGGATCTGCACCTCGGCCCGCAGCCGCGCCGTCAGATGCGCAAAGGCCGCCCGGGGAACCGACGTGGCGATCGTCGGCACCCGCGCCTCGTGCCACCCGATGCCCGAGTTCAGCATGCTGGCCCCCGCGTCCTGAATGGCCTTTGCCAGCAGAACCACCTCGTCCCAGCTTGATCCGTCGGGGATCAGGTCGATCAGGCTGATGCGGTAGATCAGGATGAAATCGGAGCCCACGGCGGCCCGCACCCTGCGCACCACCTCGACCGGCAGACGCATGCGGTTTTCGTAGGCCCCGCCCCAACGGTCGCTTCGGCGGTTGGTGTGGGTAACCAGGAACTGGTTGAGGAAATACCCCTCGGACCCCATCACCTCGACCCCGTCATAGCCCGCCTCGCGGGCGCGGGTGGCGGCGGTGACGATGTCAACGATCTGTTTTTCGATGCCGTCCTCGTCCAACTCGCGCGGCACAAAGGGCGAGATCGGCGATTTCACCGCCGAGGCAGATACGCATTCCTTACCATAGGCATAGCGCCCGGCATGCAGGATCTGCATCGCAATCCGCCCCCCGGCGTCGTGGACACGGTCGGTCACAATGCGGTGGTTGGCAATATCGGTGGGTGTAAACAACCCCGCCGCCCCCGGAAACACCCCGCCCTCGCGGTTGGGCGCCATCCCCCCCGTCACCATCAGCGCAACGCCCCCCCGCGCGCGCGTCGCGTAAAACTCGGCCACCCTGTTCCAGTCGCCTGTCTCCTCCAGCCCGGTATGCATCGACCCCATCAGGGCGCGGTTGGGCAGGGTGACACGGCCCAGATCGAGCGGGGCAAAGAGGTGTGGAAAGTCGGTCATGGTAATCTCCCTTTACGGCACATTACCGCAGCGGCGTGTTCTGTCACCCTCAACGCTGCGTCATGCTTGCCCCTTTCATCTTGGCACAAGTATCCCGGGGTCCGGGGCAGCGCCCCGGTTCTGCGGCCTCAGGTTCCGCGGGGTTTGGCGCGCAAGGTGGGTTCGGCGGCCGTCGGGTCTTCGGGCCAGGGATGGCGGGGGTAGGCCCCACGCATGTCGCGGCGCACGTCCGAATAGGTGTTGGCCCAGAAGCCGGGAAGATCCGAAGTGACCTGCACCGGTTTCTGACCCGGCGACAGCAGCGTGATCTTCAAGGGCAAACGGGCCGCGCCGACCACCGGGTGCTGAGTGACGCCGAACATTTCCTGCAGGCGAACCTCAATGGCCGGTGTATCGCCGTCATAGTCGATGGGAACTTTCCGGCCCAGCGGGGTTTCGAAATGGGCAGGCACGGTGCGGTCGAGATGCGCCAACCGGTCATAGCCGATGCGGGCGCGCAAAGCCTCGGTCAGGTCGAGCGCGCGCAGATCGGCCTCGGTGCGGGCGGATGCGATGTGGGGCAGCAGGCTGTCGTCGCACAGCAGGGCCGCGTCCGTCACCTCGGGCCAGTCGGGGCTGCGGGCAAGGGTGATGCGGGCGCGCAGGCGCCGGGCGGCGGCGGGCCAGGGCAGGCCCAGCAGGCGCAGCCCGTCGAGTGCTGAGCGGGCAAGGTCCTCGGGCGGGGCATCGGGCCAGGGCCGGTCGTCCAGCGTGATCGCGCCAAGGCGTTCCTGACGGCGCGCCACCACCCGGCCATCGCGGCGCGACCATTCGCACAGGTCATGCCAGGCAATGCGGCCCCCCAGAACGGCGCGCAACTCGGGTTCGGTAATGGCCACGGCCTGACGCACCTGCGCCTCGCGCAGATCCCCATCAAGATCGGTCGCCACGATCAGCCTCGCCTGCGCCAGCGGCCCACCGGGGGCCATCACCGCCCCCTTGCCGCCTGACAAGAGCCAGCGCGGCGCATCGCCCTTGCGGTGCAGGCCGATCCGGTCGGGATAGGCCAGTGCCGCCATCTGGGCAAGGCTGAGGCCAGCATCTGCGCCGGCCTTCAGGCGCCGGGCCTCGGTGCGGATACGCTCGACAACCGGGCGCGACACGGGGAAGCTGTGCTCGGCCTCGAACCGGCGCGGGTCGGTCACCGCCGCCAGTCGCAGCGCAAGATCGGGGGGCGCGCCGCGCAAGGGATCACATTCGGCCAGCAGGGCGGCCAGCAGGGCCGCCCCGGACCCCGCGACTTCCAGCATATGGGCAAGGCGGGGATGCAACGGGCGGGCAGCAAGTCTGCGCCCATGCGGGGTGATGCCCTGCGGGCCAAGCGCGCCGAGGTCGGTCAGCAGGGTGCGCGCCTCGGCCAGAACGCCGGGGTTGGGCGGGGTCAGGAAGGGCAGATCATCGGCCCCCCAAAGGGCCAGTTCAAGGGCAAGGCCGGTCAGGTCTGCCGCCTCGATTTCGGCAGGGGGGTAGGCCGCCAGTCCGCCTTCCTCGCCACGCGTCCACATCCGGTAGCAGATGCCGGGGGCCACGCGCCCGGCGCGGCCCCGGCGCTGCTCAGCCTCGGCGCGGGTGACGCGTTCAGTCACCAGGCTGGACATGCCCGAGGAGGCGTCAAAGCGCGCGCGCCGCGCCCGGCCGCCGTCGATCACCACGCGGATATCGGGAAGAGTCAGCGAGGTTTCGGCAATGGCGGTGGCCAGCACAATGCGCCGCTTATCGGTTGGCGCAAGCGCCGCCCTTTGCGCTGCGAACTCCATCGCGCCGAACAGGGGGCGGATGTCGCAGTCAGGCAGGTCAAGCATGCCTTCGACGCGGCGAATCTCGCCCTCGCCGGGCAAAAAGACCAGAACGCCGCCCGTGGTTTCCTGAACCGCCTGCCGGATCAGACCGGCCATCGCCGCCTCAAAGCGCAGCGTCGGAGCAAGGCTGCGGGTCTGCCAGCGGGTTTCGACCGGAAAGGCGCGACCCGCAGAGGTGATCACCGGCGCATCCCCCATCAGGGCCGCCACAGGGCCTGCGTCGAGCGTCGCCGACATCACGATCAGCACCAGATCGTCGCGCAGGCTGCGAATCTCCAGCGCCAGCGCCAGCCCCAGATCGGCATTCAGGCTGCGTTCGTGAAACTCGTCGAAAATCAGGCAGCCTACGCCCGGCAGGCTGGCATCGCTTTGGATCATCCGGGTCAGGATGCCTTCGGTGACAACTTCGATGCGGGTTTGTGGCGACACCACCGCCTCGCCCCGGATGCGGTAGCCGAGGCTGCGCCCCACGGGTTCACCCAAGGTTTCCGCCATGCGTTCGGCGGCGGCACGCGCTGCAAGGCGCCGCGGTTCCAACATCACGATGCGGCCCCGGATCAACCCGCTGGCCAACAGGTCCAGCGGCACGCGAGTCGTCTTTCCCGCGCCGGGAGGGGCCTGTAACACGGCCATCCCGCGCGCGGCGATTGCAGCACGCAGGGCAGGCAGTGCGTCGTCGATGGGAAGTGCTGTCATGCGCCCCTTATCGCCGCTTCAGGCGCACCTTGCCATAGATCGTCTGCACGGACGCCTCGATCACCCGCATCACGTCGCCATCGGGGGCATAGATCACCTCGATCGGAAAACTTGCCCGTTCGGCCATCTCTTCAGAGGTGTATCCTGCCACCCGAATGTAGGCGCCGGTGCAGGCAAGCCCCCCGCCTGACACCGCATAGCTGCTGCGCCGTCGCCCGTCGAACACCGCGAAATCTGCAGCACAGCCCTGTCCCGCCGGCAGATCGCGCAATCCGGCAAACAGCGCCGATGCCGGGTCTAACGTGCCGCCCTGATCCGATGGATCAAGCAGTTCCGGCCCGTCTAGGCGCGGCGAGGAATAGGCCAGCACTTGCGGCACGCCGTCTTTGTACACCATTTCAACCCGCGACTGCCGCCGTCCGGTATCGGCCTGTTCCGAGTAAAGCTCAGGTTCAAAGCGGCCCTTCTCTGCAATCTGCCCTTCGGACCGCGCGTCGAACCGGATGCGCTTGACGATCCCCGCAAGCCCACCCGATTCGATCGTGATCAGAACGGCATAGCGCCCGTCCGACACTTTCGAGGCAATGATCATCCGGGCCACCTGCAGCCCTGCAAGCGTCACGTCATAGGTGGCGTCCTGTGCTGCGGCAAACCCGCCCGGCACGCCCCAAACCAGACCCCACGCCACGGCCAGACCCAGCATTCCCTGCCGTATCACCCTGATCACGCTGACACTCCCCTACTGGCCAATCCCCGCATGTTGGGGCAAGAGTGAACCAGATGCCAAACTCGGATGACAGTTCTGCAACATCAAGCCCCCTCTGATGCGCAAAGGCTTGGCGAAGGCGTGCGTGCCGGCGACCGGCGCAGCCTTTCGCGCGCGATCACCTTGGTCGAAAGCACACGGGCAGATCACCGGGTGCAGGCGCAAGCGGTGCTTGCGGCGGCAGGCACGTCAAGGCAGGCGTTGCGGATCGGGCTTTCCGGTACACCGGGGGTTGGCAAATCAACCTTCATCGAGGCGTTCGGCAAGATGCTGACCGCGCAGGATCTGCGGGTGGCGGTGCTGGCCGTCGATCCGTCTTCGGCGCGGTCCGGCGGGTCGATTTTGGGTGACAAGACAAGGATGGAGATGCTGAGCCGCGATCCGCGCGCCTTCATCCGCCCTTCGCCAAGCCAGACCCAGCTTGGCGGTGTTGCGCGCCGCACGCGCGAGGCTGTGGCGCTGTGCGAAGCCGCCGGGTTCGATGTGGTGCTGATCGAGACTGTCGGGGTCGGGCAATCCGAAACAGTGGTGGCCGAGTTGTGCGACGTCTTCCTGCTGTTGCTGGCGCCGGCAGGCGGAGATGAATTGCAGGGCGTCAAGCGTGGCATCATGGAAATGGCCGATCTGATCGTGGTCAACAAGGCCGATGGCGATCTGCGACAGGCGGCGATGCGGACATGCGCCGACTATGCCGGGGCTTTGCGCCTGCTGCGCCGCCGCCCGCAGGACCCACCCGGCTATCCCCGTGCGATGACCGCCTCGGCGCTGGACGGTAGCGGCTTGGACATGGTCTGGGCAGATGTGCAAACGCTGTCCGAGTGCCGCCGCGCGCAAGGTCACTGGGCAAACCGGCGCGCCGAACAGGCCCGCCACTGGTTTGCCGAAGAGGTCCGCCAGGGCCTGCTGGCCGCCCTGACGGCAGAGCCCGCCCGCACATTGATGGCAGCGCTTGGAGATGCCGTAGCCGCGGGGACCCTTACCCCCGAAGCAGCGGCGGCTCAGCTTTTGGCGGACTTGTCGTGATCGGCGGGATGTCACAAAACTGTTTGTGGTGCGCATGCAGCCGGATGTGCCACCCTCCACGCCGACCGATCAACCTCAAGAGGCTCTCATGACCCAGTCCGACAAGGCCCGCGCATTCGCCGCCATGCACCAGTCTGGCAAACCCGTGGTGCTCTACAACGTTTGGGATGCAGGCAGTGCCAAGGCGCTGGCGGCGGCCGGATCGCCTGTGATTGCCACAGGCAGCGTCGGGATTGCAGGCACGCTGGGCTATGTCGATGGCCAGCAGATTCCACTGGACGAGGCGCTGTTTATGGTTCGCCGCATCACGGCTTCGGTCAATGTGCCGGTCACCGTCGATTTTGAAGGGGCCTATGCGACGGACCCAACCGAAATCACCGCCAATGTTGCCCGGCTGATCGATGCAGGGGCTGTCGGGCTGAATTTCGAAGATCAGGTGGTGGGCGGCACCGGCTTGCACGCGCCAGAAGTCCAAGCTGCCCGAATCGCCGCCGTCCGTGCCGCAGGTGCTGCGCGTAATTTGCCGCTTTTCATCAACGCCCGGACCGATATGTTCCTCAAGGCGCCGGCAGATACGCACAAAAGCCTGCTGCCAGAGGTTCTGGCCCGGGCCGCAACCTATGCGGCGGCAGGGGCGTCGGGCTTCTTTGTGCCCGGTCTGATTGATCCCGCCTTGATGACCGCAGTGGTGCAGGGAACCACCTTGCCGGTCAATGCGATGGCAAGCCCCACGCAGCAGCCTGCGCCGGTGCTGGCGGGTCTTGGCGTCGCGCGCATCAGCCATGGCCCGTTCCCATGGCGCGCCGCGATGGCCGCCTTTGCAGACGGCTGGCGGGCGGCCACAGCGCATCAGGCCTGACGGGTAAAGATCAACGCCAGCCCCGCAACGGCCAGCGCTGCGCCACAAAAACTGACGAGCGTGGGTCGCTGCCCGGTGCGCAGCCACAAAAGCGGCAGAATGATCACCGGGGATGTCGCCGACAACGTGGCGATGATCCCGGTCTTCGATCCCTGAAGCGCAAACAGAAACAACGTCATCCCGATCAGCAACCCGATGATCGCAGATGCCGCCGTAAGAAAAATCGCGTGCCTCGAATAACCGGTGGGGGCCGAAGGGGCGAGCGGTGTGGACGCCAACACCCCCATCACGACCCCCGACGCCCCGACGCGCACCAGCGAGGCAAGATAGGGGTCAAGGCCCTGCGCCATGACGGGCCGCGCGATCAGCGACCCTAAAGCCTGCCCGAACGCCGCCGCCAGCCCAAGCAGCACCCCCGCCATCACCGAACCGCGGATCGCCTCGAGCCGATGCGTCTCGGCCCCCGGTCGTCCCAGAATCGCCAGCACGACCCCAAGAACCGTCACGACAATCCCGAGAATCGCCTGTGGCGGCAGGGCCTCGCCCAACACCAACCATCCCATCACGGCCGCCATCGGGGCGTTCAACGCAAAGACCGCCCCAACGCGGCGCGGCCCAAGCCGCCCAAGGGCGGCAAAATTTAACGTGTCGCCCAGTAAGATACCGATAATGCCCGAGGCCGCCAGCACCACCAAGGTCCAGCTGTCCAGCCCAACCGACGCGCCCTTGGCCCAGACGATTCCCAGCAGAATCACACTGACGAACCCCTGCCTGATCAGGTTGAAATGAAACGCGCCTAGGGCGCGCACCGCATCGGCCGCAATAAGCCCGGTGGTGGCCCAGCAGACAGCGGTGCCAAGAGCGGCGAGTTCATGCAGAGGCAGGGTCATGGCGGGCCTTTCTTTTGTACTTGCCCTTGTGCACCATTGCGTGGCGCGGATGCTACGTTTACCGTCGAACTATGCAGAACACATCCGACATCGCACGCATTTCGGCACTGATTGGCGACCCGGCACGGGCAAACATGCTGTTGGCGCTGATGCAAGGTGGGGCGCGCACAGTTTCAGAACTGGCCACCGAGGCCGGAGTGGGCCTGGCCACGACATCGTCGCATCTGGCGCAACTGGTAGACGGCGGGCTGCTGGTGGCGCGCAAATCGGGGCGGCACAAGTATCTGGAACTGGCATCGCCCGAGGTGGCGGGGTTGGTCGAGGCCCTGATGGCACTTTCCGGAACTGTCCGGCCGCAACGCAATCGCCCCGGGCCAAAGGATGCGGCCCTGCGGCAGGCGCGGGTGTGCTATGACCATCTGGCCGGTGCAAAGGGTGTGCAGATGTTTCAAAGCCTGTGCGGACACGGCCATTTGACGCAAAATCCACGAGGTCTGGGCCCGTCTGGTTCAGGCGAAGACTTCCTGCGCGGTTTTGGCCTGCAAAACCACGATCTGCGCCCGGGTCGCCCGCCTTTGTGCCGTGAATGCCTGGATTGGAGCGAGCGGCAAAGCCATCTTGCAGGGCGGATGGGTCGGGCGTTGTTGCATGAGATGTTCGCCAAAGGCTGGGTCAGTCGCGTTGCGGGGTCCAGGGCGCTCGCATTCTCGGCAAGCGGAACTGCGGCTTTTGATGCGGCCTTTCCGCCAATTCTGATCCCGGCTTCGCTTGACGCCGCCCGGAATTCCGCTTAGGAGCCACAAATGATTTTCGGAGACCGCCCTTTGAAGCGGTGTCTTTGACTGCTTGATCGAGGAATGTCACCATGTCGCGCGTCTGCGAACTTACCGGCAAAGGGCCGATGTCTGGCAACAAAGTCAGCCACGCCAACAACAAGACCCGTCGGCGGTTCTTGCCAAATCTTAACGTCGTCAGCCTGATTTCCGATACGTTGGGTCAGACTTTCAAGCTGCGGATTTCGGCCGCAGCGCTGCGGTCTGTCGATCATCGGGGCGGATTTGATGCCTATCTGGCGAAAGCAAAGGATGATGAATTGTCGCTTGATGCGCTGCGGATCAAGAAAGAGATTGCCAAGAAGGCTCAGGTTTCCGTCTGATAACGGTGACTTGACCCCTTTTTCGGCTCTAGGCAAAAGGTCCCGGCCGTCGCGCGGTCGGGGCCTTTTGGTTTGCGCAGTTTGTCCGCTTGGCCCGGGAGATGCGGCGGAGTAGGTTTCGAGTCATGGCCGTGCTGTTTCGCATTTTCCTGATCGTGATCGTGTTGGCAGGCTCGGTGCTGATGGCCCCTGCACGCGGACAGATGACGGGTCTTTCATCCATCAAGGTTTGCGCGGGCGCCGACACCAGAACGCTTCTGGTCGATGCGCGGGGCGTGCCGGTCGATCCCCATCAGCATTGCCCGGATTGTGTGCTGTGTCTGGCCACCGGACAGCTGCCGAGCACTGCAACGGCTTGGTTCGACAGAGTTGCGGGGCCTCTGATCCATCCACGGCCAGCGGCGCTGCCCGCCATTGGCGCAAGGACAATCCCACCTTCTGCACGCGATCCGCCGGTGTTGATCTGAAAGGGTACTTTTTTTCAGATCAACCGACAGGACATGCAATGACACTAATTCGATCCCTTCTGGTGGCTGCGGCCACCACCTTCTGTGCGACTTTGACCGCCGCCGGCACCGCAAATGCCCATGACGGCGTGCATATCAACGATGCCTATGCCAGGGCGTCGACATCGTCCGGTGCTGTGTTCTTTGAAATCGAGAATCATCAGTTGGAGGATGACCGTCTGATTTCGGTAGCGTCTAATGCTGCCAAGAAGGTGGAACTGCACACCCACAAAGCCGGTGCGGACGGCGTCATGCAGATGATTGCCGTTCCCGAAGGCCTGATGATTCCGGGTAACGGCAGCCAGATCCTGGGGCGCGGCGGTGACCATGTGATGCTGATGGGGCTGGTGGCGCCGCTGGCAACCGGCGACACGGTAAGCCTGACGCTGACCTTTGAAAGGGCCGGAGTTGTCGTGCTGGAAGTGCCGGTGGACAATGAGCGGACAGACGCGGCCATGGATCATTCGGGCCACGGCAAACCCGCACCAACCAATTGATACCCCGTCCCGCGCCGCGCCATGTGGCGCGGGAAAACATCCGTAAAGGTGGCAAGAATGGTGCCGTTCATGACCCTGCCCGACGCGTTGACGCGGCGGGATTGCGAAGAGATCATTGCACTTGCCGCAGCATCGCAGATGTCGAACGCGGGGTTGGTGCGGGCCAAATCGCACGACATCCGCCGCGCCGATCTAGCGTGGCTGGAGGATATTCCGGCGGCCAATTGGGTGATGGATCGCATGGTGCGGATCGTGGCGCAGGCCAACCGCGAAGGGTTCGCCTTTGATCTCGACAATTTTTCCGAAAGTGCGCAAGTCGCGCGATACGGCGCGGACCGCTTGGCGCATTTCGACTGGCATGCGGATATCGGGTCGGGACCTTTGGCGAAGCGGCGCAAGTTGACCGTTGTGGTTCAGTTGTCGGACGCGTCCGACTATCAGGGCGGAGCGTTGGAATTGCGGCCTGACAGCAACACTGTACAGGCAAATACGGCACAGGGAACTGCCACGGTGTTTCCCAGTTTCGTGCTGCACCGTGTGACTCCGGTCACCGAAGGGACCCGGTGGTCACTGACGCTTTGGGCGCATGGACCGGCGTTCAGGTAGGCCTTGTGCGGACTGTCATTGATGTTCAGACGGGCGGGCGACGGCGGTTGCCGATGGTCGCGTGGGGTTGCGGAGACGAGATCCGGGGCGCTGCCCCGGGCCCCGGGATATTTTCACCAAGCTGAAAAAGAGAGGGCTGACTGGTCGGGTTGCAAGAGGTCGGGCGCAGAGCAGGTTTGTTGGGGTGTTTGGGGCGCGCTGCTAAGCCAGATGCGAACGAAATGCCTCGATGACTTGCGCGTAGACCTCGCGTTTGAACGGCACTATGGCGGCTAGCATGTCGTCAGCGCGGATCCAGCGCCAGGCAGAAAACTCCGGGTGCGGAGTTGCGATGTTGACCTGGGCGTCAGCACCAAGATATCGGAACAAGAACCACTTTTGGCGCTGGCCGCGATACCGGCCCCCCCAAACCTTTCCCAACAGGTCAGGCGGCAAGTCATAAGTCAGCCAGCCCTTGGTCTTTTCCACGAATTCAGCAAGTTCGGCCGGGATCCCCGTCTCTTCGTACAATTCGCGCAGGGCGGCAACCCGCGGCTTTTCGTCATTATCGATCCCACCTTGCGGCATCTGCCAAGCTGCCGTTGTGCCGTCGAGGCGCAGCCCTGCGAAGATCAGGCCGTCGGAGTTGATCAGCATAACGCCAACGCAGGGGCGATAGGGCAGCAAGGCGGGTGCAGGCGTCATTCTGACCTTCCGGGCGGGCCGCCCGGGACCCGATCGGGGTTCTGGGCGGCGGGGTCTGGGATGGGGGTGGAGTGGCTTGGTCAGGGTTTCGGGGCGACAGCGGACAGGCCACGAAGGATATCCACGGCATAGGCCAGCTGGTAATCCTCGTCGCGCAGTTTCGCGGTTTCTTCGGTCCGGGCGCGTTCGTCTTCCAACAGTTTGCGCTCATCTTCCGTCATAGAGTCGTTGGTTATCGCGCCGCGCAGATCCGCCTCGGAGCGGCCTTTTGCGGCGTCTGCAGCCGCGGTTTCAGTGCCTTGTTCGGCCGGATCAACGACAGGTTGGTTGACCACAATGTCTGGCATCACGCCAAGCGCCTGAATGGATCGCCCCGAAGGCGTGTAGTAGCGTGCCGTGGTCAGCCGCATCGCGCCGTCGCCTTTCAGCGGGATGACGGTCTGCACCGAGCCTTTGCCAAAGGATTTCGTGCCGACCACGATGGCTCTGCGATGATCCTGCAATGCGCCGGCGACGATTTCAGAGGCCGAGGCCGACCCGCCGTTGATCAGCACGACCACCGGTTTTCCGGCGGCCAGATCGCCAGCTTCGGCGTTGAAGCGTTCTCCGTCCTGAACGCTGCGGCCCCGGGTCGAGACGATCTCGCCCTTTTCCAGAAAACCGTCTGACACTTCGATTGCCTGGGTCAGCAGCCCACCCGGATTGTTGCGAAGATCGACGACAAAGCCGTTGACCTTGTCCATGCCACCCAGGGCCTCGACTGATTTCTTCAGTTCCGATTGCAGACCGGGGAACGTTTGATCGTTGAACGTGGTGATCCGCAGCACGACGGTATTTCCCACAACGCGGCTGCGCACTGCAACCAGTTTGATGGTGTCACGGATGATTGATACGTCGAAGGGATCAGGTACGCCTTCGCGTGCAACGGTGATGATGATTTCCGAGCCGACCGGGCCACGCATCAATTCGACCGCTGCATCGAGAGCAAGTCCAAGAACCGATTCGCCGTTTACATGTGTGATGAAATCGCCGGCCAGGATGCCGGCCTGGTCTGCGGGGGTGCCGTCCATCGGCGAGACCACCTTGATAAAGCCCTCTTCCTGGGTCACTTCGATGCCCAGACCGCCGAACTCGCCGCGCGTTTGAACCTGCATGTCGCCGAAATCGTCTGCCCTGAGGTAGGACGAATGCGGATCAAGCGACGTGAGCATACCATTGATGGCAGCCTCGATCAGGTCTTTGCTGTCGACTTCCTCGACATATTGACCGCGTATGCGTTCAAAAATGTCCCCGAACAGGTCAAGCTGTTCATAGACATTCGAGGATTTGTTGGCCTCTTGTGCGATCAGCGGACCTGCCACTTGCGTGGTAACCAGGGCCCCGGCCAAAGTGCCACCCAAGGCGGCCATCACGAACTTCTTCATCGCCGTATCAATCCCCTAATGCCGCGAACCATTCCGTCGGGTCCACCGGCTTTGCCCCAAGCCTCAGTTCCAAGTAAAGCGTTTCCGTCCCGGCTGTGCCATCCCCAACTTGCGCACCCGGCCCGGTCGGCAACAAAATGTCAGCGCTGCCGGTGCCTGCCCATCCCATCAAGCCGATCGGCGCGCCATCGGCAATCACGTCGCCTACATTCCCGTACACAGTCTGTAGACCCGCCAAGACCAGAAGATAGCCCCCGCCGGGCTCAAGGATCATCACGTTTCCGTAGTCGAGCAACGGTCCGCGATAGCGGATCGTGACGGGCCATGGCGTTGTGACCAGTGCAAGGGGCCGCGTCGCCAATGTGACACCGGGACGGGCAGTGCCATTAGCGTCAACCTCGCCGGGGCGCAGCAGAATGCGGCCCAGCACGGGCAAGGGAAGACGGCCCTTTGCGTCGGCAAAACCGGCAAGCGCGTTGGCATCGAGCGTAAGGCCAGCGGCAAAGGCATCCAGCGTATCCGCACTTTCCAGAAGGTCGCGCAGCACGTCGGGGTCTTCGGTATAGCGGCGTGGCAATTCAGTACGGTCCGACATCGCCTGCGACAGGGCGGTCCGGGCCGTTTGGGCGGCTTGCAGGCCGGTGGCCAACGTCTGCCCGGCCGCGGTCTGCAGTGACTGCAGTTGCGCCAACTCGGCAAGTTCGGCGCGCAGCAGGTCTGCTTCGGCTTGCAGCGCAGGCGTCACATCGGCCAGCAACATGCCAGAGCGCACAGTGCCCAGCGGCCCTGACGGGTGCAACAGCAGCAAAGGACCGGGTTCGCGCTCGATTCCGGCAAGGATTCCCAGAAGTTGTGCAATCCGGTCCCGCTTGGTCTGAAAGGCCTGCGTCAGCTGCGTCTCGCGCAGGGTCGCCTGACGCAAAGCTTCGCGCAGGGCGGCAAGGCCGGATTCATAGGCCTTGATGGTGCGAGTCAGCGCGGCAACCCGGTCACGTGCGCCGGTTGCTTCTTGCAGGGCGGCAACGGCGGACTGCAGATCGTCGGCAGCCCGCGCGGCGTCTTCGGTCACGGTCGCCTGCGCAGAGGTGGTCAGGGCCAGCAAAAGGGCCAGGTGGCGCATCATGCGATCAGGCTTTGCCCGGTCATCTCGGGCGGTTGCGGCAGGCCCATCAAGTGCAGCAGCGTCGGTGCCAGATCGGCCAGACGCCCCCCGTTTCGCAAGGTCGCACCCGGCGGTCCGCCCACCAGAATAACCGGCACTGGATTGGTTGTGTGCGCCGTATGCGGACCGCCCGTGACCGGGTCCACCATCAGTTCGCAGTTTCCGTGGTCTGCCGTGACGATCATGCTGCCACCCACTTGCGTCAGGGCAGCCAAGGCGCGGCCAAGCCCTGCGTCAACCGCTTCGCATGCCGTGACGGCGGCAGAGAGAATGCCGGTGTGACCCACCATGTCAGGATTGGCGAAGTTGACGACGATAAGGTCGACCCGGTCATGGATCGCCTTTACCAGATGATCGGCGACCTTTGATGCCGACATTTCGGGTTGCAGATCGTAGGTCGCCACTTTCGGCGATGGCGGCATCGCGCGGGTTTCGCCGGGGAAAGGTGTCTCGCGGCCGCCGTTCAGAAAGAAGGTGACATGCGGGTACTTTTCGGTTTCGGCCAGCCGAAACTGGGTCATGCCCTGTGCAGACACCCATTCGCCCAGCGTGTTGACGAGATCGCGCTTGGGGAAGGCGGTGGTCATGAAGGCGTTGTGGGCGGTCGAATAATCGACCATGCCCAGCATCGCCACCCAGCGCGGATTTTGTCCGGTCTGAAAGTCACTGAATCCAGGCTGGCCAAGCGCCGACAGGATTTCCCGGGCCCGGTCGGCACGGAAATTCAGGCAGAACAATCCGTCGCCATTTTGTGCACCAGCATAGTCGCCAATCACGGTGGGGGCCAGAAACTCGTCCGTTGCGCCCTGATAGTAGGATTGCAGAACGGCCCGCGCGGCGTCGGGGGCGTGGTCCCCCCTGGCGTGGATCATCGCGCTATGGGCGCGCTCTACCCTTTCCCATCTGGTGTCGCGGTCAAGCGCCCAGTATCGCCCGATGACGGTCGCAAACCGTGCACCAGGTGGCAACGCATCCTGCAGCTGTGCGACAAAGCGGGCCGCCGACGACGGTGCGACATCGCGGCCGTCGGTGATGGCATGAACCGCGACCCGCAGCCCCGCTGCCGTCAGAATCCGCGCGGTTGCGATCATGTGGGCGATGTGGCCATGCACGCCGCCATCCGACACGACACCCATAAGATGTGCCGTGCCGCCCGAAGCTTGCAAGTTCGCGATGAAGTCTGTGAGCGCCGGATTGGTGGCAAACGAGCCGTCCTCGATTGCCAGATCGATCGCGCCCAGATCCATCGCCACAACCCGGCCGGCGCCGATATTGGTGTGACCAACCTCTGAATTGCCCATTTGTCCGCGTGGCAGACCGACATCAGGACCAAAGGTGGTCAGCGTGGCATGCGGGCAGGTGGCCCAAAGACGGTTGAAATGCGGGACATCGGCCTGCGCTGGGGCGCTGACCGCTGGATTGTCACCGATCCCCCAACCGTCAAGAATGCAAAGAACAACAGGTTTTCTGGTCATTTGGGGCACCACGAGGCTGCGTCAGCGCGGTGATACGCTGGTGTCGCGGCAGGAGCAAGGATTTGGCAGCAACGCCGGAAAGACTGCCCGCTGCCCACATTCCAGACGCGGCAAACAGTCTTGCAAGCTACATCCGGTGATACGGCCCACCCGCCAGAATCGTCGCCGCGCGGTACAACTGCTCTGCCAACATCGCGCGCACCATCATGTGCGGCCAGACCATCGCACCGAAGGACAGCGAAAATTCCGCCGCGTCCCGCAATCCGGGGTCAAGACCATCCGCCCCGCCGATCACAAAGGCCACATCCTGCCGCCCGCTGTCGCGCCACCGCGCCAGGTGTTCGGCAAAGTCCGGACTGGAAAGGTTGCGCCCGCGTTCATCCAGCACCGCCAGCAGCGACCCCGAGGGTACAGCGCGCGACAGCAAGGCAGCCTCAGCCGCCATGCCCAGACCGCGCTTGTCTTCGACCTCGTGCTCGATCAACGGGCCCAGGCCCAAGGCCCGCCCGGTTCGGTCAAACCGCAAGGTGTAGTCGTCGATCAGCAGCCGCTCTGGCCCGGCGCGCAAGCGGCCAACGGCGCAAAGGTGGACGCGCACAAATCTGCCCGCCTATTCCATCGTCTGGCGATGCTGCGCGCCGGGCATCCACATCTTTTCAAGCTGATAGAAATCGCGGACTTCGGGGCGGAAGACATGGACGATGACATCGCCCGCGTCGATAAGCACCCAGTCGCCCGTGTCCTTGCCTTCGATCCGCGAGACCAGCCGCAGGTCCAGCTTAAGCCGGTCCACCAGCTTTTCCGAAATCGCCGAAACTTGCCGCGATGACCGACCCGAACAGACGACCATGTAGTCAGCCACGTCTGACCGACCACGCAGGTCGATTTGCACGACCTCTTCGGCCTTGTCATCGTCAAGCGATGCCAGCACGACACGCAGTACGTCATCAGCAGCGTATGCGTCCGAAACGGGCGTCACGCGCGCTGCCCGGGGGCCGACCGGAAGCCCGGTCGCAGGGTCAGAATGAGACAGGACATCGTCCTCCAAAACAGCACCGATATGACCCCGGCGCAGGGCGTTTCTTTAAGCTTAGCACCGGGATTGTAGAATCTCAATGACAAGGCAGGTCAGGCGCATAGCCGTCAGCCGTGCCCCGCGCAAGGGTCAATGGCGGCAAACCCGGTCGCCCTTGATCCCGTCCTTCAACGACGGCAGAAAGCGTGGCCCGGTCTGCGGCCCACTTTTTGACCGGTGCCCCGCGACACTTGCCTTCTTTGCCCGTGTTGCACGCCATTGACGTATTGATCTGCGTGGCTTGGCGATCCGGCTTCACGAAAGGTTTTGATGACAAACACATGGCCGCTCGGGCAAACGCTGGGTATGGAAATCGCCTTCGGCTATCTTGCAGGTCTTTTGACCCTGATCAATCCGTGCGTGCTGCCTGTGTTGCCGATCGTGCTCGCTACCGCGTTGCAAGCACATCGTCTGGGCCCGGCAGCGCTGGCAGCAGGCATGTCGCTTGCTTTCGTTGTCTTGGGGGTCGGGGTCGCCGCCGCCGGGCAAAGTCTGGGCCTGACAACCGATATGGTCACCCAAGCCGCCGCAATCATGATGGTGATGTTCGGCCTGGTCTTGCTGGTGCCGCAGTTCAATGCGCGCTTTGCCACGGCAACCGCCGGGTTCGCCGCCCGCGCCGACACCGGCATGGACCAGATCGACAGGGGCGGGCTCGGCGGGCAATTTCTGGGCGGCGCGCTGCTTGGCGCGGTGTGGAGCCCTTGCGTCGGCCCGACTTTGGGGGGCGCGATTTCGCTGGCGGCCCAAGGTGAAAGCCTGCCTTGGGCCGCAGCGATCATGGCAGCTTTTGCCGCCGGCGTGTCTTCGGTGATCCTTGCGTTGGGGTATGGGGCCCGTGCCGTGCTAAAGCAGCGCCAGGCCCTGATGCGCGCCATCGCCACCCGCGCCAAACCGGTTATGGGTGCTGTGTTCCTGCTCGTTGGCTTGATGCTGTTGTTCAACGTCCACCATGTCATCCAGACGTGGTTGATCCGTGTCCTGCCCTACTGGCTGCAAGACCTTTCGATCGTTTTCTAACCCAACGGAGTTCGCATGAAACGTCGCATGTTCATCACCCTTGCCGCAGCACTGCCTTTTGCCCACATGGCCAAAGCCGCCGACGCGGTCGCCTACACCCCCGAAGCAGTCGCGGCCGAACTTGCCGCTGGAAAGACCGTCGTTCTGGACTTCGCCGCGACCTGGTGTCCGTCGTGCCAGACTCAAGGCCGCCAGATCGCGGCGCTGCGTGACGAAGTCCCCGAGTATGCCGCGACACTTGCCGTCTTCGTCGTGGATTGGGATACCTACAAGGGCAGCGACCTCGCCAAGTCCTACGGGATCAAGGAACGTGGTGCGCTTGTGCTGCTGCGAGGCGACACGGTTGTCGCGCAAACCGCATCACATTCGACCAAAGCCGAATTGAAGGCGATCTTCGACGCCGCCACATCGTGATGCCCAATTGATCTGAATGCGCGGATGCAGCATTGGGGCACCTTCCGGCTGCAACAACGTTTTTTCCCCGACTTGCCTGACACCGCGTTCAGGAATGTCTGGCCTGCATGATCTGGGTCTGCCCCATGGGCGACAGTGCCGGAATGCCGTGGCGCTTTAACCGGCATTTCCGGTCGAACCTGTCGCCCGACTGACGCTTTCCTGACGGGGCGCAGACAGAATTCCATCGACTTTCCCTGCAATGGCCCCCATTCCGCCAAAGGTCGCAGCGATTGTGGCGTGTAACACCACGCAACGCCCGCAGGAGGTCCGATGTCGGATGCAGAGTTTCAGTCCCGCCTTTCCCGGATCGCGCAAAACCGCGCACCCCAAGCCCACGAAGCGCCCAAGCCGGAACAGCGCCCGCCCAGCGGCTACCACGAACGCCTGCACCGTGCGCTGACGGTGGCAGCAGCAGCCGGAATCAGCCGGGACGCCGGCTTTCCTCCGCTGATGCGCGGGCTGGCTGCGATGGGCCTGCCGGTGCGGCCACTGCATTTCAAATCGGCGCTGTCGCTCTTTGTCTCGGGCGTCCTCCTCGGCCTTTTCATATTTGGCGGGGCGCTGTGGCTGGTAACTGCGTCGGGTGCTGCGCCGTCCAGCGGGCCGGTTGCTGGGCTGGTCAGCCTGGGATGGCCGGGGGTCTTTGCGATCTCGGTGGCCATCGGAGTTGCCTTTGCCGTGATGATCCGCGCACAGGCGACCAGCAAGCGCCTGCCAGGCTGGCACGACCTGTAGGCATCTTGCCCCGTCTTGTCTGAAGCGGAATTCCGGCGTATGACCACGCCATGATCCGGTTTTGCATGATCGATGACCGCGCCCGCATGCCGTGGCGCTTTAACCGGCATTTCCGGTCGGCCCTGTCGCGCGACTGACGCCTGCCCTGCGTCCTTCCCCACCAGCCATTCCGACGGAGAGAGCCATGACCGCTCGTACGCTTTACGACAAGATCTGGGACGACCATGTAGCCCACGAGGCCGAAGACGGCACCTGCCTTTTGTACATCGATCGCCATCTGGTGCACGAAGTGACCAGTCCGCAAGCCTTCGAGGGGTTGCGTATGACGGGGCGCCGCGTGCGCGCGCCGCAAAAGACGATTGCGGTGCCCGACCATAACGTGCCCACAACGCTTGACCGCGCCGATGCCGCAACAATGACCGAAGACAGCCGCATCCAGGTAGCGGCACTTGACAAGAACGCCCGCGATTTCGGGATCCACTACTACCCGGTCTCGGATATCCGTCAGGGCATCGTGCATATCGTGGGCCCCGAACAGGGCTGGACGCTGCCCGGGATGACGGTGGTGTGCGGCGACAGTCACACCGCGACGCATGGTGCCTTTGGCGCGCTGGCGCATGGCATCGGCACGTCCGAGGTCGAGCATGTGTTGGCCACCCAGACGCTGATCCAGCGCAAGGCCAAGAACATGAAGGTGGAAATCACCGGCAGCCTGCGTCCCGGCGTCACCGCCAAGGACATCACGCTGTCGGTGATCGGGGCGACCGGCACCGCCGGCGGCACCGGCCATGTCATTGAATATTGCGGGCAGGCGATCCGCGAATTGTCGATGGAAGGCCGTATGACGGTTTGCAACATGGCCATCGAAGGTGGGGCGCGCGCCGGGTTGATCGCGCCGGACGAGGTGACATTTGCCTATTGCATGGGTCGCCCGCACGCGCCGAAAGGGGCTGCATGGGAAGCGGCGGTATCCTATTGGCGGTTCCTGTTCTCTGATGAAGGCGCGCATTTCGACAAGGTGGTTACGCTGCGCGGGGAAGATATCGCGCCGGTGGTGACCTGGGGCACCTCGCCCGAAGATGTGTTGCCGATCACCGGCGTTGTGCCTTCGCCTTCGGACTTTGTCGGCGGCAAGGTCGATGCCGTGCAGCGGTCACTGGACTACATGGGCCTGCAGCCGGGGCAAAAGCTGTCAGACATCGCGATTGACACCGTGTTTATCGGTTCCTGCACCAATGGCCGGATCGAGGATCTGCGGGCGGCGGCGGCGATCCTGAAGGGCAAGAAGAAGAAAGACGGACTGCGCGCGATGGTCGTGCCCGGTTCGGGTCTGGTGCGGGCGCAAGCCGAAGAAGAGGGGCTGGCGCAAATATTCATCGATGCTGGTTTCGAATGGCGGCTTGCCGGCTGCTCGATGTGCTTGGCCATGAACCCCGACCAGCTGGCCCCGGGCGAGCGGTGTGCAGCAACCTCGAACCGCAACTTCGAGGGCCGTCAGGGACGGGGCGGGCGCACGCATCTGCTGTCGCCCGCGATGGCAGCGGCGGCTGCAATCACCGGGCGGTTGACGGATGTGCGCGATATGATGACCGAATACGCCTGACGGACAACGCAGAACCGGGGGGTTTCACACCCCCCGGACCCCCCGTGGGATTTTTTCGCAGAGAAGAAGGACGGAAAAAGGAAAGGATTCCTTAACCTTCTTTGTGCCATTCTGCTTTCGCGGTACAGGCGGGGACGCCGATG
>JANNPZ010000049.1:0-3411 GCA_031400505.1 Paracoccaceae bacterium | reverse complement strand
TGTGCAATGTCTGACCTGCAACTTCGGGTGGCAGGTGGTTTCGAACGATCTCAGCGCCCACCCTTCAGACCTCGATATCTTTAGCGTTTTCAGTAGCTTAAAATCCTCTTCGCTGTATCGCGATTACATGCACTGCCGCAGGATTTCCCCGGTGTCCCATCCTGTCCACTGAACTTTGGTAACTGCGTCGGCGAAATCGTTTCTGCCATTTCACGGTGGCGGCTCTGTCTCAACCCGGCGCCAAGGCGCATTGCGCTGCGACGGGTCGCGCGCGAACGCGTCAGGTTGGTCTGCTCTGGTGTTCCCACGTTGATCTTGGGCAGCATGCGCCCACCAGACCAGTTGCATGAAGGTCCGACCTAGGTATCCCTTCCACCCGACAGCATCGACATCAATCCCATAGTCGCCCGACTCTAGGAACACCTCCTGCGCCTTCGGAATGTGGATCATCGCCGAGACCGGCAGACAACCCAGTTCAGACAGGAACGTGCGCATGTTTACCGCAGCCCGCGCCCCGCCCCACTGGCCTGCAGAATAGGTCACGATTGCGCTTGGCTTGTAGGAATAGAGCGAACTGCCGAAGTGGTTCAGCAGATGCGCAAGGGCCGGGCTCATGGAGTGGTTGTATTCGGGGCTGACCATCACGTAGCCATCGGCCGCGTCGATCTTCCGTGCCAGATCCTCCAGGGCTTCGGGCGCTTTTCCCTTCGCATACGAAAAATGCGGCTTGAACGGTCCGGACAAATCTAAGCCCAGCGGGTCTATCAGAACGGCCTCGTGGCCGTCGGCCGCAAGACTAGCCACACAAGCCCGTGCCACGCGCAAGCCCAACCGGGCCGGGCGCGGCGGTGTGCTGTCGCGGACCGACCCGAGGAAAACGAGAAAGGTCAACGGCATGGACACCCTCCCTCGCGAAGGCTCATGCGAAGTGCCCCCAGAAGCCGGACTTTCGGGCGTACTCGCGCTTCAGGCGTGCGACATAGCTGGCGTGGGATTCGAAGGTCGCGAAGTCCTCGATCTGACTGGCCAGCGATTCACACTCCGCAAGGTGCCGTGCTGCATGCTGATAGCGGCTCGATCTTCCGGCGTTCAGCGTGAAGTCGATCATCGCCCGCAATGCCAGCGAGGCGGCCAGCGGATAGCGCGCCGACAGGGTCTCAGCGGCCGGGGTCAGGATTTCGTAGCGATCACCGTCCAACTCGTCGAAACGTTGTTGCACCAGCTGCGCTGCCCGGTCGAGCGTGGGCCAGTGGATCAGGAAATGCAGTGCCGAAAGGGGCTCAGGGTAGGCAACGGCATGGGCCATCGCCTGCTGCTCGGCCTCGACATCGTCGAAATCCGCAAGGCGCTTCAGATAGGCGCGCAGGTGATCGGCAGCGAGGCTGCGGTGATAGCACTCCAACCGGAACGCTTGCGCCTCGTCCGACCGGCCAAGCGCTTCCAGCACATCCAGCCGGGCCGTCTGCCATTCCTCCGGCACCCAAGCGCGACCCCCGAACTCGGCCCGCTCCAGAAACGCCAACGCGTCCCCTGCCCGGCCAGCGGCCAGCAACCGCACCGCGATGTCGGCGGCGATCTTCGGTACCTTGCGCGTGGCGGGATTGTATTGGGCGATGAAGGCGTCCACGTCGCCCATCGCATCGGCAATGTCCTTCAACGCCATCCGCACCAGGCTTTGCCGGGAGCGTTCTTCCATCTGGTGCGCATAGGTGGCGCCGCCGCTGCCATAGCCCACCGCCTCCCATTCACCCTTCGGCGGCACGGGAATCGGGGTCGCCGCCAGCGCCTCGATACGCGCCTTGAGATGCGCGAGCCCCTCCGCCCCCAGTGCTGGGGTAAGGATGCCGATGAGGCCGTCATATTGGCCGTAGCCATTGTCGCGCAAAGCCTCGACTGCCGCAGCGGCCAACGCCTCGGGAGGCGTTCCGGCTGCAAGTGCGATCTCGCCCAGCAGCGCGCAGGCATCGTGAAACACGCCAATGACGATGCCGCTGCTGTCATCGCACCGCTCGAACAGCGGCGTGGCGATCTGCATAAAACGCCAGGTCAGCGCCAGCGCCTCGGTCGGGTCGGCGGGTGCGATCTGTTCGCGGATCGCCCGAAGCTGGCTTTCCAGATCAGTGACCAGCGGCTTGCGGTTCTGCCAGTTCACGAAACTGCGCGCCCGCGCGATGCTGGTCAGCCGTTTGGCCACCTCGCGCCCGGCTTCTTTCGGGCTTTGCGCCCCCGCCAGTTCCAGTCGCAGCCGCCGCTTGGCCACCGCCGATCCGGTGCTGATTTCGATCAACAGGTCTGCCAGGCGCTCTGCACCCAGCGTCTCGAGGTTCTTTGCATTCAGGGTGGTCTTCGATGCCATTGGAAATCCGTATGAATTCGGACCCATCCTAACAGCGGCCGGTTCGGAGTGAAACGCCGGTACTGCTTCGATATCACGAACACTCTGGCAGTCGCGACGGGCAGCTCGACAGTCACGCCCTCTACGCGCCTTTTCCTTTTATTACGCTATTTCAATGTGTTAATTGGCTGTTCAGAGCTGATCCCCATTTGTAGAGGCAAGCCATTAGCCCTCACAGGATCGCCGAATGCCGAAACTGACCAAACGCATCATCGACGCTGTCGAGCCGCAGGCGACCGAGTTCTTCCTTTGGGACGAAGGGATCCCTGGCTTTGGCCTGCTTGTGATACCCAGCGGGCGGAAAAGCTTTGCGGTGCAGTTTCGCGCCGGGCGACGTGCGCGCCGGATGAGCCTCGGGTCCATTACGGTTCTGACCTGCGATCAGGCACGCACCCGCGCGATCACTTGTGTGGGCCGCATGAATGGCAGTTCGCGGCCCAAAGCCGTCGTTCCAACATCAATGACCACTCGCGCGAAGCAGACGCTCAGTCGCGTCGCTCTTGTTCAGCTCATTGTTACAGGGCGATGCCTTGTGCGTGCCAATGTGCCCGTGAAGTTTCGACTGTCTGAAAGCGCCGACGGTCCACCTGTCGCCTCAGACCTGAGGCAGGATGAGAACAAAATTGCCAACATGCGATTTTTTCAAGAACTCCTGCTGCGCGGTGGCTATCTCATCAAGCAGATATGTTCTGGCCAAAAGCGGGTGGATTTCTCCACGCTCGATGTAGGAAATCAGGTTGGGGAACACCGGCTCATCCCATCCTGTGCAGCCGATCAAGGTGAGGTCCTTTAGATAGAACTTCCGCATGTCGAGTTCGACAACTGGCCCGCTTATTGCGCCGGAGGAGACATATTTTCCGCCGCGCGCAAGCACATCCAGCATCGCGCCGAATCCTGTGCCCGCAACATTATCGACCACGACATCGACCGAGTCGCCACCCAACGCAGCGGCCGGATTTGTGCCCCGGTCGATGACTTCATCCGCCCCAAGCGCGCGTACATCCGCCATCTTTGCG